>JBMZDW010000160.1:0-1501 GCA_049614565.1 Cognaticolwellia sp. | reverse complement strand
TTATGGCTAACTTTGCCATGCCATTTAACTTACAACAATGGGTTGATGAACACAGAGAGCTGCTAAAACCGCCGGTCTGTAACAAGCAAATATTTCAGCAAGACGATTATATCGTTATGGTGGTTGGCGGCCCCAATAATCGTCAAGACTTTCACTATAACGAAACCCCTGAGCTATTCTACCAATTAGAAGGCGAGATGGTGCTCAGCATTGTTGAAAACCCTGTTGAAGACTGTTACCCACGCGATACCACTAACAACAAACAATCGACGCCGACATTAACATTTCGCGATATTGCCATTAAAGCCGGCGAAATATTTTTACTGCCGCCGAAAGTGCTGCATTCACCACAACGCTTTGAGCATAGTGTTGGCCTGGTGGTTGAGCAAAAGCGCACTAGCAAGCAGCAAGATGCGCTGTTTTGGTTTTGTTCGCAATGTAAAAATCCGCTATACCATGAGCAATTTAACTTAGAAAACATTGAGCAAGATTTACCGGTGGTGTTCAATAATTTTTATAACAATCACAGCAACTGTCAGTGTCAAAAGTGCGGGCATATCGCTAAAAAATCCTAAGGGCGCATGATGTTAAAAATAGATATTCATACCCATATCCTGCCAAAAACTTGGCCGAACTTACGCGAAAAGTATGGTTATGGCGGCTTTGTTAGTTTAGATCATCACAAGTGTGGCTGTGCACGTATGATGGTGGATGAAAAGTTTTTCCGTGAAATTGAGCACAACTGCTGGGATCCTAAAGTACGTTTGCAAGACTGTCAGCAGCACAAAGTTGATGTGCAAGTGCTTTCAACTGTACCTGTGATGTTTAATTACTGGGCCAAGCCTAACGATACCTTAGATTTAGCGAAATATTTAAATGATCATATCGCTGGCATTGTTGCCGATCATCCCAAGCGTTTTATCGGTCTTGGCACAGTGCCGATGCAAGCGCCAGATTTAGCCATAAAAGAGTTAGAGCGCTGCGTTAACGACATTGGCCTCGCCGGTATTCAAATTGGCTCACATATTAATGACTGGAATTTAGATCACGAGCAACTCTTTCCAATTTTTGAAGCGGCGCAAGACTTAGGCGCAGCAGTATTTGTCCATCCGTGGGACATGATGGCAAAAGAAAAAATGCCAAAATACTGGCTGCCGTGGTTAGTCGGTATGCCGGCGGAGTCTAGCTTAGCCATTTGCTCCATGATTTTTGGTGGCGTGCTACAACGCTTACCACAACTTAAAGTGGCCTTTGCCCACGGTGGCGGTTCATTTCCAGCCACTATCGGTCGAATAGAACACGGCTTTAATGTTCGCCCGGATTTATGCGCCGTTGACTGTCCAATCAACCCACGCGACTTTCTTAAACAAATTTACTTAGACTCCTTAGTGCACGATCCCTTAGCGTTAAAATATTTGGTTGATTTAATGGGGCCAAGCAATATTGCTTTAGGCACAGATTATCCATTTCCTTTGGGTGAACTCAGTCCGGGTAAGCTGAT
>JBMZDW010000159.1:0-1534 GCA_049614565.1 Cognaticolwellia sp. | reverse complement strand
GCACTGGCAATTTGTTTTAACAATGGCGGATAACGCGAATCAAAATAACTAATAACTTCAATGTCTGAAGCGAATAGTAAGTTTTCGTAGTGCGCAACAAGTTGCCAATCCGTTGCCACCAGATTTGTAGCGACTTGCTGATTAAGACCTGATTCAAGTAGTTGCTGATAAGATAAATCAACGAGGTTTTCTAATGGCACTTTTTCAGCGAGTGCCAGCAGCGTTTTAACACCCAGACCTTTGCATAAATAAAATGCAAGCCAATGTGTTAGCTTGCCGTATGACTGTTCCATGCTCTCTCCTTAGAGCACTCAAACCTGTTTAATTTATTACTGCAAAATCACCGACTCGGATTGGGTGCTGGTTTTTCACTATTAAGGCATAGCTAACATTGTCATATACTTTAAACACCATTAGCTCACCGACTTTTTCTTTAGGCATATGCCAAACAGTCGCGTCTTTATCTGCTTCGACACCCAAAAACTCGCTAGTATTTGTAATAAGCTTTTCAAGGCTGTTCGAATCTTCTTTGTATCGAGGGCCATTTCGGCCATCAAAAACAGTTGGCGACTGACGCTCTATATCTAAAATATGGCCCGCTTTAATTTGCTGCTCTGACCCCAAGTTTAGCACTACTATATCCATCGTGCTAAATTCTCGCAGCTCAGTTACTGCAGAAATAATATTTCCCTCAATGGGTTGTTCTGGGCGCTTCATATTAAAGAATGCAGGAAGAGTTTGTCCTTCCATTGCTGGTAATAAAAAGTCTGTGGCTCTAATTTCTTGTTTGACGCTTTCTACCTTTACTGAAGCCGGCACGCCATTTTCAATATCACCTGATCTAAATGCACGCCCCACGCCGACTAATACAGATTTATAAGCAAGCACATCATCGCTATCAATATCTTTATATGGTTTGCCTTTTCGGTAAATGGCATAACTTTCATGCTTATTAAGGTTACCTTTAACGTAAACGATGTGACCCAACGTATTCATTTTAGTGTTCTCGTTCGCGCCTAAAATGTAAGGTAAACCAGCAATTTGCTCACCACTAATCGCCTGTTCATAGGTTAAGTAAGGACGAAGTAGTTCAAGCGGCAATGTAGGAATCGCATTTTTACCTTTAGGCGTTATACGTCCCTGCGGAGAAAGCTTTTTATAACCAGTATTAATCACTAACCGTGGATTTCCATGCTCATCATAAATTAAAGAGAGTGCATCACCGGGATAAATTAAGTGCGGGTTATTAATTTGTGGGTTCATTTGCCACAGTTCTGGCCACAACCAAGGTTCGCTCAAATAGATACCCGAAATATCCCATAATGTGTCACCTTTTTTCACAACATATTGTTTAGGCGCATCTTTTTTAATTGATAAAACATCTGCATGAGATGAAAATGCAGAGCTTAATATCAGCACAGCGGCTAAAAACGGGTATTTCATTGGGCTTCCTTGTGGTGTTTTTTCATTATTATCAACCAAAACCTGTTAAAGGTGAACGCGAATGGCTAAAATAAGAGCATACAATACCCTA
>JBMZDW010000158.1:0-1560 GCA_049614565.1 Cognaticolwellia sp. | reverse complement strand
CCGCGCTGCGCAAGGGTTGATAAGTTAGCTTGGGTTGCAGGGTGAGCATACATTTGTTGGTTCATAGCGGGTGCAATAGCGACTTTTGCTGGTGTGGCTAATAACAAGGTTGTTAGCAAGTCATCTGCGATACCTGCGGCCATTTTAGCAATGATATTGCTGGTGGCAGGGGCGACCAAAATTAAATCGGCCCATTTGGCAAATTCAATATGACCCATTGCGGCTTCTGCTGAAGGGTCAAGTAATGAGTCTGAGACGATTTCTCCACTGACGGCTTGCATAGTTAAAGGTGTTATAAAATGTTTTGCCGACTCGGTCATAACCACTTTTATTTCGCACCCTTGCTCTTTTAAGCGTCTCACTAACTCTGCGCATTTATAAGCGGCGATGCCACCAGTGATCCCAAGTACAATTTTTTTGTTCTTTAACATTGTTATTACTCTGCCAGCTAAATGTTCTTACTTTTATGCGCTAACGATATCAAATCTTTGGCGTAGGGACGAAGTTTTTAATTTGAATTTTATTTGTCATTTCGCAGGCGAAATTTAATTTATAGATTACAGTTATATGAACTTACTCCATTTTAGGGACGAAATGATGCAGTTAACTTCTTTACCGTTTGAGCAGCGCCCCCGTGAAAAGCTACTAACCAAAGGCGCCAAGTCGTTGAGTGATGCGGAGTTGCTCGCTATTTTTTTACGTACAGGCTTACCAGGTATGAATGTTGTAGAGCTTGCGCAACATTTAATGACTCAAAATGAAACTTTGCATAATTTATTTAATGCCTCCATAGATGATTTTTGTGCACAAAAAGGACTGGGTAAAGCTAAATTTGTGCAGTTACAAGCAGTGCTTGAGCTCAGCCGGCGTTATATGATGGAGCAATGTCAGCGCAAGGCTGTTTTTAATTCACCACAAGCGGTATACGATTACCTAACATTGGAGCTCAGAGGTTTGCAGCAAGAGGTGTTCATGGTGCTATACCTTGATAGCCAGAATAGGTTAATAAAAGAAGAAACGCTTTTTTATGGAACGATCAATGCTGCATCTGTTTACCCAAGAGAAGTGGTCAAAGCAGCGCTGAAAAATAATGCCGGGGCACTTATTTTAGCGCATAACCACCCATCAGGGATTGCAGAACCGAGCCAAGCTGACAAACTTATTACTAATAAATTGCAACAAGCTCTGCAATTAGTCGATATAAATATCTTAGATCACATCATTGTTGGTGCAGATAATTGTATTTCGTTCGCTGAGCGGGGCCTTATTTAGCTTTGTTTGGTAGATAAGTGTGTTAAAAATAAGCTGTTTACGCTTTTTTGCTAAATTAGTTTAATTTAAATGCAGTTTTTACTTTCCCTAAGGGCTTTCGATCTTTATAATTAGCCGCTATCAAATTTACATATGAGCTGATTGGATAGATCAGTGTTTGATCTTTGCCTGTAAAAGCTGTATAAAGAGCGCCCTTCGATTTATTCTCTAGGGCAGAAATACATGGCCTTAGGTTAAATTAAGCTCGAGCGAAGTTATTGGAGATATATAGACATGTCTAAAGTATGT
>JBMZDW010000157.1:0-1622 GCA_049614565.1 Cognaticolwellia sp. | reverse complement strand
GCCTTACCGGTTTACCTTGGTGTTACCTTTAATTGGGATCACTGGTGGGTCAGTGGTTTTATGGCCTTGTGGGTTATTGGCTATGGCGTGGTGCAGTCATTTGCACCGTATTTTACCGGTAAAAAACAAGGCAAGGTCCCGAGCGGAAAATCAGCCGCAATCTGGGCAGGGCTGCTAAGTATATTGCCGGCAGGCATTGCGCTGGCACTATATGCTAATTTTTATATTCAGGCGTCAGTTATTTTTGGCCTATTAGCGTTTGGGGTAATTTTTGCCATTAATTCATCGCTACATAGCTACCTTATTGTCAGTTATGCCGATAATGACGGTGTTTCACTTGATGTTGGTTTTTACTATATGGCAAATGCCATGGGCCGACTAATAGGCACGGTATTGTCAGGTTGGGTCTATCAACAGCATGGGTTAGTTGCCTGTTTATTAATCTCAACCTTATTTGTCATAATTGCCGCGCTTATCTCACAACAGCTGCCTGATAACACTGACGCTAAACATAAAATAGCACCATAAACATTAGTTGGAATAAAATACATGACTAATAGCATTAGCCTACCTAACATTGAGCAAGCGCAACTACAAATACCAAGCCACAGCGACTTTGTTTCAACACCGTCAAGCCATAAACCGAAAATACTCTTGCTATATGGCTCACTCAGAAAACGTTCATTTAGTCGCTTAGTGATCGAAGAAAGCGCACGCCTACTTGAGCATTTTGGCGCCGAGGTTAAAATATTTGATCCAGAAGGATTGCCGCAAAACGATACCGAAGATGAGAATCATCCGAAAGTAAAAGAATTACGCGAATTAATGATCTGGTCAGAAGGGCAAGTGTGGTGCTCACCAGAGCGACATGGCTCAGCAACCAGTATATTCAAAAGCCAAATTGATTGGGTGCCCCTGAGTATGGGTGGCGTTCGTCCCACCCAAGGTAAAACCTTAGCGGTAATGCAAGTGTGCGGTGGCTCGCAATCTTTTAATGTGGTTAATCAACTGCGGGTACTAGGGCGTTGGATGCGCATGGTAACGATCCCCAACCAATCGTCGGTGCCCAAAGCCTTTAATGAATTTGACGAAAACAACCGCATGAAACCTTCACCGTATTACAACCGGGTTGTTGATGTGATGGAAGAGCTGGTGAAATTTACCTTGTTACTGCGTGATAACAAAGACCATTTTGTTGACCGCTATTCCGAGCGTGTCGAAAGTGCAGAACAAGTAAGCAAAAGAGTGAGCCAAAGTTCAATTTAACTTAAGCGTCTGCCGACAATAAATTCTAATTGTCGGCGACACTGAGCAATTTGAAATTAGCTATGATATCGCCGCTGCACGGTAACTAATAGTCGTTGTTTTGAGATACTTAAAAGTTACGCGTTACATGCCTTGGTTGGCTAAACCCCTTATGTATAAGGGTGTTTGGCTATATGGTTATAAAATCGCAAATATAAGTGATCAGGTATTGATACTGAGTAACTAAATTGACTACTGTTTATCGAAAGCACAGGGATTAACCCATGGCGCTTAACTTTAGTCTTTGATACTATTTTGCCATTAAATACGAAACAAGGACTGTGATGTACCGAGGTCAGCTAACTAAGTGGGATAAT
>JBMZDW010000156.1:0-1638 GCA_049614565.1 Cognaticolwellia sp. | reverse complement strand
CAATACTTTATTGATGAAAACCGCACTACGGTGACGTTATCAGCATTAGATAAAATTGCTGATTTTGACCAAGAAGTGAATTTAAATGGCGCGGTAGCACAACTTGAGCAGCAACAATCACAACCGAAAAAACAATTGTTTACCTTGTTAGATAAAAGCAATGACTCACCGTTAATTGACGTTAATTTCTTGTTTTATACTGGCGCTGCGGCAGATCCTACAGGCAAAAAAGGTGTCGCTGCTTTAACAGCAAGCATGTTAACGCAAGGGGGCTCACAAACGCGCAGCTTTAAAGAGATTCAACAAGGTTTGTATCCATTGGCGGGACGCTTTGGCGCTCAACTTGATAAAGAAATGATGTCATTTACCGGTCGTGTCCATAAAGACAACGCTGAGACTTGGTATGCATTAATTAGTGACCAATTATTAAATCCCGGCTGGCGTGAAGACGACTTTAAACGTCTGAAAAAAGAATTAATTGATGGCATTAAATCTGGCTTAAAATCATCAAACGATGAAGAGCTAGGTAAAGAAGTGCTTTATAGCGAGCTTTATCAAGGTCACGCCTATGAAAACTTTAACAGCGGTGATTTATCGGATCTAGCCGCCATCACCCTTGACGATGTTAAAGCCTTTTATGCCGCGCAGTTAACCCAAGCGAAATTGCATTTAGGTATTACTGGCGCCATGCCAAGCGACTTAAAAACGCAACTGTTTAATGACTTAGCGAGCTTACCTGCTGGCGATGAAAAACGTTTAACGATTGCTAAAGCGCCGGTATTAAAAGGGCATCATGCAACAATCGTTGAAAAGAACGCGCAATCAACCGCCGTTTCATTTGGTTTCCCGATTGACACTATCCGTAGTGACGAAGATTGGGCGGCACTATGGTTAGTGCGCTCTTACTTTGGCGAACACAGAAGCTCGAACAGTTACTTGTATCAGCAAATACGCCAAGCGCGTGGTATGAACTACGGTGATTATTCTTATATTGAATATTTCCCGCGTGGTATGTACCAAACTAAGCCTGATGCCAACTTAGGCCGTTCAAGCCAAATATTCCAAGTATGGTTACGTCCATTACGTTCAAATAACGATGCGCATTTTGCTACGCGTGCCGCTTTATATGAATTGGATAAATTGATTGAAAATGGCATGAGCGAAAAAGACTTTCAAGCGACGCGTAATTATTTAACTAACTACGCACCACAGCTAGTTGCTAGCCAAGATCAGCAATTGGGTTATGCGCTTGATAGTGAATTTTATCAAACCGAAGAATTTGTGAAATATGTGCGTGAGCAATTTGCTAAGTTAAGTTTAGCTGATGTGAATCGCGTGATTAAAGAAAACTTACAAACTGATGATATTCATTATGTCTTTATCTCAGGTGATGGCGAAGATATGAAACAACGTTTGTTGTCTGAACAAGTATCGCCGCTAAAATATAACTCAGAGAAACCTGCTGAGCTATTAGCCACGGATAAAATTATCGAAAGCTACAAACTCACCTTGCCGAGTAAAAATGTTGAGGTAATTGCGGTTGATGCCGTGTTTCAATAGTTCTATATAACGTAGTAACAAGTTATTTTATAAAAACACCACGCTAGCCGTGGTGTTTTTATATTCAGGATGAATGGT
>JBMZDW010000155.1:0-1778 GCA_049614565.1 Cognaticolwellia sp. | reverse complement strand
TAAACTGCTTAAGCAATTTATTAACATCTTGTATTTGTGTGCCTGAGCCTGCCGCAATACGACGTTTACGTGAGCCTTTGATGATATCAGGGCGTTGGCGCTCAGCCGGTGTCATCGAGTTGATCATCGCTTCCATACGTATGGTGACTTTGTCGTCCATTTGGCCTTTAACTTGCTCAGACATATTGCCCATACCCGGTAATTTGTCCATTAAGCCCATCATGCCGCCCATGCTTTTCATTTGCACGAGCTGATCGCGAAAGTCTTCTAAATCAAAGCCTTTACCGCTTTTTACTTTCTTGGCTAGCTTTTCCGCTTGTTTACGGTCAACTTTTTGCTCAACTTCTTCAATTAACGACAGTACATCGCCCATACCTAAAATGCGTGATGCTATACGGTCGGGGTGGAACGGCTCTAACGCTTCAATTTTCTCACCGACACCCATAAACTTAATCGGTTTACCAGTAATATGGCGAATAGATAAGGCAGCACCACCACGGGCATCACCGTCAGTTTTGGTTAAAATAACCCCAGTTAATGGTAAGGCATCGTTGAAGGCTTTTGCGGTATTGGCGGCATCTTGGCCGGTCATGGCATCAACGGTGAATAAGGTTTCAATCGGATTAATGGCGCTATGCAGTTGCTGAATTTCAGCCATCATGTCGCCGTCAATATGTAAGCGACCAGCCGTATCAACAATCACGACATCAAAAAAGCTTTTCTTGGCATGATCGATAGCACCATTGGCTATATCGATGGGCTTTTGCTTAATGTCACTTGGGAAAAAGCCAACATTAATTTCATTTGCTAAGGTTTCTAGCTGCTTAATCGCCGCGGGGCGATAGACATCGGCACTGACCACAAGTACTTTTTTCTTTTCGCGCTCAGTTAAAAATTTCGCCAGTTTTGCCACTGAGGTAGTTTTACCGGCACCTTGCAAACCCGCCATTAAGACCACGGCTGGTGGCGTAGCTTTTAGGTCAAGTGCTTCATTAACTTCACCCATGGCGGATTCAAGTTCTTTTTGCACTATTTTTACAAATACTTGCCCTGGTGTTAGGCTTTTCGAAACATCTTGCCCAACAGCACTTTCTTTCACTTTAGCGATAAATTCACGAATAACTGGTAACGCGACGTCAGCCTCTAACAATGCCATGCGTACTTCACGTAAAGTATCTTTGATATTGTCTTCAGTTAAGCGACCACGGCCACTGATATTTTTTAGTGTTTTCGTTAAACGATCGGAAAGATTTTCAAACATAAATGACTCAAATATTAACGTTGCGCAAAAAATTGCTTTTATTGTACCTGATTAATGCATGAAAGGAGAAGTGATGCTTTAAAGGTAATGGCGATAATTGAAATCTCAATATCTGTGAAAGTAAAAAAGCGAGCATGTAGATCAATGATCAGAAAAAATTTTATGATAAACTGAGGATATAAGTTTAACCCCAAGCGGCCTTTGAAATTTTGATGACGACCTTGATGTTATTTTTTGAAAACCTATTGCAACTTAGCGTTGAAGCAAGCCCTTGGTTATTGCTGGGTTTACTGATCGCAGGGTTAATGAAAGCTTGGGTGCCAACACAAATTTTAAGCCGACATTTAGGCCAAGGTAACAAAGCCATTATTAAAGCGGCCTTTATTGGCGCACCTTTACCTTTATGTTCCTGTGGCGTGATCCCCGTAGCGACCGAATTACGCCGCTCCGGCGCATCAGCGCCCGCCACTTCGGCATTTTTAGTGGCCACGCCCGAAACTGGCGTTGACTCGGTTTC
>JBMZDW010000154.1:0-1860 GCA_049614565.1 Cognaticolwellia sp. | reverse complement strand
CTTAACTACCTAATAAATGAGATAAAGCCGGATCAACGACTATGCGATTTTCCATGGCGGTACGCCCTAACAACATTCTAAACTTCATACTTGAGCGACGAGTTAATGTCACTTCAATAGGCCAGCTCTCGCCTCCTGCGTGGAGCATGGTCTCAATAAAATAACGTAACTGGCGCTCTCCACTGGAGCTGGTCACGTATTTCATCTTTTTTACTTTTGCTTCACACTCTATTTGAGTGTGTTCATTACCCTGTATAGGCTGAGCAATAAAACGAACCCACTGCTGCTCATCACGTTTAAATTCTTCAATATTAATAGCATGTATGCATGACGTACGGGCGCCAGTATCCACCTTTGCTTTTATTTTATTTATACCAAGCTCAGGTAAGCTTAACCACTCACGCCAACCAACTGTAATTTTTGCCGTCATAAATGCGCCCTTTAATAAAAAAATGACTTATACGCGATTACCAAATAAACACCAACGAAATAAATTACTCTTATCGATAAGAAACTTTAATTGACCTAGATTAAAGATTAGACAACTATAGCGCCCTTATTAAAAGTAGAGACAAACTTATGTTCGATGGCTTACTTCATGCGGTGCTACTCGATGGCAAAGGCGGTGCGTGCACACTAGACACTAGTAGCACTCTTGCTAATTGGCAACCTGAACAAGGAAAACTATGGCTGCATTTAGATTACTCACAAGATCAAGCTGTTAACTGGCTAAAAAACAGCGAGCTGTTGAGTGACTATGAATTAGAGTCTTTTATTGCTGATGAAACTAGGCCCCGACTAAGCAAAGCAGCCAAAGGCTCAATGCTCTTTTTACGCGGTGTAAACCTTAATCCGGCACAAAGCCCTGAAGATATGGTGTCATTACGCCTATTTATTAATGACGATATTGTGATTACGACTCGTAGGCGTCGCCTGCTATCAGTACAGAATGTATTAGATTCATTGATGCAAAGTGATGGCCCATGCAATATTTCTGAACTAGTGTGTCATTTAACACAAAATTTAACCTCTCGAATGCAAGCTGTGATTGATGAACTCGACGATACTTTAGATATTTTTGAAGGCGAGATTGACGAACCGACAAAGCGCTTTGATAATCAAGGCCTATCACAGCTACGCAGGCAAACTATTGCTTTAAAAAGGTATTTACGACCACAAAAGGAAGCTTTAAGCTCGCTTGCTAGTAACCGTTTCACATGGTTAGAAGAAACGGATAAAGCCAAGCTAAATGAAACGACTAACTTGCTGATAAGATACCTTGAGGAATTAGACAGTGCGATTGAGCGTGCCCAGGTTATACAGCAAACAATCACTAACCATGTGTCTGAGCAGCTTAATCAACGCATGTATGTAATGTCTGTTGTTGCGGCATTATTCTTACCGCTAGGCTTTTTAACTGGCCTACTCGGCGTTAACGTTGGAGGGATCCCAGGCACTGATAGCCCGTACGCGTTTAGCGCATTTGTGCTATTTTTAATTGTGCTAACAGGCGGTATAGGCGTTTATTTTAAAAGTAAGAAATGGCTTTAATTTTATCAAGGCGGACTTTATGTTCGCCTTGTTCTTCACAGTTAATCAGCAAAAACTCCCCCTGACCTTTATGGTTTTCAAGGTTAATCGCTTTACCAATTAAAGTTTCATCGTCAGTGGTGATAATTGTAACCTTCGCTTGCTGCATACAGAACAGCTCAAGTTGATCGTAATCACCACACTTAATAGGCCGATAATGCATAACTGATCTCAAAAGGATAAAAATTGAAGTGTAACAAAGTAAGCGGGATTTGATATATAAGAAAAGCAAATGGCGCTCTCGGCAGGAATCGAACCTGCAACTTAGCT
>JBMZDW010000153.1:0-1923 GCA_049614565.1 Cognaticolwellia sp. | reverse complement strand
GGGCGAAACTTTTTACCCACTGACGTTGCGTGATGAATCGAGGTGTAAAAATCAGTGTAATCGCCGATTTGACAAGGTAATGCATATTCAACGTCACTTTGCGCCACTAAACAACTGCTTAACTTAGCTTGGTACTCAGAGCCTTGAGTAAGTGCCATAGATAACGCTTTACGCAAAGCACTCCAATATTGTTTACCCATCGCCATAAATGCATTTAGCTGTGCGTGGCTACATTTTTCTAACGCCATTTGTACGTCACCATCAAACAGGTTTAAGGCAAAAACGGCTTTTAAGTCGATAACTTGATCGCCAATCGCCACGCCACCGCGAAACTCCTCTGATGTGCCTTTGGTTTTAAAACTGGCAAAAGGTAAGTTTTGGATAGGAAAATCCGTATTTTCCATATTGGCAGATTCAAGCCAGCTCACTAAAGCCGGATTATGGGTTTCATTAAGTAAATGGGTGTTAGACATGGGCTAAAAAACTCCAGAAAAAGGTGAAATACGTGCCTTTAGTGCACGTTAATAATAATGCTATCTCGCAATATTATAACAAGCACTGGTATAAGGCTACGGCAGAAAAATATACTGGCTAAACAAGTGTCAACAAAATGTTGCACAGTAAAGTTTAGCAAGCGTTTTCACCAACAGCTTATCTACTTAACGCCATGCTGGTGGTTATTTGATAAAAAGTAAGCAAAATACTATGACCACTGCGACACATTTGCTAAAATGCCGCCGATTTATCGATAGATAATAAAATTTAACACTTTGTAACGTACAAGGTTTCACTTCAATCTACAGCTCCTGACTTACTACCAGGTTCGCTCAATGGGTCATAAATATATGAATAGCATTACAGTTTGCGCATTATACAAATTTGTTCGTTTAGAAAATTTTACTGAAATTAAACCACCCTTACTAAAAGTGATGGAAGAAAATGCTGTCAAGGGCACCTTACTACTTGCCCTTGAAGGTATTAATGGTACTATCGCGGGTTCACAAGCCGGTATTGATGCTGTATTAGCGTTTATTAATAGTGACCCTCGCCTATCTGGCGTATCGTTTAAATGTTCATTTCATAAAGACAATCCTTTTCAGCGCACCAAAGTGAAGTTGAAAAAAGAAATTGTTACCATGGGCGTTGAAGGCATTGACCCTACGTTAACGGTTGGCACTTATGTAAAACCAAAAGATTGGAACGCGCTAATTTCAGATCCTGAAGTGCTATTAATAGATACTCGCAATGACTATGAAGTAGAAATCGGCACTTTCGAAAATGCCGTGAACCCCAATACCGAAACTTTCCGTGAATTTCCTGATTACGTTGCTAAAAACCTTGATAAAACTAAGCACAAAAAAGTGGCTATGTTTTGTACCGGCGGCATACGTTGTGAAAAATCTACAGCCTACCTAAAAGAACAAGGTTTTGAAGATGTGTACCACCTAGAAGGTGGCGTATTAAAGTATCTTGAAGAAGTGCCAGAGCAAGACACCATGTGGCAAGGTGAATGTTTTGTTTTTGACGGCCGCGTTGCGGTAAATCACGATTTAGAGCGCGGACAATACGATCAATGTTTTGCTTGTCGCTACCCCATTACTGAAGCAGAAAAAACCAGCGAACATTATATTCAAGGGGTAAGTTGCCCTCGTTGTGTTAATAAATACAGTGATGAACAACGAAGCCGTTTTCAAGAGCGTGAAAAACAAATTAACTTAGCAAAAGCTCGCGGTGAAGAACATATTGGTGGTGAAATAAAACACGCTATTGAGCAACGCCGACAGGCAAAAAACACCAGTAAAAAAATGCAACAGCAGTCGATAAAAAATTAACGCTTTAGTATTTGATAATAGGCATCGCAATTGTGATGCCTATTATTTTTGTTTTACCTCAATGTCTTTATGACATAACAGGCCAGCATTA
>JBMZDW010000152.1:0-1937 GCA_049614565.1 Cognaticolwellia sp. | reverse complement strand
ATAAATACCCAACAAATCGCTGCAAAAACAAACTCGAAAGATCAACACGCCCTAAGTTTTTTTTAACCAATAAATTTACGCGCATTACGGAACATGCGTACCCATGGCGAGTCTTCTTGCCATTCATCTGGGTGCCATGAATTTGCTACCGTTCTAAATACACGTTCAGGGTGAGGCATCATTATTGTAACGCGACCATCAGTAGTGGTTAATGCGGTAATACCGTCTGGCGAGCCATTCGGGTTAGCAGGGTAAGTTTCAGTTACTGCACCGTAATTATCAACATAACGCATTGACACTGAATTTGTATCGTTAGCTAAACCAATAGCTTCTTCAGAAGTAAACTCTGCGTGTCCTTCGCCATGTGAAACAGCGATAGGCATACGAGAGCCTTCCATACCTTTAAATAAGATAGACGGGCTTTCTTGTATTTCAACTAATGAGAAACGTGCTTCAAAACGTTCAGACTTGTTTTGTACAAAGTGTGGCCAAGTATCGGTACCTGGAATAATTTCCTTTAAGTTTGAAAGCATTTGACAGCCGTTACAAACACCTAAAGTGAAGGTGTCTTCACGGTGGAAGAACGTTTTAAACATTTCACGTGCATTAGCGTTGAATAAAATTGATTTTGCCCAACCTTCACCAGCGCCTAATACATCGCCGTATGAGAAACCACCACAAGCGACTAAGCCGTTAAAATTAGCTAAGTCAACACGACCCGCTAAAATGTCAGACATATGAACATCTATTGCAATAAAGCCAGCACGGTCAAACGACGCTGCCATTTCTACATGCGAGTTAACGCCTTGTTCACGTAAAATAGCCACTCGAGGGTTGGTTTCGTTTTGCGCGTCTTTGGCAATTAAGTCGGCAACGATGTCTTCGTTAATATCAAAAGTTAACTCAGTGTTTAGCCCTGGATCTTCGGTGTCAAATTTAACATCGTACTCTTGTTGCGCACACGCTGGGTTGTCACGTAAAGATTGCATTTTCAATGTGGTTTCAGCCCAAACCGTACGGAAATAAGTACGTGAATTTTCTAATATGGTTTCATTATTTCGTGTGAATGTAATGGTATCGGTATCGTTTAAACGGCCAATATCAGTACATAAATCAAGAATGCCATGCTGTTCAAATATGGCATGAATTGCGTCAACATCGCTTTCACGAATTTGTATCACCGCACCTAACTCTTCATGGAAGAGGATTTCTAAATCAGTACCATTAAATTCAGATAAATTAATATCAACACCGGTATGACCTGCAAATGCCATTTCAACTACGGTGGTAAATAAACCACCGTCTGATCTGTCATGGTACGCTAATAATTTTTCATCGCGTACTAAGGTTTGCATGGCATTAAAAAAGCCTTTTAAATGCTCGGCGTTATCAACGTCAGGCGTTTCTGTACCTAATTGCTTATAAACTTGTGCTAAACACGAACCACCTAAACGGTTTTTACCGTTTGATAAGTCAATAGCAACAATGCGGCTATCACCTTTATCCGTTTTTAATTGTGGGGTTACTGTTTTACGAATGTCTTCTACACGGCCAAATGCTGTAATAATTAATGATAATGGCGACGTTACCGACTTGTCTTCACCATTTTCTTGCCATTGTGTTTTCATCGACATAGAGTCTTTGCCCACTGGCACTGTTAGACCTAGTGCAGGACAAAGTTCTTCACCTACGGCTTTTACAGCTTCATAAAGACCAGCATCTTCACCTGGGTGACCGGCAGGCGACATCCAGTTAGCCGACAGTTTAATGCGATTTAAATCGCCAATGTCTGTGCCTGCAATATTGGTTAACGACTCAGCAATCGCTAAACGCGCAGAGGCGCCATAGTTAAGTAGCGCTACTGGAGTACGTTCACCTAACGACATTGCTTCACCGTGATATGAGTCAAGCGCAGCTGCCGTAACACCACAGTCAGC
>JBMZDW010000151.1:0-1943 GCA_049614565.1 Cognaticolwellia sp. | reverse complement strand
TAATAAATTGATGAGTACTAACGTCATTAATGTGTTTACTTCACCTTGTTTTTCTAAATCTAAGACGTGCATTTTTATTCCTGGTTTTATGGGGCTGGCGTTAACACCGTAAAATTACCCAACAAATGTGGAGCAAAAATGTAGAAATGGCGGATATGGTTTAAGCAATTACTAGTAATGAGTTTCATCAGCAAATATAAGTGCTAACCATTATCTAGGCCTCCAATTAAACCGACTAAATCTAATAGGTATTAATCAATCCTAATTCAAGTTGTGTTAAGTATTAACTCCTATACTGACGCCAACACTGAGAAGGAAAAGGTTAAATTATGAACATCAAAACAACACTTTTAAGTAGCACTATTTTAGTTGCACTCACGGCATGTGGTGGTTCAGACAATATTGATTCGCCAACAACTCCACAATCGGCAAAATTTAACTTAGGTGTTTCCGATGCACCGGTTAGCGGGTTACGTGAGGTTAACGTTGTATTTAACTCTATCACCTTAAGACAAACTAATGGCGCAGAAGATATTACCTTTGAAACACGCCAGACAGATGACCAAACTAAACCTGAAATGGTAAATTTGCTTGATTACACTGGCGATGATGTTTTCTCATTAATAGATGATGAAGACGTGCCAACTGGACAATATTCATGGATCCGTGCCGATGTTATTAATGGCGATGAAAATGACCTTACTATGACCTCACACGTTGTGTATGAAGACGGAAGCATTGCACCTTTGGTTGTTAAACGTAAGGGTAACGACGGTATTGGTGAGATTCAACTTGACGGCTTTACCCTAAATCAAACTGATAATGATTTTGTACTTGAATTCGACTTGAAGAAGTCGCTTGTAAATCCACAAAACAGCGATGAAATATTCTTAAAACCTCGCGGCGTTCGTTTAGAAAACTTAGCTGAGTCAGAAGAAATTGAAGGTACTATAAGCGACGCACTTATTGCCAACTGCGAAACAGACAATATCGCACTGGCTGCTGAAGATGGCTCATTTGGTCATGCTGTTTACCTTTATAGCAATGATGTAGCCGAGCCACTGGATAATTACGAAGTAACCGAAGATGAAACTCCTGCTGATGCGCCTTTAGCGACAGCCAATGTGGTATTTGATAGTGACGACAATCAATATGAGTTTGAGCTTGCCTTCATCACTGCTGGTGATTACCAATTAGCTTATACCTGTGCAGCACATATTGATGATGCTGAACTACGCGATGAGGCATTTACACTGTATCAAGTTAAACCGGTTACGGTAACTGCGGGTGATGATCTTGACGTGACTTTTACTGTTAGTCAGTAACAAAAACTATTTGTCCTGTTTAGGTAGAAAAGCCCATCAGTTAACGCTGGCGGGCTTTTTTATCTACGTTCTGGTACCTATTCGAGGTCACCGACTCTGCAATGTGCAGCGTACGTTGCGAAAATATTAAAAGCATACTTTCACGTTTTAATTTCTTTGATTATTGCTGTAACTCAGCACAATATAAAAATAAGCAAACCCCCATAGCTTCTAACTAAAGGCCACTACTTCGCATAAGCTAGCTCAAATTTAACCATCAAATAAAAGTCGCGCGAGTATGTGGCGATAACGCATTTAAAACTATTTCATTTCACATATCCAAAGTTAGCCACTTAAATTTTTATAGTTATATTTTCTTAACATCAGCTTATTCAATTTGAGTTAATCGAGGGATGTTAGTGTGAACAACACGCTCTAATTAAAGTTAGTTAGTATCACACTATTTTGAATATGTAATTAAGGAGAAGTAAACATGGTCGAAGAAAAAATAGTACTTATTACAGGCGCTTCCAGTGGTATTGGGGAAGCTACAGCAAAAACATTAGTTGAAAATGGCCATAAAGTCATTTTAACCGCACGCAGCAAAGACAAATTAACAGCTCTTGTAGATGAGTTAGG
>JBMZDW010000150.1:0-1949 GCA_049614565.1 Cognaticolwellia sp. | reverse complement strand
CACCATGGCGCAAGCGCAATCAGGGATTTGTGCTGAAGCAAACTTACACGGTTTGCATTTGTTTTTTAATGTATTTGATGGTCATGACGAGTCACTACGTAAAAAGCTAAAGCGTGTTAGCATTATTCAAGATGAGTTTTCAGATCAGTTTTCAGAGTCAATGCTCTCAAGCTTTGTAGCTGTAGGCGCGCAATACTGGCCCCACATACTCCCTGAGTTTATTCCTAGTCAATTACAAAGCTTCCCTAATATTACTCACAATGATCATGTTATGGCAGCGCAGCCATTTGATCTGTTTGTTCAGATTCGCTCAGACAGAGAGGATGTAAATCACTTATTTGCGTTACAGATTCTAAAGTTATTTTCACCCGATGTTGAGTTAGTTGAGCAAGTTCGTAATTTTAGATTTTTAGATGGCCGTGATTTTAATGGTTTTATACTCGGTGGTGACACACCCCATGGACGGCAAAAGCGGGCCACTGCACTAGTTGATAAAACAAATCACTTTGAAGATCAGGGAAGCTACATACATGTGCAACGATATAAGCATGATTTAACTGTTTGGCAGCATTTATCATTACATGAACAAGAGCAAATAATGGGGCGGACCCGCCTCGATAATACGCCATTGAACCCAGAGGTTCAAACTAGCCATGCTGTACGAACAGAGCTCAAAGATGAACAAGGACATCCATTATTGCTTAATCAAAGTATGCCATATGGGGATGTTTACGAGCAGGGAGTGTTAGCAATACACTGTGCTGCAAATGGAAGTGTATTTGAAAAAGTGCTGCAAAGTCGTTTGGGGCAAGGGGAATGTTATGACCACTGGCTTGATTTTACCCAAGCGGACATGGGATCCGCATTTTTTGCCCCATCGATTAATTTTTTAAAGCAGTTATAACTTAACCTGAAGTTTGGGTTAGTTATACAGTATCAAATAAGATTCGCACGCGTTCCAATGTTACGTCAATTTCAGATATTTTGGCTGGTGCTATAAAGATGGTGTCGTCACCTGCAATCGTTCCTAACACGCCATCAGCTTTACCTAATGAGTCTAATAAGCGGGCAATTAATTGCGCAGCACCTGGGCTTGTACGGATGATAATCATCATTTCATTATGCATGATATCAATGACTAATTGACGAAGTGGACTTTTTGCTGTCGGCACGCCCATCTCAGCTGGTAAGCAATAAACCATCTCTTGTTTAGCGTTACGAGTTCGTACGGCGCCAAATTTACTTAACATGCGTGACACTTTACTTTGGCTTATGTTATCAAAACCTTGGTCTTTTAATGCGTCAACAATTTCACCTTGGGACCCAAAATTTTCTTCTTTTAAAAGTGATTTAAAAGCTTTAACTAGCGCTTCTTGTTTATCTTGTGGTTGCATGTTGTTGTCTGCTTTGTTATTTGATGCTCTAAATTCTACACAAAAATGCATACTTATGCAGTAGTTGTTTTTATTACTGAATAAAAGGCATAAATAGCTGCTTGAGATTGATTTATTATCCCTTGCTCAAGTTATTTACAACTATGGTCGAAATTATATGCAAAATAAGCAGGATAAATTTGTCTTTAGGCGTTAATTTCTTTATCTTAGTGCCACAAATATTTTCTACCTTAAATTACGGAGAATTCCAATGAAAGTTGCTGTATTAGGTGCTGCAGGCGGTATCGGTCAAGCGTTGTCTTTATTACTAAAAACAGGTTTACCAGCAGGTTCTGAGTTATCACTTTATGATGTTGCCCCAGTTGTTCCTGGTGTTGCTGTTGACCTTTCTCACATCCCAACTGATGTTAAAGTAGCGGGTTTTGGTGCTGATGCGCTAGACCAAGCATTAACTGGTTGTGACATTGTACTTATTCCAGCTGGTATGCCACGTAAGCCAGGTATGGACCGTGCTGATTTATTCAACGTAAATGCTGGTATCATTAAAACATTAGC
>JBMZDW010000149.1:0-1965 GCA_049614565.1 Cognaticolwellia sp. | reverse complement strand
CAGTGACCCCCGCCTTGTAAGGGCGGTGCTCTCCCAACTGAGCTAATCGTCCAATCATTTATCAGAAACGGTTCTACTTAATAATATCTATCAAAACTTCAGTAAATACTAAATAAACAGAAGTGGTGGACGATACTGGGCTTGAACCAGTGACCCCCGCCTTGTAAGGGCGGTGCTCTCCCAACTGAGCTAATCGTCCGTCTCTGTGGGGGCGTATTATAGGGAGATCGTTAAAGCTGTCAACAAAAACAATCGCTTTTTTAATGTTTTTTATCGTTTTTGGGTTTGAATGCTTTAATTTTCACCAGCCTGTTTGTTTTGTAATCTTTTTTACCATTAATTCAGACAAGTAGTGTATTAGAATCGATAGCCTGATAAAATAGCGCGCAATTTTTATCCCTATTATTTAATCTATTTATGGCAAATAGATTGTCTTATTTTATTGTGAGAGTTATATGAGTTTAACAACGCGATTTGCGCCTAGTCCAACAGGGTACTTACATGTAGGTGGTGCCCGTACCGCACTTTACAGCTGGTTATATGCGAAGAAAAACAAGGGTGAATTCATTTTAAGAATTGAAGACACTGATTTAGAGCGCTCAACCCAAGCCTCTGTCGACGCTATTATGGATGGCATGAACTGGTTAAACCTTGAATGGACCCAAGGGCCATTTTTTCAAACACAGTGTTTTGACCGTTATAAAGAAGTCATCGCACAGTTGCTTGAGTCTGGCAATGCCTACCGTTGTTACTCTACGCCAGAAGAAGTTGATGCAATGCGCGAAGAAGCGAAAGCGAAAGGTGAGATTGAAAAATATAATGGCTTATGGCGTGACCGTACCGATCACCCAGCAGATAAACCTTTTGTTATTCGCTTTAAAAATCCGCTTGAAGGTAACGTAGTTATTAAAGATATTGTTAAAGGTGATATTACTATTAGCAATGAACAACTCGACGATTTAATTATTGCGCGATCAGATGGCACACCAACATATAACCTAACGGTAGTGGTTGATGACTGGGACATGAAAGTGTCGCATGTAGTACGTGGCGACGATCATATTAGTAATACCCCTAAGCAAATTAATATTTTAACCGCATTAGGTGCTGACATTCCTGAATATGCCCATATCCCTATGATATTAGGTGATGACGGCAAGCGTTTATCTAAACGCCATGGTGCAGTAAGTGTTATGCAATACCGTGATGACGGCTACTTACCTGAAGCCTTACTAAACTATTTAGTACGTTTAGGATGGTCACATGGCGATCAAGAAATATTCTCTCGTGAAGAAATGATTGAATTATTCGATTTAACGGGTTGTAACCGTGCGCCGTCAGCATTTAATACTGAAAAACTCATTTGGGTTAATCAGCATTACATGAAAACGTTAGCGCCAAGTTATGTGGCAGAGCATTTAGCATGGCACATGGCAGACCAAGGCATTAACACCGACAATGGCCCATCGTTAGCAGACATTGTTAGCGTGCAAGCTGATCGCGTAAAAACGCTGAAAGAAATGGCACAAATATCACGTTATTTTTATGAAGACTACAGCGAGTTTGATGCCACTGCATTGAAAAAGCACTTACGTCCAGTCGCACAGCAGCCGCTTGAAGTAGTAAAAGCTAAATTAGCAGCACTAACGGAATGGAAAGCAGAAGCTATTCACACCGCTATTAATGCAACGGCTGAAGAACTAGAAATTGGTATGGGTAAAGTGGGCATGCCATTGCGTGTTGCGGCAACAGGCGCTGGTAATTCACCATCGCTTGACGTTACGCTAGCACTTTTACCTCAAGCAAAAGTATTAGCACGTATTGATCAAGCGCTTGCTGCAATTGCTGAGCGTATAGCCAATAGCTAAAATAAAGCTAACTGAAAGAGAAGGGAGCTACTAAGCTCCCTTTTTTGTAGGTTGGGCTTTAGCCCATCAGCTAGCTTTATTCTCTAATAATAGATAT
>JBMZDW010000148.1:0-1976 GCA_049614565.1 Cognaticolwellia sp. | reverse complement strand
CGAATAGATTTTTTTAAGGTGATTTTTTTCGCAATCAGCCGTTCATCTCGATATATTTTAACCACTTGCTTTTCGCCATTGACATCACTTTCGTAGCCATGCAGGGGGTTTTGGCGTAAATTATCAAATTCAGTTCGCATGATTAATTTCATCTACAATACTCAGTTATCGGTATGATGGCGTAAACGGTTGTGCTGATAGCTATAAGTTATTAATTTCTTTTTGCACGTTGTAACCTTCATCGGTAACAATTTTTTCTAGCACTTGCATACGCTCTTCAAGGGTATGGATTTGCTTTTTCATGGCGATGGTTTGCTCGTCACTTTGGCTGTTGTGGCTTAAGGTTTTTTCTTTAAATTCTAGGTGTTTTTTGTACATGTCAAACATGACACCAAAACCAACCGAAATAAAGACAATTGCCACTACCATTGCAGTACCCGACATAATTAACTCCCGCGGTTATAAATTTAATATTAAAATCAAAGCATAGCGTATATTACAGCGAAACAAAATCGCTAATTGATTATTGAAACCTGCGATGAAACTCTCTTAAACCCACTATGATGAGCAATCTGATTACCTTGCTTAAACTAGGCTAAGCGATCAAGCTCTTGCAGAATATCGTCTTTATTTTTTAGCCGTTTTATGGCGTTAAAAAGTTGCTCGGCTTGCGGATATTGTAATTTTAAGTAGCGTAGCCATTGCTTTAAACGGCTTGAAAAATAAAAGCTTTTATCGCCTTGTAATTCCAAGTCGCTATAACGTTTTAATAACTCGCTTAGTTCACCCCATGACATTGGTTGCTCATCATGCTTAATAACATTCGCTAAATTAGGCAGGGCTAGTGCGCCGCGGCCAAGCATTAAATTGGGCGTTTGGCTTTGCTTGATACAGTTGTGCGCGTCAAGTTGATTCCAAATTTCGCCATTAGCAAAAACGTCAATATCAAATTTCTTTGTTATCTCAGTGATAAAGTGCCAATAGGCCGGTGGTCGATAGCCATCTTGTTTGGTGCGAGCATGAATGGTCAACTGGTTAACCTTAGCGGTTTGTATCGCGCTAACAATCTCATCTAGCTTCGAGGCGTCCGTAAAGCCAAGCCTAATTTTTGCTGATAATGTTGCACTATCGCCGATTGCCGCTCGAATTTGACGCATGATTTGAAAAATCTGCTCTGGTTCGTTCAGTAATACTGCGCCGCCTTTACTCTTATTCACCGCTTTGGCGGGGCAACCAAAATTGACATCTATACCATGTGAGCCCATAGCTAATGCTCTTACCGCGTTTTCAGCCATCCAATGAGGCTCTTGGCCGAGCAGCTGCAGGCGCAGAGGTGTGCCGCTTTCTGTGACGCAGCCGTGGCGTAATTCTGGGCATATTTTTCTAAAAACATGCTGCGGCACTAATGAATCGACCACGCGAACAAACTCGGTTACACAAAAGTCATAGTCGTTCAGCGACGTTAACAGGCGGCGCATTAGCGCATCCGCAACACCTTCCATTGGCGCGAGAATTATTTTTTTTACTTGTGGTTTCATGGGGATAAGGATAGGCTCAACTGTGCTGTGTAAAATAAAAATTGTATAAAAACATCCACAGCGCTTGAAATTTATTTACACCCTGTATGGTCTTTGTAACTAGCTATACATAAGATGTAGTGTCAAATTGAAAAATTAAAAGGAAAACACGATGAAATTAATTAAAAAATCTTCAATGGCGGCTTTATTAGGCTTATTTGCTTTAACTGCTGCCTTAACTATGCCAGCAAAGGCAGAAACTAACCCATTTGCTGTACAAGACGTTATGACCATTGTCTCTGCTGATGAGCAAAAGAAGGGCAAGTGCGGCGAAGGTAAATGTGGCGAAGGAAAAATGAAAGCTAAAGCCAAAGGCAAGTGCGGTGAAGGTAAATGTGGCGAAGGTAAAATGAAACGCCATGCCAAAGGCAAGTGCGGTGAAGGTAAATGTGGCGAAGG
>JBMZDW010000147.1:0-1991 GCA_049614565.1 Cognaticolwellia sp. | reverse complement strand
AGCGATATTTTTTGATGGTAATAAAGAAACGGGCGACAATGCAAGTTTATCGATCTTAAGCGACGAAAGTATAACGGCTGAGCAAGTCATTGCTGAACATCACTTCGACACGTATATTCACGGTACGGCTGAAGTACGTGGTGATTATGTGCTTACTACTTTGCGTGACAGCGATAGCGAAAGTAGCTTGCCAAATCAAATAGCCTTATTGGAGGTTCACGGCGATCATTTCCATCAAGAGCAAGTATTTGACACACTATGCCCTGAATTGCACGGTAGCTTTCAAAATGAAACGCATATAGCCTTTGCTTGTGCTGATGGCATACTCGCTTTTGAGCAACAAGGTGACATTTTCACGCCACATAAAATAGACAACCCTGTTGACATGCCAGAAGGTGTAAGAATTGGTTCATTAAAAGGCAGCGCTGAAAGCCCGATTATGATTGGTTCAGCACGCGGCAGCCTGTATTTAGTTGACTTGTCTACAGAAAGTATTACTCCGTTCAATTGGCAAACTGATGACACTGTAATGTCAGTAAGCAGTGGCTTTGATGGCCATAATGAACATATGTTAATTCTTGATAACACCGGTCACTTAAACGTATTTTCAGCGGAAAGCGATTGGCAACTCGAAGAGCAAATTGATGTATTTGACACCTTAGCTAATGATGCAGAGGCAACCATTATTGCCTCAAGAAATAAAGAGGTGGTTTACATAATTCATGACCAAGAAGTTACCATTGTTGACTTACATGAAGGCGAAGTGACTAGCCATTTTGACATAGAGTTTACGCCAGCTAACGCGGCATGGTTAGGTGTACCTACAGAAGAGCACGAGCACTAATCACTCACCTTAGTATCTCCCTCTTGATAGCCACAAGGATTGTGGCTTTTTTACATCAACAGATAAAACCGCTTAAAACGCTTGATTGCACCTCACATATCGCAAAAATACTTCCCTAACGTCAATGAACTCGGTAAGCTTGGCGTAAATAAAAATAACGCATTCATTTTATGACAATAGTAAGAGATTCATTTCATTCAAGAATTGGCTTTGTACTCGCGGCCGCGGGTTCAGCAATCGGCTTAGGCAATATCTGGGGCTTTCCCACTCAAGCCGCCAATAACGGTGGCGGTGCATTTTTATTTGTTTACTTAATCGTCACCGTATTGCTAGCACTCCCTGCCCTTTATGCCGAAGTTTATATCGGTAATCAGGCACAGAAAAACCCAGTATCGGCACTCGAAGATGCGTGTCGGGATGCCGCACCAAAGCTAGGCAGAACGGCAGGTCTGATAGGCCTCAGTGGCGCTATTATGATGCTAAGCTTTTATACGATTGTTGCGGGTTGGATGTTGGCTCACGCCTTGTCACCACTGACTGAGCTGCTTGGTTATCACGATATCTCGCAATGGCTTGCTACCTCAAGCACTTGGCGCAACCTGATGTTTACACCGCTATTTATCTTACTCGGTGCGGCGATTATTCATCAAGGCGTTAATGCCGGCATCGAAAGATGGTCAGCACGATTAATGCCCGTGTTGTTGTTGATGCTAGTGGCGTTAATTATTTATATTTTGCAACAACCAGGTGCTGAAAAAGGCTTGCGTACCTATTTAATACCCGACTTTTCACAAGTGACGAACCCTAAGTTAATTATTTCTGCCATGGGACAAGCGTTTTTCTCACTATCGATTGGTGTTGGCGGCATGATGGTTTATGGCTCGTACATGAAAAAAGATCGCGATATTGGCAAGTTGGCGATTTCAATCACCGCGCTAGATACCTTTATTGCTTTTATGGCGGGTTTGCTGATCATCCCTGCCCTTTATGTTGCCCAAGAAGCCGGACAGCAGGTATTTCAAGGTGAAAACCTGATTGGTGAAGGGCAACTTATTTTTAATATTTTGCCTGAGCTTTTTAACTCTATGGGTAATATCGGTATGGTGGTGGCGATTGGCTTTTTCTCGCTATTATCTATTGCCGCACT
>JBMZDW010000146.1:0-2003 GCA_049614565.1 Cognaticolwellia sp. | reverse complement strand
GAGCGCTTAGCGGCAGACGTTAGCAAATTATGCCAACACCATATTAATTTGTTTTCTGAAGCGCCATTTAAAGAATATTGGTTTATCACTCACTTACAAGCCAGTGGTTTTGGCGGTTTAGAGCATAAAAATTCTACCATTTTACAGGCCAGTCGCTTCGATTTACCCAATCCGCAACAACCGGCGGCTGAGCTAAGCGATAACTACAAAACCTTTTTAAGCTTATGCTCGCATGAATATTTTCACGCTTGGAATGTTTGTCGCATCAAACCCAAAGAGTTTATGCCGTATAACTTGCAGCAAGAAAGCTATACCAAGCAGCTCTGGGCATTTGAAGGCATTACCTCTTACTATGATGATTTTTCGCTTTATCGTAGCGGTTTAATTAACTTTGATGATTACTTAACCATATTGGCAAAAACAGCCACCCGGGTTTATCGCGGTGCAGGCGAGCTAAAACAAAGTGTTACCGCTTCAAGCTTTGACGCCTGGACCAAATTTTATCAGCAAGGGCCAGATGCCGTTAATAATATTGTTAGTTACTACACCAAAGGCGCGCTGATTGCGCTATGGCTCGATTTGACCATTCGTCGCAAGTCAAATCAGCAATACAGTTTAGATACCTTAATGCGCGAGCTATGGATCCATTTTGGCCGTAACAATATTGGCACCAATGAGGAAGATTTTATCAATATTGCCAACATTCTCTGCGGTGAAGATATTTCTGTCGCGTTTAAACACCATCTATACAGCAATGAACGCATTGATTTAACCGCCGAGCTGGCGAGTTACGGTGTCCAGCTACAAAAGCAAAAATTTAAAAAACTTAATAGCTTAGAAACTACCGCTTCTGAACATTATCACCCTTATATTGGCGCACAATTTAAAGCCCAAGCACAGGGCTTAACCATTAGCCAAGTACTGGAAAACTCGCCTGCCGCCAATGCTGGCTTAGCGGTGAATGATGTATTGATTGCGGTGGATAAAGTCAAAGCCACAGAAGCTTCGCTACAAGCCATACTCGAGCATATTCCGGCCAACAGCGCATTGGTTTGCGACTTTTTCCGTGATGATCAACTGCTAAGCTCAAGCTTAACCGTGACGGATTCACCCTTAGCGGGCATTGGCTTTAAAGTATTCGATGACACCTTAGTGAAAAACTGGCAAGCGATAATCGCCCCCTAGCTCACTTCCTTGTAAACTTAAGCGTACGCAATTGCTGACAATTTTGAGAGGCACAAGTGGCAAGAAAATTAGGGCGTACTATCGAGTTATGGTAATAATTAACTCATTGAAAATTCGCTTAACTTTTTAGACAATAAGCTTAAGCAATCTATTAAGTAATAAATAACATTATGATAAATTTAAAACGCTTCCACCATGTCGCCTATCGCTGTAAAGACGCGAAAGAAACCGTTGATTGGTATCAAAAACACTTAAATATGGAACTCACGGTTGCCATTGCCGAAAACGAGGTGCCGTCAACAAAAGCGCCCGATCCCTACATGCATATCTTTTTAGATGCCGGTATGGGGAATGTGTTGGCGTTTTTTGAAATTCCTAATTCGCCTGATATGGGCCGCGATGAAAATACCCCGCAATGGGTACAACATATTGCCTTAGAAGTTGAAGACCTTGACGCCTTAGTATCAGCAAAAAGTGATTTACAAGCCCACGGCTTAGAGGTTTTAGGGCCAGTCAATCATGGCGTGTTTAAATCTATTTACTTCTTTGATCCGAATGGTCACCGTTTAGAACTTGCTGCAAATACGGGTACCGTAGAACAATATGCTGAGCTTAAACGCGTTGCACCATTAATGGTTGAAGAATGGTCGCAAACCAAAAAAGCGCCAAGCCATGCCGCGTGGTTGCATCAACAAGAAGACTAATTAACCTCAAAAAATTGTCAGCTTAAACATAAGCAATCAATTATAAGCGCTCACTAATTTGTTCATCATTAGTGAGCGTTTTCATTTTCAACATATTCACTAATCCTCACTAAG
>JBMZDW010000145.1:0-2037 GCA_049614565.1 Cognaticolwellia sp. | reverse complement strand
TATTGATGAAATTTATTATTAAATTACAGGCTGAAATTACCATTAAAAGCCGTCCAGTGCGTAAGCGTTTTACCAAGATCTTAGAATCAAGTGTGAAAAATGTTTTACGTCGCGTTGATGAACAAGTTACTACGCGCATGAACTGGGACAATATTGAAGTTAATTCTGCTAACGACACGCCTGAAAATCGTTTAAAGTTAATTGAAACCTTACAGTGTATTCCTGGCATTTCTCAATTTATTGAAGTGCAACAAACAAGCTTTACCGATGTTCATGATATTTATGAAAAAACAGCTGCTGTACATGCAAAAACTATTGAAAACAAAAGTTTTTGTGTGCGGGTAAAGCGTACCGGTAGTCATGAATTTAATTCATTAAAAGTTGAACAATATGTCGGTGGTGGATTAAATCAGCAAGTAGAGTCAGCCAGCGTTAAGCTAAAAAATCCGGATGTGACGGTACATTTAGAAATTAAAAATGAAAAACTATTTATTGTTACTCACCGTCATAGCGGCATGGGCGGCTTTCCCATAGCGACACAGGAAGATGTATTGTCGCTGATGTCGGGTGGTTTTGACTCTGGCGTGGCCAGTTATCAAATGATCAAAAAAGGCGCTCGTACGCATTATTGCTTCTTTAATCTTGGTGGTGCTGCGCATGAAGTGGGTGTTAAACAGGTAAGTCACTATTTATGGAGTAAGTATGGCGCGTCACATAAAGTGAAGTTTTTTGCCGTCGATTTTGAGCCTGTGGTTGCTGAAATACTCGAGAACATTGAAAACGGCCAAATGGGCGTGGTGCTTAAACGTATGATGATGCGCGCCGCCGCGAAAGTTGCTGAGAAAATGGGTATTCAAGCTTTGATCACCGGTGAAGCGTTGGGCCAAGTATCAAGTCAAACTTTGACCAACTTAAACGTGATTGACCGCGTAACCGAGACCTTAATTTTACGACCATTAGCGGCTTACGATAAACAAGATATTATTGATATTGCCCGTAAAATTGGTACTGAAGATTTTGCGAAAACCATTCCAGAATATTGTGGCGTAATTTCTAAAAAACCAACGGTAAAAGCAGTTTTATCAAAAGTTGAAGCAGAAGAAGCAAATTTTGATTTCTCAATTCTTGATCAAGTGGTTGAAGATGCACGCGTTTTTGACATTCGTGATATTGGCAAAGACAGTGAAGCAGAAATTCATGCTGTTGACACCTTAGATAATATTCCGGCTAATTCGGTGGTATTAGATATTCGCAGCCCTGAAGAAGAAGATGAAAACCCGTTAGAGCTCGCCGATGTTGAAATTGCCCATATCCCTTTTTATAAGTTGGCGACGAAATTTGGTGACTTAGATAAGTCGAAAGATTATTTACTGTATTGTGACCAAGGGGTGATGAGTAAACTACAAGCCTTATATTTATTGGGTGCAGGCTTTACCAATGTGAAAGTGTATCGCCCATAGTTATAACTATTCGAATCTAATATGAAAAACCCTTAAGCAGTATATTGCTTAAGGGTTTTTGTTTTTATAAGGTGCGGGTAATTAGCGGTTAGGCTTCTAGCGCTTTAACTTGCTTGATAAGCTTGTCGTTTTCCGGTACGGCAATACCGGCACGGTTGGCGATATTGGTGATATAGCCATTGATAGCGCCAATTTCGGTTTGGCGTTGGTGTAAAACATCACTGCGCATTGACGAGCAATTACTGGCGGTTTTTGTTGCCACCATTAACACCTGAGCGTTAATGTCATCTAACTCCAGTGCTAGTCCTTGCTGTTTCGCCACGGCAATAATTTCGTTGATTAAGCTAACAATTAGCGGCTGATATTTCTCTTCAAGTAGCTGACCGTTATCAATATTATGTACCGCGGTGATCGGGTTGATCACACAATTAATTGCCAGCTTTAGCCATTGTTTTTCTTTGATATTCTGCGTTAACGTCACGGTCGGCAGTGCCTTGTTAAGCACTTGTTCGACCGCATGTTGCTCGGTCAGTTTGGCGTTGCCATTGATCAAACCTAGATCGCTATGGCCAAGCCC
>JBMZDW010000144.1:0-2057 GCA_049614565.1 Cognaticolwellia sp. | reverse complement strand
ACAATAAAGTGATTATAGAAAGATACCAGAATCAGGCTAAGTTCGATATGCAGCGTAGACAAATAGTTTTAGATACAGAAACCACCGGCATCGACCCTAAACAAGGGCACCGAATTATTGAAATCGGGTGTGTGGAATTAATAAACCGCCGTTTAACGGGCAATAATTTTCATGTCTATATCAATCCGCAACGTAGCATTGAAGAAGAAGCAATTGATGTTCACGGTATTACCAATGAGTTTTTACGTGATAAACCTTTATATCATCAAATAGCGCAAGAGTTTTTTGATTATATTAAAGGGGCTGAGCTTGTTATTCATAACGCCCCGTTTGACGTCGGTCACATGGACAACGAGTTTGCACTGCTTAACCAAGGTTACCCAAATACCCACGATTACTGTCAAGTTCTCGACACCCTTAAAATGGCGCGTGACTTGCATCCTGGTCAGAAGAATAACCTTGATGCATTGTGCCGTCGTTATGATGTAGATAACACTAAGCGAACGTTACACGGCGCTCTACTGGATTCTGAAATATTAGCAGACGTTTACTTAGCCATGACCGGTGGCCAAGTTAAGCTCAACTTAAATCAGAATAAAAACCAAGGTAATGAGCAACAACAAAAAGCGATACGTCGACTAAGCTTAGAGCGGGCACCATTAAAAGTACTTTTAGCTAATGATGAAGAACAGACAGCCCATCAAGCACGACTAGATATCGTTCAAGACGCTGGCGGTCAATGCTTATGGCGCGCTGAATAAGGGCCACAATGAAACATTATTTATTTATATTGCTGGTGGTATTTATTGTACCGCTTACACTGAGCGCGCAAAGTGATGACAAAATTACATTGCTCAAGCGTGATGGCCAACAGAACGAAGTGCCTTTATTAAATAATCGCTTTCGGATTGACTATAAAGTGGAAGAAATAAATCTTTTATTCTTTCGCAAGCCCGGTACACCAGCTGTGGTGCTAGTGCAACCTGATGGCAGTAAGCTTTATGCAACGTCTGCAATAAAAGAACCGAATGTAGATTGGTTTGATGAAATAAGCTATGACTTAATAACCATTCGTGAACCAACGCCTGGGCCTTGGCAGGTTGTAGGCAGTATTTTGCCTGATAGCCGCATTGTGGTGATTGGTGATATTGACTTAAAAGTTGAACCATTACCGCCTCTTCTTTTTAGAGGGGAGACAGTTAAAGTGACAGGTCAAATTTTAAATGATGGTGAGCCAATTGGCGTTGGAATGTTCCGTGATGTAGTAAGCCTTCACGTTGATTTTATCAGTACTAACAACAGTGATTATGCTAATTTTGGTGCAGGTACGCACAGTGTTGCACAATTTAGAGATAATGGACGTGGTTTTGACGAACGTCCTAAAGATGGCATATTTACCGGTGAGTTCAAACTGGCGTTTCCGGCGGGTCAGTGGCAACCAGAGCTTTATATCGAAACACCGTTACTAAAGCGCACCGTTGTTCAAGATATTTTAGAAGTTAAAGAGCCTCCTTTTAGTTTCGACATCGCTTTAGCAGAAGATGATACCCTTGAGCATGTTTTAACAGTTTCCTTAGACCCAGAAGTGGTAAAACCCGAAACAGTGCTCATACAGGGTAAAATTTATTACCCAAACAATGAAGAGCAAATGTTTAATATTGAAGGTACGAGTTCGCTTACTAGAGAGCTTATTATTAAAAACTATGATTGGGGTCGCTATAGTGTCGAGCTATCTGTTTTTGGTACAAACATTAATGGTAGAGAGTTTATGGCAACTTTACCAACCTATCGCTTTGAAATTGAAAGGCCCATTGAAATTGTTCCTGAACTACCTGAGCCTGTGTTAACCGAAGCCGAAATAAAAGAGATCGCGCGAGTTAAAAAAGAAGCAGAGTCGATGTCTACAGTTTTGTTCGTCAGCCTTATTATTGGTGGTAATCTATTGGTTTTACTTATTGGCTGGTTAGCTATTCGGTTTTTTGTGCAGAAAAAATCAATCATCCCAAAAATAAGCATTCCCTTTTTGAAGAAAAAAGCAGCACCCGATGATGACACAG
>JBMZDW010000143.1:0-2172 GCA_049614565.1 Cognaticolwellia sp. | reverse complement strand
GCCGTGCAAAGCTTTGTGCAAGCTCAGAGCCGATTGGCCCACCCCCAAGTACCACAAGCTTTTTAGGTGCATGATCGTAATCTGCAAACTTTTTCCACAATGTGTCACTGGTAACATAGCCTGTTTCTTCTATACCGGGTAGTGGCGGCACAAACGGGCGAGCGCCGGTAGCAATAACAATTGTTTTAGCGGTAAGCGTTTGGCTGCCACCGTCGTTAAGTTTAATTTCCACAGTCCATGGGTCAATAATTTTGGCGTAGCCTTTAAGTACTTCAACGCCTAAATTAGTATAGCGCTCAACACTGTCGTGCGGGGCAATATCAGCAATGACTTGGTGTACACGGGCCATGACTTTTTTAAATGAAAATTCAGGGCTGATACTTTCTAAACCATATTTATCTGCATGCTTAAATTGTTCAGCAACTTTAGCACTTTTTATGATTGCTTTACTTGGCACACAACCATAGTTTAAGCAATCGCCACCCATTTCACCGGCCTCAATTAACGTGACTTTTGCTTTCACGGCGGCAGCAATATAACTAGTAACCAAGCCACCAGCGCCAGCACCGATGACAATCATATTGCGGTCAAACTGTTTGGGTTTAGTATAATTTTTATATACTTTACGTTTTTTTAGTACATTAATAATTGCTTTTGCAATGAGCGGAAATACACCCAGCAGTGCAAATGAGACTATAAGGTCTAAGGATAAAATGCCCGATAAGCTATCAATTTGAGCTAATTGTGTGCCCGCATTAACAAATACAAATGTGCCGGCTAACATGCCGATTTGACTGACCCAATAGAATGTCCATGACTTAATAGCTGTTAGGCCCATCAGCAGGTTTATCAAAAAGAATGGGAAAACAGGCACTAACCTTAAGGTAAATAGGTAAAAGCTGCCTTCTTTTTCAACGCCTGCATCAATGGCAGACAAACGTTCTGGAAAACGTTTCTTAACCACGTCACGTAATAAATATCGCGAGACTAAAAACGCTAACGTAGCGCCAATGGTTGATGCAAAAGAGGCAACTAATAACCCTTCAACAAGGCCAAATAGTGCCCCCGCAGCCAATGTTAAAATGGCAGCACCGGGTAATGACAGTGCAGTGACCACCACGTAGAGTAAAAAGAACCCTCCAATCACCAAAAGTGGCGATTGTTCGCGCCATTGGCTAAATTCTTCCATTGATCCTTTTAAGCCATCAAGGGTAAGTAGTTGGTGAATATCAAAGTGAAAAAAGAGCCCTACACCCAACAAGGCGACAATCAATAATAGTAATTTTTTTAACATGTTCACTCGCTATTAAAAGTTATAGGTAAAGGTCAATTTGCCATGAATAGGCAGCTCTGGATAAACGAGTGTTGCGCCAAAGTAACCGCCTTCAAACACGGGTCGCCAGTTATCTTGGTTGGTTACATTGGTAATGTCTAAACGCAAAGCCATTTGCTCATTGAATACATAGCGACTATTTAGATTGAGTGTGTATTGGTCGCGTATATAAACCGTGGCTAAATAGTCTAAAGGGTAGCTTTTTGTGTAAATAGCGCCTAGCCCAATATCCCACTGTGGCGTAATTGACATACCGCCATTTACACTGACAGATTGCTCAGGTATTCCCTGTACACGCTGTGTTGATGGAGCAAATGCAGTAAAGTTAGGCGCGCCACCCGCTGTGCCGTTTATAATATCGGGGCGAGAGTTATCAAATATATCAGATACTTGCTTTGCGCCTTGGCTGCTTGCTGAATTATCGTATCGGGCATCAATATAACTGTAACCAACACTAAACCAATAGTTGGCTGCATCATAAAAAGCCTGACTTTCGAAGCCTTGAGTGCGAATACCTGTGTTACTGCCATCTCGATTACGCAAACTGCGGCGTTGATTAAATAACGCCCCGTCAACGTACCACGCGCTGTCTGCAGGTGCGTATTTTAAGCCCACTTCTGCGAGCGTATTATCAGTTGCAAAGTTCTGAGCACTTATTTTGTTATCACTACCTAATACATTACCGCCAGCCATACTGTTTGAGGTTGCTTGGTTGTAGCTTCCTGCCATGTAACTTGTCAGTGCTGGTGTCAGTTTATAGTTAATGCTTGCTTGACCTGAGTGAAGGGTTTCATAAATATTATCGCTGGCGGCTATTTGACCTTGGGGTGCAATAGGAT
>JBMZDW010000142.1:0-2184 GCA_049614565.1 Cognaticolwellia sp. | reverse complement strand
TTTTCGTCGATGCTGTCAGCGTAGTCTGCACGTAAAGTACCAGCTAGTGCTTCAGCAGGGTTAGTAGCACCCATGATTTCACGGTTTTTAAGAACAGCGTTTTCGCCTTCAAGAACGGTAACCATTACTGGGCCAGATGTCATGAAAGAAACTAAAGCACCAAAGAAAGGACGCTCGCTGTGCTCAGCATAGAAACCTTCAGCTTTCTCTTGTGAAAGGTGAACCATTTTAGCTGCAACGATTTTAAGGCCAGCAGTTTCGAAACGGTTGTAGATAGCGCCGATGTGGTTTTTAGCTACTGCATCAGGTTTTACGATTGAGAAAGTACGCTCTAAAGCCATCTTTATGCTCCAATAATTTTTAAGTAAAAGTGTGAATATTAACGGGCGCGAATTATACGCGTTTTATAGCAAAATGCCTAATTTTATTAAATAGGGTCTATGTGGCAATTTAATGAAAGAATAAAATACCCACAAAAACCTGCTCGGTAATGTGTTCCCAAAAACGATTGTTGTATTTTTCACAAAACTTGACTAACGTTGTTAGTTCACATTAAAGGGATTTAAAAAGTATGAAAAAGTTTATGTTTATCTGTATGTTGGGTGCATTTTTAAGCGCGTGCGGTTCAGATAAGGAAGGGGAGTTACCGTGTCCGCCAACAGCAATTGGTGTGGATGTTAACGCAATCGATTTATCAGTAGACGGCAACGTGTCTCAAGATAACACAGCCGTGGTGTTTAATGATCTAGTGTTTAACTTTGAGTCAAGTGGCGAGGCTGTTTTTGCGCCGGGCAATGAATTTGATCCAAATAAAAAATACAGTACCGACTGTGTTGGACTGCCGGTTATTTTAGGCTCAATCAATACACTCTCTGAGTTTAATATTTATTCAACGGCTGACTACAATTCAAAGCTAACCGCCGGAACGAGCCTTAATGAGGTATTTTCAGTTCAGAGTATTGATACGGGGGATTTTGACTATGGCGAATCACTCACACTGAAACAGCTACAGGGTGACTTACCTATCAGCGCGCCGCGATATTTTTCTTTAATATTAAATCAAGCCCCAGAGGTTGAAAGTAGTCATCTATTTTATATTGAGTTTATGGTTGATGATAAGCAAATTATCATTGAGACAACTGAGCTATTAATTACAGGCAATGAATAGCTCTATTGAGATTTTGTGATCAGGATCAACATTCCTTTTTATTAGCTATTTATACTATTGCGCTCTATTTAATTATTCATGCAACTGGCTTGACCCCAGTTCGATGTATGGAGCGCACATGTCGTCAATATCCTCTTCAAATACGTTTGTACCAGAATTACTCTCACCAGCTGGTAGTTTAAAAAATATGCGCTATGCGTTTGCCTATGGTGCTGATGCTGTTTATGCAGGTCAACCACGTTATAGCTTAAGAGTGCGTAATAATGAGTTTGACCTTGATACCCTTAAAGTTGGCATTGATGAAGCTCATGCATTAAATAAAAAGTTTTATGTGGTATCCAATATTGCGCCACATAACGCCAAAGTGAAATCGTATTTACGTGATATTGAACCGGTTATTGCGATGGGGCCAGATGCCTTGATCATGTCTGATCCGGGCTTAATTATGTTAGTGCGAGATAAATGGCCTGATATGCCCATTCATTTATCAGTGCAAGCCAATGCAGTCAATTACGCCAGCGTTAAGTTTTGGGCAAAGCAGGGCATAGAGCGCGTTATTTTATCACGCGAATTATCGCTTGAAGAAATTGCTGAAATTCGTGAACTATGCCCTGAAACAGAATTAGAAGTATTTGTGCATGGTGCGTTATGTATGGCGTACTCTGGGCGCTGCTTGCTCTCAGGTTACATAAATAAACGCGACCCTAACCAAGGCACTTGCACTAATGCATGTCGTTGGGAATACGACGTAAAACCTGGCACTGAAAACGAAACCGGTGAAATGGTGCACAAAATAGACCCCAAAGCAGTAATACCAACACTGGGTGAAGGCGCACCAAGCAATGATGTATTTATGCTTGAAGAACAAGGCCGCCCAGGTGAATACATGCCGGCGTTTGAAGATGAGCACGGCACATACATCATGAATTCAAAAGACTTGCGTGCAGTGCAATATGTAGAGCAATTAACAAAAATGGGCGTGCATAGTTTAAAAATAGAAGGGCGTACTAAGTCAT
>JBMZDW010000141.1:0-2192 GCA_049614565.1 Cognaticolwellia sp. | reverse complement strand
GTTATGTTGGCAATAGCCTTTGAAAGCTTAGTAAAGTTACTGGCGTTTTTAGCCGTAGGCATTTTCGTTACCTTTTTTTTATATGACTCACCCGAAGCCATTTGGCAGCAATCAAACGCACAGTACCAACTTGAACAAAACCTGAACTTTTCAAGTGTTATGTCAATGGCGGCAATGCTTGTAATTGTGATGGCGGCGTTTTTGTCTTTACCTCGACAGTTTCAAGTAATGGTTGTGGAATTAAAAGATCAAAAAGATACTTGGTTAGGTCGACGAGTATTCCCGCTTTATTTATTAGTATTTGCATTGTTTGCTGCACCGCTTGGTTTAGCGGGTGATATGTTGCTAGGTGACCGAGTACCTGCTGACGCGTATGTGTTATTTTTGCCTTGGTCGCAACAACAAACGTGGCTAACACTTGTTGCCTTTATTGGTGCTATTTCAGCGGCGAGCTCCATGGTGATTATTTCTTCTATTGCGTTAAGTACCATGCTAAGTAATGAAATTGTTTTTCCGATGATTTTTAGGTCAAATAGTGGCAATAATACCGATTATGAAAATTTTAGGTTTCGCTTACTAAATATTCGAAAATTCTTAGTGTTAGTGGTTATTTTATTAGGTTATGGCGTATTTTTAATGGCGTCGCCTGATACCTTAAGCTCGTTAGGGGAAGTGGCCTTTGGCGCTTTTGCGCAATTAACCCCCGCATTAATTGCCGCTTTTTATTGGCGACGGGCTAGCTTAACAGGCGTTTATGGCGGTGTGTTGGTTGGCTTTATGTTGTGGCTAATTTTAAATTTTTTACCGCAATTTGGTTTGTATCAACAGCCGTTTAATGATGGTTTATTACCTGCAACCAGCGTGTCTAGCTTGTTGAGTTTAATGGCGAATATATTTGTAATGTGGGCGTTATCACAAATTAGTCGCCAAAGTGTGCAAGAGCGAGTGCAAGCATCGCTATTTTTAGAATGGAAATCACCAAAAATACTGAATTCACAAGTCAATCGTAATATTGATTACCGTGAATTAGAGTTACTTGTTTCACGTTTTGTTGGTGTGAAAAAGGCGCGTGGTAGCTTTGAAAAATTTCAGCGAAATACGATTAAAAAAGAAATTGGTAATGTGCCGTATAACCAAATGTTGCTGCAACATACCGAAAACACCTTGGCAAGTGTTATGGGCTCGTCAAGCGCAAGGCTAGTATTATCTTCAGCGATTGACGGTAGAGATATTGCATTAGATGAAATAGCGCTGTTGGTTGAAGACGCGTCTAGTCAGCGCCAACAGTATAGTGAAAACTTATTACAAAGCGCGATAGAGAACGCGAGTGAAGGCATTTCAATTGTTGATCATGATTTAAATTTAGTGGCGTGGAATAAAAAGTATCTCGATATTTTTAATTATCCCGAGCATCTTATTTTTAAAGGCTGCCCGATAGAAAAATTGATCCGCTTTAATATAGGGCGCGGATTAGTTGGCAATGGAGACATAGAGCAGCAAGTTAGTAAGCGTTTACATTATTTAAGTAGTGGTAGCTCGCATAGCTCGGAACGTGTTCATGACGACGGTAAGGTTATACGAATAGAGGGTAACCCTTTACCGGGCGGCGGCTTTGTTATGCTGTTTTCTGATATTACTGCTTACCGACAAGCAGAAAAAATGCTGAAAGAAACGAATGTTGATTTAGAAACGATTATTCAAGAAAGAACGCAAAAGCTAGAGCAAACTAACGAAGCTTTAGCAAATGCCAGAGAGAAGGCAGAGCAAGCACACGTTAAAAAGAGCTTATACTTAAAAGCATGCTCTCACGATTTAATGCAACCCCTTGAAGCAGCACGCTTGTTTACTTCTGCTTTATCAAGCCAAGGTGCATTAAGCGACGTTCAGCAACGACAAGTAGACAATATTGATCGTTCGCTTAAAGTTGCCAACGATTTATTGTCTGAATTGGGTGAAATTGCGCGTATTGAGAGCGGTAATATTAAGCCTCATTTTAGTGCATTTTCACTGAATGATTTATTAAGAGAGCTTGCGCAAGAATTCTCTGCATCGGCGATAGAGCACAGAGTTAAATTTAAAGTGAGTACCACTAAACTGTGGGTGCGTTCAGATAGAGGATTATTGCGCCGTATTTTACAAAACTTAATTGCTAATGCATTTCGCTATGCCAGTCCGGGTACTATTTTGGTTGC
>JBMZDW010000140.1:0-2207 GCA_049614565.1 Cognaticolwellia sp. | reverse complement strand
CAATCAGCGCGAGAGCAGCCGCACCATCCGCTTTTTGTTGCTTTTTAGCAAGTGCGGCGCTGTAAACTTCAGCACTTTCACCTGCACCAGTCATCGCTGGAAGGTTTCCACCTGATATATTCATAGTTCAATACCTGACATTTATTTGCAATCCACGTACTATATCGGCATTGCAAGTTAAAGCTTTAGGAAAAAAATGGAATCAATTATTGAGCAACTTAATGCCAACTTAAAAATCGTTTATCGTCAATCACTTGATGCTGATAAAAAGTTAGATGACCTTCAACAACAAGGTCATGGAAAATTCAAAGCACTATTCCCTGCAGACGCTGGTTTCGATTTCGAAGCTAAACGCTTCAAACCTTACGTACTAGACGTTGCCGCAGATGTTGAGAGTTTAAGCTCAGATGGTTTAGATGAAGAAAAGCTTAAATCAACAGTACTTAAACTACAAAAATTATTACAATTATTATCAACGTTCAAATAATTTTAAAGGCGCTTACTTAAAAAAGTCAGCGCTTTAAATACATTATTGTGGATCTACTTTAGGGATTAGCTCTTTATCGAACCATTCAGTGATCATGCGTTTATCATAGTAAAACTCTTCATCACGCCCTCTTTTAATTCTATCCATAAAGCCCATATCTTTTAGTGAAACATTGTTATTTTCACTCAAAATTTGCCCGTCTTTATCAGTTACAGAGTATTTAAATTCAATACGAGGAATATAAATTGGCTTAATAATTCTAAACTCATTCATGCCTCCAAACTGCACATCACCAGCTAAATCAAGCTCAGTCACCTCAACATTAAACTTATAATCTTTAGGTAGTTTTGCAGCAAGTTTATTAAAATGCTTCTCAAAACTAGCGGCAATACGTTTATGATAAGCCCCCTTAACATCATTAGAAGGGCGCACGTCACGATAATCATCAAAATCATGCCACTTAACGACCGCTTCACCCGCGTGTGCAAATGCAGGAACTAAAACAAACATTGCCACAGCAATTTTTTTTAATGTATTCATATATTATTCTCCAAAAACACTCGGGATGACTTTGATTAAAATATTAGCAGCTACAACTTAACTATAGCTTAATCCTTTTTACTATCATTGTTATCATTTATATAAAATGTGTAATCAAAGATACAGTAAAAAACTCGATGCAAAAAAATAATAAATTTAAAACATGTAATAGCAGGTATTTTATGGTGAAATTAGCTTAATTAAGCTTATATATGGAGATTTCATGACAATTTTAGTAACAGGTGGTGCAGGATATATAGGTTCGCACACCGTAGTTGAGTTATTAGCACAAAATGGCGATGTTGTTGTGATTGATAACTTGAGTAACTCTTCGCTCGAGTCACTAAACAGAGTGAAAACGATAACAGGTAAAAGCACGCAGTTTTATCAAGGTGACATTCTTGATAAGAATTTTTTAGATGGTGTTTTTAATAAGCATAATATTGATAGTGTAATACATTTTGCAGGGCTTAAAGCCGTTGGTGAATCAGTTGAAAAGCCAATTGAATATTATCAAAACAATGTTCAAGGCACCCTCACATTAGTGGATGCAATGCGAGATGCTGGTGTATTTAAACTTGTTTTTAGCTCATCTGCCACTGTTTATGGGGACCCAGCAAGCTTGCCTATTAAAGAAGACTTTCCAGTAGGTGGCACTACAAATCCCTATGGCACATCAAAACTGATGGTTGAAATGATGCTACAAGATATCGCTAAATCTGATGAGCGATTTGCTTTTGCAATATTACGTTATTTTAACCCTGTGGGTGCTCACGAATCAGGCTTAATCGGTGAAGACCCTAATGGCATTCCAAATAACCTACTTCCATATATCTCACAGGTTGCTGTAGGTAAATTGCAGCAGTTGGGCGTGTTTGGGGATGACTACGATACCGTGGATGGTACCGGTGTTCGAGATTATATTCATGTAGTTGATCTAGCGCTTGGCCACTTAAAAGCACTTAACAAAATTGATCAAGATACTGGTGCACATGTTTATAATCTTGGCACAGGTAATGGCTACTCAGTACTTGAAATGCTTAATGCTTTTAGCAAAGCCTGCGGTAAGGAAATTCCTTACCAGTTGTCACCACGTAGGCCAGGTGATATCGCAGCCTGTTATGCTGCACCAGAAAAAGCTTTCAAAGAGCTAGGTTGGCAAGCTGAACGTGGTATAGAT
>JBMZDW010000139.1:0-2207 GCA_049614565.1 Cognaticolwellia sp. | reverse complement strand
GGAATGTTATATGAAAGCAAAGTTGTATTATGTTTATGATCCTATGTGCAGTTGGTGTTGGGGTTACGCGCCGACATGGCAACGACTGCAAAAAGAACTGTCAGACCATGTGGATGTGGTGTATGCCTTAGGCGGCTTAGCGCCTGATTCCGACGTGGCAATGCCACAAGAAATGCAAGTTTTCTTGCAGCAAACGTGGCAGAAAATATCACAGCAGCTTGGCACTGAGTTTAATTTTGATTTTTGGCGTGATTGCCAACCAAGACGTTCAACTTATCCCGCCTGTCGAGCAGCGCTCGTGGCTAGGGAGTATGGTAAAGAACATGCCATGTTGGCGGCGATTCAACAAGCCTATTACTTACAGGCTAGAAACCCTTCGAATAATGATGTTTTACAGTCGCTTGCAATTAACATTGGTTTAAATGGCGAGACGTTTTTGCAACAAGTTAATAGTAAGGCTGTCGACATGAAACTTCGCGACGAAATAGCCTACGTGCGACAAATGCCAATCAATGGTTTTCCCTCGTTAATGCTAGTTAAAGATAACAAGTCTAGTGCCATTAGTGTTGATTATCACGATTGGCGCAGTAGCTTTAATGCCATTTTGGCGAAAATTTAATCGCAAAGAATTAAATCGTGATAATTGCGCATAAATGACAGATAAAAAGCGCATTTTTTATAGTATGATAGGGGGATAAAAGCAGAAACTATTTTTGCACCTGAGCGTAAAAATAACAGCAGAATAAGGTTTACTATGACATATGCAGCAATTACCGGCTGGGGAAAGTGCTTACCGCCAGCTAAATTAACCAATGATGATTTAGCGACATTTCTTGATACTGACGACGAATGGATCACCTCAAGAACCGGTATGAAGGAACGTAGAATTTCTCATGTTTCGGTTAGTGAATTAGCCCATGTTGCTTGTGCTCGTGCTCTAGCCGCTGCTGGGAAAAGTGCTAAAGATGTTGAGTTAATTGTCTTTGGTAGCACAACTTTTGATGAACTTTGCCCGAATGCTGCCTCAAATGTACAACGTTTATTAGGTGCAGAAAATGCCGCTTGTATGGATGTAAGCACCGCATGTACCGGTGGTATGTATAGTTTAAGTGTGGCAACGTCGATGATCAAAAGCGGTGTGGTTAAGTCGGCATTAGTGATCGGCGCTGAAACCATTTCACCAATTATGGATTGGAATAACCGTGATGTCGCTGTGCTATTTGGTGATGGTGCTGCAGCGCTCTATTTAGAAGCAAGTACAGAAGAAACCGGCGTTATCACGCAAGCATTAGGTTGTTATGGTGAATCTCGTGATATTCTGTCAGTGGAAGGCTGGGGCATGAAATATGCCAACAAAGGTCGAGTGTTAGGCCAAAGTAACTGGGCATTTTTAGGCCAAGAAATATTTAAAAAAGCGGTAGCAGGCATGGCACAGGCCTGTGAAAAAGCCTTAGTACAAGCACAGCTAAGCGCTGAGCAAATTAGCAGTGTTGTCCCACATCAAGCCAATTTACGCATCATTGACACCTTAGTAAAGCGCCTAAAAATGGATAAAGATAAGGTCTTTGTCAATATCCACAAATACGGCAATATGTCAGCCGCAACCACGTTAGTCGCGTTTGTTGAAGCAATAGAAGAAGGCTTTATTTGCAAGCAGTCATATACATTACTACCCGCATTTGGTGGTGGCTTAACCTGGAGTGCTCATGTGGTTAAATGGGGTGATAGAACGCAGGCTTTATCTTCCACAGATGTCGACTTGCCGCCGTGCGAGCAATCAGGTTTGGCGCTTGTTCAAAACATTATTGCCGCTAAATCCGTTTAACGCTTTATTGATCAGCCGGCGGCGTGTTGCCGTTGGCTAAGTTATTTTTACACTTTTACTAAGGAACAGCATGCGCTTTCTTTCTCGTCGGCTTATTTTACCTAATGATCTCAATTACGCTAACTCACTCTTTGGTGGTCGGGCATTAGCTTGGATTGACGAAGAGGCTGCTATCTACGCGATTTGTCAGCTCGAAACCAATTGTTTGGTGACCAAACATATCGGTGAGATAAACTTTCAGTCGCCAGCACAACAAGGCGACGTAGTCGAATTTGGCTTATCAACCAAAGCCGTTGGCAGCACCTCGATTACCATTACCTGTTTAATGCGTAATAAAGCCACGAAAAAAACGATTTGTTTGGCGGATGATATTGTCTTCGTT
>JBMZDW010000138.1:0-2217 GCA_049614565.1 Cognaticolwellia sp. | reverse complement strand
CAGATACTGATTATGCTTTATTCTACCTACATAATAAGGTATTAATAGCCTTAAGATTTGTACCTACAAGGAATAATAATAATGAAATCAACCAATGCCCTGTCTGCGTGTGTCGATATTTTTATCACACCGACTAAAGCCTTCAATGGCCTAAAAGAAGCCAAAGGTTGGTCTTGGCTTGCGTTTGCACTGATTATAACGGCACTTGTTGCCAGTAGTTATTTGTTTTACAGCAAAGCTGATCCGCAATTTCTATTAGAACAACAAGTCGCCGCGGCCACGGTTGATGCCACCATTGGCGAAAAAAAGATGATTCGTCAAAGTATTGAACAAGGGATTGATCACCAAGTTTGGTTTGCTATTGGTGGGGGGATTTTCGGTATTATTTTTATTAACGCACTTATTTCTGGGTATTACTTATTAGTGTCAAAACAAGACCCTGAAGCAAATTACAGCTATGGTGCATGGTATGGGTTTGGTTTTTGGGCCATGATGCCGATGATTATTTCAAGCTTAGGTGTTATTGCCTTAGTGTTGACGGCAAGCACCAATGAACTTTCAATCAATTTATTTAATTACGCCTCAGTAAATCAATTACTACTTGGCTTAGAGCTAGGTCACCCGTTTTATACCATGACTGAAAGCTTAAGTATTTTTAGTCTTTGGGGCATTGCTTTAGCGGCTATTGGCTTAAAGTGCTGGACTAATTTTAGCTTCAATAAAGCACTTCTGTTTGCAGCTCTGCCAAGCGTTGTAATCTACGGAATATGGACTGTGATAGCCCTCGTTTAAAAGTGCGTGGGTAATTAACGTTACCCACAAAACACACGGAAATAACAATGAAAAAAGCCATTATCATCATCCTTGCGATTGCTGCGTTTGTCGCATTAATTGTGTCAAAGCAAATCACCGGCAATAAAGATGCACCAGAAGTTAATATCGCACTGGTTGAACAAGGCAGTATTGCCGACTCTATTTTAGCCTCGGGTAACTTAGTGTTTAATACGCAAGTACAACTGCGTTCTGAAGTAACTGGACGCGTTGACAAAGTGTTTGTAGAAGAAGGTCAAAGTGTGAAGCAAGGCGATATTTTAATGCGCCTAGATACCACCGCATTTGAGTCTGAAGTCAATCGTAATAAAGCGGTTTTACGTGCCAGTGAAATAGAAATTAAGCACAGTAAAACAAGGCTACAAAATATTGAGCGCCAGTTAAAACGCCAAAAAGAACTCTATGATGTTGGCCTTGCAGGACAAGAAGTGTATGAAAACCTACAAAATGCCCGTGACCTTGCCAAAATTGATATAGAAGCACGCGGTGAGGCCTATAACCAAGCTAAAGCGTCACTGTCGATTGCTGAAGACAGGCTCAGTAAAAGCGTTTTTCGCGCCCCAATGAGTGGTTTATTAGCCTCGGTTAATATTAAAGAAGGCGAAACGGTCATAGCGGGCACCACCAATATTATTGGCTCTGACTTAATGCTGGTTGCCGATCCAAGCGCTATTTTGGCAGAGCTCAGGGTTGATGAAACCGATATTGCAGGCATCAAACTTGATCAACATACCGATATTTATGCCGCTGCCTACCCGAACCAACCTTTCACAGGCAAAGTGATTAACATCGGCACTTCGGCTAAAAATCAGCCTGGCTCTCAGGGCTTATCATTTAGAGTAAAAGTGCTACTTGATAATACCGACAGACAACTTTACGCCGGCATGAGCTGCCGTGCGGAAATTGCGACGAGTATTGCTGTTGATGGTTTAAAACTCCCCATAGAAGCAGTACAAAAAGAAGATGATAAATTTTTTGTATGGCGTTTAAACGACGATAACACAGTAAGCAAAGCGTATGTCGAAGTGGGAATTTCATCCGACATAGAGCAAGCCATAACCAAAGGTTTAACAAAAGGTGAGCGCGTTGTTATTGGCCCTGCTCGTCCAGTCAGTAAGCTAAAAGAAAACGATACCGTAAAAGTAAAACAGCCTATTGCTGAGGATGCGTAAAAATGTCGGCGGTTATTAGGCTTGAACATATCAACAAACAATACAAAATGGGTGAGCAAATATTTAAAGCACTCGATGATGTAAACGTTGTTATTGATGAAAATGAATATGTGGCGATCATTGGTCCGTCCGGCTCAGGTAAATCTACTTTAATGAATTTACTCGGCTGTTTAGACACGCCAACCAGTGGCGATTACTTTTTAAAAGATAAACT
>JBMZDW010000137.1:0-2370 GCA_049614565.1 Cognaticolwellia sp. | reverse complement strand
CCCAAAGTGTAAAGTCATCAGTAGCGCCTTTGCGCTGCTCTAAGGTTCTGGATAAAGTCATATGAAATGAAAGCTCGGGACTTTTTAGCACACTGAGCAAGCCGGGTAATTTCAAAAACATCAAAGTATCATCAACATGAATGGTTTTAGAGGCCCGATGATAAGCCAGCACCGATGCAAAATGTAGTTGTTCGTTGTTGGAAATAAAATCAACGCCGCGCGGCACTGAAAAGTCAAAATCGTCAGCAAACAAGGCAGCAAATTCAGTAGAGTTGGTTAGCTCTGTTTGCCATGGCAAATCAGGAAGCTTATCAAGATGGCGCTGCGTACCATACAGCTTTGCTTTGGGGTAATGGGTATGTGCCTGTTCAACATGTATGGTATGAAAAGGATGCAAGTTAATAATGGCGGCAATATCGTCGCCATTACGGGTTAGCGCGTCAACTTGCGCTTTAATATCAACGGGTAACGTATAGGCATCTAATAAAACAAACTTGCCATTAGCTAGCTTAACTAAAGAAGCGTGAGTACCAATATTGAGTAAGCCAAAAACTCTAAATTCACCGCGAATATTCCAAAAATCATCCGAAATTTTAACAATTTTTTCAGCCATTAATCATGCTCATTTTAAAATGTTTTATATAGAAGTTACCACGCAGCTTAGGCATAAAAATAAGCCAAAGTCGTTACTAAGTCGTGTTAACTTAGTAACGACGTTGACCATAATGTCATACCTACTTTGCGTTAAAAAGCTAACCTCTAGCCACTAACCACTTTCAAATCAGGACTCTTGCCGAGTATTCGCGCTTCTTTGGCTTTTAACCGATTCAAATAAGCATGCAATGTTTTACTGATTTTCGTGTTGCGTTTAATTAGATCGAGTTGTGGCCATGTCGCGCGCTCGCCGTGTTGAAATAACTTAGTTAAACTCTCTTTACTTGGATTAGTGCCAATGCGCATAAAGTTTTCCAAGGTAGGATCAGGTAAAATATTGATATCGCCCATATATTGTTGATCAATAATCGAGCGGATTTTATGGATACCCAATTTCGTCGCTTTATGGCCAATAGCACTTTCTAGAACATCAAAAGCGTAAATACTATTGATTTTGGCAATTTTTGCCGCATGGCGTAGTGTCAGGCCAAGCAAGCCAGTGGTATCACGTTTATCACGCGCCCGAAATAAAGTTGATATTGGGTTTGTTTGACTAACAATACTGTGGTTAACGCCATACAAACGCGCTAAACGTTCAAACGGCAAGTCTGCCATGATCGAGCCATCAGCAAAACGACGCGTTGGAATATAAGGTACAACATCACCAGCCTGGTTTTTCGCTTTTAATTGCACCGGCGAAAAAACAAGGGGAATAGCACAAGATGCTCTAACCGATTGTGCAATAATCGCGTTAGGCGAAGTTTGCGCATTAAGTAAGCGTGAATACTGATGTAAATCAGCCGGCGACACGGTTACGGTAATATGTTTACCGGTTTTTTTATACGCTTCTTCAAAGGTGGTCAAATCAAACAGTTCAATCAGCGCATTTTCAAGATTCGTGCTATCAAATAGGCTGTCTTTACCAAAGCCTTTCCATAAACGCCATTGACGGAATTTTTCGTAGATAACCTCAGGGGTTAAAATATCTTTGAGTTCTTCATTGCTTCTCGTGCCAACCAAAGCCGCAATTATTGAACCTGCGCTAGCACCTGATATAACATCAGGGAGTAAGTCATGCTCAACCAAAGATTTAACCACGCCACCATGAAAAAACCCTAGCCCTGCGCCGCCGCTAAGCATCATGCAACTGCGGCCAAAGGCATGTGCCGTTTCATCAAAAAATGACAATTTTTCATAGAAATCGATTTCATTTTCATCAGCATGAAAAATAAAATCCAGCGCTTGGCAAACTTGCTCAATAAACTCTTCGATTAAATGTTTAGTGCCAATTTTTGCGTGACGATTCAGCTTAGAGGCCGCAATATTGCCTAAGTTACCATGCAGACCTTCATGCAGTATGTACATGAGCGCTGCTGCGTCATTATTTGCTTTTGCTTGTTTGATTCTTTGTACGCGCTTGCGAATTGCTAGGTAGTCGTAATCTTTACTGGCATCGTCTTTCTTCCATTCTGATGCGCCAGATAATTCGTCATGTGCCTGTGCTGCGTCCTTATAATCAGCATAACATTCGGCGGTTTTCATGACGTTCTCTAGTTCAGAAAGCCTTTTATTTGCCATGTTTGTTGTTCTCTTTTTACTTCAATAGCTAAATATAATAGAAAATAATTAGAAAGTGCTACCTAAATTAAATCTTCTATTACGTCACTTTTGTGGGATTTTACGTACTAAAACGAGTATATTATTGTTAATATGGTG
>JBMZDW010000136.1:0-2444 GCA_049614565.1 Cognaticolwellia sp. | reverse complement strand
GCAAAGGATTGACCGGTGCTGTAGCAACGTGCATTTCACTAGACATACCCATTAGCATCAACAAGCACAGAGCCAAACGGTTCATCTCCTGCTTCTAACGCCTCTTTAGCTAGTGCTACGGTGCGTTTTAAGTGCGCTAAATCAGTCTCGTTCATAATCTGTAAACTCCTTTACTATCACTTTTGGGGATATTTAGTAACGTGATCTGTTTTTCTACTGCGCTAACCATAACGCTTTGATCCCTGCTTTTGCAACAGGTACATCCTCACTGCCATGAGCACCGCCAACTCCCAGAGCCCCCACCACAGTATCGTTTATATAAATAGGCACCCCGCCATTCAATATTAAAATGTTTTCACCTAAATAACGAAGGTCTGCTGGAATAGTGCCCTCTTTTATGCCTTTTGCTATAACTGCGGTTTTACGCTTTTGCGAATTGGCGGTATAGGCTTTTTTATAACTGGCACGAATAGTATGAACACCGGCACGATGATCGCGAAGTACCGCCAGCGTTTGCCCGGATGCATCCACAACGGTTATTGATACAGCTAAATTGTCTTTGTGCGCTGCTGCAGACGCTGCGTTGATTATACGCTGTGCCATTTTACCCGTTAATCGTGCCATCATAGCCACATTTTCAAGCTGTTGATTATGAGTATTTATCTGCATTTCAGTTTGTCCAGCAACAGACGCTAATGAAGAAAGTGATGCAATGAGCGCTGTAAAAATAGCCCATTTTTTCATGGTTTATTTCCTATTGTTAATTAATGATGTTATATCGCTGAAATGGATATAAAAAATTGAAAATAAACAGACCGTGTTTACTCATAAAAGCTTTCACGAGGAGGGTTAATAGCTGGCTTTGCTTTTTATTAAATACCTTTATTGGGATAAAGCAATGACCCACCCTTTTTTAAAAAATGATCGTAAGCTAGCAACCCTGCGCAATATTTAACCGACAACTAATCAATTTAAAGGAAAGTAACATGTTTAAGAAAATAGCGTCTGTTCTGACTTTTGTATTAGCAAGTTTAACCCTATCTTCAGCAGCTCATGCCGATCACCATGGTATGAAAAAAGATATCGTTGATGTAGCTGCTGCCAATGGTTCTTTTTCAACACTCGTTGCAGCTGTCAAAGCGGCAGGCCTCGTTGATACGTTAAAAGGAGATGGCCCTTTTACTGTATTTGCGCCAACTGATGAAGCATTTGCTAAGCTACCAGCAGGTACCGTTGAAAACCTTCTTAAGAGTCAAAATAAAGACAAGTTAACTGCAATTCTTACCTACCATGTGGTATCAGGTAAAGTAATGGCAGCAGACGTTGTAAAATTAGACAGTGCAAGGCCAGTCTGTGAATGTAACCACCAATGATGGCTCTGTCATGATCAACAGTGCCAACGTAGTAATGGCAGATGTAAAAGCCAGCAACGACGTGATTCATGTCATTGATACTGTTTTGTTGCCAAAAGAGTAACAACCTAATCTCAACAGCGGAGTAAAATACTAACTCCGCTCACTATTATAAGCACAAAATATCGATTTCTTTTACTAAATGCCCTCTTTTATACTAGTGATTTTTACACTATATTAAAAGATAATTAAGCATCTGTTAATATTGAGAAAGTGTTCGTGGAAACAAATAAAAATAATACTACTGTTGAAGATAAGCCAACTGAAGATCAAAAGAAGTTTTTCCTCGATTTACTCCCGGGAAAGATGATTGATATACAATTTAACAATCCCATTCAGGTTCGCTTTAAACTCACTTTAATCGGCTACGACACCGGTAAATATTTAATATTAAAATACCCTGCTCAAGCAGGTAAAAATGATTACAGCGACATTTTAGTTGAAGGTAATGGGGCTATTGTACGTTATATCATTGAAGACGAACGGGGCGAATGTGTTGCTTTTTCAACCAGCATATTAGCGATTTCATTTCGCCCAGAACGATTAATTTATTTAGCTTACCCTAAAAAAATTGAAAGCCGACAATTACGTGAAACTAGCAGGTTGCCTACACACATTCCGGCTAAAATTAGTTTACATAAAAGCGATATTGATGCTGATAGTAAAAGCTTATTGCACGGTTTAATTATTGATATTTCTCCGAGTGGTTGTCGCTTTGCTATTCACGTAAGCTCTGGATTTGTTGCACTAAAAAAACGTCAAGTTTTTGTGCATATACTTTCTCCATTAGACAACGAGCCTGTTATTATTACGTCTTACATTAGGAATAACCAAATGAAAGGCAACCGCCTTAGCGTTGGTATAGAGTTTGATGCTTCAGAGCAAGTTAAGCTTAACAAGCTATTAGAAGCTTACTCGATTGATATTGATTAATGCCTTAAATAATCCTACCTGCAAAAACAGCAATGGCTAACCAATCTTGCTTAGCCATTATAATAGTAAGTTTTTTATTCTAAACGCTTCAAAAATCGG
>JBMZDW010000135.1:0-2504 GCA_049614565.1 Cognaticolwellia sp. | reverse complement strand
GGACGGCTTTTAATGGTAATTTCAGCCTGTAATTTAATAATAAATTTCATCAATAATAACACCCACATTTACAATGGCGCGCATTATACACTAATACCCATTGAATTAAATATTTCGTCATTCACTGAGAACTCATGCCATCGCAACCATAAAAAAAGGAGTACAACATTTTGTACTCCTTTGATGTTTACTCATTCAAGCATTTAGCTCGCTTATTTTGGTCTTACTTTCTACTCTAGTTGCTTTCAGGCGTAATCGATACCGGCTCGGTTTCTTTGGCTTTACCTTGATTAATCGAAATTTCAACCCGACGATTGCGGCGACGATTTAAGCGGTTAGTGTTCGGTACTAACGGTCGAGTATCGGCATGACCAACGACCAGCAAGCGAGATTGATCAAAGCCTGGTACTTTAATAATTTCATGGGCAATAGCGACTGCACGCTTACTGGATAAATCCCAGTTTGAGGTAAACAGCTCAGAGTTAATACCTTGATTATCCGTATTACCCGAAATCATGATCTCGCCCGGTATGGTATTAAGCAGTGCACCAATTTCTTGAATAATAGGCTTAAACTGCGGCTGTAAAAACGCCGAGCCGGATGGAAATGAACCATTTTCGCGAATACGGATAATAATTTGCTGACCCAAAGACTCTAATTCTATGGCACCGTCTTCGATTTGCTTTTCCAGTTGGTCGGCAATTTTCTTCACTAACTCGTTTACTTGTTCTTGTGAAGCGCGCTCTAGCTCATCTTTCGCTTGTTGCATTGCCTCTGCTGACGCCGCATCAGCGGTACTTTGTGATTGACCACCACGCTCTGCGCCGCGTTGCTCTTGTCGGCCACCGGCTGAGGTTTCATCTCCGGCTTGAAACTCCAACATCTGTTGAGTCATTTCCATGGTTTGTTGCTGAATCACTTCAATCGGTGTCGGCTCAGGTTTACCCGGACGAAATTCCTGAGCAATAATACTAGTACCTTTGGGGATGTCTTTTACTTCAATTTTATTTTGTACGCCGAAAGCAAATTTCATTGAACCGGCAATTTGTTTGAACTTTAAAACATCCATTTCGGAAAATGATAACAACAACACAAAAAAGCACATTAATAGCGACATTAAGTCGGCAAAAGTGCCCATCCACGCAGGTAGCCCGGGAGGAGGACATTTACATTCTTCTTCCATAACTTTGGCTCCTACTCGTCGGTGGTATTAATAGCGCGCTTACCTTCAGCAAGGTAGTTTTTCAATAAGCCCTCAATAACACGCGGGTTTTGACCATCTTGAATACCTAACACTGCATCCAAAATTAACTGTTGATTCATTTTTTCTTCATTAAGACGAAGTTTTAGTTTATTGGCGATAGGAATCGCAATAACGTTCGCTAAAAAGGCACCATATAATGTTGTTAATAGTGCTACCGCCATCGCCGGACCAATGGCTTTTGGATCATCCATATTCGATAACATGGCAACCAAACCAATAAGCGTGCCTATCATACCCATAGCCGGGGCAACATCTGCTAAGCCCATCATCATACCAATGCCGGTTTCATGGCGTTCAGTGGTTAGAGAAATATCTTTTTGCAGCGTGCCGCGCACCACATCAGCGTCGTGACCATCAACCAGCATATCAACACCTTTTTGCATAAAGGCATTGGAAATTTCTGCTTCTTCTAACGCTAAAAAGCCACCTTTTCGGGCGGCATCAGCCATTTCAACCGACTTTTCAATCAACTCATCAGGTTGTTCAATTTTAAATAAAAACGCTTTGCCGGCAATTTTTCCAATGGTAAAAAACTGTCCCATATTATAATTTGAAAGCACTACGAAAATTGAGCCACAAAAAACGATCAGTATTGATTGGGTATCAATAAACATACTGATATCGCCACCTAAAACCATGGCCATAACAATAAAGCCAATTGCTCCAATCATGCCTAATAGCGTTGCTAAATCCACAAATGCCTCCGATAAAATTGCTGAGATATATTCGCTAGCTTGATAGTACCTGATGAAGAGGTGTTAGGCGAATAGTTATATTAGTCGTTATACCTGTGTTATCGCCCACCTTGTCAATAACTTAAGCGAAGAATACTAACTTTTTAACCTAGTGCTTAATGACATCATTAATTGACCCAGCGCCCCAGCTAAGGTAAGTTTGCGCCTAGACTTCATATCACGCTAAAAAAAGCCCATGGCCAGAAAAAAAATTGAAAATTTAAGCTTTGAAGAATCACTGGTTGAATTGGAAACCATAGTGCAGAATTTAGAGCAAGGCGATCTTAATCTTGAAGACTCAATGACGCTATTTGAACGCGGTTTACAGCTGAGTCAACACAATCAAGAAAAGCTCAAAGGTGCCGAGCAGCAAATCAATATTTTGTTAGAAAAAAACGGCCAAAGCCAGTTAGAAAAACTTAACAGCGACGAGAGCAACAACAGTGACTAAACTGGCCCATATTGATGATGTGCAAACGCGCATTAATGATTACCTGAGCAAAAAA
>JBMZDW010000134.1:0-2505 GCA_049614565.1 Cognaticolwellia sp. | reverse complement strand
TTTCATCCCACGTAAAGTTCGGCCAATCTTGTTGTTGCCATATCCACATAAGCGTTTGCCCTAAAATAAATTAGTTACAGTCTACGCCATATAATCGCCTCATACAATGAGGCAAATAACACACTTAATTGCCTCATTGTATGAGTTTGTGGACTTGTGCAAACCCTAGCGTCCTTTACAATTAACTTAGAGCGTTTGACCTTTCGTTTCAGCGCAGCGTCTCTTAATCTCTTTGTAAATAAATCACTTAAAACCATATTTGCACAAAGAGAGGTAATGAGAGTAAATGAGAAGACAGCGAGCTTCGGGTGACAAGCCGCGAGCAACGGGCTATAAATTCAGACTAGGCCCTAGCGCCTTTAACCTAAAACCTTTTACCTATTCCCACCGTGGGCGTTAAGCTTGCTGACGTGAAAAGCGTAGCTTTTAATGGCAAAACCCGATCTCCGCAACTCGATGCTCGTCGCCTTTGAGCAAAGTTATTCAAAAATATTCCTGATATTTTTGTTGGTTATTCGTCACCTCTCGGCGCTCTGAGCATTAGTGTGTGGTGATTGTGAAAATACAGCGCTTTTTAAATTTGATGGTTAAAGCTCAATATCATTCAAAACAATCTTACAAAATGATTTGAATACATCAAATGCTTCTTGCCACACCAATTTATGACTACCATAAACCATTGGAACAACATATTCATTAAAACGCGTTTCATAGAGTGAGTTCACTTGCAATACATCTAAGGCAAACTTAAGTTCAATAATCGGTTCTGCCATAAATTCTAAATGCTGGTTACCGTAACGGGTAATATCTTCTGCTATGACTTTTTTGACTAAAGGCACCACACCTGATGCATCCGCCAACCCAGCGTGTTGAATATAATACGTATCATAAACATGGCGAATTAGCGCAGGATCATCGTCTCTTCTATTATCACGTGCAAAGCTCGCTGTGCGCCTAAGCATAGACACTAACTTTTCAGCTTGTGTACTCTCAATACTAGAAAAGTCCATCAGCGGCACTTCTGGTGCCTGTTGAGTTACCTCGTTCACTAAAGAAGATATATTGCGGCTTTGTACATTATCAAAAAGTAACGTTTCAATAAGCTCTAATTTAATAAACGGTCGTAAGCATGGGGCTTTTGAATGGGCTTGAGGATAGCGAATATCAATTTGTTGATATCGATATTCATCAAAAACAGTTGGAGTATTTTCTACAGAAAAATAATCATGTGAATTAATTGCAGCAATTAACTGTAAGTGGAGCGCTTTTCTAGCCTTTTTTCTTTTAGTTTTAGACGTGTTAGCAGTTAAATCTTTGGGAATAATTTTTATATCAACATCTTCAGACATTCGATGAGTTTTAATGCCTGACTTTGTTAATGCCGTACCACCTGAAAAAACTAAAAAATGCGTATCAAAAGATAGCTCACAAAGTAGCTTAAGTAATGCAACTACATAGTAATCTTTTTCAACAATAGCAGGGTTACCCATACCAAGAGCATCCGCTACATCTAAAAATAAATCACTATCAACTCGCATTAATAGCGCTATTATTTACAACAATTTTACGCTTAAAGCGGCTATTGGTCATTATTTTAAATGAAGCGGGAACTTGTAAGCTTTCACCATTAAGACTGCGTTGTGTAAATTCATCGAATTGATACTCAACGCCCAGTTTCTCAATAGCCTCTAAAATGACACCATCTGCACCCGCAGGTGATGCTGGCATTAACTTACCAGTAATGCGATTTTCTCGCGCTTTAGTATAAAGCCCATAACCAATACGTAACAACTGGCCACTATCTACCAGCTTTTTTAAAACACGGCCAACTTGGTCGTAACCTGCAATATCAGCAAAATCAGCGCGCTCAAAAACATAACGCTTCGAGCGATTTATTCTTGTGGTTACTTTACTTGCTATTGTCATATTAATTACTCTCGTTGCTTAGACAAAATATAGCAAACATACGACATCTAAACAATGCAAACATACGATATTGAAATGATCGCGTTAAATTATCATAGTAGTTAATTTCACCATAGGAACCAGCATTAGCTATAATTGCTTTAAAACGAATTTACCACCGAGGGTGGCGGGATACGAGCGGCGAGCGGCGGGCAACCCCCCAGCACTTCCTTGTAGGTCGTCATTTATGGCGACAATGTCTAATATTGAAAATTGACGCGCTAAAGCACGACCTACATTAGACCCTTTGTGTTTACCTCTAAAACGCAGTGCCTCTTAATCTCTTTGTGAATAAATCACTTAAAACCATATTTGTACAAAGAGAAGACAGCGGGTTTCGAGCAGCGAGCGACGGGCTATAAATTCAGACTAGCGCTTTTAACCTAAAACCTTTTACCTATTCCCACCGTAGGCGTTAAGCTTGCTGACGTGAAAAGCTAGGCTTTTAATACTCAAAGCCCGCTCCCCGCAACTCGACGCTCGACGCTCGACGCTCGACGCCTTTATTTATACATGTCGCGTTGGCGACGGCAACCAAAG
>JBMZDW010000133.1:0-2589 GCA_049614565.1 Cognaticolwellia sp. | reverse complement strand
CCCTTGGCCAATGATTTATGTAAACAGTTGTGTATTTCCCGTACCTAAAACCAGAAGAAACATGAGATAAATTCATACACATTGAGAAAGTTTCATTAAAAAAATCTATCTAGACGTCTAAATGGCTGCTATATTATCTGATATAGAAAGTTAATTGGCTGGAATGAGGATTATGGCTTTATCATTACAAGAGAAAATTGAAGACACCAATCAGGGTGTTTACTTAATTGGCACCACACCACCGCGCATTGGTACCGATAAAGCCCAGCTTGAAACCATTGCTCAAAAGCTATTAGGTCGTTTGCATGAAATTGAATACGACGGTGTGATTATTTATGATATTCAAGATGAAAGCAGCCGTACTGATAAGCCTCGTCCTTTTCCATTTAAACAGACTGTGGATCCAAGAGAATACAGCCACTTATTGCGTAATTTATCCGCTCAAGATGTGATCACTTATAAAAGTGTTGCACAGCGTGGCGAGGAAGAATTTAAAGCCTGGTTACATGAAACTAAGACCCAGTTTGATTTAAAAAACTTAGTACTGGTGGGTAGCCCTTCATCTGAAGGTGATATCAAGCTAAGCTTACCAAATGCCTATAAAGTTTTAGAGCAACAATCGGATGACTTCTTTTTAGGTGGCGTCACGATTGCTGAGCGCCACGCCAGTAAACGCAACGAACACGAGCGCTTACTTGAAAAAACCGCACAAGGGTGCAAATTTTTTATCTCGCAAGCTGTTTACAATGCCCAAGCCACAATTGATTTAATCACCAGTTATGCACGCAGCTGCAAAGCACAAGGTATAAAGCCACAACGAATCATACTGACTTTTACCCCATGTGGCAGTGAAAAAACGTTAGATTTTATGCAGTGGTTAGGGATTTCTGTACCTGAGGCCACAAAATGGCGCATGCTGGATTCACATAACCCGTTGAGTGAGTCGGTGCGTATTTGCCGTGAAAACTTAGATTTGATTTTACAAAGCTGCGCTCATTTGGATGTACCACTTGGATTAAATATTGAAAGTTTAACAAACCGTAAAGAAGAAATTGACGCATCAATTAACCTTTATCGCTTGTTAAAAGCAACGATGGAATTAAATCTAGCCGAAAAGCAAATAGCTTAGGGTCTATTGACCTTTACGGATTGAAATTTGTTCAAACTAGGAGCGATGTAATCGCGGCGCGAGGCTTGTAACCTAGTGGACTAAGTCAAAACCGAGCAAAGCTACCGCGTCCTGCTAACGCCCCTTACCTACATCCATGTAGGTAACAAAGAGTAAATCGCCCCTAGGCAGAACCCGAAGGGCAGCGCCTGTTTGGCATTGATGCTGCGTTATCACCTATTTATGGGGAACAACCACACCACATAGGTGCTGCCTTGCCTAAACACCAAACAGACTGCTGCAAATTTAACCTTGAAAGGTCAACAGACCCTAACAATGCAGCAAGCATTACTCACTCATTTGAGAGTTTCAGTGCTTGTTTGTTTTTATACATGTCTTGATCTGCTTTATCTAGCAATACCTCAAAGGGCTCTGTTTGCACAGAGCTAAAGCTATAGCCAATACTTAAACTTAAACGTGGTAAGTCTTTTTCAGCTAATGCAGTTTTATAGCCGTCGCATATTTTATTAAGCACATTATCAATAAGTGATTTGTCGGTAATCTGAATCACCGCGATAAATTCGTCACCACCTAAACGGCCAATGATATCGGCATCCCTTAAACGCATTCGCAATGTTTCAGCCAATGTAATCAGTGCATTATCACCCACTTCATGACCAAAACGATCGTTTAGTTTTTTAAAGTCATTAATGTCTATGAACAAGCAACATACATCAAAGCCCAACCGCCTAGCCAAGTTAATCTTTTGTTGAGCCAGTAAACTCAATGCACGGCGGTTATAAATATTCGTCAACGGGTCTAGCATGGCAATTTCACGCATTTGCACGAAACTATTAACCATCTCTAAGTCATCTTCGACCATGTCTCTTAGTTGCTTGATTAACTCTAAATAGTTGCGTTGATAATCTGTCGGTTCGAAATCCATTACACATAATGTGCCAAACACCTCACCATCGGGCCAATGGATGGGCAAACCGAGGTATGACTCAAAACCATCTTTAACGACTTCGGGGTTATCAAGCCAATACGTTTCTTTGCTAGCATGCTTCTCATAGAGCGCACTATTGTCTGTGACCACCTTTTTACAAAATATATTTACATCATTGGGTATAAAGGTGCCTGCATCATAGGGGTTTTCTTGCTGTTCGCTGGCAATCACTACCCGATAACCTTTATCAACAGACTGCACAATAAAACCCGCAGGAGCAGAAAACAACTCAGTCATTAAATCGACTGTTTTCTGCCACTTTTGTAAAGATATATGATTATCTTTTTCTGAGAACATCCACTGATTAGCTTTAAACATACTGGGCACCCGCGCTGACTACTTAAAATTAAGTATAAAAGACTTATCGGCGGCGGTTTGAACTTTTTTTACCTAAAATTCGTTTTTTATCACGGTCTTTTCGCGATTTATTCGTATTTTTACGGTTATCTTTAGGCTTTTTGTTTGGGTCAGG
>JBMZDW010000132.1:0-2625 GCA_049614565.1 Cognaticolwellia sp. | reverse complement strand
CGAAAGGCAAACGCGGCATCATTTTGTAAAATTTGAATACGATCAAATATACCGCCACGCACATAACCTGAACCTTTGAACGAGTAACCATTACCCAAGACAATAATGGCATGTTCATTGGGTTTTAGCGTTTGCATCAACCACTGGTATTCGCTATCGCCTAATAAATTTCGCCCTATGGTGGGAATATCCGCTTGGGCATAATAAACTTCAGCGAACATATCTGATTTTTGCTCAGCACTAGCTTGTTCAACTGTTTCGGCATCAGTACCGATAAAGGCGTTATCAACGGTTTTTCGGTCTAAATATAACTTACGAATTGAGCCATCACCGAGCAATGTTGGCCAGTCCGCTTTTTGATAAACATCTGGCAACACGGTGGCCATGGGTTGTTTAATTTCTTCGCTATCGGCAATAATACCTAATGATCGCGCCACTTTAGTCGCCGCTTTGGTGATCGCCACATTCATCACCATCACAGTAACAGTTGCGCCCGATAAACCATCAAGATGGATAACATCACCTTTGGCATTGCCACCCACTTTTAGGCGATCGCTAACGCTGAGTCCGGCGTATTGATCCGAAAAAGTCCACAATTTATGCTCAGGTATGCCGGCCAGAATAATCGGCTCATGGTGCTCTAAAACTTTCGCGCCGAGGTAAACGCCATTGGAGTCAATCGCCACCAACATATTAACCGGCTCGCCAGAATAGGCTGGAATTTTAGCGATATCATTGGTTTCAAAGGCATAGCCAATAATCTCGGCTTGCTGATAAATGGTCCAAATCAGCGGCTCACCCGCTTTATCCGCTATCTTTGTCGCTTGTGGAAAAATTTCATGCAGTAGTGGCAACGGATCTCGTGGCTCACTAACAAACAGCGCATGCGCTGAAAACTGAACTAAACACAGTAACAAAAGTGCGTATAGCGTTAATGATTTTTGACGAAAGAACACGAAAAATTGCATTGCTAACTAATATCCATATGTGATGAACAGTCGCAAGTTCAGGGCTGTTTTATCACCTGTAACATAGCAAACTGCGACAATATCTCGCACATATTACGCCCATTGAAATTAACGGTACTGACATAGATCAATAAAGCGATTTCTTTGCACAGTAAAAACATCAGCCCTAAAACGGCATACTTTTTACGGTTGCTATGGCAATGGCTGAGTACTGACGGCTTTAGCAATGTTCATACTTTCAGCATGGACAGCTTAATGTCGACGATATGATGACTGTTTTACCCAACTTGCTATTTTCGGGTGATAACCGCTAAAATACGCCTTCGATTAAAAACTGGTCATTTAGTATGTTTTCGGCACACGGTAAATGGAAAATTGAAGTTAAAAATAATTATGTTTTGCAATGGTTTAGCGGTTGTTGGAATGAAGAAGCGGCGATTCAATACAGCCAAGAGTTTCAAGAAAAAACCGCACACTTAGCCGGCACACAATGGGCGATTTTTTCATTTTTTGATGACTGGGAATTAGGTGTTCCTGAAATAGAGCCGCACCTGATTGCACATTGCCAACGCTTTAAGGATAACGGCTGTGTTAGAGACTGCCATGTCTATACACCAGAGGCATCTAAGCGCATGCAACTTGAAAACATTGTCCCACAAACCGAAGGCAATTATCAGCGGCAGGTATTTGATAATGAAGCCGATGCCATTGCGTGGATGAATTCAGGCAACTTTGTTGTTGATACGAACGACTTTTTATAAACAACCTTAGCTAAGCAGCGAGCAAAGCTTATAAACGGCAGCAATAAAAAAACCAGCGCTTAACGCTGGTTTTTGTTTATCACGACTGCCTAGTCGACACTAACTCATTAATTAACCGTGATCTTAGCAAACTTACGCTTACCCACTTGATAAACCGCGGTAGAGCCCGTAGCGATCATTAAGTTACGTTCCGTGACTTTTTCACCGTCAATTTTTGCCGCCCCTTGCTTGATCATTCTATAAGCATCAGAGGTACTTGCCACTAATCCGGCTTCTTTTAGCAAGTTTGCAATGGCAATTTCACCGTTTTCAGCGCTAATGGTAAGCTCTGGCATATCATCAGGCAGGGCGCCTTTTTGAAAACGGTTAATAAATTCTTGATGAGCCGCTTCAGCCGCTGCACTATCATGAAAACGCTCAATTAACTCTTTCGCTAAATCAATTTTAACATCGCGAGGATTTGAGCCTCCAGCAATGCTTTCTTTGTAGCCATTAATCACATCAATCGGTTTAAAGCTTAACAGCTCATAGTAACGCCACATTAAGTCATCAGAAATTGACATGATTTTACCAAACATTTCGTTTGGCGCATCCGTGATACCAATATAGTTATTCAGTGATTTAGACATTTTTTGCACGCCGTCTAAACCTTCTAACAATGGCATCATCAATACAGTTTGTGGACGTTGACCTTCTGATTTTTGCAATTCTCGACCCATCAATAAATTGAACTTTTGATCGGTACCACCAAGCTCCACATCAGCCTCTAGTGCGACTGAATCCCAGCCTTGCACTAACGGGTACATAAACTCATGAATGGCTATCGCTTGACCGCCATTGTAACGCTTTTTAAAGTCATCACGTTCCATCATACGAGCAACCGTTTGGCGTGAAGC
>JBMZDW010000131.1:0-2684 GCA_049614565.1 Cognaticolwellia sp. | reverse complement strand
TTTGAAGTTGAATTTAACGCTTTAGTACGCAAGCACTTCCCGCATTGGCAAGCGCTTGACATTTCTAAGCTTAAATAACTAACTTTGCCTGTTAAGGACATTTAAAGCATGTATCAACAGCTAGTATTAACAGGCATTATGCTTACTTTAGTCGGCTGCCTTTTTGGCACTCGACTAAAGCCAGCATGGCTTTTTGTCGGTGCCATTGGCACCGCCTATTTAGCTGGCCTGATTGAGCTTGAAGACATGTTGGTAAACTATGCCAACCCTTCCCTTATTACTTTGGTTTTATTAGTTTTGGTTTCTATCGCGGTTGAAAAAACCACGCTAGTGCAAAAATTAGCCCAGTCACTTTCGAAGGGTAGCTTATCCAGCTCAGTGACCAAGCTTGGCCTTTCAACGGCCTTTTTATCATCCTTTACTAACAACACCGCCGTAGTGGCATCTTTAATTACCGCAATTAAAGACAGTCCAACTCATTCACCATCAAAACTGTTATTACCATTATCGTACACCGCTATTTTAGGTGGCACGATTACCTTAATTGGTACTTCAACAAATTTAATCGTCAATGGTTTTGCCGTTGATGCCGGCATGGCACCGCTGGGCTTTTTCGACTTTACTTTAGTCGGATTAGGCGCACTGAGTGTTGGCCTTATCACTATTTTAGTAATGCTAAAATACTTACCCGACAACGGTAAGAACGACCAAGAAGTCGTGCCATTTTACCTTGAAGGTAAAGTAGAACCTGGTTCAAAATTAATTGGTAAAAGCGTAGAAGAAAACGGCCTGCGCGACCTTAAAGACTTATTCCTAGCCGAAATATTACGTGGCGACAGACGTATATGCGCAGTAACCCCGCAGCAAGTAATAAAATCTGGCGATGTGTTACTGTTTGTGGGCGACATTAAATCAGTGCCACTACTGACCCGCTTTGATGGCTTAAAAGTCGTGCATGATAAGCACGAAAAAGATGTAGAGCACCTCGTTGAAGTGGTGGTAAGTCAATCATCTAAGTTTATTGGTAAAACGGTCAAAGAAATTCGTTTTCGCGAGCAGTTTCACGCCGCTGTTATCGCTATTCGCCGCGGTCATGACCGCCTACAAGGTGGCCTTGGTAAAGTGCAGCTACAAGCCGGCGATTCATTAATTCTTGCTCCAGGTAAGGATTTTTATACCTTGCCTAATTTAAAGCGTGAGTTTGTGTATATCTCAGGGCTTGATTTACAAACTCACCTTGCCTCTAAACAATCAAATTTAGTGCTCGCAAGTTTTGCGAGCGTATTAGGATTAAGCATTTTTGGTATCGTGCCACTTGTTAAAGGCCTACTGGTCTTGCTAATCGGCTTAATGCTCACAGGCACCATTAAACTTAATGAAGTAAAGCGCCGTTTCCCTATCGAGTTACTAGCAGTAGTGGGCAGTGCCATTGGCCTTGCCAAACTCATGATAGGCACGGGTTTAGCAGGGCAAATATCTGACGCAATGTTTTATGTACTCGGTGATTTTGGTCCTTACGGCGCGTTTATTGCCATATTTATTATGACTGTGTTATTCACTGAGCTCATTACAAACAATGCAGCCGCAGCTTTATCATTTCCAGTGGCTTACGCTTTAGCGATTGGTTTTAATGTAGACCCGCTGCCCTTTATTATGGCGGTTGCATTTGGTGCATCGGCCAGCTTTATATCACCATTTGGTTATCAAACTAACCTAATGGTTTACAGCGCGGGCAATTACCGGCTAAAAGATTATGTATTAATGGGTTTACCGCTTTCTGTTATTTATTCAATAACGGTATTAACCCTAATTCCGCTGGTATTCCCGTTTTAACCAGCGTTACTCAAGATTCAATAAGAGAGTATTAAAATGGATGAGAATATTGTTTGGCACAATTATGCCATTACTAAAGCACAGCGTAGTGAGCATAAAAGTCATAAACCCGCTATTTTATGGTTTACTGGTTTTTCTGGCTCAGGTAAAAGCACCGTCGCAAACGCCCTTGAGAGCGCACTTAATCAGCAAGGTATTCACACCTATTTACTTGATGGCGACAACGTACGCCATGGCTTATGTAAAGACTTAGGCTTTAGCGACGAAGACCGCATTGAAAATATTCGCCGCGTGGGCGAAACTGCCAAACTCATGGTGGATGCTGGCCTATTGGTACTCACTGCCTTTATTTCACCGTTTCGCGCCGAGCGCGACATGGTTAGAGAATTAGTGGGTGATGGTGAGTTTATTGAAGTGTTTTTAGATACGCCATTGGATGTCTGTGAAAGTCGCGACCCTAAAGGCTTGTATAAAAAAGCCCGCGCGGGTGAAATTAAGCACTTCACGGGGATTGATTCAGACTACCAAATACCTCATTCACCTGAAATAATATTAGATACCAGTAAAAACACCCTAGACCGATCGGTGCAAGAACTGATAGCGTATCTAAAACAACAGCAAATTATTAAAGGTTAAGTCATGAACCAAACGGAACTGCTAGAAGAAGTATTGATCCTCGCCCGCCAAGCCGGTAATGCTATTATGGGGATTTATGAAAAAGACTTTAACGTTGAGTACAAGGCCGACGAAAGCCCAGTAACCGACGCCGATCTAGCAGCTCATAAAGTGATTGCCAACGGTCTAAAACACTTAACCCCTGATGTGCCAGTACTTAGTGAAGAAAGTGCTGA
>JBMZDW010000130.1:0-2713 GCA_049614565.1 Cognaticolwellia sp. | reverse complement strand
AATTGCTATTGCCGCTTAACTTAGGCAGTGGCCCACATAATGCTAACATCGGTTAGCGTTAGCCACGGTGCTATGCTTCAACCAACATACGACCACGCATTTCCATATGTAGGGCATGGCAGAACCAGTTACAGTAATACCATTGCACGCCTGGCTTGTCTGCCGTAAAGGTAATTGAAGCCGTAGCTTGAGGCGCCACTTCCATTTGTACGCCATGGTTAGTCATACAAAAACCATGGGTAACATCTTCGACTTGATCAAGGTTAGTGACAAATACCGTCACCTCATCACCCAATTTAACTTTAAATTCGCTTAAGCCAAATGTTGGGGCGATTGAAGTCATATAGACCCGGACTTTATTACCGTCGCGGATCACCTTGTTGTCCATGTAAACGTCAACACCGTCTTTTTTCGCTTGCGCTTTGGTTTCAGCAAAAAACGGATCGTCACGTGGCCATAACTTCAATGGTTTCATTTTACTTCGATGTACCAACATACAATCATGCGGTTCGGCAAACGTTGGGCCGTCATGTACTAGCTTCATTTCATCGCCTGAAATATCGATTAACTGATCGTTTTCTGGACGTAATGGCCCAACAGGTAAAAAGCGATCTTTTGAGAATTTACACAATGATATTAACCACTTACCATCTGCATCACGGGTTTCACCTTGTGAGGTATGGTTATGCCCTGGCTGATAATGAACATCCAGTTTTTGACGTAAGTAGTTCACTTTTTTACCACCATGAGCGGCAATGGCATCTTCAACATTCCACTTAGCAATTTGGCTATCAAGGAACAAGGTAGTGTAAGCATTACCTTTATTATCAAACGCGGTATGCAGTGGCCCTAGGCCTAATTCTGGCTCAGCGACTATGGTATCGCGCGGCTTAATTTTATCGGCAAATAAGGCGTCTAACTTCTTAATTGAAATCACTGAAACGGTAGGCGACAACTTACCATTAGCAACAAAATACTCACCATTAGGTGAGGTATTTAAACCATGTGGCGATTTTGGCACCGGAATATAACGGGTTAATGCCGAGCCTTTACGACCATCAAGTACCGGTACGTTATTACCATTGTAGGTTTTAAACTTACCGGCTTTTAATGCTGCTTCACAGGCGGCAAGGCTAAATACCACCACGTGATCACGCTCAGCGGTGATCATCTCACCTAAGTTCATGCCCATTTCTGAGTTATAACAGGTTGACGCGAAGTATTTTCCATCATAGTCGGCGTCGGTGTTGTCTAAGTTACCATCCACCATCACTTGAAACGCCACTTCCATTTTTTCCGCGTCAATCACATTGTAGAGTGAGCGATAAGTACTGACATCTTCTAAGCTGTTTTTGCCGTCGTTATTCATCGGAATTTCAAATTCACCATTACAAACCACATATTTAGTGTATGGCGCTTTTTGTACCCGTAAACCGTGTACCGCTTGAATATTAGGCACGGTCAGCATTTTGTCGCATTTCATAATGTCACAGCGAATACGGGCAACACGCGAGTTCGCTTTGTCATTAATAAAAACGTACTTACCGTTATAACTACCGTCAGTCATACTCATATGCGGGTGATGCGAGTCGCCAGCCAGTAAATGGGCGCTTTCACCTTTAATACGCTTACTTTCGTTGGTTAAGCCCCAACCCGTTGCTGCATCAATATTAAATACCGGAATACGCATTAATTCGCGCATTGATGGAATGCCCATAATGCGTACTTCACCTGAATGGCCACCACTCCAAAAACCGTAGTATTCATCTAAATCACCTGGATGAACAAATGGGCTATTGCCGGCTTCAGAGGCTTGGGCTTTTGCCATAGATGCGAACATAGCCGCAGTCATTGGCGCCGCAACAGCGCCCGCTCCTACTAAGGCTGTTTTGCCAAAAAACTTACGTCTGCTTTCACTTTCCAACTTAGCGTCGTTGGCCTTGTTATCATCATTACTCATCTGCTTTCTCCGTTGATTGATTCTTTTAATTAAAATAATGGCTTAACCGACATTGACTGCCGCTATTTCTTGCTCTTTATATTTATTTTTTTTGTACTTTTGCTTTTTCAATGGCGGACATTTGTCGTCATTAAAATAGGTGACCTGACAGTCCAAACAGTAGTGACACTCGCGCATATTGATTTCACCATCAGGATTAATCGCTTGAATTTCACATTCTTTAGCGCAGGTTTTACACGGTTGACCACATTCAGGGCGGCGTCTTAACCAACTAAATAACCGTACGCTGTTACTGGTTGACAGCGCAGCGCCTAATGGGCATAAATAGCGACAGAAAAACTTACGGTTAAATATATTGATGGTCAGTAAAATAAGCACATATAAAATAAAAGGCCATTGACGATCAAACTTTAATAAAAACGTGGTTTTAAACGGTTCAATTTCAGCAAATTGCTCTGCCATGGCTAATGAGTCGAGCGAGATAGCAAAAAGCCCTAGCAGCACTAAATACTTAATTGCCCATAAACGCTCATGCACCGCCCAAGGCAATTCAAATTGCGGAATTTTGATGTAACGGGCAAAGACATTGATTAATTCTTGTAAGGCGCCAAACGGGCATAACCAACCACAATAAACCGCGCGCCCCCATAGCAACATAGTGACCGCCGCCGCGCCCCATAACATAAATATTACGGGATCGAGTAAGAACAAGTCCCAAGAAAAGTCCGACATAAAGGCTTGTAAGAAGGTAAA
>JBMZDW010000129.1:0-2740 GCA_049614565.1 Cognaticolwellia sp. | reverse complement strand
CAAGGTCGGCTTATGGCACAGAGCCGTCCTTCGGCTCTAACTCATTTATGTCCAAAAACGAGCTAGAGCGACTATCCGCTGTACGCTGTACGCTTATAGCGATTTGCCAGATGAAACCTAAGCCTAATCATTAAAACTCTATGGAGTGATGTGAATCACTACAAATTACCCTATAACAAAAGCCTCAATAACACGCTCTCTAAACCCACCAAAGGCTTGTAAAAAACTTGCTTCTTTAGGTTCAGTTTTCAGCTGGTTTGATCCATTTAAGCCCCACGAAAATAATAAATCATCAATTTCAGCAATCGGCTGACTATCGGGCCGCGTAGAGCTTGTCTTTTTATGAGTCTCTGTTCCAAAATACTCATTAGCTATGGCGTTATTTCTTATCAATACGCAAGTGTCGGGTAGCTCTTGGTCAATTCTATTTGCAAAAGTGCTTAGTGTTTCTTCGGCGAGGGTAAATAACCAAGCCTCTTGGTTAGGGGAACTATTTACTCTTAATATTCGTCCTAAAACTTGTCTGAAATAAAGTTCGGTTTTAACTCTGCTTAAATGACAGCACACTTGCAGCCTTGGTATGTCAGTACCTTCCGATACCATACCAACGCTTACAATCCATTGTGTGTTGCTAAAGCGAAAAAGACTGATTCTCTCGCCAGCATCGCTTTCTTTATAAGTAACTATGGTTGCTGATTGATGGAAAAGATCGGTGAGTACAGTAACTATTTGCTCTGCATGTTCAACAGAAGAGGCAACAATTAACCCTGCGGCATTGCTATTCTGCTGCCTAATAGAAGCAAGTTTACTTACCCCTTGAGCAACAATGTAATTAATGACAGCTTCGTGCTTAATTAGATCTTGGTAGGAAATCGATGGATCTTTTAGCAAAGACTTTAATGAGTTATAGGTTTTAGTTTCTTGTTTTGTGGTTGTTACCGAAATCTCTTCATTATCAATTAAAACAATTTTGGGGTTACGGCAAACGCCATCATTAACCGCCTGTTGCAGCGAGTAAGTGTAATTACATATTATTTTATTATCAGGGTCGCTATAAGTCGCCAGCGCAATTGGGAGAAGGTCAGAGCGCCAAGGTGTGCCTGTTAAAGCCAGCGTGAAAGCAGCGTGGTGTTGAATGTTTTTAACAATATCTTGCCCCCATACATTGGCATCCTCAATGCTCGAACCAGCACAATGGTGTATTTCATCAAACACCACTAACACACGGTTGTTCTTTAATAGCTTCCAGTAGTCGTCATTAAAAAAGCGCATATTTTGATAAGTATACGAGCAACCAACTGAGCCAATAATACCGTCAAAATTACAGTTTAACCGTTTAGCAAATGTCTTTCTAATACCATTGGCCACCTCACTAGAGGGTGAAAAACAAATCACAAAGTCTATTTGCTTAGTTTCAAATAAATACGCTGCAACTTCTGCTGCCAATACGGTTTTACCGGCCCCTGGTGTAGCTAAACAAAAAAAGTGCTTATTACTTTGGGAGTAATGCTTTTTAACTGCCGATAAGCAGGCTGCTTGCCAACCTCTTAACATGGTTGTTTTTCTGTTATTTTATTACCCAATAAAGTCTGCAAAGCGTTTATTTTGCCAAGTAATTTAATCGACTTTTCCTTTGCTTGAGTGTGATGCAGCTGCAACTGTTCTTGCAGCTTAGGGTAGCGTGCAGAAAGGCGCTGATACTCTTTAGCTTCTTCAAGCAAAGTACTCAAATCAATCTCGTATGTTAATAAATCTTTTTTAAGTTCTTCTTGGTACTCAATAACTTTAACAGTTTCGGTCGAAATATCAGGAGCGCCAATATTTGCAGTATCTATTTGTTTTACTTTACCTCGCCTAGAAGTAGGAACGATTTCTAAACTTGAAAAAAGCTCTGTTGTTGAATATATAACCTCCTTAGCTCCCTTATTTAATTTATTGGTTCGTCTTAAGAGTCCATTTGCAACATTGCGAGTTAATTGGCGATATACAAACTTTCGGGTTTCTACTGAATCAGTAAACTCAGATTGTTCACGCAATAAAGCATCTTTAGCTTGCGTCACAGTGAAATTATTCATCTGCTTGATTACCAAAAGAAAATGTAAAAATACATTCATATTCGCTTTTTTACTCATTGCTAAACCTTACTACTCACCATAAACTTAGGATTCCTAAGTATACATGCTCATGTAAAAACTAGACAATCATTTAAATGTGAGAGTTACCAAGATGAAGCAACGGTGCAGGTTAAATCCTTTTTTACAGAGCGTCTTAAAGAGGCTCGAAAGCGAATGAAAATAAGCCAAAAAGAGTTAGGTATTAAAATAGGGATGGACCCGAGTTCAGCCAGTGGCAGAATGAACCATTACGAAACGGGTCGGCATATGCCCGACTTAGCTACTTTAAAAAAGCTAGCAACCGAGCTAAATGTTCCCGTAAATTACTTTTTTTGTGAGTCAGAAGAAAGCGCAACACTGGCATGTTTAATCGAAAAGCTAGATGAAGAAGGTAAGCGTAAGCTAATTAAGCTATTAGAGCAGTAAAGTATACGTATAATCGGGCGTAAATATATGCCTGATTTACAGTCGTCGTTTTATAACGAACATACTTTTTTAAAAATCATTTTATACCTCTTTTTTAAATACCAATTTATTACTAATTAACACTCAAAAAACCACGACCTTTGCGGTATGATAAGCCAATAATTTATATTGATATTCTTGCAAAGAGAGACCACATGGAC
>JBMZDW010000128.1:0-2770 GCA_049614565.1 Cognaticolwellia sp. | reverse complement strand
GAGCGAAAAGCGGAGGGTCGGGTAAACTCGTTTTTGGACAAAAACGAGTTAGAGCTGAAGGACGGCTCAGTGCCATAACCTGCCGTTAGCTTATTGCAATTTTAATAGCGGCTATGAGTCCATGAAAGGGATCCACTTTAGCTGCTTATAGTGGCCTCTCAGTGTTGAATTGCAGGAATAATAATTCTAGCAATATATAATCCGAATGCTACTAAATAGGTTACTACAGGGATGCCGTACTCTAGTAGTATTAGCTCCCGGAAAGTGCGGTTTGAAGACTCGATAAGTGTCTTTCTGTCTGCCTCGTAATCTTCAAGCCATTTTGTAAGCTCATTATTCGTGACCTTGTTCGAAGTTATCCCTTCGCCGCTCTCGATCTTTCTAGACAAGGTTTCTATTCCACACTCGTATTTATCGAAAATATCGAAGCTACGTACGAGTTTGTACTTAGCAAAATCAGAATGAGCAAACTTGACGAAGTACACTAAGTAATACGTCGCAATGAGAACTAGTGGTGTGATGGGGCTAGTTGATGTGCTTTCAAATTTTAGCCAGCCAACCTGTGTTAGTTGAACGCCAGAGATTAACAAATAGGCAGTAATACTTGAAAATAACAGGAGTTTCGCTCGATGTTTTCTTGTGTTTTCAGAAATAGGCTCTTTAAAAATAGAACTAAGAACCCTGTTTGTATCTGGCTTTCTTGTTTGCAGCCCTGTATCAACGACAAATGTTCCCATGATTAATCCTTATTTTATGAGGCAGTGATCCGAAGGTTTGGGTCAGCTATTAAATGGTCCACTGCACATGTCACATTAAAGTATCAAACAATATATTGATTGTCCCCCTCCTTGTTCTGCAGAATCTCAATGCTATGTTATTTTCGCTCACAACCGAACTTCGCCAAGGTGCCAGTTGCGGACCTTCAAGGTGTGAATCTGTAACTCTGTTGGGTGACGCCTTCGGCTTAACCAACCTACCTTTTGACGTTACTGTACGGGGTAGGTCGGATAAGTGGCAAAGCCACGCCATCCGACAAAAATGATGAGTTTACTAGAAACAGCCCAACTTATCGCGTTTAGCTGCGTTTTAAAATTGGCAATACTTCTGCTGTTTCAGAATCTAACATTTCCAAAACGCTTTCAAAATCATGTATAGGTGACCAACCTAATTTCTCACGTGCGGACGATGAATCATATACGCGATCTAAGCATTGAGGTAATTGCCAATTTCTTTGTTTAAATGCTAGCGCGATTTCTGGGCACTTACGCTTGATGACAGATCCAGCTTCAGTATATAAAGCTTCGCAATCAGAAAGATGAAAAGGTGTTGTACCTGAAATTATAAAACGATTAAAACCGTTTAAACGTTTTTCCACAGCACATAAATGAGCACTTGCTACATCTCGAGCATCAATACCACGAGTCAAACGAAATACCGCCATTAAATCCGCAGCCTCAGGAAAACATCTCGACATTTGCAGCACAGTCACTGGAAGCTGAAACAGGTTTGAAATTTCTTTTAGCTTAGTTTCAGCATCAATTTTACTTTTATGGTAAATCGACTTAGGTTGCGGAGTAACCTCCTCATTAATCCAACCTGAAATACCTTTCGGAGTCGAAGCATAACCGTACAACGCAGTTGTACTGGTAAAAACAAAGTGCTTAATACCTGCTTTTACGCCAGACAAAGCCAGTTTCTCAGTCGCGTCTACGTTGATAGATTTAAACTCAGAATCAGGCACTAAACCAACATGAGGAGCATGAAGAGCCGCTGTATGAATGATGACATCAATATTTTCAAGAACCCCATCAATCAGAGCACTATCACGAATATCACCAATGTAATCGGCTGTTGAACAAGGTATTTTATCAATACCGACTACGTTATGTGTTCGCATTAATTTAATATAGATCGCACGCCCTACTCTACCCGCAGAGCCTGTTACCAATATTCTCATTTACAGCACCTTCTTAATGATTTACCTCAAAGCAGCTAACAATTTAATAGTGTGCAAATAGCGTATTTATTTGCTATTGCTAGCTCATCTCTACATAGTTTTAACAAATTACCTAAGATATTACTAAGTTTTCTAAAGTTTTTATGTAAAGTTAAATGAAACAATATATGCGCGCCGCTCATTTCCTCCAATTAATGAGCAAACAACATTGACCAATCTGTTAACTATTATATTTAGTCAATCGCAATGACCGCTATTCGCTCATAGCCGAACTACGCAAATTTTTAGAATTAAGTTATGGTTAGATAACATCAGCTTTTATATTTTGGGAGTTTAATATGGCTAAAATAATAAAAGCCAGCAACACCATAGATAAATCGGCGAATTTCGATTGCGAAAATGTAAAAGCTGCATTAAATGGTCGGCTGTCCGTCGATGATCTCAGCGCAGCTGAACAATCTGTATTTATGGATAATTTTGATGAAGCTATAAACTCTAATTTAGAACAGGATTTTTCTAAACATTTTGAAAAACTGAGCAATAGCGAAAAACTTTATGGCTTAGATGATAAGGATAAAATTATCTGTGATAACAAAAAATAGCCCACATATTTATCTAATAAACAAGTAGATTTATTTTTTTGACTAGCAAATTTATGGAAGTTTTTAACACGGGAGTGTTTGAGTTTTCTTCAGTACATGTGAGTCAACCATCTAACCATTTGGTTAAATACTAAACTATGCCACCTTATACTTCCAATTTATGCCATCTTTTAGTACAAATACGTCAACTTATACTTCAAACAACAAAAAA
>JBMZDW010000127.1:0-2774 GCA_049614565.1 Cognaticolwellia sp. | reverse complement strand
TTCGCGGCCTTCGCTCTTTTTGTTTTGCCGCAAAAAGCTTAAGTTTTAAACATGCTGCTAAAGAGCTTTACTTAACGCCCTCGGCTGTAAGCCACCAAATTAAACAGCTAGAAGAGCAGCTAGGCATTGATTTATTTCAAAGACAAACTCGCTCTATTAGTTTAACGCCTGCAGGTAAAAACTTTTTTGAAGCAATTTATCCAATTATAAATATGCTAGAGAGCACCATTAATGAATTTAGTCAGTTACAACAAAATGTAAACTTAACCATTACCCTGCCCGAATTTTTTGCCAGTGAATTGTTAATGCCTAAGCTCAGTGAATGGACCAGCGAGCACCCTAATATTAATTTACACATGGATACCCTCAAAACGCGCAAAGAGCTGACTCGCCAAAGTGATTTATCTATAATTTTATCTTCAAGTAAACCGCTTGATGGACTGGCTACTGAGTTATTTAATTTAGAATATATTCCAGCGTGTAATAAAAAACTACTTGAACAATGGCAAAACGATCATTGCCAAGCGCTTAATCAAGTGCCTCTTATTGTGCATAAAGCAAGGCCTTGGGCTTGGCATCAGTGGGCAGAAAAAGTTGGGATTGATGACTTTTCACCAACACAAATTATTCAAATAGATAGTATGTTTGGTGTAGCAAGGGCGGCGCAGCAAGGAATGGGGATTGCACTTATTCCTCTACCAATTAGCCAAAGCTGGCTGGATGAGCAATGGCTCTATAAACTGTTTGAACAACCCCTTACCACCAAAGATAAATACTACTTGGTACAACACGGCTCTAGTACAGCAAACCACCCGCTCGACTTGTTTGCCAAGTGGGTAATTAACACCTTCAGACAAACAAAGTGACTATTAATTAAACGCCCTTTTATGGGCGTTTTGTTATTTACGACCTTTTTAAAATATTTTTTGTGTCTCACGCAAATCTAAAAAAATAAAATATAAGCAGCATTATCAACCACTTGAATAACTCCTTGTTGACTGAATTTATAGATTAGTTTTTTTCACTTATTAGTTTTGTTTTTATCGCTTGTCGAAATTGAGTAAAAGCTCTAAAGTTAACTCAACCAAACGGCAACACGCTAAAAAATATAAAACGTGTTACTTAAATCAGATTTCATTAGTTTGTAACAACGAGCTAGTAAAAAGAATCTTTATTGTGTGTGAAGATGTTGTCAGTGTAAAAAACAGCTCAAGTTCGGTGGTGACTTAGCTTGGGTTGTTTTTATTTTACGCTTACACCCGCCAATAAATATAAGAATCTTTATTGTGTGTGAAGATGTTGTCAATTGAAATGCAGCGACCTTATTTAAGTCTCGCTGCTTTTTTTTGCTTAAAATTTGCCTATTTGCTAATTAGCTTAAACATCATCTGATCTGTTTATTTCATCGCGAGCAACAAATTCTAATACAGTGGCATTAATACAATATCTATCTTGACCATTTGGCCCTTCACCCGGGAATAAATGCCCTAAATGAATCCCAGTACTTTTAGATTTAAGCTCAATACGTTGCATTCCCCAACTGTTATCTTCATGCTGCGTTACGCTGTCTTTTACAGGGTGTGTAAACGACAACCAGCCAGTACCCGAATTAAATCTGTCGCGGGTATCAAACAAGGGTTCACCACTGAGTTTATCGATAAAAATGCCATCGGGGGTGTTTTTAAAAATGGCGTATTCTTTGCAATATGGGCTGTCGGTTTTAGCGTTAAACGCTACTTTATAAGCTTCACTGTCACCGAGTTTAAATGCACCTAGCGCTTTATAAAACAGCTCGGCATCCATATAACCTTGGCGAGAATACACTTCTACTCCATCTTCTAAAAATAGTATGGTGGGTGTAGCCCAGGTAGCCGATTTGATGGTTAAGCCATTTAGCTGATCAGCATGGCGAAATGTCATTGGTATTGTGCCTTTATAGTCATTAGCTACCGCCGCTTTAAATTTTTCACAGTAAGGGCAGTAATCGCGAGAGTCTAAAATAACAATTTGTTTGCCAGTCGACAATGCAGTGTTATCAACCTGCTGCTTTTCATCTTGACTAAAAACAACGCCGGTTGAATGGTCTGGGCAATAACCGTTTGGATTTTTTTCAAGGTAATTTTGATGATACTCTTCAGCAGAATAAAATTGCTCTAGTGGCTTAATTTGTGTAGCTATTGTTCCATAACCTGCTTTGGTGAGTAACTGCTGGTACTGCTGTGTTACAGCAATCGCGGTGTTTGCTTGCTCGTCACTTGTAGTTAAAATAATAGAGCGATATTGTGTACCTACATCATTACCTTGGCGGTTTTTTTGAGTCGGATCGTGGCTTTCGTAATAATTTTGCAGCAGCTCTTTTGCCGAAATAATATTGCTATTAAATGTAACCTGCACCACTTCAGCGTAGTTATCTTCATCAAAGCGACGCGATAGCTTAGTTATATTCCTGTAGGTTGGTTTAAACCCATGCCCATCGGCATAGCCCGACTCTGCATCGAGTACCCCATTAAGTGCTTCATAGCGTTTTTCTGCCCCCCAAAAACAACCCGAGCCAAGCACTAGCTTTTCTACATGCATGGTGGCATTTAAATCACTGGATTTAGTTACCTCATCTGACGAGATAGCGCTCATCGTACTTAGTAATCCCAACATAGCAAATGTAGCTAATATTAACCCCTTAAACATACGATTACCTCTTAGTTTTAGTTACTCTAAAGCTGACCTGTAAACTCAACAATTAATTTCACACACAACAAAACTTTACGAATGAGGAA
>JBMZDW010000126.1:0-2821 GCA_049614565.1 Cognaticolwellia sp. | reverse complement strand
CCATGCGTTGGTTAGTTGAAGCAGCTCGTAAACGTGGTGAAAAATCAATGGCTCAACGCCTTGCTAACGAAATGCTTGATGCATCAGATAGCAAAGGCAGCGCGGTTAAGAAACGTGAAGACGTTCACCGTATGGCCGAAGCGAACAAAGCATTCGCTCACTATCGCTGGTAAACACGATAGTAAAAAATTGAATGGCGTAGTTGTTGATTTCATAAATCTGCAACTACGCCTTTCTACTATAGAGATTTTAAACAGGCTATAGTCTAATAATTTTACCGCATGCGATTGAAATTATTTGAATATATCTTTTTAGTACTGAGGAAGAATTAGTGGCTCGTATCACCCCTATTGAGCGTTACCGAAATATTGGTATTTGTGCGCACGTAGATGCAGGTAAAACGACAACAACAGAACGTGTTTTGTTCTATACAGGTCTATCACATAAAATTGGTGAAGTGCATGATGGCGCGGCAACAATGGACTGGATGGAACAAGAGCAAGAGCGCGGGATCACTATCACTTCAGCAGCAACCACTTGTTTTTGGCAAGGGATGAATGCGCAGTTTGATAATCATCGCATCAACATTATCGATACGCCAGGCCATGTTGACTTCACCATTGAAGTAGAGCGTTCATTACGTGTTTTAGACGGTGCGGTATTAGTGCTATGTGGTTCGTCAGGTGTACAACCACAAACAGAAACTGTATGGCGTCAAATGGAGAAATACGCTGTACCGCGTATGGTTTTCGTTAATAAAATGGACCGTACAGGCGCAGACTTTTTAAATGTTGTTGAACAACTAGGTACACGCTTAGGTGCGAATGCCGTTCCTATTCAGCTTGCTATAGGCGCTGAAGAGGAGTTTAAAGGTGTAGTTGACCTCATTAAAATGAAGGCAATTAACTGGAATGAAGCGGATCAAGGTATGTCATTTACCTATGAGCCTATTCCTGCCGATATGCAAGAGCTTGCTGACGAATGGCGCGAGAACTTAATTGCTGAAGCGGCTGAAGCCAATGAAGAATTAATGGATAAATACCTTGAAGAAGGTGATTTATCAGAAGAAGAAATTAAGGCCGCGTTACGTCAACGCACGTTAAATAATGAAATTATATTGTGTACTTGTGGTTCAGCCTTTAAAAATAAAGGTGTGCAAGCCGTATTAGATTGTGTGGTTGAATATTTACCATCGCCAACTGAAGTTGCTGCAATTACCGGTATTAATAACGATAAAAACGAAACTGAAGGCGTACGTGAAGCGGATGACAATGCACCATTTTCCGCTTTAGCATTTAAAATTGCGACCGACCCTTTTGTAGGCACACTGACTTTCTTTAGAGTGTATTCAGGTGTCGTAAAAACGGGTGATAGTGTTTTTAACCCGATAAAAGGTAAAAAAGAACGATTTGGTCGTATTGTGCAAATGCACGCTAACGATCGTCAAGAAATTAAAGAAGTTCGTGCTGGTGATATTGCTGCCGCTATTGGCCTTAAAGATGTTACCACAGGTGACACTTTATGTGACCCGAGCCAAATAATTACACTTGAGCGCATGGAATTTCCAGAGCCTGTAATTTCAATTGCGGTTGAGCCTAGAACAGTAGCAGACCAAGAAAAAATGGGTGTTGCATTAGGTAAACTTGCGGCTGAAGATCCGTCATTTCGGGTCGAAACCGATGATGAAACAGGGCAAACTATTATTTCTGGTATGGGTGAGCTACATTTAGACATTATTGTTGATCGCATGAAGCGTGAATTTAGCGTTGACTGTAATGTTGGTAAGCCTCAAGTATCTTACCGTGAAACGATTCGCTCTACGGTTGAAGTTGAAGGCAAGTTTGTTCGCCAATCAGGCGGTAAAGGGCAGTTTGGCCATGTATGGCTTAAAATGGAACCATTACCTGAAGGTGAAGGCTTTGAATTTGTTAATGAAATTACTGGCGGTGTCGTTCCTAAAGAATATATACCAGCGGTTGAAAAAGGCTGCCACGAACAAATGGACTCTGGTGTATTAGCTGGTTTTCCATTGTTAGACGTTAAAGTAACGCTTTATGATGGTTCTTTTCATGATGTAGATTCTAACGAAATGGCATTTAAAGTAGCCGCTTCAATGGGTTTTAGAAAAGGGGCGTTAGAAGCGTCGCCAGTGATGCTAGAGCCAATGATGAAAGTTGAAGTAACTACCCCAGAAGAAAATATGGGTGATGTGGTTGGTGACTTAAATCGTCGTCGCGGTATGATAGAAGGCATGGACGAAGGTCCAACAGGGCTAAAAGTTGTTAATGCATTAGTGCCATTAGCTGAAATGTTTGGTTACGCCACTGATTTACGAAGCGCGACACAAGGTCGAGCGTCATATTCAATGGAATTTAAGCAATACAGTGAAACACCAAAAGCAGTAGCACAGTCAATAATTGAAGGGCGTGGTGGCGTAATCTAGCACGTGCTAGTCAAAGTAATGACTTACTTTGATAAAGAATTTTGAGCGATAAATCGTTTTGGTTTGTCATTCAATATAAAACAAGCTCCCAGTGAGTTTGTTCTAAGATGAAGAGTTGGGTATTGATTTTGACAAGGGTACTTACCTAAATTAAAATAACTACTTTAACGCGACATCTTTTAACTCTCGCTGAGAGGATAAATAATTTAATTTAAATGATATCTTTTTAAGGTAATTGAAAAATGGCTAAAGAAAAATTTGAACGTAATAAACCGCACGTAAACGTTGGTACTATTGGACACGTTGACCACGGTAAAACAACTTTAACAGCTGCTATCTCTGCAGTATTAACAAAAGTACACGGTGGTGAAGTAAAAG
>JBMZDW010000125.1:0-3018 GCA_049614565.1 Cognaticolwellia sp. | reverse complement strand
CTATTTATTGGTATAACACCACGCCACAAATGAAAGCGTTTATGGATAGAATTACCGATTACATGGATGATGAAACGCTAAAACCTAAGCTAAGAACCTTACGCCAAAAACAGTTTTCTATTTTGTCTAATGCAGCATCACCTTCTGCACCTGATGCATTTTTGGATATGTTTAAACATACATTCAATTATTTAGGGATGACGTTTAAAACGCACGCACATATTCAGGCTAGTTAATTACTTTAAATAGCGTTAGGGTAGGCTAAACCAAAAATAAAAGGGTCACTTATGAAAACATCACTTTTAGGCTTCAGCCTGCTTTTAGCTAGCTTCAGTAATTTGGCAGCAGAGCCTGCGCCTGTCATTAAAGACTATGGTTATTTTTATAATGTGCCAAGTCATGTGTCAGATTTGAGCCAAGCGCAGTTTAGAATTGTCTTTGATGTAGGTGAGGGTGCTGAAAAGGGCGCGCAAAATAATCATATTAATTCGCTAGCGCGCTTTATTAATATGCATGTGGCTCACGGAGTAAAACCAGAAAATATTCAGCTTGCATTAGTGGTACACGGTGGCGCCAGTGTTGATGTGCTAGAAAACAGCGTTTATAAAGCGCGTTTTAACAAAGATAATAAAACCGAATCTTTAATTAAACAGCTACTTGCTAATAACACGCAGGTATATGTGTGCGGGCAGTCGGCAACCCATATGAAAGTGGCGGCTGAGCAACTCATTCCTGGAGTGAAAATGGCGCTTTCAGCAATGACCGCCCACGCCCAGTTACAGCAAAAAGGCTATACGCTGAACCCATTTTAAACATGAATATTCTTTGTTTTGGCGACTCCAATACCTTTGGTACATCACCCGTTGATGGAAAGCGGCTGCCTGCGCATGAACGCTGGCCGGGCATATTGGCAGAGCTGTTGGGTACAGGGCACCTCGTTATTGAAGCTGGGCAGCCTAATCGTACCTTAGTGAATAACCCGCCATTTAGCGGCGATAAATCAGGCGTAAAGTATTTAAAACCTTACCTTGAAGTGCACACCGTTGATGTTGTTATTATTGCGCTTGGCACCAATGATTTAAAAGCCCGTTTTGCACTGTCTGCTATCGATATTAGCAAAGCGCTTGAGGAGTTGATTTTAGCCATTAAAGCCTTTTATCATTGTAAAACAATACCAAAGATAATCATTATAAGCCCGCCCAAGGTTCATGAAGTGGGAAGTTATAAAAGCATTTACGCAGGTGCAGGTAAAAAAGTTGAACAATTATCTATTGAATTTAAAGCCGTCGCCTATCGTCACACGTGTGTATTTTTAGATTGTTATCCGCTGATAAAGCCATGTAATAAAGAGGGCATACACTTACCCGTTAGTGCGCATAGAGAGCTTGCTAATAGTTTGATACCTATAATAAAAAAAGCCGCAGTATATTAATCACCGCGACTTTAATTTATTACTTAGGGAGTGTATTAAAATGCGTAACTAACACTTAAGCGTGTTGTACGTGGCATAATGTAACGGCCATTGGGGGCGTCGGCATTGCGCGGGTCGCCTTCAGTGATACCTTGCTCGTCGGTTAGGTTATCTATGGCTAATTGCAGTTTAATGCCTTCCATTGGTTCAATAATTAAACCTAAGTCTACTTTTTCGTAGCCATCAAGTGTCACGGTGTTTTCGTTATTACCAAAGCGGTCATCCACTGCTGACAAAGTACCATATAAAGTGGCATACATGCCGTCTACTTCAAAGTCATAGCTTGGTGTTACACGTACCTGCCATTTAGGTTGGCGCTGTGCGTCGTTACCTTTATTTTCAGGGCTTTCAGTGATTTCGGTTTGTTGTAATGTGGTATTTAAATTAACAGAAAAGCCAGATTCATGATTAAAGTTGTAATCAAGTTCAACACCATACGCTTCGTTGGTTAAAATTTCAGCCGGCACACCCGGGCGACTTACAAAGGTATCGCCTTTTACTTCATTGACAAAAAAGGTGGCGTAGAAGTCGGTAGAGTCTGAAATAAGTTTGTAACCTAGTTCGCCCTGCGTTACTTCTTTAATTAGTTTTTCACCCCCTTGGTATGCGCCAAAGTTATCTCTAAAGTCATCAAAATATGGCATTTTATAACCACGGTTAACACGTGCAAACACGCCCATGTCGTCATTAATTGAATAGTTTAGACCGGTTGTCCATGAGGTTTTACTTTCATCGTAATCAACGGCTTTAGTGATAATACCGTCAAGGTCTTCATCAACACTGTATTGCACGTCATGGTTTTCTTTACGTACACCTAAATCAAGCGTAAATGCATCTGCAAATTTGTATTGGCCTGTAAAGTAAAAAGCATTGGTGCGTGCATCGCCTGTTGAGCTAATATCGTAATTAAAACCACACCCGTCAGTGCTTTGGTTACATTCAATGCCATTTAATGACTCACCACCGGCTTCCAGCACGTGATACGCCGTATTACCTAAGCTCCACCAATCGCTCGCAGATGTGCTTGCGGTGTAATAACCAAAAGTGGCCGATAAATCGCCAAATTGCTTTGAAAAGGCTAAGTCGTTAGTAAACGAGCTTATTTCTTTTAATACTACCCAGCGACCCAGTTGCTGAATCGCGGTGTCACTAGCATATTCGGTGTTAGTCACTGCACCGAATGCCGTTTGACCATTGTCAGCCACTTCACCAATTGTCGTTGCTGAACCATTAGGTACTAGGCCAAATGTATTGGCATCGCCTTTAGTAATATTAAAACGATCTATAAATTGCCAGCCATTATCAAATTCTAGTTTAATGCTACCGCCGGATACATGGCCATCCCATCCTCGGCCATCACCTAGGTCAATATCGTGTGCTTGCGCATCTGGGCCGGTAAAAATCGTCGCTTGACGGTTAAGTGTGCCTAATTGAGTATACTGGGCGTCAATACCGTCAACGTTTAATGGGGTGGGTAAGTACCAAGCACCGTGATCGTCTGTTTGACGGGTATAAAAGTTAAGCTCGCCATTGTCTAACTCTTTAGT
>JBMZDW010000124.1:0-3160 GCA_049614565.1 Cognaticolwellia sp. | reverse complement strand
TCATGACAGCACCTCATCAATCTGATCAATAAATCCACGGTAAATATCTAAGCTTTCAACTGGCGTGTCTATAGGAGCATTATCAATTATGCCCTCAAAGAAAGCGCGGAATTCAACTAATTTAACGCCGCGATCGATACTTTTAGATGCCATTTCACACAAAGTTACAGCGTGCTCAGAGTCAATTTGAACTTCATTAAGACCGCTGTTTTGCGCGTGAACTGCAATAACCATTGCTTCGTTAATATCTTCTTTTGTTAACATGTTACACCTCTCTCGTTTCGATGAGTTAACTATACACTAACTAAATTAGTATGCAATAGTTATTACCTAATTATTTTATATTCTTCTTCAGACAATATGCAAAATGCATCCTCCTCAATAAACCCTCTACTTTCCATCCAGATCAGGTTGTAAATGTCGAATACGCAACGAACAGTGCACCCGCAAGATAGATGCCACTTGATTGCATCTCCAATTTCTGTGAAATAGCATACGTACCCCTCACCCGTTATTTCATGATATCCGCCGTAAGTAATACCACCAGCTAGGAATTTGGTATTGTAATCAGTTGAAGCAATGTTCACTGGAAATCCATCGCTATTTACTACTGGTAAACATGGCCTTCCATTCACTATCGGCAATCTTCCAGGGTGCTTGTATCCGTCAATAAAAAATGTGTACTCTGCCGCGTATTCGCACCTATCAAGAAAATCATGCGCCATCTTAAAGTCTTGCTTGTGCGTTTTTGGCACGTTAACTTTCGGCGCTGATCTTAATGCAGCCGATCGCAGTTTGTACTCATCAGGGTGAACGTGCAGGAACCTTGCAACCTCATCAATCATTTCCATAAACGAATATTTGCCATGCTCCATCAAAACTTCTTCGGCCGACTTCATTTTATCTACGGCGCAATTTCGGCAAAACAAACTAACCCTATCATCGGTCATTCGCCAGTGTGCACGATCATCACCACCGCAAAGAGGGCATGGAGAGTTATTAGTGTTTTTACCTTTGAATGCACCAACAGCAACGCCAAAGTAATCCAATATCTCAACCCAGCGACCAGAGGCGGCATGCTGAACTCTCCTAAAATCTTTCATTATTCACCAGGTGCGTTATTTCTGTAGTGACTTGCCGCGTCGTTAATCTCGGCGGCTCTGGTTTTATGTCGATAAACATAGCCATTAGTTCCTCCAATCTTAACTCTGCCTCCAAACTTGGTGTATCCGAGCTCATCAATAGCCTGCCCCATCTTCTTGGCAATAATGTTAACGCCTCGATTCCTTAAGTGCTTTGTTACATCTGCGCTAAATATAACCCCGTTAACTTCAAGCTCGCATGATTCAATAACGTCCTTAATTTCAAATGCGTCATTTGTCAGAGATGCCTCCAAGAACTCAGCTTGATGCTTAGACTCTGGAGCGCGACCTTTATTGAATGTAGATAAATCAACCGATTCAAGGTAGTGGCAAATCGACTCTAAAGCCTTTTTGTTCTTCACTACATTTTTATACATGTCGTTGAAATATTCAGCGCCGCCGCTTGGGCCATAAGTTTCAGTTACGTCCTCTTTGCACTTCTGGCGTGTCATTACTGGGAACCATCGGCGTTCATCGTTTTCTATTTTGATCGCATCAACGAAGTTAGAGCAAAAGAAAAAGTCAGCATGATTATTGATGGTCAAGCTATCCTGCTGCATGCGTCGCATTGAAATTCTTTCGTTGGCAACGTATTCCTTTAATCGGTTAATTACTTCAAAGTCATTGCCGATCTTGATTTCCTCAACAACAACAAAGCATCTGTTATGAATCCACCCGTTAAACTTCTCTTTTAGCGACTCTTTGTTTATTACAGTGCTGTAACGAGATCCGATAATATTAGCCAAAATGGCGGCTATCGTTGTCTTCCCGTTGCCCTTTGTGCCAACCAATATCGGAGACCAGTTAATTTTCTTAGTTGGGTTTTGCACCTTGCATGCCAGCCATTGCAGAACAACCTTTGCATCATCTTCATCCATTAGCCTGTTTAGTAAATCAAGAAACTTATCAACTGAATCGCATTTATTATCGATGGGCTTAATTACGGTTCCGCCCCAAATATTCACTAAGTCGATACCTTCATCTTGAATAATCTCGCCGTGGCCATGGTCTGAGTTGATGCAAACGCCGCTAACCTTTGTCCATAGAAAGAACTTGTTTGATGTGAACGACTGAGCCGCAGTTTTCGCCAGCTTGCAAGTTGCCATTGTTGTATCTTCACCTACCTTTTTATAACCAACGCCAATCGGCAAATCCATATGCCCGAGCATGTCGCTAAATGCGTCTTTTGATATAACCTCTCCGGTATTTATATTTACCATTTTTGAAATTGATGACATATATGCCCAGTCATTAAATCCTGCTTCAGTCATCATTCTATGCGCATCTATTGCAATCTTAGCTCTACCGCTTGATTTCTTAGGATCCTCAAGCCAACGGATGTCTTCAAGCAAGCTAGGTGATCTTAATGATGCTTCTTTACGATGTGCATCCTGGCGTTCGTAATAATCTTTGTTGAATTCAGCAAATACATCATCGCTCATTTCTTGCTGCCTCTCTTCATATCCTGCTTAATCAACATACGTACGTACTCAGAAGGATTTTCCATGCCATTGATGTGGTCGAGTTCGTCCTTGTTAAACCTGAACGTTTTACGCTTCTTAGCTGGCTTGTTTTCTTTATTCATATAACACCCCTTTATGTCAGACGTTAATCATAACACCTGTCAGACGTTTTGCAAGTACTTAATGAGGTACACAAAGGTACACAAAGGTACTCAATAATTGGTTGAATCGGGTACTGCTTAAGTTGCTGTTTTTTATTACATTTCCTTTAAAAGTACCTAATGTACCCAATAATATATATATTAAAGATAGAAATAATAAAAAAAAATAACAGCGAGTAGGGATTTTATTGGGTATTGGGTACATTGCGTACCCCTATATGCTTTATTTCAATTAAATCAACGGCTTAACTGGGTACTCAATTAGGTACTCAATTGGTACTAAATCAGCACCCAATGCACCACTTTCACCACGCACTGGCTAACTATCAAATAACCACTTGCATAAATACCAACTTGGTTATAATATGGTTATCAGATTAACGAGAGAGGTTTA
>JBMZDW010000123.1:0-3201 GCA_049614565.1 Cognaticolwellia sp. | reverse complement strand
AAAGCACAATGAGAGGTGTCTCGTTTATATCCCTATTTTACATCTATTTAATATCTATTTATTTATAATCATGGACTTATATTTATTGTGTTAGAATGTTGTAAAATTGAATATTAACTAATTATCGTGTTACTTTGCATTAAACAACACGTACAAACATCGCTAATAACTCATACTAGGAAGAGGTTTAAATACACATACTATGAATACTCAACAGCCTTTTTCAATTGGAAATTGCCAAATATCGGCGTTTGAAAATAAGCTGTTTTGTGCTGATAAAGCCTGTATTTTACAACCTAAATTTATAGAGCTGCTGACCTACTTAGTAGCGTGTTATCCAAATGCGGTGAGTCGCGAACAACTAATCGAAAACGTATGGGATGGTAATCAATATGTGGGTGAGAAAGCGCTCACTAATGCCATATGGCACCTTCGTAAAAGCTTTAAAGAGCTTGACCCCGACAACACCTACATAGAAACACTGCGTAAAACAGGTTATCGCTTAGTGCAAAAACCAATAATGCCAAACGCGCAGAACAGTATTAATACATCCTCTACTCGCCCTAAATATATTTTCGCTGTAGTCATGGCTATCGTGGTCTTGTTATTCGCTGGAGTCTGGGGTTACAACGCTTTTAGCGATGAAAATAAGCCACTTGCGCTATCGCAACAAGCAGAGCGCTTATACGATCATGTTGAAACCATTACTACCAGCCCTGGACGAGAGCTATTCCCTGCTATATCCAGCGACAGTCACTTTTTAGCATATTCTTGGCGCCGCCCTGGTCATAAAGCAAATTTATACTTACGTGATTTACATTTACCCGAACAAGCTGCAATAGCACTTACCGACACCCCATTCATTGAAGGGCGAGCGGTATTTAGCCCTGACTTAACCTTTATTTATTATTATCGCCGTATATCTGGTCAAGGCTGTGAGGTTATTCAGCAAAATATTGCCTCGGGAAATACCACTATTTTAGGGAAGTGTGGTAACAAAGCGAGTACCGATATAGACATAAATGCCCTAGGCACTAAACTGGTTTATATTAGTGAAGATGATGAAAATAATCTGACTCAACTTAACCTTGTTGATTTAACCTCATCGCCATACACAATTACTCAAATACCTTGTATTTCAGCATGCCAATATAACGATGAGTCGGTTGTGTTCTCCCCAGATGCAACTCAACTTGTAGTATCTCGTAACTTACCAACGGGGTTTGAAGAATTATTTTTAATCGATATAAAAACAGGCAATGCAAAGCAGTTAACTACTGGGTTTATTGATATGAGAGGCGTTGATTGGCACCCCTCTAAGGCGCAACTCGTTTTTTCTGGTGTAAAAAAAGGTAAACGCCAAGGGTACTTTTACAACCTTAAAACACAACAAATGATCAATGCCCGCATAGATGGCTTAAGCTACCCAGAATTTGCCAGTGATGGCAGTTTGTATTTTCATCAGTGGAATATAGACTCGGCTTTAATGCGTTTAGAGGTTAATAATGCGGTTGCAAGCTCTCCTTTCCCAGTGTTATCGAGCCATTTTAGTACCCGCTTCCCTAATTACAATAAAGCCAGAAACAAACTCGCGTTTGTCTCTAATGAGTCGGGCTCAATGGAATTGTGGACCGCAAAAAAAGACGGTACATCTCGAAAGCAGCTCACTAATCTCAATGCCAATATTTACCACCCAGTATGGTCGCCTGATGGTGATTATATTGCTTTTGTTGCCTCGCACCCTAGTGGTCATGCGTTATACCTGTATGACTTTAATAAACAAACCAGTGAATTATTACCTACGGGCTTTAGCGATCATGGTAAACCGAGCTGGGCTGCAGACAGTAAAAGCGTATTAGTCTCTGATGATCAGCACGTGTATCGCTTCGATTTAAATGGTAATAAACTCGAACAAGCCATAGATTCACCAACATTATATGCTTATGAAAACAAGCAAGGCGCTTTAGTTTTTGCCAACCAAGCAACTAATCAATTATGGATAAAAGCTCCTGATAGCCAAACTGAGCAACCACTGGTTAGCGAAATTAATTTATCTAATCATAATTCGTGGTACTTTTTTGAAGGCGACACCTTAGCGACATCGCGTATTTACTATTTTAATGTAAAACAAGGTGATTACCGTTTGAGTTATTACGACTTTTCAACCAAAAGCCATCATGACGTTATACGCCTTCCCGAACGCGCATTTAGTCGTACCTCTGGCTTAACCTATATTTCAAATACCAACTGGCTGGTATACTCTTCGTATAAGTCACCACAAATTGACATAAAACGTATCAACCAAAAATATTTGCCATAATAAATCTAAAATTAAACACGCTACAGGTCTTGTAATTGCTTAAATGAGTTTATTGCTAAAAATATGTTCAAGCCACATTTTTAAAAATTAAGCGTTATGGGGTTAGCGTGTACAAACCCGTTTGGTATAATTAAATAAACCAATCTAAAGAGGATACGTTAAATGCCACACATTATTATTGAACACTCAGAAGATCTGCCTTTACTACCTCAAGTTCTTGTGGAAAAAATCCATACAACAACGTTTGAAAGTGGCTTATTTGATTTAGAAACAATAAAGACTCGCGCTATTGCTTATCAGCATTATCAGTTAGGTGTGGGTAAAGAAGGGTTTATTCATATTGCGGTGCATATTATGGCTGGGCGTTCCATTGAGCAAAAGCAACTACTAAGTGAGCAATTACTAGCCTGCTTGCAAACGTATTGCAGAGCCTCTGACAGTTTAAGCGTAAATATTTACGAAATGGATCACGAGATTTACCGTAAAAACTAACCGCCATTACAACATCATAGTTATAGGCGAGAGCACTATAACTATGATGATTTCCTCGCTCAACCGATTTTTAATTAAATCGTGTTTAAAGCGTAAACTTACCCAGTAAATCCCTTAAAATATTCGATTCTTTATTTAAACCATTACAAAGCTGCTCTGACTTTTTCATATTTTCTTTGGTTTGCTCTGCCGAATCGGAAATCATCACAATATTTTGGCTAATTTCTGAGGTTGCTAGTGTTTGCTCTCGCGTTGCAGTAGCCACTGAGTTGTTTAACTCGCTTAGTATTACAATTTCCTGTGAAATACCATTTAATGTATGGCCGGTTTCTTTTAAGCGCTCGGCATTTTCTAGGGTGTTTTTGCTGCCCAATTCAATCGCTGTTACC
>JBMZDW010000122.1:0-3228 GCA_049614565.1 Cognaticolwellia sp. | reverse complement strand
ATTGCCGATGGCAAAGCCAAAGGTAAAGCTAAGCGTTTAACTAAACAAAAATCGCATTTTGAATTAAACCCGAGCTTCTCTCGTGACGGCAAGTCGGTGGTATATAGCACTTGGCATGATAAAAAATTGGGTGAAATTCGTACCGTTTCAGCACGCGGCGGTAAAAGCCGAGTATTAACCAAAGAGCCGGGTAAATATATTGAGCCAAGCTTTTCACCTGATGGCAAAACCGTAGTATTTCGCAAAGTGGCGGGCGGTTACATTACCGAGCCAACATGGGGACTAAATCCGGGTGTTTATACGGTTAGCGCAAAAGGCGGTAAAGCTACCTTAGTGACTGAGTCGGGCCTACTGCCGCACTTTGGTGCCAAAAATGACCGCATTTATGTGCTACGCAACGGTGAAAAACCGCAATTGGTGAAAATTGACTTAGCCAATTCAGCGACGCCGGCAAAAGAGCAGGCCATTTATCAAGGTAAGTTTGCCACTGAGTATAAAGTATCACCGGATGGTAAGTACTTAGCGTTTGCTGAGCGTTTTAAGGTTTTTGTGACACCGTTTGTTGAACGTGGACAGGTGATTGATATTGGCCCGAAAGCGAAAAACTTACCGGTGAAAAAACTTTCACTGCGCGCGGGTGAAAGTATCAACTGGAACGGTAAATCGAACGAACTTTATTGGAGCTTAGGCCCTGACTTATATCAAGCCAGTGTTGGCGGTTTATTTGATATAGCCGAACCAAAAGCAGTGGCTCAAGATGATGAAAAAGCCAGTGCTGATGAAGCACAAAAACCGTTGAAAACTTATTTAGGCTTTAAAGAAAAAGCTGATAAGCCCTCAGGTCGGGTTGCTTTTGTGGGTGGTAAGGTTATCACCATGGAAGGCGAGCAAGTAATTGAAAATGGTGTGGTTGTGGTTGAAGGTAATAAAATAATTACCGTTGGCGAACAAGGCAATGTTGATATCCCATCAGATGCGAAAGTGATTGATGTTACCGGTAAATCGATTATGCCGGGCTTAATTGATGCTCATGCTCACGGTCCGCAAGGTAGCAATGAAATTATTCCTCAGCAAAACTGGAAAAACTATGCCGGATTAGCGCTTGGGGTGACAACCGTACATGATCCGTCTAACGACACCACAGAGTTTTTTGCCGCCAGCGAAATGCAAAAAGCCGGTGATATTGTTGCGCCGCGTTTATTCTCAACCGGTAGTATTTTATACGGCGCCACCATTGCCGGATATACCTCGCACGTTGATAGCTTAGACGATGCTAAGTTTCATATTGAACGCTTGAAAAAAGCCGGTGCTTTTAGTGTTAAAAGCTATAACCAACCGCGTCGTAATCAACGTCAACAAATGATCCAAGCGGCGCGTGAAGCCGACATTATGGTGGTGCCAGAAGGTGGTTCACTATTGCAACATAACTTGTCGATGATCGTGGACGGCCACACCACGTTGGAGCATTCTATTTCAACGGCGAAAATTTATGATGACATTAAACAGTTGTGGTCACAGTCTGAAATGGCCTATACCCCGACTATGGGTGTGGCCTACGGCGGTATTTCTGGTGAGCATTTTTGGTACGACACCACAGATGTTTGGCAGCATCCGCGTTTAAGCCAATATGTGCCGAGTGAGTTTTTAGATCCGCGCTCTATGCGTCGCAGCAAAGCGCCGCACCATCACTACAACCATATTAATGTTGCCAAAGTGGCGAAAGAGCTACAAGACCTAGGGGTTGAGGTTAACTCTGGTGGTCACGGTCAACGTGAAGGCTTGGCGATGCACTGGGAAATGTGGATGATGGCTCAAGGTGGCATGACGCCGCTAAATGCGATTCGTACCGCGACTATTGCACCAGCGAAAACTTTAGGTTTAGCTAGTCAGTTAGGTTCATTAAAAGCCGGTAAGTTAGCCGATATTTTAGTGATTGACGGTGATGTTAGCCAAGATATTCGTTTATCAGACAAGGTGATTTATACCATGATTAACGGCCGTTTATATAATGCAGAGACCATGAACGAAGTGGGTAACTACGACAATAAACGTGACAAATTTTATTTTGAAAAATAGCGTTTTAGTTTATTGATACTGCCTAAAAGCCCGGAATTATTCCGGGTTTTTTAATTCTTTTCTTCAAAAGCATAATATCGTCAACTTCATTAAAAATTACTTTCACTATTCAGCATGTTAATGTTATTTATTAGTCATGAGAGTGTGTTACTTAGCAGCTAAAGATGGAAAACCTGAGCATGGAAAATCAACATTCGGAAACTTCAAATAATAATAATAAAATATCCATAGGTATTAGCAGTTGCTTGCTCGGCCATAAGGTGCGTTTTGACTCAGGACATAAACAAAATTCCTATATTAATAATACCTTAAGTGAGTATTTTGATTTTATCCCCTTTTGTCCGGAAGTGGATATAGGCTTAGGCGTACCGCGTGAAGCCATACGGTTAGTGTTAATTGACGAACAAGTGCATTGCGTAGGCGCTAAAACGCCAGAATTAGATGTAACCCAAGCACTTAAAGATAGTGCGAAACAACAAGCCTCATGGCAACAACACTTGAGTGGCTATATTCTAAAAAAAGACTCGCCCAGTTGCGGTATGGAGCGCGTGCGGTTATACAAAGGCAATATGCCTGATCGGGTCGGCGTTGGTATCTTTGCACAAGCCTTGATGGATAAGTTCCCACATTTACCGGTTGAAGAAGAAGGCAGACTTGGTGATGCAATATTGCGCGAGAATTTTATTCAACGGGTGTTTATTTATGCCCGTTGGCAAAAAATGCTCGCCCAGCCATTTTCTATGCAGGCGTTAATGCACTTTCACGCTCAGCATAAATATATTTTTATGAGTCATGATCAAAACTTAGCAAAAGCGCTAGGTCGTAGGCTCGGACAACCAGATAAAGAGAATGACGCAGAGCTACTTAACGATTATTTACAAGATATGATGGTGATTTTAAAAATTAGAGCCAGCCGTAAAAACCACGTCAATACCTTACAGCATATTCAAGGTTATCTAAAAAATTCCATTAGTGCTGATGATAAGGCGGAATTGGTCGATATTATTACGCAATATCGTGATGGTTTACTGCCATTAATTGTGCCCATCACCTTGTTGCGGCACCATTTTAGGCGTTTTCCAAATGACTATATTACCGATTCCTATTATATGAAGCCGCACCCTAAAGAATTAATGTTGTTAAATAGCTTAT
>JBMZDW010000121.1:0-3238 GCA_049614565.1 Cognaticolwellia sp. | reverse complement strand
ACTACTGGACGTTTATACACCACGCTAGATACTCATGCAGATTATCGATCATTAATAACAAGGAAGCACCTGTGACAGCTAAAGATTACCGCGGGCAGTATTCTAAGCTTTTATCACGAGTCACGCTAGCCCCTGCTTTTTAGAGTGCTTTTATTCTATCAATAAAAAAGGGCCTAACGTTTAGACCCCCCTTAAAACACATATTCTTATTGATCAAATACAGTTACCTGAATGATTAGAATTTAGCAGCCGCTTGTAACCAAAGCTTGTTAGTGTCTGTGCCTAAGTCGTCAGCGTTAAAACTGGCGAACTTCACTAACACATTATAGTTTTTGTTAATTGCATAGGCGGCAGCAATATCAATTTCAGAGCCATAATCTATACTTCCTGCCTCAGAAGATAGGTCATGATAAGTAGCAGAAAGTTTAACACCACTAACCTTTGTTTTCGCCGTGAAGTAAATGTCTTCAACGCCTGCGCCTGGCGTGGCTAAAAATTTATCGGTAAAACCTTGGAATTTATGCAAGGTTGCTAATGGCGTTGAAAATCCTACACCATTATCACTACCTAAAGATTCGATACCTGCGAGTAAGGTGACTGAGCTAATTTTGGTGCCAAGTTCTAGGTTGTAATAGTCGGCGCTAAAATCATTAGTGTTATCACCCGCATCGCTTTGGCTGGCATATGCCGCGTTGGCCATAACGGGGCCAAATTTACCTTGGTAACTGACACCATAAGTATCGGTAGATAAAGCGGCTGCGCTGTCGAAATCCAATAGGTAGGCATAGGCGTTAAACTTGTGATCTTGGTTAATTGCAAAGGCCGTTGTTAATAAATGAAATTGACCGTGTAGATCCGCCTTCGGGCTATCAGGGCCAAAAATACGGTTTACATTGTACACATAGCTATAATCTGCTGAAAAACCGTTAATGGGTTTAAGTTGCAAGCGATAGCCGTCGTAAGTTTGCTCGTTTTGTCTCCAACCCACTCCGCCAACAAAACGTTGGTTATTATGCAAAATGCGCTGACGACCGGCCGTGGCTGAAATATTATTATTACTGTATTTTAAGAATAGTTGATTAACATCAGTCCCCGTTGGGTCGGCAACCACAGGGTATTGTGTTTCGCCATTGGTGGTGCTGTTGTAGCTATCAACAATGTCAGTGACATTATCAACTTCTGCCGCTACTGATAAACCTTGGAAGCTACCGGTGTTTAGTGTGATACGGCTTTTTAATGTTAATGCGTTGGCGTTATCACTTATGCCATCTTGGTCAACCCCTTCGTAACGCGCACGAAAGCTTAGTTTTACTGTGCTATCAGATAGCGCTTTTTTAACACCTGAAGCTACAGAAGTTTGTTCTGCTAATGCTAAAGGCGCGGCTAAAATAGACGCTGAGAGTAGCGCTAATGATGTGTATTTGATGTTGTTTTTCATAATATCACCTTAATGTTTTTAAACTTTGAGAGAATTTTTTTTAAGCAATCCTGCTATGGATTCATCAAAATTTCAGTGTGTTATAAGGCAGTTTTTAATAATTATTATTTGTCTGAACAAACTAAATTTTATTTTATGACTTTGGGTTGTGCTGCTTTTTATGGCGCTAAAATTAGCACTACTGAAGAGGAATGAAAAACACAAAAAGCCAAAATGTATAGAAGAATGTCGCTAAGCTGATCTGGAACAATAAATAGGTGGTTTTTCGTTTTAATACCGCGGAGTTATTATCGAAATAGCGCCTGTATTAGCCGATGTTAAGGTGTAAATTTTTCTCTAAATGCTATTAATTGTTGCTGGGCTTGTTGAACCTTGATTAAGCTAAAGCAAACTTTTTCGCCTGGGCGCATTTGGCTTAAGCGAAATAAGTCGGTTTGCATTATGGTGCCCAGTACCGGATAACCGCCCATGGTTTGCCGCTCTTTCATTAATATAATCGGTTGTTCGTTAGTCGGAAATTGCACCATGCCATAGCTTACAGGCCTTGATAATAAACAACGACGGCGCAATGACTCAGATAATATTTTTTCGTTAGATGATACTTTTTGCGAATGGTCAGCAATCAGGCGATAGCCCATACGGTTACTGTCGGCTGAAATAACATATTCAGTTGTTAAAAAAGCTTGTTGTTGATGCTTGTCCATTTGCAAAAATAGCGCACTGGGCATCATGCGTAAGGTTAATTTTCCTTGGCTATAAAATTGTTTATAGGCGCTTGTTAAGCTTGTTGCTGTTTGCGCTACTAACTCAGTGGATTTTTGGCTTTGCCCTGAAAAATATAGTTTACTGCCAGCGGTTAGTGGCTTATCGGTAAAGCCCAATGCCATTTCATTGCCGGTTTGGGCAAAACTCCCTAGCCAAGGCTGTTGTTTAGCTTCACAAGTAAAACCTCCTTGTACCGCTAAATAACTGTGTAAGCCAGTTTTTGGCATTGAAAAATAAATGATATCGCCAGCCGCCAATTGATAGCATTGCCAATTCTTGGCCGCAATATTGTTGATTTTAGCGTTACAGTCAGCACCCGTTATTGCTATGGTGCAGGCGCTATGCGCTTTTAAGTGTATTTGCCCTAAGGTAATTTCGAGTGCGGCGTAGTTGTGTTGCTTGTCTGTAATATTTTCTGTGGCATGATAACGCGCTGCAATAAGTCGATTAGCATGCAAAAAAGCGAATTCGTCCGCGGCGCCGCCAGCACTAAAGCCTAAGTGCTGGGCGTTAAATCGACCAAGATCTTGAATACTCGCCTGACCATTAATACTGACAACTTCAAGACAAGCTAAGCTCATGGCTGAAGCTCTCGTTGCAGCGCGTTAAATTCAGCTTTGCCAATAGGGTAAAATGTTACGCTTTGCCCAACCTTGATAGTAGGTATAAATTGACCGTGGTTACTGCTAAACATAGGTAAAGGTGTTTGGCCAATAATGTGCCAGCCACCGGGGCTTTCAATCGGGTAAATCGCTGTTTGTTGTTCAGCAATGGCAACCGCGCCTTGAGGGACTTTTAGTCGCGGTGATGACTTTCGTGGTAACTGTAAGGCTGGGGGCACGCTGGCTAAATAACAAAAGCCCGGCGTAAAACCTAAGGCAAAACCGTGATAGGTCGTAGCACAGTGCGCCTTGATCACCTCGTCAATTGACATAGCACAACGCTGAGCGACATCAACTAAATCCCATTGTTGCTCGAGGTCATAGTACACAGGTACTTTAATGCAAACATTATCACTGATGTTGTGGTCAGTAG
>JBMZDW010000120.1:0-3271 GCA_049614565.1 Cognaticolwellia sp. | reverse complement strand
ACACTCGCATTTTAAAATGCGGTTACCGTACTGGTGATAAAGCGCCTATGGCTTACGTTGAGCTTGTAGACCGCCCAGCAGTTGAAGAAGCTGCTGAAGTAGTTGAAGAAGCTAGCACAGAAGCATAATTTAGTACTCGTACTAAATTTATTCTGACAAAATTAAAAGCGGAGCTCAGGCTCCGCTTTTTTTGTCTGAAAATCAAACGCTTTCATCGCGATTGACTTTGGTATTACTTGACCCACCTTGAAATTCCTCGTATAACAATTATCCATCTTTATTAAGGTTGAACTTTATGTCGTCTCGCAATCCTATTATCGCAGTGACCGGCTCATCAGGGGCGGGCACGTCGACGACCACAGAATCGTTTGAACATATCTTTCGCTCCTTAGGGATCACATCCGCTATGGTTGAAGGCGACAGCTTTCATCGTTACTCGCGCCAAGAAATGGATATGGAAAAACGTAAGGCCCGTGAAGAGCAGCGAAAAATTAGTTATTTTGGCGACGCGGCCAATGATTTTGATGCTTTAGAGAAGCTGTTTAAAGACTATTCAGCAGCTGGAAAAGGCAAAATGCGCCGCTATTTGCATACCTTTGATGAAGCAGTGCCCTATAATCAAATGCCGGGCACGTTTACGCCGTGGGAAGACGTAGGTGAGGGGACTGACTTATTGTTCTATGAAGGCCTACACGGTGGCGTTGTGACAGAAAAAAACGATGTTGCTCAGCATGTTGATTTACTCATAGGCATGGTGCCAATCGTTAATTTGGAATGGATCCAAAAAATAATACGTGATACCAACAAACGCGGCCATAGTCGCGAGGCGGTTACCGCCAGTATTGTTCGAAGTATGGAGGACTATATTTCCTTTATCACTCCACAGTTTTCTCGTACCCATATTAACTTTCAACGGGTGCCAACGGTAGATACCTCCAACCCGTTTAGTGCGAAAGCGATCCCGACCTTAGATGAAAGTTTTGTCGTTATTCGTTGTCGCGAATCAAGCCAACTCGATTTCCCGTATTATCTGAGCATGATCGATGGTGCGTTTATGTCACGTATGAATACCTTAGTGGTGCCGGGGGGCAAAATGGCCTTGGCGATGGAGTTATTACTGACGCCGATGATCCGAGATTTAATGCATAAAAAAAATGCCGCTAATCAACAGCTCGACTGGATGAGTGATTTGTAAACGGGTAATTAAACACCATCGCAGAGCTGACATTGTTATAGCCATTTAAATGGTGCGTTATTAAGGCGAGTGTGGATAGGGAAGGTGAGACATTTGTAACAGTGTTGATAGGGCGCAACGGTAGCACGCCCTGTCAAATTAGCTAATTCTGATATATTTAAACAGACTTGATCTCAAAGTCGTGGGTGATGATAACCGATTTGTTGAGCATCAGCGCCACCGAGCAATATTTATCCGCCGACAAGTTTACCGCTCGCTCAACATGTTTTTCACTGACATCTGTACCTTCAATTACAAAATGCAGATGAACATCTGAAAATAACTTAGGTACGCTATCAACACGCGTTCCTGAGATCTCAACCTTACAGCCGACTATATCTTGGCGTGCTTTTTCTAAAATACTCACCACATCAACCGATGAGCAAGCCCCTAAAGAAATTAATACATTTTCCAATGGACTGGGGGCTAATGCACCTGCGTTGGCATCTAATACAAGGGTGTGGCCGCTCTCTGATGTGCCCATAAATAACTCATCGCCGAGCCATTTTACTTCTGCTTTCATTGTTATCATCCTAAAGGTGATGTGTCATATTATGCTGTGGCATTTATTCTATAATAGCTAGCGCAGATATAAAGCCAAATACGTAAATTAATAGTGAGATTGTAAAGGGGAAGTGGCGCACCATGCAGGAGTCGAACCTGCGACCTTCGCCTCCGGAGGGCATCGCGAACAACAATAATATCAATATAAATCAATCTATTATGATTTAAAAAAAATATTGTGACTTATTTGTGACATTTGGGTGACGTGGTCTAATTGATTCGACTACCTCAGTTAAGACATAATTGACTTAACTGGAGATACAAATGAAAAGCCGTAAAACTTATTCAAAAGAATTCAAACTAGATGCAATTGCCCTCGTTAGGGATCAAAACTATCCTGTCGCAGAAGCCGCTAGAAATCTAGAAGTTAGTGCTCAAGTGCTTGGTCGATGGATCAAAGAAGCGGAAAATGATGATGGTCATGCTTTTAGAGGAAATGGAAAGCTTACGCCAGAGCAAGATGAAATTCGTAAGCTTAAAGCTCAAGTCAAGCGCCTAGAAATGGAGCGTGAGATATTAAAAAAAGCGACGGTCTTCTTTGCAAAAGAAACGAAGTAAAATATTCGTTTGTTGCCCAACATAAGAAGATCTGGCCCGTGATACTGATGTGTCGCGTATTGGGTGTAAGAAGCAACAACTATTATAGTTACCAAAAAAGAAAGGCTCAAAAGCCCATTGATACAACGCATCAAGAGATGCTGGAATGGGTGAAAGACATTGCAAAGTTTAGCGATAATACTTATGGCGCAAGACGTATTCAAAAATCCTTAAATGCACTCAGTTTCCCTGTTAGCCGCAGAAAAACAGCGCAGTTAATGAAAGAAGCAAACGTTTGGGTACGGTATAAGAAAAAATATAAAGCAACAACAAATAGCGAACACAACAAACCCGTTTACGCGAATGAACTTGAACAAGACTTTGATGTTCAACAACCTGATCAAGCGTGGGTGCAAGATATTACCTACATATGGACTTCAGAAGGCTGGCTATATTTGGCGATAGTAATCGACCTATACTCACGTAAAGTTGTCGGTTGGAGCATGGGGACAAGAATGAAAGCTCAACTTGTTTGCGATGCCCTTACCATGGCTATGTGGCAACGAAAACCAAAGGCAGGATTGATAGTGCATTCAGATCAAGGTGTTCAATATGCGAGTCATCAATATAGGCGAATACTCAGGTTACATGGCTTCGTAGGAAGTATGAGCAAGAAAGGTTGCTGTTGGGATAATGCGGTAGCAGAGAGCTTCTTTGGTAGTTTAAAGCAAGAGCGAGTACATTGGCGTAACTATCAAACTCGTTACGCCGCTCAGCAAGATGTATTGAACTACATCACGATGTGGTACAACAGCCAAAGAATGCACTCTTATCTTGGTTATCAAAGTCCTAATGTATTTGAATGCAAAGAAAGAGAACTGAAAAAGGTAGCATAACGAACTTAACTAGGGTGTTTGAATTGAGTTGACCAGGTCA
>JBMZDW010000119.1:0-3288 GCA_049614565.1 Cognaticolwellia sp. | reverse complement strand
CTTAGCAAAGAACTACAAGCTGAGCCTCATTGCAAAGCGCGAAACAATAGCCGCAGATAATATAATTGATAACAACTTTTTAAGGGTTTAAACACTATGTCGAAAATTGCAATATTAGCCGGTGACGGTATTGGACCAGAAGTCATGGCTCAAGCAGAAAAAGTTTTACAAGCGGTCGCCAAACTGTATGACTTTGAAATAAATACCGCACATTATGATGTTGGCGGTTGCGCTATCGACAACCATGGTCAAGCCCTGCCCGCCAGCACCATTAAAGGCTGCGAACAAGCGGACGCGATATTGTTTGGCTCAGTAGGTGGTCCTAAGTGGAGTAATTTAGCGCCAACTTTGCAACCAGAAAGAGCATCATTATTAGGCTTGCGTGGCCATTTTGGACTTTTTTGCAATATGCGTCCGGCGCAACTGCAAAGCGCGATGTCACAGCTTTCTCCGTTACGCAGCGACATTTCACAAGCCGGTTTTGATATTTTAGTGATACGAGAATTAACTGGTGGTATTTATTTCGGTGAACCTAAAGGTCGTCAGAACCTTGGGCAAGAGGACGAAGCGGCTTTTGATACTATGATTTATTCGCGCAAAGAAGTCACTCGTATTGCACACCTTGCGTTTCAAGCGGCGCAAAAGCGTCGTAACAAGGTTATCTCTATCGATAAAGCCAATGTTCTAGCCTCATCACAGTTATGGCGAGAAGTCGTTACTGAGGTGGCTAAAGACTATCCTAACGTCAGCCTTGAACATATGTATGTAGATAACGCCGCCATGCAGTTAGTGCGCGATCCTGCTCAGTTTGATGTCATGCTATGTTCAAATTTATTCGGTGATATTTTATCGGACATCTGCGCCATGATCACCGGCTCTATGGGCTTATTACCCTCGGCTAGCTTGAATGAGCAAGGTTTTGGCATGTATGAACCTGCCGGTGGTACCGCCCCCGATATTGCAGGCAAAGGCATTGCCAACCCGATTGCACAAATCCTTTCTGCAGCGTTAATGTTACGTCATAGTTTGGAGCAAACAGAGGCGGCTAATGCGATTGAACAAGCCGTGGCAGACGCACTGAATGCCGGAAATTTTACTGGTGACTTATTAAGCGCTGAACTGCGTCATCAAGCTAAATCAACAAATGAAATGGGCGATATTATTTGCCAATATCTAAATAATAACCAGTGCCAAAGTAATAATGAAAAAATTTCAGGAGCAAACTAGCATGGCAACAACCTTATACGAAAAATTATGGCAAAGTCATATCATTGAAGAAAAAGCGGGGGAAACGCCGTTGATCTTTGTTGATCGCCATTTGATCCACGAAGTTACCTCACCACAAGCCTTTGCGAATTTAAAGTTCCACAACCGGGCATTGCGTCATCCTGAGCGCACTATAGCGACTATGGATCATAATATTTCCACCCGTTCAATTGAAATTAACGCCGCCGGTGAAGGCGCGGCAAATCAGTTACGAACCTTAGAAAAAAACTGTAAAGAGTTTGGTATTAAATTATTTGGTATGGGCCACAAAAACCAAGGCATAGTGCATGTTATTGGGCCCGAATTGGGCTTAACCCTACCCGGTACTGTAATTGTTTGCGGTGACTCGCATACCGCCACCCATGGCGCTTTTGGCGCCTTAGCGTTTGGCATTGGCACCTCTGAGGTCGAGCACGTATTCGCCACCCAGACCTTACGCCAAACGAAAGCGAAAACCATGAAAATTGAAGTTAAAGGGCAAGTAACCGCGGGCATCAGCGCTAAAGATATTATTTTAGCCATCATTGGTAAAACGGGCAGTGCTGGCGCAACCGGCTATGTGGTTGAGTATTGCGGCGAAGCCATTGAGCGCTTGAGTATGGAAGAGCGCATGACCGTTTGTAATATGAGTATTGAGTTTGGCGCCAAAGCCGGATTGATAGCCCCCGACGCCACCACTTATGCTTATTTAAACGGCAAAGAATACGCGCCCAAAGGCGAAGTGTGGCAACAAGCTATGCATGACTGGCAGCAACTAAAATCAGACACAGATGCCAGCTTTGACCGTTATTTAACCCTTGACGCAAAAGACATCAAACCGCAAGTAACTTGGGGCACAACCCCCGGACAAGTCACGCGCGTTGATAGCGTGGTGCCATCGCCAGAAGATTTCACTGATCCTGTTGAGCGTGACTCTTGTTCGGCAGCCTTAAAATATATGGGCTTAACCGCCGGCACTAAAATTACCGACATCGAAATTAATAAAGTTTTTATTGGCTCATGTACCAACTCTAGAATTGAAGATTTACGCGCAGCGGCTGCTATTGCCAAAGGCAAACAAGTGTCATCAAAAGTAGATGCCATTGTTGTACCGGGCTCATACCGCGTGAAACAGCAAGCCGAAGCGGAAGGTTTAGCCGAAATTTTTATTGCTGCTGGCTTTGAGTGGCGTCTGCCCGGCTGTTCAATGTGCTTAGGCATGAATGACGATGTATTAACGGCAGGTGATCGCTGCGCCTCTACCAGTAATCGTAATTTTGAAGGTCGCCAAGGCCGAGGCAGTCGTACACACTTAGTGAGCCCAGAATTAGCCGCCGCGTCTGCAATTGCTGGGCACTTTGTCGACTTAAGCACGCAAGTTAAAGGAGCGTAACATGGAAAAATTTACTCAACATTCTGGTTTAGTGGTGCCATTGGATGCCGCTAATGTCGATACCGACCAAATAATTCCTAAACAATTTTTACAAAAAACTACGCGCACGGGTTTTGGCCAACATTTATTTCATGACTGGCGCTATTTAGACAAGGCGGGTAAGGAAAATAATCCTGCTTTCATACTTAATCAAGCACAATATCAAACAGCGAGCATTTTGTTGGCGGGAGAAAATTTTGGTTGTGGCTCTAGTCGCGAGCATGCTCCTTGGGCGTTACAAGAATATGGTTTTAAAGTGATTATCGCCTCAAGCTTTGCTGATATTTTTTATGCCAACTGTATCAATATTGGCATGTTGCCGATTATTTTGTCTACTGAAATCATAACGACACTCTTTCAACAAGCAAAGCAGAGCCCTGTGCATTTAACCGTTGATTTAGCCGCTAATACCGTCAGCACCGAAGCTGCGCACTACAAATTTAGTTTGGCGCCCTTTCATCAGTATTGCTTAGAAAACGGTGTTGATAGCGTTGGTTGGACACTGAATAAAATGGCAAAAATAACCGCGTATGAAAAGCAAATGCCTGCTTGGCAGTAGTAAGCAATGTAGGTCGGCATTTATACCGTCAATTTAGCTTGGCAGCCAATTT
>JBMZDW010000118.1:0-3304 GCA_049614565.1 Cognaticolwellia sp. | reverse complement strand
TTTTGCAAAAACTCATCTTCTAGGGCATCGAGCATTTCTTCGTTAAGTTCCACCGCACCTTGTATTGGCTGACTTATTTTATGATTTTCATCCGCCCAGTCGCCAATATCAATAAGCTGACAACGCTTGCTACAAAACGGACGGTGTTGGCTTTCTGGCTGCCAAATGACTTCTTTTTTACAGGTAGGACAAGGAACTTTTAGTGGCATAGCTATAAGGTGTTTCGTGATATTCTGGCGTCATTATAAAAGATACGGCAGGTAAACAAAAGCGGTAAGCGGTCAGTGGTAGGTCGGCATTTCTGCCGTCAAATTAATTGGTGAGTTGAAAGTTATGGACAAATTTCAAGCCAAAAAATGGGCTAAAGCCCAACCTACAAGTATTAACAACGCGCTAGCTGGAATTTTGCTGCCTGCTTGGCGTACTTACGGCCGGTTTCTTCACAAGGGGTCATAAAACGTATGGCATACCGTAAACGGTTGCCACTCACTGTTGGATAAATCGCCAAACACTCATCCACTTTAATACGTAATAATACTAGCCCTTCGCCATTATCTTGATAAAAACCACTGTCGGTTGTTATTTCTTCAAACTCGGCACGTTGACGAACAAATTTTAGTATCAGGGTTAACGCCGCGCTAATTTTTGTTAGTTGCGCTAACCAATCGCGACACTGTGCTTCCACTTGAGCACGAGGTTGATTTAACCAAAACTGTAATTGCGGCAAATCAAAACGTGAACTTCCCCCTTGAATGGCGAAACGCTGTTTTATACCTATTAAGAATTTATCCGCTTTAAGCTGTAACCACTGCGGACTGGGGTTCTTCAATTTACTCGACAGTTCAACCGTTTCCTTCAAATTAGAGGTAAGCGCCGCACCGTCAATATCGGGGTCTTGTGACCAAATCACTAAGTTTTGTTCTAGTTTTTCTAAATCTTTAATTAACACACCGCGAATATCATTGCGCTCTAAGGTATCGATAATGGCGAATAAGGCGTTAAAAAATACGCTGTGACCGTTAATAATATTATCTTGTAAACAATTATTAGCTTGAACAAATAGTTGCTCAAGCTTTAAATAGTTACGGATGCGCTCATTAAGCGGATGTTCATACAAAATTGCGGTCATTGCGTACAAGTTTTGCTTGGAAAATTAACGGCTAGTGCCTTTATACTACTCATAGCATGGCAAAATGGCGAATTATTTTATCAAAAACATCAATTTAGAAAAGGTGGCTTGTCAGATAAGCTGTACAAGGGCACGATATTTTTGATCTAAGTCGAGTACTTGTTGTTGAATCTCTTTCAGGCTGAAATCTTGGTTATTAAGCACGTCATTGGCAAATTCAAGGCGTTTACTACGCGGCATCTGGCTGGCAATAATACGCTTAACTTCTGCCTCTGAACTCGGGTCGCGCGCCACCGTGCGAGCAATTTGTGTGCTTTCATCAACATCAACCACCAACACTCGATCAACCACTTTATCTAAGTTATTTTCCAATAATAATGGCGCAACAAGTATGCAGTAATCACTTTTAGCATTCGCTAGCTGCGTGAGTATTTCTTGACGGATCAGGGGGTGCAATAAATTATTTAACCAAGCTTTATCTTGCGGGTGACTAAAAATACGACTGCGCAGCATGGCTCTATTGAGCTGCCCTTGAGGATCAATATAATCCACGCCAAAGTGTGCTGCAATTGCCGTAAGTGCTGCGCTGCCCGGCATAACTACAATACGAGCGGCAATATCAGCATCAATAATATCAATGCCTAAATCGGCGAACATATCGGTAACAGTAGTTTTACCACTACCAATACCGCCGGTTAGGCCAATAATTAATTTCGACATAATATGATAAACCTAAGTGAGTGGCTTTTCGCTGTCAGTACGAAGCTGTCAGTGCTGGCAACTCGCGGGTTAAGTTTAACTGCAAGCTTACAGCTTTCTCTTTACTGACAGCTAAATTTTACGTTAAATAACTCAAATACCAAGCCCAGATGCCGTTACCCCAAATTAAGGTAATCCAGCCGGCAATGGCTAAATATGGGCCAAACGGAATAGCTTGCTCGCGTTGATGGTTCTTTAACACCATTAAACTAATGCCGATAACCGCACCCACGGCAGAGGCCATTAAAATCAGTAGCGGTAGTAATTGCCAGCCTATCCAGGCGCCAAACAGCGCAACCAGCTTAAAATCGCCATGACCCATACCTTCCTTACCGGTAAATAATTTAAATAGCCAAAATACGCTAAATAAACTCATATAGCCGGCAACGGCGCCAATAACGGCATCGCTCAATGGCACAATCGCGCCATTAATATTCACCAGTAAGCCTAACCAAAGCAGCGGCAAGGTTATTTGATCTGGCAATAACATATGATCGTAGTCAATCAAGGTTAAGCACACTAAACTCCACGTCAGCACTAACAGCATTAAGGTGGTAAAGGTCACGCCGAAATGTGCGGCAATAACCACACTTAATAGTGCTGTGCTGAGCTCAACCAAAGGATAACGTAGTGAAATTTTATTTTGACACTGGCTACATTTACCACGTAAAAATAACCAACTAATCACCGGAATATTTTCATAAAAACGAATTTTATGCTGACACGACGGGCAGGTAGAGCTTGGGGTAGATAGCGTAATCGTTTCTTCGTTGTCAGCTTGTGCGGTGTCGGTTAATTCGTCAGCCAAAAATTCACGGCATTCACGTTTCCAGCCCTGTTCTAACATTTTCGGTAAACGATAAATCACCACATTTAAAAAGCTACCAATCAACAGCGAAAAAACAAAGGTAACGCCATAAAAATAAGCGGGAGAGTCGGTCATCAATGAAATTAAATCAGTCAAAAGCAGTGCCTTAATGTCTTATTTTGTTTTATCTTATTTTTTATAAGAAAAAACGATGACAAGCATCGTTTTTTCAGCATAAATGTTGTGCAGTAAGCTATAAGTTGTGAATAGCGTTATACCACCATACCAATTTGGAATATTGGCAAGTACATGGCAATAATCAAGCCGCCAATCACCACACCTAATACCGCCATAATCATTGGCTCTAAAAGGGTCGTTAAATTATCTACGGCATTATCCACTTCTTGCTCATAAACATTGGCTACTTTCGCAAGCATATCATCAACTGCACCTGACTCTTCACCTATGGCGACCATTTGAATCACCATATCAGGGAATATCGCACAATTGCGCATCGCCAAGTTCATTTGCATGCCTGAAGTTACTTCTTGGCGAATTTCTAATATCGCATCACGAAATACTGCATTACCTGAGGCACCCGCCGCTGA
>JBMZDW010000117.1:0-3314 GCA_049614565.1 Cognaticolwellia sp. | reverse complement strand
GCCAGAGCCAGAGCCAGAGCCAGAGCCAGAGCCAGAGCCAGAGCCAGAGCCAAAAGTTGGCTTTTTTTCGCGTTTAAAGCAAGGTTTAAGCAAAACGCGACAAAACCTAGGTGGCGGGTTATCGAGCTTATTTCGTGGTAAAAAAATAGATGACGAGTTATTTGAAGAACTCGAAACCCATTTGTTGCTTGCCGATGTTGGCGTGGAAACGACAACAAAAATTATCGACTCATTAACCGAGTCGGCCTCGCGTAAGCAATTAAAAGATGCCGATGCCTTATATGATTTACTAAAAGCAGAGTTGGAAAAAATTATTCAGCCAGTGAGCCAAGCGCTTGAAATTCCAGCTTCAGACGGTCCGTTTGTTATCTTGATGGTTGGCGTCAATGGCGTCGGTAAAACCACCACTATCGGTAAGCTTGCCAAACAATTTCAAGCCCAAGGCAAATCAGTTATGTTAGCGGCGGGTGATACCTTTCGCGCGGCTGCCGTTGAGCAACTACAAGTTTGGGGCGAGCGCAATGACATTCCTGTCGTGGCGCAACATACCGGCGCTGATAGTGCGTCAGTTATTTTTGATGCCATTAGTGCGGCCAAGTCGCGTGGGGTTGATGTGCTAATTGCCGATACCGCGGGGCGCTTGCAAAACAAAGGTCACTTGATGGAAGAGCTGAAAAAAGTGGTGCGAGTAATGAAAAAACTCGATGTTCATGCGCCTCATGAAGTGATGTTAACCTTGGACGCTGGCACCGGTCAAAACGCCTTAAGTCAAACCAAATTGTTTGATGAAGCCGTGGGCTTAACCGGGTTAACCTTAACCAAACTTGATGGTACGGCAAAAGGTGGCGTAGTTTTCGCGGTTGCCGATAAACATGCTATCCCTATTCGTTACTTAGGCGTGGGTGAAGGTATTGATGACTTACGACCGTTTAACGGTAATGACTTTATTGATGCGTTGTTCAGCCATGACGCACAAGAGCAATAAGACAGTTTATGATCCGATTTAATAATGTCAGCAAAACTTATCCAGGCGGTTTTTTAGCCCTTAAACAGGTCAGCTTTAATATTGATGCCGGTGAGATGGCATTTTTAACCGGCCACTCAGGCGCGGGTAAAAGTACCTTGCTAAAATTAATGAGTATGATGGAAAAGCCCAGTGCTGGCAGTATTGAAATTAACGGCACCGAATTATCAACCATTAAATATCAGCAAATACCCTATGTGCGCCGCGGGATCGGCATGATATTTCAAAATCATAATTTATTATTAGATAGAACCGTATTTGATAATGTCGCCCTGCCGCTAATTATTGAAGGTTTTAGCCATAAAGAAACCCGTAAACGTGTCGAAGCCGCGCTTGATAAAGTACACTTATCTAGTAAATTAAAGTGTTATCCCAATATGCTTTCTGGCGGGGAACAACAACGTGTTGGTATTGCCCGAGCCATCGTAAATAAACCGCCAATTTTGTTAGCGGATGAGCCTACCGGAAATTTAGATCCTAAATTGTCATTAGATATCATTCGTCTATTTGAAGAGTTTAACGACATGGGAGTCAGCGTGTTAATAGCCACCCATGATTTAGGGCTGATCGCGCGAATGAAATACCGCACCCTGACCTTAAAACAAGGTCATATGATCACCGATGGTATTGTTGACGGCCTACAAACGACGAGTGAACTCAATGAACGTTAATCAAAATCGTCCGCAGTTAGGCTGGAGCGCACGCTTTAGCGCCGGTGTTATGCGGCACTTGCAACAAGCAATCGGCAGCTTAGGTGATTTATGGCGCACGCCTTTTACCTCTGTGATGACAGTATTGGTATTGGGGATTAGTTTGACCTTGCCGGCCACCTTGCATTTATTTGTCAAAAATACTCATGCGGTGACAGAGCAGTGGGATTCTGCTTCTGAAATCACGCTATTTTTACAATTATCAACGTCAGATAAAGCCGCGCAAAATATTGTCCAACGTATTCAACTTTATCCTGAAGTGGATAATGTAGTTTATATCTCTGCGGAGCAAGCGTTAACTGAATTCAAAGTGATATCTGGTTTTGGCCAAGCACTAGAATATTTAGATGAAAACCCATTGCCGGCCACCTTGCTAGTAACGCCAACTAAACGTTTTAGCCAAGCACAAGCCGCCCGTGAATTATTGCTTAAGCTTGAAAAAGAGCGCGGCGTTGAACAGGGTAAACTTGATCTTGAATGGTTAACCCGTTTAGAGGCGATGGCGGCTTTAATTGAAGATGTGGTGATCGGTATCGCTATATTATTGTGTTTATCTGTGGTGTTAATTATTGGCAATACCATTCGTTTGGCAATATTGAATCAAAAAGATGCGATTGCGGTAATGAAGCTCGTCGGGGCAACTGACAATTTTATTCAACGGCCATTTTTATATGCCGGTATTTGGTATGGCGTATTAGGCGGTTTTGTTGCCAGCCTCTGCGTTGCTATTTTAGCCAGTTACCTTTCTGTGGCTCTCGGTAAGTTAACTGATCTGTATCAAAGCCAGTTTGTGCTTTCGGGTTTATCATTTTATGAAATAATTTTGCTGCAGTTGATGGCAGTTGCCTTAGGTTTGTTAGGCAGTTTTATCTCTGTACGTCAGCATATTCGTGCAATTGAACCAACCGCAGATTAATTGTTAGCGCTTAACTAAATGCGAGTGCTCTAATCATCACCTTGTAATTTCAAGGTATTTTAACGGCATTAAGAAAGTTTTATAAAATATTCATCAAAAATTTGAAATAGACTGTTGTTTCCCCCTGTCTTCTAGGCTAATGTTGGCCTATTAAACTCGTGGTGGATATGTGTTATAATCACGAGCTAGATTAGATAGAGAGGTTTTTAAATGAGTGAATCAATGCAATCAATGGCGTTAACTGTTCCACAAAGTGGCAGCATTGAAGCATACGTGCAATCAGCGTACAGCATTCCAATGCTAACGGCTGAAAAGGAGCATGAGTTAGCAACTCGTTTATATTCTGAGAATAATTTACAAGCGGCACAAGAATTAATTATGTCGCACCTGCGTTTTGTTATTCATGTTGCTAAAGGTTATGCCGGTTACGGTTTACCGCAAGCTGATTTAATTCAAGAAGGTAACGTTGGCTTAATGAAAGCTGTTAAACGTTTTAACCCTGAAGTTGGTGTGCGCTTAGTGTCATTTGCCGTCCATTGGATCAAAGCTGAAATTCATGAATTTGTGCTAAAAAACTGGCGCATTGTTAAAGTCGCAACCACTAAAGCACAACGTAAATTATTCTTCAATCTACGTAAAAATAAAAAGCGTTTAGGTTGGTTTA
>JBMZDW010000116.1:0-3475 GCA_049614565.1 Cognaticolwellia sp. | reverse complement strand
GTTTTAATCGCGTTAACAATCACGCTTTGATCTAAGCCTTTTTCTTGCGCTACAGACGCAGTAAGCATTAACAAACCAACTAATTGTGTGGTAAATGCTTTAGTAGACGCAACACCAATTTCAGCGCCCGCTTTGGTCATAAAGGCTAAGTCAGATTCACGCACAAGTGATGAACCTGGCACGTTACAAATGGTCATTGAGGCCATGTAACCTTGCTCTTTCGCTAAACGAAGTGCAGCTAATGTATCGGCTGTTTCACCTGATTGTGAAATTGTCACAAGTAGGCTATTTTCATGCACGAACGATTGGCGGTATCTAAATTCAGAGGCAATCTCAACATTGCAGCTCACACCAGCAAATTGCTCAAGCCAGTAGCGAGCAACCATACCTGAGTGATACGAAGTACCACAGGCAATAATTTGTACGTGTTTTACATCTTTAAAAATTTGCTGCGCACTGTCGCCAAAAGCATCAATAGCAACGCGGTCGTCATTTAAACGCCCGTCTAATGTATTACGTACAGCAAGTGGCTGCTCGTAAATTTCTTTTAACATGTAGTGGCGGTATTCACCTTTACCTGATGCATCTTGCGTGATGTTTGATTCAATTACTTCACGCTCAACAGCGTTACCGTTTGCATCAAAGATTTCTACACTGTCACGAGTAATACGTGCTACATCGCCTTCTTCAAGGTAAATAAAGCTGCGTGTTACTGGTAATAACGCTAACTGATCAGAGGCAATAAAGTTTTCACCAAGGCCTAAACCAATTACTAGCGGGCTGCCTGAACGAGCCACGATAATTTCGTTATCGTTAGCTTTATCAAATACCACTGTACCAAAAGCACCTTCAAACTGTTTCACAGCCGCTTGCACTGCCGCTAATAAAGTTGTGTGCTGCTGGCGAAGCTGATGAATTAAATGCACCATTACTTCGGTATCAGTATCTGATAAAAACTCATATCCGTCGCCTTTAAGCGCTTCACGCAGGCTCGCATGATTTTCAATAATGCCATTATGTACTAAGGCAATTTCACTGTTTGAGATATGTGGATGAGCGTTTGCTTCTGTCACACCGCCATGAGTTGCCCAGCGTGTGTGCGCGATACCGGTCGTGCCTTTTACACCCGCAGTCTCAAGAGCACTGTCAAGGTTTGCTACTTTACCAACCGCTTTTACAGTGTTCAGCGTGTTGCCTTCTAAAAGCGCTACACCCGCTGAGTCATAACCACGGTATTCAAGGCGTTTTAAACCTTCTACTAAAATTTTATTTACTGGACGTTCTGCAACTGCCCCAACGATTCCACACATAATATTCTCCATTTGCACGTGCCAAAATTAAATTTTAGGCCGTATGTGTTGTCATAATGATTAAAAGATAAAAGCAAATGTTGTCGGTTTGCCTTTAACTAAATTGAAAATTGCTATTCAACCTCGGCACAAACTAACTTTACACCGCATGCTTCAAGTGCCTTGCGAGTATCAAGCGCAAGGCCACTGTCGGTGATAAGTGTTGTTACACTTTGCCAAGGTAGTTCTAAATTAGGTATTCGGCGTCCAATTTTTTCAGACTCAACCAACACGATTACCTCACGAGCGGCTTCAGCCATTACTTGGCTTAGCCCTACTAACTCATTAAAGGTTGTAGTTCCTCTTTCAACATCAATGCCATCTGCACCAATAAATAACTGATCGAAGTCATAAGAGCGTAAAACATTCTCTGCTACTTGGCCTTGGAACGACTCTGAATGCGGGTCCCAGGTTCCTCCGGTCATCAATAATGTTGGCTCATTTTCTAATGAAAGCAATCGGTTAGCTACATTGATAGCGTTAGTCATCACCACTAAGCCACGCTTCTTAGCCAGCTCTGGGATCATCGCTGCTGTAGTGCGGCCACTGTCTATAATGATGCGGTTGTGATCTTTGATAAGGCTAGCTGCGGCTTGAGCAATTGCCATTTTGCGAAGCGAATCGCTATTTGCCACGATTTCTTGCGGTAATGCAATGGCACCACCGTAGCGGCGAAGTAATAAGCCGCTTTTTTCAAGCGCAGTTAAATCTTTTCGAATGGTTACTTCAGACGTTTGAAATTGCTCAGCCAGTACCTCTACACTCACTTCGCCTTGTTCATTTACTTGGCTTAGAATAGTGTGTCTGCGCTGTTGAGTGTTTCGTTTGGTCATTAAATACCTAATAATAAGTTTCGTTTCGAAAGAAGCGAGATTTTAAACGAAACAAATACATTTGTATATGGACAATTTTTAATCTTGCACGTTATTTTAATTTCCTGCACAATGGTTAAGTAATAACAATATAAAAACAATAAGTTAAAGGAATAATTATGAAACTAATACTTACATTATGCTTAAGTATTTTCAGTTCATCTGTATTAGCAGGTGTCACACCTTGGCTAGATTTCTCGTTAGAAAATGGCCACATAAAAGTACCCACCACCGTATCAGGTATACCTAGTAAAGCTGTTTTAGATACCGGCGCCCAATTGAATGGTATTAATCCTCGCTTTATTAGTAAGAACGAGCTCAACCTCAATAAAGGGGGTAAAACACGGGTGCGTGGAGTGTACGGTATTGAAGATAAAACCACATATAATAACGTGCCTATCAATTTATTTGGTATGGAGACCACCATTAATGATGCGGTAGAAATAAACCTAGGTCATCATGAAAATTCGTTGCTCTTTGGTGCTGGGTTTTTCCGACAATTTATAATGCAACTTGATTATCCAAATCAAAAAATGCGCTTGGTCACTCATGATGCTTTGGACTTGGGTAAAATAAAAAATATTAAGATGGAAAAACAAAAAGGCTCTGGCATGCCTATTGTTGAAGTTGAGCTGGGCGAAGGTAAATCAATTTGGTTGATCCTCGATACCGGCAACAACGGCGGAATAATCGTCAACCGTAACGTAGCCCGTAGAATGGGTTGGATTGAAAATATTGATCGGGAATCACAAGTCAGCAGAGGTGTAACCACCAGCGCTATAACTGAAAACTTTCGTATCCCTTGGTTAAAGTTTGGCCCTTTTGAAATGGAAAATGTACACGTTAGTATTCCTGACGAAGGTGAAACAGCAAACCTTAATAGTCAGTTTGAAACAACAAATACACGTATTAAAGGTCGAAATGTACAGGGCCTTATTGGGTACGATGTGTTAAAACATTTTTTAGTTACTATTGATTATAGACGTGGCCACGCCCACATCGGTTTGCCAGAAGAGTCATAATGCACACACAATTTAACAGCTTAAATAAAAGTACCCGCGAGTCACGCAAAGCCGCTCATGAAATATGCCGCTTATTTAATAAAAGCCCAAGTAAAGGCAACTTAAAACGCATAACAGGACTGTTTGCTAACTCCGGCTCGGGCGTCATTATTGAAGCTGGCTTTCATTGTGATTATGGCTCACAAATACAAATTGGTGATCGTACTTTTATAAACATTAACTGCACTGTGTT
>JBMZDW010000115.1:0-3499 GCA_049614565.1 Cognaticolwellia sp. | reverse complement strand
TGGTGCCTTCAATTAATGCTTTTTCGATACCGACCACATTAAAAATAGCCATACCGATGGCATCAACCAGTAACATGTAATAGTTAGACACATCAGGTAAGTGGCGAATAAACATAACGGTGACAAAAATAGCGCCATAGGTGGCATATAAATAATCGGGGTTGGCTATCCAAAATACAGGTTGGTTAAGAAGAATATCTCTGAGCGTGCCTCCGCCTAACGCAGTGACTGAGCCAACAACGACAACACCAAATCCACCAATATCTTTGTCGTGGCCTAATAATGCACCTGAAATTGCAAAGAATGCCACGCCAATAAGGCTTAAAAAATTAAAATACTCTGCCGTCATTGAGGTGTCCTTACCAGATTGAGAATTTATATTAGACATTAAAAGATAAGCGATTGGGGATTTATATTAGCTGAATAACACTGTCTATAATACAAGCACAAGGTTATTAGCCCAGTGCTTGTTATGCTGGTTCTTATTGTAAGTAGTCAACGACCAGTTGAGATAATGATTCTACGCCAAGTTGTAATGCGCTTTCGTCAACATAAAACTGAGGTGAATGATTACTTGGTGCCGTTTTAGCGTTTTGATCTTTTGGAGTAACACCTAAAAAGTAAAACAGCCCAGGGGTTTCTAATGCATAATAGCTAAAGTCTTCTGCACCGGTAATTAAATCTGTGGTAATAATGTTGTCAGCACCTGCAATACGGGCAAGTGTAGGGGTCATTTTTTGGGTCAGTGCAACATTATTTACTGTTACAGGGTAGCCGTGATCTATATGCACATCAGCTTTAGCCCCCGCGGATTCGGCAACCAGTTCAGCGGTTTTAGCTAAACGTTTTTTAATATCGGCACGCATCGTTTGATCAAAGGTTCTAATTGTACCAATAAGCTCTACATTATCGGGGATAATATTTGAGCGTATGCCGCCGTTAATCGCGCCAAATGAAATAACAGAAGGCGCTTTGGTTACATCTACCTGGCGAGAGGCGATTGTTTGAGTTGCCATTATAATTTGTGATGAAGCAACAATGGGATCTACGCCATTCCAAGGGCGTGAGCCATGAGTTTGACGACCCGTTACGTTAATTGTGAAAGAGTCTTCACTGGCCATTAGTGGCCCTTCTCTAAAGCCAATTTGCCCGGTATTAAGTGAGCTGGTGACATGCAAGCCAAACACCGCTTCAGGTTTTTGTTTAAATAAACCTTCTTTTAGCATTAGCTCTGCGCCTCCTTCTTCTCCTTCGGGGGCACCTTCTTCAGCCGGTTGAAATACAAACAGTACGTCACCCGCTAACTGATCTTTAATTTTTACCAGTGACTCTGCTACGGCCATTAGAATAGCAACATGAGTGTCGTGCCCGCAGGCATGCATAACGCCTACTTCATTACCACGATAGGTTGAGATTTGTTTAGAGGCAAAGGGTAAATCAACTTGTTCGGTAACGGGTAAAGCATCCATATCGGCACGAAGGGCGATTAAAGGGCCTTTTTTACCGCCACTTAATTTAGCCACAACACCGGTATGAGCAACGCCCGTTTGCACTTCAAGACCCAGTGATTTTAAATGGTCAGTAATGTACTTGGCGGTTTCAAATTCGCGATTACTCAGCTCTGGATATTGATGTAAGTGACGACGCCATGTAATGACTTTTTCACTCACACTTTGTGTTGCTTGTTCAAGTTGGGTGTTAACACTCGCGGCAACACTAGGGGCAGAAATGGCGGTTAATAAAAAGCCACCACATATTATTTTTTTTATCATTATGATTCCTTGGTTGTTCGTATGTAACTAACTTACGCTATTACGCTGATAAAAAGTAGTGCCGTGCGATAGTTAACAAAGAAGTTCACGGTGTTTTCAATGGCGGTTTATAAAGCCCATAAACTGTTCCAAATAGCGCAATAGTTTAGCGCTTTTGTCGTATTTTAACGCAGATATTTAGCCTTAACAGTGAAAATGATAACAAAATGTTGCATTTTTTAACTTTATTCCCAATACTGGTCAATGCGTTGCTTTTACCATGCACCGACAACAGCGTGTAACAAGCTAAGCATAATAAAAATATTGAATCAGTTAAGGATTAATATGAACAACACACACATATTTAAACGCGTATCTTTATTTGCAGCAGCATTAAGCCTGCTAATGAGTTTTTCTGCGCTCAGTAAAGAGTATAAAGTAATTTTAATTCATGGTTTGCAGGTATCACAACTTACCAATAGAGCAGCCAGTGATGTGGTAAACGATGGACAAAGCTATTGGCAGTCTTATTGGGTGAACCGCGCAGACGAGCGCATCGATTGGCCTGCATATGAACGAATAGAAGGAAAAATCACCACCGATTGGGTATGGCCTAAACTACAGCAAATTTCTCGCTCAAATCTATGCGAGCCAGGCTGTGTATTTGTGACTCATTCAACCGGTGACTTAGTTGCCCGATATATTATAGATAACCAAGAAAACTGGCTTGAAAATGCCGGATTACAGCCGCTTAATATTATTGCCACCTTTGATTTAGCGGGTGCTGGTGGCGGCAGTGAATTGGCCGACTTAGCGGTGAGTACATTAACAGGCGCATCGTGGAATTTTGCTGTAGATGCCGCGCTAACGTGGTGGTTAGGCAGTGAAGTTAATGAGGCGGTAGGCGTATTGCACGATTTAAAAGTAAATAATGCACGCAGAATTGCGCCATTACCTGATGCACGCACACCTCGTTTACGTTTTGTAGCCGATGGTAATGCTTACTTAGGTTTAACGGCTGGATTTTTACGCGGTAATGACGACTCGGTAGTGGCTACTCACTCATCATGTGGTGCAAGCTCTGTAAACTCATTTGGTAGCTGTAGCACCAATATTGACACTAATGGGCGTTTAAAATCGCAAGGTGATGCTGTTAATAGTTTTATGCCATATCATTATCCATTAATGATGACTAACAGTTATAGTCATAACGAGATTCAACAAGCGCAGCGCCAAGGAAATGTAACGATTGCGATGAATAACATTACGGTAGCTGGCGACACGCTAGGGTTTGAAACCGTAGATGAAACCACAGGTAGTTGGTTTTGGAAGAAACAATATCGTTATGTAAAAGACTCAGATAATTTGAGTGCATCGGCACTTATATATAATGTGATCCCGTGATATAAGCATACTTAAAACATCGTGTAGTATACGTACTACACGTTTTATATAGGATAACTAACCGATGAAAAAGTCCTACGTGATTGGCTTTGCTATCAGCATGGGCCTACTTATGTGGTTTTTAATTGATGAGGGTCATGCAAGTTACCCCCTAAAACAAGCCCCTCTCAATGATAAAAAGCCGATATCGACACCTCCTGCTCAGCAGCGCACGCTAAGCCAACCTGTGACAAAGGTAACAACAAAAACCAGCTCAGTAACTCAGTCAGCATTTGATGAAGACTTAGCCAAAGCAGCATCGGCGGTGGCGCAGCAATATCAACAAAACTTAGTATTCCCGCCTT
>JBMZDW010000114.1:0-3574 GCA_049614565.1 Cognaticolwellia sp. | reverse complement strand
TCAACACAAGCGCAAATGCTGAAGCAATTTGGTGGCGAGAACGTCTTCCAAGGTCGTATTATTGAAGTACATATTGGTACATTAATGGCTGACCAAGCGTTTACCTTCACCGATTGGTCTGCAGAAATGAAAGCGAAAGCATCAATCTGTATTTCAAACGATGAAACCTTAGTTAAATCTATCGAGCTAGCTAAGAGCCGTATCCAAATTATGATCAACAAGGGTATGGAAAACCAAGCAGGCACCTTAGCAGGTTTAATTGCTTTGGCTGACAAACGTATCGAAGAAGTTAAATCAGGCACTCAGCCGGCATTAGCACCAGACGATGCCGCTAAATATTACGCTGAAGTTGTTGTTGACCTTGATACCATCGAAGAGCCAATGATTGCTGACCCTGACGTAAATAATGAAGATGTATCTAAGCGCTACACCCATGACGTTATTCGCCCTGTATCATTCTACGCCGATAAATCAGTTGATTTAGGTTTTGTTGGCTCTTGTATGGTACACAAAGGTGATATGCAAATTATCGCGCAAATGTTACGCAACCTAGAAAAACAAAACGGTAGCATTTCATTTAACGCACCACTGGTGATTGCGCCACCAACCTATAACATTGTTGATGAACTGAAAGCGGAAGGCGATTGGGAAATTCTACAAAAATACGCGGGTTTTGAATTTGACGATGCACACCCGAAAGGCGCTGCCCGTACTAAATACGAAAACATCATGTACTTAGAACGCCCAGGCTGTAACTTATGTATGGGTAACCAAGAAAAAGCAGAACCGGGTGATACGGTTATTGCTACCTCAACGCGCTTATTCCAAGGCCGTGTTGTCGCTGATACTGCTGAGAAGAAAGGTGAATCACTGCTAGGTTCAACGCCGTTAGTGGTACTGTCAACCGTGCTGGGTCGTTTCCCGTCATTAGAAGAGTACAAAAACGCTGTCGTTGGCATCGACTTAACTAAGTTTACGCCGCCAACTGAAGAAATGAGCACTAAATTTACGGCTCAAGCCGTACCAATTCAAGTGGTTTAATCGCCAGTAACATCGCGGCTTAGTTGATAAAGCCGCTTAGCAATTAGGGTTACTCATTTTAGTAAGGCAAAAAAACTTGCCATTAACTAAAAGAGTAACCCTTTTTATTTACTGCTAATAAAACTCATACTCACCGTTGCCGAGACTAAAAACCAACATCATAGGTTCAATAGGGTTGATGCGCTAAAGCCCAACCTACAAGTACACGACAAAAATAGTACAGCCAGACATTGTAGGCCGCTTTACTTAAACAAACAGCATGCCGACGAACCGCTGTTTAGCTAAGAAAGTATTCCAGTCAATATCAGCAGCGCCAGTATCGCCAGAAATAGCAATGAAGCACGTTTTGCCAATTTAACTAATAAGCAAGGCTCGGCAGTGCAATCGTCTGCGTCAACCATATAATCTTCTGACTTTTCCGCCACCGCTATCAGTATTTTGCTTGGCGCTTTATCAAATTCAAATAAATTTTCCAACCAAACCGGCAACGCTTTTGAGAAGTGACCAACAAACATATAGCCTAACGAAACTAACCTAACCGGTAACCAATCTAGTACAAACAATAATTGTTGATTGGCTTGGCACACTTCATCATGCGGGGTGCTTTCAACAATGTTTTCTGCCATGTTTTCTGCCATGTTTTTTTCGCTGCTTTCGTCACTCTGTTCCTCATCACTTGCCTTTATCTCGTCATCGTTCGCACACTCATTTAATGTTGTTAGTAACCGATAGAACAAAGCGCCGGCAGCGCCAAAAAACACAAAAAACAGCATAACCGCAATAAAGTAGCGATAATTTAACCACACTAAGGTTTGACCAAAGCCCATGTTGGCAAGGTTTTTATCTTGCTGTAGTTGCAGTTGATGCATCTCACAACTGGTTAACTCGCCTTTAAAAGCCGACTGTAAATAGTTTTTATATGCGTCGCGGGTTTTCATACAGCCAAAACAGACAATTAATATTAAGGTTGAGGCAATTAAATGCAGCACAGCGTTATCAATTTGCGCTAACAAAAAATAACATCCCAGTACCGGCAATAAAATCACCGCATAGTTTAGCACCGTAGAATGTCGATAATCCGCCAATAGCTTGGTCTGATTAATCACTGCCATATAGCGTTGGTACAAGGTACTAAATTGCCAAGCACTCGACGACAAGTAACGTTGGGCAGCTAACGCAATTAATAAACTCAGTAAGCTCATGTTTAATTATCCTTTGTAGGTTGGGCTTTAGCCCATCACATTCTAACGGTTTAAGGTAATAGCCATTATTTGTCGGCATGCTTTTTATCGCGGTAATGCGACCTAGATGCCACAGTTCATTGTAGGCTGGGCTTTAGCCCATCACATTTTATAAAAGCGCGGCCAATCAAATGCCGCGCCGGGGTCGGTTTTACGTCCCGGTGCAATATCACAATGTCCTACAACATTATTCTTTAGCGCTGGGTAAGTAGCAATCAAAGCTAAGTTAATGCGACTAAGTTGTTGATATTGTTCTTCAGTATAGGGAATGTCGTCGGTACCTTCCAGCTCTATACCGATGGAAAAATCATTACACTTTTCGCGCCCTTGATATGAAGATACCCCGGCATGCCACGCTTTATCATTAAACGACACATATTGCACAATATCGCCATTTCGTTGAATTAAGCAGTGCGCCGATACCCGCATCTTATATATGGATGTAAAGTAAGGGTCGATTGTTGGATCTAACTTACCGAGAAAAAAGTCAGTAATATAGCCACCGCCAAATTGCCCCGGCGGTAGTGAAATATTGTGCACCACCAATAAACTCACGGTATCACTTTCGCCCCGTGGTTCAAAATGACTCGATTTTTGTATTTCAACATCGCTTAACCAGCCGCTGACTATAGTTAGCTTGTTATGTTGTGGAGTTAATCCTTGCGCCTGATCTTTCATCACTACCATACAATAATTCACATTTTAGTTATCGTTACGGTATCATAACAAATTACCGAGTAACATTAGCAATAGCACATGGAGTAACCGCGATATATGACAAAGAATGACAGTTCAACAGCATTTGGCAAAAGCTTTGTCTGGATAGCTTGGTTACTCGGCATTGCATTATTAGTGTTTGTGTTCCAAGACCTGCTCGATCAACAGTACAACCCCAACCAAGAGCCTAGCGTGTCACTACACAGCAACGGCCAAGCGCAAGTTAGCTTACAACAAAACCGCCAAGGCCACTATATAACCAGCGGCGCAATTAATGGCACTCAAGTTACCTTTTTACTCGACACCGGCGCCACGCAAGTATCTATTCCCGCCCATATTGCGAAAAAACTGTCATTGCCTGCTGGGCAGCCTTATCGCGTACAAACCGCCAACGGCAGTATTACGGTTTATCAAACACAATTAAATGAGCTACGCATTGGCAATATCTATCTGTATAATGTTGCGGCACATATTAATCCGAGTATGGGCAGTGATGAAATTCTCTTGGGCATGAGCGCGCTAAAAAGAGTAGAATTTCGCCAAACCGGCAAACAACTTATATTACGAGAGCAACT
>JBMZDW010000113.1:0-3632 GCA_049614565.1 Cognaticolwellia sp. | reverse complement strand
GATTTGAGCCATATTAAGATTATCAATTAAAACAATAAACTCACATTAAGGCGTATGGTACGCGGTTCAATAGGGTGGAAATGGTTATCCTCAACTCCTTCGCTTGGCTCACCTGCTAACCGAGAGGCATAGTAGTAATCAATGTCATGATCAGTGCTGTCAAACATGTTTAATAGCTCCAAGCCAACCTTCCAATGAGTTTGTTGATAGCTAACCAACCCGTTTACGACTGTAAGCGGTTCAGAGCGCTTACTACCATCATCATTAAGTGTGCGTTTACCAATATGACGAATACGAACTGAACTCTGCCATTGCTCATTTAAGTGCCAGTTAATACCTGCGCTTGCTACCACGGGCACTGCACCTTCAACGCGATCGTTGTCACCACTAATATCTAGTCTTGAATGTGTAAATGACGCTTCTGCATCAAGGCTAACAGCTTCGTCTAACCAATAATAAGCACTTACCTCAAGGCCATAACGATTAGATGCATCACTGGCCTCTGTATTACCTGCATCGCCGACAAATAATAGCTCGGAGTCTAATTGTAACCACCACATAGCAGCCGAAATATTAAAACGTTTTTCATCAAAGTACCGAACACCCAGCTCACCACCTTCGCTCTGTACAAGAAGATCAACTTTATCGGTTGGTGCTAAGCTAACTGGATCCAGAGTGATAGTTGCGCCGCGAGCATCATTAGAGTGAAATGACTGCCCCCAATTTGCATAACCTGCCAAGTTATCAGTAAACACATAGCTAAGGCTTGCTTTAAAGCTAACTAAGTCGTCATCGGCATCACCTGAATTTAAGCGGTTATCGCCACTTACTTGGGCATCAAGGTAATCGTAACGAGCACCTAGAGTAGCCTCTAAGCGTTCAGTTAAGCTCAATACGCTTTGCCAATAGGCTGAGTAGCTTGTTTCACTTATATCATCTTCTCTCACTGTTGATAGATACTCCCTCGCTTGGGTATTGTATAAACCAACCTTATCAATATTGTCATTGCGAAGGTCTAAGCCAACAGTGTGAGTAACAGGTATTTGACTGATTTGTTGAGCAAATTGATAGCTAAGTGCAGCGCCAGAAATAGTACGGCTATCACGCTGTCTAAACTGATCGCCGTTGATTGGATCATTTAAAAAGTAAGAGAAATTTGAATACAAGCTTAGGTCGTAATCAATCACATAAGCGTTTGCTGAGAGGTTTTGACCTTGCCAGTTAGCTGATAGGCTATAGCGACTTGAGCTGCCTCCTAGAGTTTTATCGAGCGAACCAAGCTGTGAAATAATGCCTTGATCAACAGCTCGCTGCGGTATTTGATCTGCTGAGTTCCATTGGTTATCGTAAGCCATAGCCGTGATTGATAGGTCGCCACCTGCTAGGCTACCCGCATAACGCAGTAGTGCATTTTTTTTGTTTACATCTTCATCTATATCTTGCCAAGGGCCATCATAACCTTGCCACTCAACAGCACCAATAAGCTTTCCTTGCCCCACATTAGTGTGGCCCAATGCTACGCCTCTAAGGTAGCTATCTTCACCAAGGGTAAAATCAAGCTGCTGATGTTTAGGGTTATCGGCTAAATTAAAATAGGCACTACCAGCGGCAGAAAAATCGCCTTGCGATGCATCGTAACTGCCTTTTTTATAGCTTACTGTTGCGATTGTTTCAGGGATAATAAAGTTTAAGTCAGTGTAACCTTGGCCGTGCCCGTGGCTGCGCATGTTAATTGGCATGCCATCAATGTTAGTGGCAAAGTCAGTGCCGTGATCAAGGTTAAAGCCGCGAATAAAATATTGATTCGCTTTTCCAGAACCACTGTGCTGGGTAACAGCCATACCTGGGATAAGTTCCAGCATTTCAGTACTGCGCAGCATGGGTCTGTCTTCAATTTCGCCTTGACCGATAATGCCGCTTGATGCGCTTATCGACTCGCCAATAAGCCCTGTACGATGACCATAAACAGTTATTTTTTCAATATTTGCCAACGCTTGCTCGTGGCAAAAAATGCAGCTAGTTAATAAAAGCAGTTTTTTCATTTTATCAATCCTTATGTAATTATACTCAAGTAACGATTGGTCAAGCGGTTTGGATGCAATAAAATTTAATAAACTCAAGTTTGAATTAACCTCCTGTGCTTTTGGGCAGAAAAACTAAATCCTAAGCAGCTCTTTAAACTAGGCTGTGTTATTTTAAACACCTTGTTTAAAAGGAGCTTGCTGTATGTTTCCAATAAGATTTTTTATGGTACTTTTTATACTTAGTACCGTTACTACGGTTACCGCTCAGGCGAATGACGCCAAAAATGCTATTTCAGTTGGTGCGCAGCAGTTTGCTTTGTACTTACCGCAATTAAAAGATAAACAAGTTGGGTTGGTGGTTAACCAAACTTCTGTGGTGGGGCGCACGCATTTAGTCGACAGCTTATTAGCTAAAAATGTAAGCATAACTAAAATCTTTGCACCTGAGCATGGTTTTCGTGGTGACTATGACGCCGGAGCACATGTTAAAAATACCGTTGATAGTAAAACAGGTATTCCACTCATTTCTATTTACGGTAAAAACAAAAAGCCAAGCGCAGCCCAATTAAGCGGCCTTGATGTAATTATTTTTGATATTCAAGATGTTGGTGTGCGGTTTTATACTTATATCAGCTCTATGCATTACATGATGGAGGCAGCAGCTGAGCAAGGCATAGAGTTTATTGTGCTTGATAGACCTAACCCAAATATTAGCCATATTGATGGGCCAATTTTAAAGCCACAGTTTAAATCGTTTGTGGGCATGCACCCAATTCCTGTATTACACGGTATGACGGTAGGTGAGCTTGCTAAAATGATAAAAGGCGAGAAGTGGATCAGTAATGCCGCTGATCTAAAGTTAAGCGTCGTTCCAGTCGCTCATTACACGCGCACCAGCCGTTACAGTTTACCAATTAAACCGAGTCCTAATTTACCTAATGATCAGGCTATTGGGCTTTATCCTTCGTTGTGTTTTTTTGAGGCAACGCCCATTTCAATTGGTCGAGGTACCGATTTCCCGTTTCAAGTGATTGGCTTTTCGCCTCTACCATTGGGTGAATTTAACTTCACTCCTCGTGCAATCAAGGGAGCAGCAATGAATCCTAAGTTTAAAGGCATTGAGGTATCTGGATTAGATTTACGCCAAAGTGATATTAAGGGGATGGAGTTAGCGCTTTTTATTTCGGCATACAAGCAATTAAAAGCTAACGATATAACTTTTTTTGAACGAAAAGACTTTATGGATAAGCTTGCAGGCACAGATCAGTTACGCTTGGCTATTGAAGCAGGGCATTCAGTGGAGCATATTAAGCAAAGTTGGCAGCCAGAGCTTAGCCGTTTTAAGTCAAAGCGTGCGCCTTATTTATTATATCGATAGGCCAGTTAATCGGCCTCAATAAAAGTACTGAGGCCGCAGAATGCTTAACGAATTGACTGGGTGAGTGACATAAATAACATATCAATCACAAAATCTTGTGCTGTACGCGTCAATATAGACTGAAGCCGAGCCGACTTCTCATCTGCAATAGTATACAGTTGCACATGAGCTGAGTTTGCAACGGGGTTACTGCCATACTTAGTTAATGATATTACATTGCAGTTGTTTTG
>JBMZDW010000112.1:0-3716 GCA_049614565.1 Cognaticolwellia sp. | reverse complement strand
TGTAGCATGGCGTCTGTTATTGCGGCGTGCTTAGCAAAACAATACCCTCTTAAAGATGCATTTATTTTAGCAAAAGCATATATCAACCAAGGCTTAAAAGCAGCTGTGCGTTATGGCGAAGGTATTGGACCCGTCGCACAGACCTGTTTCCCACAAAATATTGATGATTACCCTCAAGTGATTGAAGCGGGAAGCTGGCTCGGTGATGAGTTGGATTTTGATGCGCCGAATGAGTTTACTATGGCCGCTAACTTTGCAGCGTGTGAAAGTAAACAACTTGGCTTATACGCGGTCGTTGATTCTGTTGATTGGCTAGAAAAATGTTTAGCGCAAGGCATTAAAACCGTGCAGTTACGTATCAAACAGGGCAGTGAAACCGAGCTTGATACTGCCGTGGCAGCCGCCGTTACCCTTGGTCAAAAATATCAAGGTAACGTGTATATAAACGATCATTGGCAATTGGCAATTAAACACGGTGCTTACGGTGTACATTTAGGCCAAGAAGATTTGTTAAAGGCGAACCTAGTCGCTATTAAAGAGGCCGGTTTGCGCTTAGGGCTTTCGACTCATGGTTTTTATGAAATGCTTCGCGCACATAATTATCGGCCAAGTTATATGGCGTTTGGCGCTATTTATCCAACCACCACCAAAGATATGACCGGGCAAATTCAAGGTCTTGAAAAGCTCAAACACTTTGTGCCGTTAATGCAAGATTACCCGACAGTGGCGATTGGTGGCATAGACTTACCCCGTGCCAGTGAAGTGGCTGCAACCGGTGTTGGCAGTGTCGCCGTAGTAAGAGCCATTACCGAAGCTGATGATTACCAACAAGCTATTGCAGACTTACAAAGTGCTATAGGTCATTAAATAATGAGTGAGTTATCTGACAAAGAGCAGCTGCGTTATAGCCGTCACTTAATGCTCAAAGAAGTGGGTCATGCAGGGCAGTTAAAGTTAAAAGCTGGCCATGTGGTGGTGGTTGGTGCGGGCGGTTTAGGTAGCCCAGCACTGTTATATCTAGCAGCCTCTGGCGTGGGAGAACTCACTTTACTGGATGACGATAAAGTAGAGCTTTCTAACTTGCAGCGTCAAGTGCTCTACAAAGTAAATCATTTAGGGCAAGCCAAAGTAAGCGCCGCAGGTAAAGTGCTTGGTAGTTTGAATAATCAAATCACAGTAAATACAATCGAGCAGCAATTAACTGAGCAAAATGCCGAGCATATTTTTACCGGGGCTACCTTGGTGCTTGATTGCAGTGATAACTTTACAACGCGTTATACGGTGAATCGTTTTTGTTTAAAGGCAGGGATTCCGCTGATATCAGGTGCGGCGATAGCCAGTGAAGGGCAGTTAATGTGTTTTGATTTTCGAGAGACCGATAGCCCATGTTACGGCTGCTTGTTCCCAGAGCAACCAACAGAGCAGGCGTTAAATTGTGATAATGCTGGCGTATTAAGCCCCTTACTGGGCGTGATTGGCTCTATGCAGGCATTGTTGGCTATTAACTTGATACTGGGTCACCACAAGGGGAGTCAGTTTGTACGCTTTGATGGATTGAGTTTGACGCAACAGCAGTTTAAATTAACTAAAACGCCCGAATGCACTGAGTGTGGAAGAGACTAAAAGCGCGAGCTAATACTCGCGCTTGTTATTGCTTAATTGTTTAATTATTTATTGTGGCAAATGGTGTGCCCATACGGGTTACCGTTTCAGGTTGCTGATCAGCTAAGATTTCTGCCTGATTAGCACCCCATGCTAAAATAACCGTAGAGCCAAGCTTAAAGCGGCCCATTTCTTCACCTTTTTTCAAGGTGATTGCGTTATCGCCCGTAGTTGGGTAATTCCAACTAAATACGTCTTTCCCTGCTGGTGGTGTTACCGTACCAGCCCAAACAGTTTCAATGCTAGCGACAATTGTTGCACCGACTAATACCATCGCAAGAGGGCCTATCTCGGTATCAAAAATTGCGACTACACGCTCATTACGTGCAAACAAGTTAGGCACATTTTGTGCTGTAAGCGGGTTTACTGAAAATAAATCACCTGGCACGTAAATCATTTTGCTCAATGTGCCGTCTATAGGCATATGAATACGGTGATAATCTTTTGGCGCTAAATAAATCGTCGCAAACTCACCACCTAAAAATGGCGCTGTGTCTTGCTCTGAGCCGCCAAGTAATGCCTGTAAGCTGTAGTCGTGACCTTTAGCTTGAATAAGTTGGCCGTCAACAATTGCACCAAGTTGGCTAATTGCACCATCCACAGGATGAGCGATTATGTCACTTTCGTTATTTAATGGGCGTACGCCCTCTTTAAGCGGGCGGGTAAAAAACTCATTAAAGGTTTTGTAATGAGCGGGATCTGAATATTGTGCCTCGCTCATATCTATTTTGTATTGCTTAATGAATAATTTGATTAACCATGTTGTTAAGCCGCCAAGTCGTGCAGCCGCTAATTTCCCTACCATGCGCGATAGAAAATGTTTTGGCATTGCATATTGCATGGTAATTTTGAATTTATCTAAACTCACTTGTTTCTTCCTAAATTATACGCGCGGAGCACGAGCTCCAGCACGGCCATCGGCCATTGTTTCTAAAATTCGGTGGTAACTATCAAAGCGCAGCTCTGAAATATCACCATCATCAACCGCTTGGCGAATAATACAGCCAGGGTCGTTTAAATGTTTACAGTCGCGAAAGCGGCAACCGCCAATAAATTCGCGGAATTCTTTAAAGCACCAAGTTACACGTTCAACCTCTAAGTGCCATAAGCCAAACTCTCTAATACCAGGAGAATCGATAAGGTTACCACCTGAAGGTAAATGGTGTAACCGCGAAACTGTCGTTGTATGTTGACCAAGACCACTGTTTTCAGAGACTTCTTTAGTCAAGATTTCAGCATCAGGCAGTACGGTATTAACCAGTGTTGACTTGCCAACACCACTTTGACCAACAAAAATGCTATTTTTACCCACTAATGTTTGCTTTAAAGCATCTATGCCTTGTGCAGTTTTATTACTCACCAACAAAACTTGATAACCGAGTTTACGGTAGATGTCGAGTACTTCCTCAATAGCTTTAAGGCCTTGTTCGTCGATAAGGTCTATTTTATTGAGCACTAAAATAGGCTCAATCCCCATATCTTCACAAGCCACTAAATAGCGGTCGATAATATTTGCTGTAAACTCAGGTAATACCGCAGAAACCATTAATATTTGATCAATATTAGCCGCGACGACTTTAACGCCATCGTAAAAATCGGGGCGTGTTAATTGTGAGCGGCGCTCATGCATCGCCTCAATAACGCCCGCAATATCGCCTTCGCTGACTTTTGCTCGGCGAAATTGTACTTCATCACCGCAAACAATACCCTTAACAGTACGACGAATATTACAGCGCAGCACATCACCATTATCGGTTTCGATATCGGCATGTTGACCAAAACGACTGATAACCACCGCATTTTCAGCAGGGCCTAAATTGTCGTTTTGTAGTTGCTCGTTAGTCCCTTTGGCTGACTTATCGTCGGCATTGGACAAGCGTTTTTGATGATTAGCCTTGATCCTACGGGATTGGCCTTTACTTAATTTCTTCTGTTTTGCCACTTTTGGCCTATAACTTAGTTAAATGTCGCGCTTTTTGAAAAAAAAGCTTTAGGTCGACTGATGATACTAATATGATATATCTAAATGCGTTAGATCTAAAGGAAAGCACCGC
>JBMZDW010000111.1:0-3753 GCA_049614565.1 Cognaticolwellia sp. | reverse complement strand
CACGTCTATAAATATAAACTTAGCACTACTTAATACGAGATAAGAGAAAGCATGAAACTGATAAAAGCACTTACTATCGCTATATTTACTGGAGGCGTGGCTGCTTGCGTTGCAGAAAGTCCAGTAAATGAAGTAGAACCACAACCTACAGCGTCAATTAATTTTCTTGAACTACCTTTTTCCGCCACAACTGAGCATGCCGACTCACCCGCAGCTGAAGGGGTTAATAACCTATTTGATGGTGATAAAGGTTCTAAATTTTTAGCGGTTCATCCATCGGCTTGGGTTACTTTCCAAGCTGAAACCCCTAAAGTTTTGACAGGTTATCAACTGACATCAGCAGGTGATGCCCCAGGTCGAGATCCTAAAGAATGGCAACTTGAAGCGTCAAATGACGGTATAAAATGGACAACCATTGACACCCGAAGTGAACAAAAATTTAGTAGTAGAAGAGCAACCAATACTTATAAAGTGACAGGCAATACAACTAAATATTCACATTATCGATATCATTTTACCCAAACAAAAACGACAACTTGGGGCGACAATTATTTACAAATTGCCGAACTAGAGCTGCAAGGGCTTAGCAACGAACCCATAGCGCAGTTCTCTGCATCGGCAACTAAAGTTAAATTAGATCAAGAAGTTACTTTTCATGATGAATCGCCAAATTCGGCGACAGAATGGTTGTGGAGCTTTGAAAATGCTACTCCTGCTACAAGTAATGAAAGAAACCCGAAGGTTATTTTTAACAAACCTGGCGGCCATGACGTGAGTTTAACGGTTAAAAATAAATATGGTACACATACCAAAATTAAAAAACGTTTCGTTGTTTCATACGATCCCGCTAACCCTTGGGAAGGTTTTCATTACCCTAAAGTGATATTGGCACACCAAGATACTAACTCTAAAGGATATGAGCGTGTAAACCGAATTGTGCCTGATTTAACGGCAGTAATTAATGAAATTTCGTTAAAAGTTTGTCAGTACCTTTATCGCAATATCACCGAAGTACCTGAATTTGAAACGGTAACTTTTCAGTATAACTGGAGTGATGTATTAGCTGCGCGTGGTGGTTCAGGTAAGCATATGCAACTTTATTTCAGCACTCGCTATTTACAATATGGCTTAGCTCAGCAGCCTGATGACGCGGTAAAGTATGAAATTTACGGGGTATTTTGGCATGAATTAGTACATGGTTATCAATCACAGCCTGAAACAGTTAGTGATGTTTATTCGCCGGGTCATGACTATTACGCGTTTCTTGAAGGCGTTGCAGATCTTGTGCGCATTAGAGGTCGACATCACCTAACACGTTCACCCGATATAGGAAGAGTTAATGGTAAAACCCAAGTAAATGATCGTTATCTTTCGGGCTATACCACAACTGGTTTTTTCCTTAACTGGATTGCGGATAATTATGATGACGAATTTGCGTATAAATTTAACCAGTCGCCATTAACAATTAAACCTTGGAGCTTTAAAGCGGCAATTAAAGAAATTCTTAACGAAGATGTTGATAACTTATGGAGCAAATACACTCTTTACGTTGAAGAGTATAATAAAAAGCATCCTAACAATCGGTTGGTGCTACCTGAATGGAAAGGAAAGCCTAAGGTATTAACTAATAAAAGTTAACACTATCGCTGTGATATAATCAGAAGCACTTTTACACCTTTACTTAGCAGGTTACGTAATGAAAAATAAAATACTATCAACGTTATTGTTAGCAGCGCTTAGCTTGAGTTTTACTCAGGCGGCAGCTGATAATTTCACTGACGAGCAGCTCGCTCATGTTGAGCAATTGAAGCAACAGGCGCTTAAAAGCGATTTAGCGTGGGATTTAGTTGAGTCGTTAACAACTGAGGTTGGCCCAAGAATGCCGGGTACTTTAGGAGACAAAGCTGGCGTTGAATGGGCAGTGAAGAACTTTAATGCACTGGGTTTTGATAAGGTTTGGACCGAGCCTGCAACTTTTCCTAAGTGGACACGTACTTTTGAAGCGGCTGCTATCATCAGCCCTTCTCCTCAAAAGTTACATATAACCGCGCTAGGTAATAGTATAAGTACCCCAAAAAATGGCGTGCAAGCCGAGGTTGTTAAATTTGAAACACTAGCTGAGTTAGAAAACGCGCCTAAAAGCGCTGTTAACGGTAAAATTGTGTTTATCAACTATCGTATGAATAGAGATAGAGACGGTAATGGTTATGGTCCTGCGGTAAAAGCGCGTAATAGTGGTGCTGTGGTTGCAGCCCAAAAAGGCGCTGTGGGTTATGTGATGCGCTCAGTAAGTACGGCTCATCATCGTTTTGCACATACTGGCGGTAGCCATTATAAAGAAGGTGTAACTAAAATCGTATCGTCAGCAATTTCAAATGCAGACGCTGATCAACTGCACCGTTTAGTGGAACTTGGTAAGCCCGTGACAATTAATATTAATGTTCAGGCTAAATCAATGGGTGAAGGTACGTCATATAACGTTATTGGGGAGTTCACGGGTAGTGAATTTCCTGACGAATACGTATTGATTGGCGGACACTTAGACTCATGGGATTTAGGCACAGGCGCATTAGATGATGGTGCTGGAGTTGCTATTACTATGGCCGCTGCAAAATTAGCCGCGAAAAAAACGCCTAAACGTAGCATACGCGTTGTGTTATTTGCTGCTGAAGAGTTCGGCTTATGGGGCGCAAAAGCTTACGTAAAACAACATGAAAAAGAGCTTTCTAACATTGTTGCCGCTGCAGAGTCTGATTTTGGTGCTGATGTTATCTGGGGGATGGAGTCTAATGTTCATGCAAGCGCGTTACCTGTAGTACGAGATATGGCAACCATGATGAAGTCATTAGATGTAGAGCATATAGGAAAAAATGCAGCTAACGGTGGGCCTGATTTAATTCCATTTCGCCCATTTAATATTCCTGCTTTTAAATTAGCTCAAGATGGCACCGACTATTTCAATTTCCATCATACGGCTGACGACACGCTTGATAAAGTTAACCCATTAAAATTACGTCAAAATGTGGCAACTTACGCTGTATTTTCATATATGGCAGCAAATGCTAAAACACGTATCGTAGGTAAGAAGTAATTAACAGATGAATTGAAAAGAACCTGCTTCGGCAGGTTTTTTTATGTTTGAAAAATAAAAAGTGGGGTAATCGATATGACACGCTTTGAGCTATTTTAGTATTGAAGAGAGAGGAGCCAGTCGTATTTCTGCATGAAAAAGTATTTCATGTGTTGATAATACACAAGTGCAGTGATGGGTTATATAGTTAGCGTTTTTATCATTTGAGGGAGACGGTGGGCTAACTAATATGTTTAAAGAGTGATTACTCTTCAACGCTTTTAATACTTTTTTGTCGATAGATAACTTATGCGAAGTATATATCATCGGTTCTTTAATGAGATCAATTCCTACAGCTTGTGCACGCTCTAACAGTGCCGAAGACAGTAAACTTAACGGGTACATTTCAGGGAAACTGACTTTATCAATAAACTCATCTATGTATTCAGACTGCTCAGCAAAGGCGCTGGTCAGAAAATTTTTTGCGTTACCAACAATCATATACTTACGCTTAAGAAAATAGCGTTCAGGAGTTATAAAGCATCGGTCCTTGCTGTCAATTACTTCAGAAAGCTTTGGTAGTGGATTAATGCCTTTAACAATATGCTCGCTAGTTTGGCGCTTATAGCCAAGTAATACTGTTTTTCCATTTGCTTTAAGGGCAATACGATTTGAAAAGCACT
>JBMZDW010000110.1:0-3783 GCA_049614565.1 Cognaticolwellia sp. | reverse complement strand
TGACTACGACATGAATAACCCGTTGCTACTATTTGTTGTGGGGCTAATTGAGCGATTTTTTCTTGCCAACTCATTTGATATAACTGCGTTGAATTAGCTAAGTTTACTTTTTCATGGCCATATGTACCCGCCATACCACAACAACCCACAGCAACAGGTGCTAACGACAACCCAAAGGCGGCGAATATTTGCTGCCATTGTTTTTCGCTTCCCGCTAGTGCGGTTTTTTCGGTGCAATGAGCAAAGAGTTTAAAGTCGACATTTTTATCCGCTGAGGTTTGTTCAGCGCTACTATCAACACACTGTTTTATATTTTGGTGATCGAGCAGCGTAATTAACCATTCGTGGGCCAGTAATACTTCAAAATTCCCACGTTTTTCTTGCAAAATTTGCTGATATTCGTCGCGATAACATAAAACTAATGAGGCATCTAAGCCAATCATCGGAATAGAGAGTTCACTTAGTTGATTTAAAAATTGACTAGTATTGGCCGCTGTTTTAGCAAAGCGCGTTAAAAAGCCTTTAATATGTTGAGGCTTACCGTTAGGTTTAAAAGGTAATAGCACAGGCTTAAAGCCCAGTTTAGCAATTAGCTTCATCATATTAGTGACCACATTCGCATCGTAGAACGAGGTAAACGGGTCTTGAACAATAAAAACGTACGCTTTACGTTGCTCAGCGCTCATTGCACGAAACAACGGCAGATCAAAAGGCTTATAACCTAATGCATCAACTTGCGCTGTTAATGTAGGCGTAGTTAATAGTGGAGTATCAACATAACCAATACTTGCTTGTGATAATTTATCATAGACTTTGGATGATAAAACGCTATTAACCAATTTAGGTGCTTTGGCCAATAGCGGTGTTAATATTTCAACATTTGCCACTAAATGATCTTTTAGCGGCCTGAAATAGCGAGAGTGATATAAGTTAACAAAACGCGCTCTAAAGTCAGGCACATCCACTTTTATTGGGCATTGGCTTGCGCACGCTTTACACGCTAAACAACCCGACATCGCCTCCATTACTTCATGGGAAAAATCGTCATTATTGGTACTAACAAACTTGTTTTTTACTTTGTCGAGTAGCTGTTTTACCGACCAACCACTGATATTTTGCTCTAACGCTAAAACATCAACGCCCTTTTGCTCTAATAAGCGAAGCCATTCACGCATCAAGCCAGCTCTACCTTTTGGGGAATGTCTTCGGTCACGCGTAACTTTACTTGATGGGCACATTGGGCTATTAGTGTCGTAATTAAAACATAAGCCATTACCATTACAGTCCATTGCTGATGCAAATGATGTTTTAACGGTAGTGGGTATAATTCTGTCGTAGCTACCGCGCTTAACATCGTCTACTGATACCAGTTTTTCAGTAGAGTTTAGTGGTGTACAAATTTTACCTGGGTTCATTTTGTTATCAGGATCAAACACGGTTTTTATTTTTCGTAACTCATTAAATAGCTCGTCGCCAAAAAACTCAGGCCCGTACTCACTACGATACCCTTTGCCATGCTCGCCCCACATTAAACCGCCATACTTAGCTGTTAAGGCCACAACTTTGTCTGATATTTCCCGTAATAGCTTTTCCTGTTCAGGATCGCACATATCTAACGCAGGTCGAACATGTAATACACCCGCGTCTACATGACCAAACATGCCGTAATGTAAGTTGTAGCTGTCGAGTAATTGTCTAAACTCAGCAATGAAATCAGCTAAATTTTCAGGCGGAACCGCAGTGTCTTCAGCAAATGCTAGTGGTTTTTGGCTACCTTTAGTGTTTCCTAATAACCCTACCGCTTTTTTACGCATAGTGTAGAGTTTATTAATACTGTCGGGATCAGACGTTACCTGATAACCAATAACTCCCGTGTTGTTTTCAATGTCTTGATCAAGCTGTGCCGTAAGTTCAGCGATTTTAATTGCCAACGAGGCGGTGTCTGTGCCGTTATATTCAACAATATTTATGCCATCCATGTCTTTGCCTGCAACATCGGTAATTAAGTCGCTAACTGAATGCCAAACAATGTCTTGTTTTGCTAAATTGAGTACTTTAGAGTCAATGGTTTCAACTGACGTTGCTTTTGCTTTAACTAACGTTGGAGAATGGCGTAATGCTGAGTCAAAACTATTGTATTTAATGTTGATCAGCGTTTTAGCTTTAGATATTGGTGTTAAGTTTAATTTAGCTTCACAAACAATAGCCAGCGAACCTTCAGAGCCCGTTATTAAGCGGCTAACATCAACGGTTTTTTGATCGTCTGATACCGCATGTTCTAGGTCATAACCCGTTAAAAATCGATTTAAACGCGGAAATTTTGTTAAAATTTTCGCGCGTTTGCCAATACTGGTTGCCAGTACTTGGCTAATAATTTTTCCGTAACTGGTTTGCTGTGTCGCTAACGCATTAGCTTGTTCAATCGCTAACGGCTGTGTTGTTAATAATTCTCCATTGGCCAGCACTGACGTTAGTCCTAGCACATGATCAGACGTTTTACCGTATATGAGAGAGCCTTGCCCTGAAGCATCGGTATTGACCATACCGCCAATAGTCGCTCTATTACTGGTTGATAAATCTGGAGAGAAGAAGAAACCATGGGGGCGTAAAAAGTCGTTTAATTGATCTTTAACTACGCCTGCTTCAACACGCACCCAGTTTTCTTCAACATTAATTTCTAAAATGCCATTCATGTGCTTAGAAAGGTCGACCACTATTCCAGGAGTTAAGCTTTGTCCATTCGTGCCTGTACCACCGCCACGGGCGCTAAATTTAATTACGGTGTACTTTTCATCGTTAGCAAGTAGGCAAATAGTTTGTATGTCTTGGGCATTTTTTGGGTGTAATACTAATTGCGGTAATTGCTGGTAAATACTGTTATCGGTTGCTACAGCCAAACGAGCGCCATAGCTGGTACTTATTTCACCTGAGAAGGTACTTTTTGTGAGGGCATTGGCATACTGTTGATATAAAGGAGCAAGCAGCTCTTGTGCGTCTAACCGAGGTAACATAAGAATTTTAAAGCATTAAAATGGAAAGTGAGCAAAGTATATCATGCTCAATTTTAAAATTACGCTTTGAAAGTAAAAAGTCTAAGAACTTTTTAAACTATAAAACTAGCACTAAAAAAACGCCTTAAACCAAAGGGTAAGGCGTTTTGTGCTCTTAATCACTAAATTAAATGTATTATTTAGCGTGTTGCTCAGCTAAGTATAACCACGTAGGTAAAACCGTATCAGGGTTTAATGACACACTGTCAATCCCCTGCTCAACTAACCATGCAGCAAAATCTGGGTGATCTGATGGTCCTTGACCACAAATACCCACATATTTACCTCTGTCTTTACATGCTTTTATCGCCATTGCAAGCAATGCTTTGATCGCTGGATTACGTTCGTCAAATAAATGCGCAATTAGCCCCGAATCTCGATCTAAGCCAAGAGTTAACTGTGTTAAATCGTTTGAACCAATTGAAAATCCGTCAAAATGATCAAGAAATTGATCGGCCAACAAGGCATTTGATGGCAATTCACACATCATAATAATGCGCAAACCGTTTTCGCCACGCTTAAGGCCATTTTCAGCTAAAATTTCAATTACCTGCTCTGCTTCTTCTAATGTACGAACAAATGGGATCATAACTTCAACATTCGTTAACCCCATGTCGTTACGAACACGCTTTATTGCTTCACATTCAAGCGAGAAACACTCTCTAAAGTCAGCTGAGATATAACGTGCCGCGCCGCGGTAACCAATCATTGGGTTTTCTTCGTGTGGTTCAAA
>JBMZDW010000109.1:0-3801 GCA_049614565.1 Cognaticolwellia sp. | reverse complement strand
AGTAGGCGTTAGCACCTATTTCTTGATACTGAATTGGGGCTTGTGCTTCATCTTCGTACGTTACCCATTCCCAAGCATCTGTTTGCTTAAACACTTCACGAAGTAAAATATTGTTTAATGCATGGCCTGATTTAAACGCGTTTAGCTCACCTAAAATACTGACACCGCCCATGTATAAGTCGCCAATAGCGTCTAAAATTTTATGTTTAACGAATTCGTCATCGTAACGTAATTCGTCAGGATTAAGCATGCGATATTCATCTAATACAATCGCATTTTCCAAGCTTCCGCCTAGTGCTAAGTTATGAGATCGGAGAAACTCAATATCTTTAACAAAGCCAAACGTTCGGGCGCGGCTTATTTCTTTAATAAACGAACAACTTGAAAAGTCCATGCTCATTACTTGCCCTGTTTTGGCGATAACAGGGTGATCAAATTCTATGGCAAAGTTAACTCTAAAACCTTCATAAGGTTTAAGCTCTGCCCATTTGTCGCCTTCTTCAACACGGATCGTTTTTTTGATACGGATAAAGCGCTTAGCAACATTAGAAGTTTCAATGCCAACCGATTGCAATAAATAAACAAACGGTAACGAGCTGCCATCCATAATTGGAATTTCAGGAGAATCGACATCGATAACTAAGTTATCAATGCCCATTGCTGCAACAGCCGCAAGCAAGTGTTCGACGGTGGAAATCTTCACGCCTTGCTCGTTAACTAAACACGTACACATTGTGGTTTCACCCACCGATTCAGGCGTCGCTTTAAAGTCGACAACAGGATCTAAGTCAACACGGCGAAATACAATACCTGTATTTGCAGGCGCAGGACGGAGAGTTAACTGCACCTTTTCACCTTTGTGTAAACCTACACCGATAGCTGAAACGCTTTCTTTAATTGTACGTTGTTTAATCATAATTAGCCTTAATAAGCCCTATTTTCACTTTATATCCACCAACTGAATTCAGCGGGCGCATAATATAGCAAAAAAGCTCTATAAAATCAAAACTTCAGTTATATTGCCAGCGCAATATCTTTACTCTTTACTGATAATTAGTCAGCTTGTTTACGTAAAAACGCTGGTATATCTAAGTAGTTGTCTAAATCTGTTGCTGCTACTTTTTGCACTTGTGCATTTGCTTCTGGCATAGTGGCAGTTACTGCATTTGGCTCAGCTACTGGCGACGAGATAAACTCTTGACCAACCGCGATAGGCTCAGCTTGTGGCGTAGGGTTTACCAAGGTTATGTCTGGCTTGCGCTCTGCGCCAATACCTGTTGCTACTACTGTTACACGTAGGTCTTCAGTCATTTCTGGGTCAATTACTGCACCAACAACAACCGTTGCATTTTCAGAGGCAAACGCTTTAACTGCGTTACCCACTTTCTCAAACTCGTCAATGCTAATGTCCATACCTGCGGTAATATTCACTAAGATACCGCGAGCGCCTGCTAGGTCAACATCTTCAAGTAATGGGCTTGAAATTGCAGCTTCTGCAGCTTCTTCAGCACGATCTTCGCCTGATGCAATACCAGACCCCATCATTGCCGTTCCCATTTCAGACATTACTGTTCTAACATCAGCAAAATCCACGTTTATGAGTCCTGGACGAGTAATAAGTTCCGCAATACCTTGAACAGCACCTAATAAAACATTGTTCGCCGCTTTAAATGCGTCTAATAAACTAGTTCCTGGCCCTAATACTTTTAATAGTTTTTCGTTAGGAATAGTAATTAATGAGTCAACATTTTTAGATAAAAACTCGATGCCTTGATCGGCATAGTTCATCCGTTTTTTACCTTCAAATGGAAACGGTTTAGTAACAACAGCAACGGTTAATATACCCATTTCTTTAGCTACTTCAGCAACAACTGGCGCTGCCCCCGTACCTGTACCACCGCCCATACCTGCGGCAATAAAGATCATGTCTGCACCTTGCAGTGTTTCTTTAATTGTTTCGCGGTCTTCTTCAGCACTTCTACGGCCAATTTCAGGGTTTGCGCCTGCACCTAAGCCTTTAGTAACATCGCCACCTAGTTGCAAGGTTACATTGGCTGATGAGTTGCGCAATGCTTGTGAGTCTGTGTTTGCTGTTATAAATTCAACACCCTCAATGGTTTGCGACACCATGTGCTCAACGGCATTTCCGCCGCCGCCACCAACACCTATCACTTTTATGACGGCTTCTTCGTTATGATCTTCCATTAATTCAAACATTTTTTTCTCTCCGATTTTTATGTTTTGTCCACCAAAACTATTTTTACATTTTTGTTTTTACTACTAGTTTTTAATAGCGCTACGTTTGCCTTATAACGCTGTATTAAAATTCGCCTTTAAACCACGCAAGAACTCTAGCACCAATACTTGCTACGCCTTCTGTAGTTTTATTTTCTTTAACTTGTGATTCGCTCGCTTGCATACCGTAATGTAATAAACCGACTACCGTGGCATACGCAGGATCGTTTACATATTCTTTTAGCCCGCAAACGTCTTTTGGCTGTGCAACTCTTACTGGCATTTGAAAGACTTCTTCAGCAAATTCTACTACGCCTTCCATTTTTGCTGTGCCACCTGTTAGTACGTATCCTGCGGCAATTTGGTCTTCCAAACCACATTCACGTATTTCTTCTTGAATAAGTTCAAATAATTCGTGGTATCTTGGTTCAACAACTTCAGCTAGTGTGTGCCTTGACATTGAACGTGCTGGTCTTCCGCCTACACTTGGTACTTCAATATTTTCTTCCATGCTAACCATTTGGCGAAGCGCACATGCATATTTAACTTTTATGTCTTCCGCATGGCTTAATGGCGTTCTGAAAATTTTGGCAATATCACTTGTTACTTGATTACCCGCAACAGGAATAACCGCAGTGTGTCTTAGTGCGCCGCCTGTGAATACTGAAATATCCATTGTGCCTGCGCCAATATCGATCACACAGATACCCAGCTCTTTTTCGTCTTCAGTAACCACGGCATAACTTGAAGCTAATGCTGAGAAAATCAATTGATCCGCTTTTAAATCACAACGTTCTACACATTTAACAATGTTTTTAGCCATGTCATTCGCACAGGTTACAATATGTACTTTCGCTTCCATGCGCACACCAGACATGCCAATAGGGCTTTTTATACCGTCTTGACAGTCAATACTAAACTCTTGTGGTAGTACGTGTAGCATTCTACGCTCTGCCGAAATAGGCACTGAGCGCGCGGTATGAATAACGTTATCGACGTCTTCTTGAACCACTTCTTTGTCATTAATTGGCACCATGCCATTTTCGTTCTGACAACTAATATGTTTACCTGAAATGCCTAAATACACAGAGGTGATATGACAATCAGCCATTAACTCAGCTTCATTAATTGCACGCTGTATTGATTGAATAACTAAATTTAAGTCATTCACTCCGCCTTTATCCATACCTCTAGCGGGTTGATTACCGACACCAACAATGCTCAGTTGATTGTCTGCGGTTATTTCACCCACTGCCACTGAGATTTTTGATGTTCCGATATCTAAACCTACAACGAGGTTTCTTTCATTAGCTTTTGCCATTAATGTTAAGCTCTTTTTTCTTCAATTTTATTTGCTAAAAAAGGTTTCCAGCCTACGGCTAGTCCTGTGTCGTAGCGTAAGTCGACATAATCAACTTGCTTATTTTTTACTTTATGCGCTTTTATTTGCGGATAAACATCGATAAATCGTTGAATACGCTCAGTACGTTTTTCACGCCCTAAATTCAGCATAACGCCGTCGTTTAAGGTTAATTGCCATGAAAAACGCTCTGAAAGCACTAATTC
>JBMZDW010000108.1:0-3883 GCA_049614565.1 Cognaticolwellia sp. | reverse complement strand
GGCTGATAAATAAAATCAGGGTTGGCCGCCATTTTGTAGATTTCCTTTTAAATCAAATCTTGTTTAATGCGCATTAATTGCTAACCACAATTAAGCGTACAGCTTCAAATTGCAGTTGTGCTTTTTCAATATACTCAGTTAACGCCTGTTTTTGCATTAGAATAAAGTCGATTTCTTGCTGACGCACACTTGGGTTGATTGCCTTAAGTGCGGTTAAACGTTGATGTTCTTCGTCCATCGCCACTTGCATGCCTGCTAACGCTTTTTGTTGTATGCTGGCAACTTGTTGCTCAGCGTGGGCTTCTGCTTTGGTGACGAGTGGCGATACTTGGCTTTTCAGCGCTTTAACTAGTTGCAACGCCACTTGTTTTTTCACCGGTGACAATTGCTGATCTAAAACCGCTTCGCTGACTTTATCGGCCAAGTCATTGCCGTTTTTATCTACCAATATACGAATAGGCGTGGTCGGCAAGTAACGGCCGAGTTGTAAATTACTTGGCGCAATGGCTTCTAAGGTAAAGATACATTCTAAGAAAAATGTCCCGGCTGGTAGCGCAGGGTTTTTCAATAGACCAATACTAGCATTGCCTGTTTCATCACTAAGCACTAAGTCCATAGCGCCACGTACCATAGGGTGGTCCCACGTGATCAGTTGGTAGTTTTCAACCGCTAAGGCGGTGTCGCGATCAAAGGTAATGGTGGTGCCATCTTCCGGTAAGCACGGGAAGTTCGCGCACAACATATGCTCAGACGGTTGTAGGGCTATGGCGTTATCAGCTTTATCATCTTGTTGAATACCAAAAACGTCGAGTAACTGAAACATAAATTGTGGCAAGTGAATTTGGCGATCTAACTTTTCTATTTTTTCAACTAAGGCGTGAGCTTTACCTTGGCCAGAAGAGTGTAGTTCGAGCAATTTATCACGGCCCGACTCTAAATCATGTTTAATGGTTAAGTGTTTTTCATTACTTTGCTGAATCAGCTGTTGAGCTTCACTGGAGTCCCAACCTGCGCTTAATGCCAATTCAAATAGCTGCTCACCAAAGGCCTGATACACGGCATGGCCAGTAATACAAGTATGCTCAAACGCATTTAACGCTTGTTTATACCATTTAAATAACAAGCTTTGCGCTGAGTCTTGAAAGTACGGCACATGGATACGAATGGTGTCTGTTTGGCCAATGCGGTCTAAACGGCCAATACGTTGCTCTAATAAATCTGGGTTACGCGGTAAATCAAATAACACTAAGTGATGAGCAAACTGGAAGTTACGACCTTCACTACCAATTTCAGAACACAGCAATACTTGGGCGCTGTCTTCGTCTTGGGCAAAGTAAGCGGCGGCGCGATCACGTTCAAAAATGCTTAACCCTTCATGGAACACTGCCGCCCGCATGCCTTCTTTCACCCGTAACGCGGTTTCTAAATCAATGGCGGTTTGCGCGTGGGCACAAATCACTAACACTTTTGCTTTTTTCAATGATTGTAAAAGCTCAATTAAATAGTCGACACGTGGGTCAATGTCATACCAGTTTTCATGGCTGTCTAAACTAAATAAGGTTTCTGGTGTAAATAGCAGTTTTGCCTGTGCTTGTGACTGAATATCTTGGGCAGTGCCCGATAACAGCAATTCATTGATGGAGTCTTGATAAGCTTCTGGCATCACCAGTGGTGCGGCATGAAGTTCTCGCTTAGGAAAACCTTTAATGGTATTGCGGCTATTTCTAAATAATATTCGGCCGGTGCCGTGACGGTCTAATAGTTGCTCTAAAATGTGTTGGCGTGCTTGTGCTTGTTGGTCTTGCTCAGCATGATTAATATTGGCGATATGGCCACTGACATCGCTTTCTTGCAATAAGCTGGTTAAGGTGGTTATTTGCTCAGTTGCTAATGGATCTTTTGTGATCAAGGTATTAGCGGCATCTGCAACTTCGGTATAGTGCTGCTCTTCTTCAGTAAACTTTTGATAGTCGAAGAAGCGATCCGGGTCGAGTAAACGTAAGCGGGCAAAGTGACCTTCATGACCAAGTTGATCTGGTGTTGCCGTCAACAATAATACCCCAGGAATAGTTTGCGCTAACTGTTCAATACACTGGTATTCAACGCTGGCATTGTCTTGCTGCCAGCTTAAATGGTGCGCTTCATCAACCACCATCAAGTCCCATTCTTCATCTATCATGGCCTCATACCAACGCGGGTTTTTAGTAATGAAGCCTAAATTTACCAGTACCAGTTGCTCTGAGCTAAATGGGTTGCCATCTTCGCCATTGCTTGAGGTTTCTTCACAACGACTTTCATCAAAAATGCTAAATTTTAAATTAAAACGGCGCAGCATTTCCACCAACCATTGATGCATCAATGATTCAGGTACAATAATAAGCACGCGCTTTGCGCGACCTGTGACTAATTGTTGATGAATAATTAAACCCGCTTCAATGGTTTTACCTAAGCCCACTTCATCGGCTAGTAAAACCCGCGGTGCAAAGCGGCTGCCCACTTCTTCGGCAATATAAAGTTGGTGTGGGATCAAGCTAACTCTGCCGCCACTAAGGCCCATTAAATCAGATTGCTGTTGGCTAAACTGGTGATGTAAACAATCTTTGCGCAGGCGAAACCAATCAAGGCGGTCAACTTGACCGTTGAGCAGGCGATCATGGGGTTTATTAAATTTAATAAAGTGATCTATCATCACTTCTTTTAGTGAGCAGGCCTCACCCGTATCTTGTCGTACACCGGTGTAGGTAATTAAATTGTCTGATTCTTGGTATGACTCAACGGTAAGTAACCAGCCTTCATGGCTTGGAATATTATCGCCGGCATTAAATATCACCCTTGTTAATGGCGCGTTATCAATAGCATATTGTCTCGCATCCCCGGTGGCCGTAAACACGATAGTCACAAAACGACCTTCGACCGAGGTTACGGTACCTAGCCCTTGATCTGACTCACTATCACTAATCCAGCGTTGTCCAGGGTAAAATGACATAGATAAAACTCCAACTTATAAAAATCGCACAGAAAATACAGGGCAAAAAAAGGGCGCTATAGTACCGTTAATCATAGAAGTGATCATTAAATAATTCTGAAAATAGAAAAAATTATTGAATTTAATGAGCGAGCTAATAGTGGGTTTAGTGATGCGGTTTGCTCGGGGCAGTAAGTATTTGTAGTGCAGCAACCGTTGTGCGATAAAAGCACTTTTTTTTTGGCGCTGAAAATTAAAAAAATTGCTAAACAAGCCCCTTGCTTAGCAGAAAATAAACTGTCAAAGTGGGGATGATTTGATATCAATTGTTATACTTGATATCACAATGATGCCGTATGGATAAATGGTAGAAAAATTGTTTTGGTTAGACGAGCTATCAACTTTTTGTGGTTTCTGGCAGCAGTTTTTAACAGATAACGCTGTGGAGCCTTCAACTTGGTAAAGGACTTTCAAATGACAGCAGAAAAAATTATTTATGTGTTAGACACCAATATACTCCTTCACGAACCCTTCGCTTTCCTTTCATTCAAAGAACATGATGTCGTTGTTCCCATGACGGTCTTAGAAGAGCTCGACTCCATTAAAGACCGTGGCAAAGATGTTAGCCGAGATGCTCGTGTTGCTATTAGAGCCTTGGAAGATACCCTAGCGAATGCCTCACCTGAGGAAGTGCTAGCCGGGGTTAAGTTACCGCAAAATGATGAACTGCATCCCAGTGGCTGCTTAGCCATTTTTAATGATTATGCCTTAGATGCTAGTAAGGTGCAGTTGTCATTTAATGATAACGACAACCGTATTATTAGCACCGCCATTTATCTGCAAACCGAAAAGCCAAATAAGAAAGTGGTGTTAGTCACCAAAGACATTAATATGCGCTTAAAAGCCAAAGGGGCAGGG
>JBMZDW010000107.1:0-3961 GCA_049614565.1 Cognaticolwellia sp. | reverse complement strand
ATAAATACCCAACAAATCGCTGCAAAAACAAACTCGAAAGATCAACACGCCCTAAAAACAGCACTTAATATTGTTAATCGGGGAGCTTACATAAGTTCCCTGATTAATATCTCGTAATTTCTTTCTCCTTCAAGCGAATTTCTGCTACATTAGACCCCCTTAAACTCAGTGAAAATTGAGACAACTTCTAGCGTTATGTAGGTGTATAAATGGCGGATCGTAAGCCAACAAACTTTTCAAAAGATAAAAAGTTTTCACGCGACCAGCAAGTGGATGACCTTAAAGTACCTCCGCATTCTCTCGAGTCAGAGCAGTCGGTACTGGGTGGCTTATTACTTGATAATGAAACATGGGACCGAGTGAGTGAAAAAGTCGTTGCTCAGGATTTTTATTCTCGTTCACATCGTATTGTTTATGAAACGATAGGTGCGCTAATTGAACTTGGCGATCCCGTTGATTTAATTACCCTCTCCGAAGCGTTAGAGAATGATCAAAAGCTTGATGATGCGGGTGGTTTTGTTTATCTCGCTGAAATGATAAAAAATACGCCAAGCGCAGCTAATATTACTGCTTACGCGGAAATTGTACGAGAACGTGCGGTTACGCGAGAAATGATTGGTGTAGCCAACGAAATCGCTGAAGCGGGTTACGATACTCAAGGGCGAACTAGCGCCGATTTGCTCGATTTTGCTGAAACTAAAGTGTTTCAAATCGCGGAACAGCGAGCTAATAAATCTGAAGGGCCTGAAAATATTCATACGGTGTTAGAAAAAACAGTCGACCGTATTGAAAAATTATATCAGCAGCCACACGACGGCGTTACTGGGGTTTCTACAGGCTTTGCCGATTTAGATAAAATGACCGCAGGACTGCAAAAGTCGGATTTAATTATTGTGGCTGCTCGTCCGTCTATGGGTAAAACCACATTTGCGATGAACTTGGCGGAAAATGCCGCCATGACCGAAGATAAACCCGCATTAATTTTTAGCTTAGAGATGCCTTCAGAACAAATAATGATGAGAATGTTAGCGTCATTAGGTCGTATTGATCAAACTAAAATAAGAACGGGTCAGCTTGGCGATGAAGATTGGGCAAGACTCTCATCAACGATGGGGTTATTGATCGAAAAAGGCAAAATGTACATTGATGATGCGGCAGGTTTAACCCCCACAGAAGTGCGTTCTCGTGCGAGACGTATTGCGCGTGATCACGGTGGTATCAGCTTAATTATGATCGATTATTTGCAATTAATGCGTGCGCCGCAGTTTTCAGATAATCGTACCTTAGAAATTGCTGAAATATCGCGTTCACTTAAAGCCTTAGCAAAAGAATTAGAAGTACCTGTTGTGGCATTGTCTCAGCTAAACCGTGGCCTAGAGCAACGTTCAGATAAACGTCCAATTAACTCTGATTTACGTGAATCAGGATCGATTGAGCAAGATGCCGATTTAATTATGTTTATTTATCGTGATGAGGTCTATCACGATGACTCTGAATATAAGGGCATGGCTGAAATTATTCTTGGTAAGCAACGTAATGGTCCGATAGGGCGTGTGCCGTTAACTTTCCAAGGACAATTTTCTCGCTTTGATAACTATGCGGGTTCACATGTATTAGATGAAGATTAGCGTTTCGAATGACAATTAGTACAGCCACTGCAACGATTAATCTTTCAGCACTAGCCGATAACTATACGACCATTAAGTCGTTAGCACCACATAGCAATGTGTTAGCTGTTTTAAAGGCTAACGCCTATGGGCATGGACTTGAACGTATTGCTAAAGCATTACCGCAAGCTGATGCTTTTGGCGTAGCACGTATCGACGAAGCACTTGCTTTAAGAGCAAGTGGTGTCGTAAAACCAATAGTTTTGCTCGAGGGCTTTTTTGAAGAACAAGACTTAGCGATACTGGCGGTAAATAATTTACAGACGGTAGTGCACAACGCGCAGCAATTAGCGGCTATTTGCAATGCTTCGCTAGATCGCCCACTTAAAGTGTGGTTGAAAATTGATACAGGTATGCATCGACTTGGCATTGATGCCAAAGACTTCGAATATTATTTTCAACAGCTGTCTCAAAGCGATAATGTTCAGAAAAATATTGTCTTAATGAGCCACCTAAGCTGTGCTGACGATAAAACAACTAATAGCACTATTGAGCAACTGGCGTTATTTGATAACATCACTGGTAATGTTAACAATGAGCGTAGTATGGCGAATTCTGCCGCGATATGTAATTGGTCAGAATCACATTACCAATGGATACGCCCAGGATTATTGCTTTATGGCGTCTCCCCTCTTAATGAAGTTAATCCCTCAATATTACTTAATCCCGTAATGACATTACAGTCGAGCCTTATTGCTATTCGCACTCTTGCAGCGGGTGAAACAGTTGGTTATGGAAGTGCTTGGCAAAGTGAGCAAGAAACCCAAATAGGGGTTATTGCTATTGGCTACGGAGATGGTTACCCACGACATGCTAAAAATGGAACACCGGTATTATTAAATGGCCGTCGTGTACCATTAATAGGGCGTGTGTCTATGGATATGATTACCGTTAACTTAGGGAGTAATTCAACCGATAAATTGGGTGATGTTGCTACATTGTGGGGTAAAGGGCTTGCTGTGGAAGAAATAGCGCATTGTGCTACTACTATTGCGTATGAATTATTGTGCAACATTACTCGTCGAGTGCAAATATCAATTAAATAATTACTTTTTATCTTCTGTTTAAGCGCTAATTTCATCTTTAAATTAAACAGTTACTGTCAAATGTTGAAAAATGTGTAAAATTAGTTAACTAAGCAATTAACTAAACGATTAACCCAAAAGTTTGGAGTATGAAATGGCGAGAGAACAATTTGGTATATGTGCAGAGCCGAGCTTACACGGATACTATTTATTGTTTAATGTATTAGACGATAATAACGATTATGTTCGCCAAGCATTATCTCGACTACCAGCGTTGTTTGATAAATATGCTGATAGGTTCTCCGAAAGTAATTTAACAGGGGTGGTTGCCATAGGTGCTAATTATTGGGATGAAATTTTTCCTCAAGCACGTCCTAAGCAGTTACAGCCTTTTAATGAAGTGTCGAGTGACGACCGTATTGCACCATCGGTTAATTATGATTTATATATTGAAGTGAGAAGCGACCGCGCTGATGTTAATCATATTGTGGCGGGCAAAGTATGCGCCTTACTTGCCGACAGCGTTGACTTGGTTGAGCAAGTAAGAGGCTTTCGTTTTTTAGATGGGCGAGACCTAACAGGCTTTGTTGACGGTACTGAAAACCCGAAAGGGCGTCATCGTCGCGATGTTGCTTTAGTGCATACCGAAGACGACGAATCGTTTTCAAGTGGTAGTTACTTGCATATTCAGCGTTACCGCCATAACTTAAATCACTGGAATACGCTGGAAGTAAAAGAACAAGAAGACGTATTTGCCCGTACTAAAATAGATAATGAAGAATACACCTCAGAAAATAAACCTCATACTTCACATATCAAGCGAGTTAACTTAAAAGATGCTGACGGAAACAGCCTTGAAATATTAAGGCAAAGCATGCCTTACGGGGATATGAAACTACAAGGATTATTCTTTGTTTCATACTGTCGTTCGCCAGAGCCGTTCAATATGATGCTTAAAAGTATGATTGAAGGTGATGCGCATGGAAATTTTGACCATATGCTTAAATATACGCAAGCCGAAACTGGCGCTGCTTTTTTTGCGCCAAGTTTGAATATACTTGCTGAATTGGTAAATAAAGAAGAGCAAGAAACCTAGAGGTTAACATTTCTAGGTAAATAGGATATAGGGGACTAGGTCCTAGGAAAAGATAAAACAAATGTCAGCGGTACTCGGTATTTAATTGCTAGGTTTATAATATTAGGTTGAGCGATTAAGCTATTGGCATTGCAGCTTTATCTGGAAGCATTTTACCTAGCACCTAGCACCTA
>JBMZDW010000106.1:0-4016 GCA_049614565.1 Cognaticolwellia sp. | reverse complement strand
GGGTAGGCCTCGCGTGTAACAGTTGCTAATCCAGCAACACCAATATGTTTGCAGCTAGAATGATAAATCATCACTTGATCGCCCACCTTAACCTTGTCGCGCATAAAGTTGCGTGCTTGATAATTTCGCACACCTTCCCATTGCGTTGTTTGTTGTGGCGCATTTTTTAAATCAGCAATTGAGAATGCATCAGGCTCGGTTTTAAATAGCCAATAAGCCATTGTTATCTCCCTAAGATTTACATAATTATAGTCTATAGTATTATGAGAGCCTTGTCGGGATTGAGGATATAAAAATGAGCCAAGTTTTAGATGATTTGTTGTCGTTATTAACTTTAGAAGAGATTGAGCAGGGCTTGTATCGCGGGCAAAGTCAAGATTTAGGGTTTAGAGCAGTATTTGGTGGCCAAGTAATGGGGCAAGCGCTGTCTGCGGCTAAAGAAACATTGCCTGAGGGGCGCATAGTTCATTCTTTGCATTCTTATTTTCTCCGTCCTGGAGATGCTGCAAAACCGATAGTTTACGATGTAGAAAACATTCGTGACGGTAAAAGTTTTAGTACGCGCCGTGTAAAAGCAATTCAATATGGCAAGCCTATTTTTTATATGACGGCCTCTTTCCAAGGTGTTGAAGAAGGGCTTTCACATCAAGCCACTATGCCTGATGTACCAGCACCTGAAGAGCTAAAATCATCGCTAGAATTTTATCAAGCAAATGCTAATCATATTCCTGAGGCTATCCGAAATAAATTTATTCGTGAAGTACCGATCGATATGCGTCCGGTCACTTTTCATAATCCATTTAAGCCTGAAGTGATAGAACCGGTGAAGCATATTTGGTTTAAAGCCAATGGTGATATGCCGGACGATCAACGGATTCATAACTACTTGTTGGCGTACGCGTCTGATTTTGAGTTTTTACCTACCGCGCTGCAACCGCATGGCGTGTCATTTATGCAACCGAATATGCAGGTTGCTACCATTGACCATGCAATGTGGTTTCACCGCCCATTTAGGTTGGATGACTGGATTTTATATACTATCGATAGCCCAAGTGCGAGCTCGGGGCGAGGTTTAGTGCGTGGACAGTTTTTTGACCGCCAAGGCAATTTAGTCGCTTCAACGATACAAGAAGGTGTGATGCGACAGCGTTAAGCAGCGCTATAAATACGTGAGGCAAAAGGTTAGGTGTAGCAACACCTAACCTTCTAATGTCTTAACTACTTTGGTTTTGAACAATGTCAGTAATTGATTGCCAAATACGGGCAGGTAATAACGCTTTGAGGTGCATATAAACTTCACACAGGTCGTTACTGCCTTGCAGTCCAGCATCTGACTCGCTAATAAGCGCTTGTTGACGAAGATTGCTAATAAAGCCTATCAACACTTTCTTATCGAAAAACTCAGGGCTTTTAATGCCATGTAATGTGCCCAGTCGTTGCGCTAATACTTGGCTCTCACGTTCAAGCTCGGCGCGATCAATCCCTTTACTTGTTTGAATAAAACCAATGACGATAGCGTAGCGTTGTAAAGTTAAACTAAGGGCACGACCCAACATCTCAAGTTTTGCTAGGCAGTCATTGCTGTTGGTAATTTTTATCTCGTCACCATTTATTTCAATTAGCTCTTGATCAACAAAGCTTGCCAATATGCGAGAAATATAATTTTCGTCCAATTCATTTAAAAACCACTCTTTAGCGAATAATGGGTAGAAGCGACTGATCAATTCTTGGCATTGACTCAGTGTGGTTTTATGGCTTTTAAATATATGCAGTGCAAGTAAACTTGGCACGGCAAACACATGTAAAATGTTATTACGGTAGTAATTAAAGAGGGTTTTTTCTTTATCATTAATGGCTATGATTTCACCAAACTCATCACTTATTACATCAAATTTATTAAGCTTTAAAGCATGGTTTAATAATTGCTCTGCATTTTCGTCAGGAGCACTAATTTTATCGCTATAGCTGGCACTTTTTTGCAAATGTAAATAAAAGTCTAGCTGCGCTAATAGCTTTGGTTTGCTCAATGCTTGTTTATCATTTACCAGTAAAATCATCGCCAATAAATTTACAGCGTTCAGTGCAGCTGCACTGTTGATGTTTACCATCACTTTATCAGCTAAATTTGCTACTTGTGGACCAAGCCATTGTGGCTTTTGAACATCGGTAGGATGGATAGACTCACGCCAATCAGGTTGATGCTCGTTTAGATATTGATTAACAGAAATCGGGTCGCCAAAATTTAAGTAGCCTCGGCCATAATTCTTAAGGTTTTTAATCGCTTTAAATATACCAAATATAGACTCGCCTTTTTTATCATTGCCAGCCAGTTCTTTGAGGTAGGTATTAATTTCCATTACGTGCTCGTAGCCGATATACACGGGCACTATAGAGATTGGTCGGTCTATTCCGCGCATCATAGCTTGCAGTGTCATTGCCAACATACCTGTTTTAGGCGGTAATAAGCGCCCAGTTCGACTGCGGCCACCTTCCGTATAGAACTTAACTGAATAGCCTTTAATAAATAGCTGGCTTAAATATTCTTTAAATACCGCTGAGTAAAGCTTATTGCCGGCAAACGAGCGGCGAATGAAAAACGCACCACTGCGACGGAATATGCCACCGGCTGGGAAAAAGTTAAGATTAATGCCTGCTGCTATATGCGGCGGGACTAAGCCTAGGTGGTAAATAGAGTAGGTAAGTAATAAATAATCCATATGGCTGCGATGGCACGGCATATAAATTATTTCATGGCCTTTATTCGTTAAGTCGTGCAGTTGCTCGGTGTATTTAATATCAATACCGTTATACAGTTTATTCCAAAGCCAAGTAAGGACGCGATCTGCAACCCTAATAGTGGCATCACTGTAGTTTGCGGCAATTTCATCAAGTAGTTTTAACGCATTTTGACGAGCTTGTTCATGGCTAATATTCTTTTCTTTTGCTTCTGTCTGAATGGCTTTTTTGATGGTTGGCGAAGCGAGTAACGAACTAAATAGCTGCTCACGAGAGGGCATTTTTGGCCCCGTTGCCGCCAGTTTTTGCCGACGAAAGTGAACGCGCGCTACGCGCAGTAGTTTATGCGGTAGCTCATCAACATCTGCTTTTTCATTTACAAGCAACGATAAGTCGAGAGGTTGACTAAACCTTACAAAGTTATCACGCCCTGAAAACAACAGCACAAAAAACTTACGAAACCAGCTTGGTGTTAACGAATGAGATACTAAAGTCCCTAAACCTGGTTTTTCTTTACCGGGGTTGCGGCCCCATAAAATAGTGACAGGGATAACTTGTACGTTTTGCTCGTTACTGGCAATCAGCTGCTCAATAATTAGTTTGCCTTTTTGCAAGGCATCGGTTGGTTTTGCTTTATCACCAAATAATGGTGGTGGATTTTGCAGTCCAATAAAACGGTCTAGTTCAGTATTACCTAATAACTGTTGCTCGGTTGGATTTGGCAAGCCATGTTTTTTACAAACGCGAGCGAGTGCGGCTAAGTCAGAGCGCGCATTGAGTTTAACAATATAAAAGGTGGGCGATGACGGGTCGAGACTATATTGTTCGATTGGGTTTTCAGGCAGCACCTTACTTTTAACTAGTAAGCGGTTCATCACCATAGAGAAAAAGTTTAAACAACGACTAAAAATACGCATCAACTCACCAAAGTTAAGGGTTAAAAAGCAAAATAAGCGAGGATAATACCAAGTTATAACTGGACTGACCATTAAGATAGTTATCGCTCGTATCTATTATAGCCAATACTGCGTTGAGTTTATTGTGTTTTTAATGAACAATTTAATATGGTAGGGGTATTATTGAAATAGTTGTTGCATTTATCACCAATATCACTATAATACGCAGGCTTTCAAAATTCCCCCGGGAACTTGGAAGGAACATTAAGCTTGGATTTCAAGCTAATAAAACAGGAGTTCCGATTTGGAACTCAACGTAGATATAAATCAACAACCGGCATCTTAATTATTAAGATTGTTTCGGTCGTTTTTTTATGCTCTTTA
>JBMZDW010000105.1:0-4237 GCA_049614565.1 Cognaticolwellia sp. | reverse complement strand
GCCATGCCAAAGGCAAGTGCGGTGAAGGTAAATGTGGCGAAGGAAAAATGAAAGCTAAAGCCAAAGGTAAATGCGGTGAAGGCAAATGTGGCGAAGCAAAAATGAAACGCAAAGCCAAAGGTAAGTGCGGTGAAGGCAAATGTGGCGAAGGTAAAATGAAAGCCAAAGCAAAAAAAGTTAAAGCTAAAGCCAAAGCAGAGTCTATCGAATAACTCTTACATTGAAGCTAACATGCACTATGGCATGTCGCTTGTTTAAAACCACTTCACTCGGAGTGGTTTTTTTGCGCTAAAATAAAGCAAAATTATTGATTTTAAGGATAGCTAAATGAGTAACAATATTGTTATTACCGGTGCAAATCGTGGTATTGGTTTAGCCATGGCGAGGCATTTTAAAGCCCAAGGCGATAACGTTTTTGCCCTTTGTAGAACTTCTTCTGTTGAGCTGGCCGCGTTAGATGTCAATGTTATTACCGATATCGATGTCGCTAGTGATTTGGGCATCAGTAATATGGTTTCAGCATTACAGGGGGTTGAAATTGATGTGCTGGTTTGTAATGCCGGTATTTTACGTGATGAAAGCCTAGCAAACTTAAATCAAGACACCATACGCGAACAATTTGAAGTCAATGCGCTGGCGCCGTTGCACGTAGTCGCGAGTTTGCAAGGGCAATTACAACGCAGCGCAAAAGTAGCGCTTATTACCTCCAGAATGGGCTCTATAGCCGATAATAGCTCAGGTGGTCGTTATGGCTATCGTATGTCAAAAGCGGCGTTAAATGCTGCAGCAATGTCACTCAGTCACGATCTTGCCAGTCAAGGTATTGCCGTTGGGGTTTATCATCCGGGTTATGTGCAAACCGATATGGTGAATTTCGGTGGTGATATCAGCGCCAGTGAATCGGCGGGGAAGTTAGTTAGCCTTATCAATCAACTGACCATGGCTGAAAGTGGTGTTTTTAAGCACTCTAATGGCAGTATTCTCCCTTGGTAGCAAAAAAAGCTACTGCGCCAAGTACCGCCAAGCCCTTAAATGAAAAACATATAAAAATTTGGCAAACCGTACAGGCGATCCCGATGGGAAAAGTCGCCTGCTACGGACAAATTGCCGATTTAGCGGGCTTACCGGGGCGCGCGCGTTTGGTTGGTAAAGCGTTAGGCGTTGTACCTAAAAATGGTTGGCGCGGACAAGCGGTGCCTTGGTATCGGGTGGTGAATTCACAAGGTAAGATTTCCTTTGCGCCCGGCAGTGAACATTTTGAACAACAACGAAACTTGCTACAAGATGAGCAAGTGGTGGTACTCGGTGCCCGTATCAAATTAAAACAGTTTCAATGGCAACCTGATTTAGCAGAATTGTTGTTTGTATTAGAGCATTAAGTATTAGAGCATTAAATATTCAGTATTAAGCTAAGCCTTAAGTCATGACATTACAAGTGCGTGCGCACTTCAAACAACTCAGGAAAAAAGCTCACATCTAGGGCTTTTTTCAAAAAGCCAACGCCCGACGAGCCGCCGGTGCCTTTTTTATAACCAATAATACGCTGTACGGTATACATATGCTTGAAACGCCACTGCTGAAAAGCATCTTCAATATCAACTAACTTTTCTGCTAATTCGTATAATTCAAAATAGGTTTCAGGCTGTTGATAAACGCTCAGCCAAGCGGCAAGTACGCTGTCGTTGCGTTGATAGGCTTGGGTAACATCGCGTTTGCGAACCGTTAGATCAATATCAAATCCGGCTTTGGTTAAGGCAATAATTACTTCGTCATACAGGCTATTTTGATTAAGTAGCTGGGTTAACTCATTTTGTGCCGCGCTGTTGGCTTGATGCACTTTTAACAGCTCAGCGTTTTTATTGCCGAGCAAAAATTCAAGCTTGCGGTAACCGTAGGATTGAAATCCTGATGAGCGACCTAAATCATCACGAAACTTAAGATAATCGCTAGGCGTCAGTGTCGACAAAATATTCCAAGACTGGGTCAGTTGTAAAAATATCTGTTTTACTCGCGCAATCACTTTAAAGGCCGGGCCGAAATTTTCCGCTTTTATGTAATTGACCGCGGCTTGCAATTCATGTCCAGCCAGTTTTAACCATAATTCACTGCTTTGATGAATGATGATAAACAACATTTCATCGTGCTCGCTACTTAATGGCTGTTGAGCCGACAGCAAGGGTTGTAATTGTAGGTAGTCGCCATATGACATTTCATTATTAAAGTCTTGATGAATGCCATCTTCAAGCGGGCGCGAGTTATCATTAGCGTCACTAGCTTGCTGATGAAACGGGCAGCCCGATGCCGCGTTTTTGTTGTCAGTTTTGGTTTTTTTTACCTGTGATGACTTCGAGTTATCATTGCTCATGGTGATCACCTGCTAAGTTTGTTGGTGCCGTGAAATCACTTTGCTTTGCGCCAAAAGCCGCGGTGGCCAATTGCTGTAATTTTTGGTAAACAAATGCCTCTTGCCAACAGTTTTCAATATCGGGAATTTGCATAATTTGCTGCATAATTTTCTCTTGCATATCACCGACTTTTAGCGCTTGTGAATATGGTAACAAGGGGCAAAATGTCACCATGGTATAAAGCGGTGTCCACAGTGTTGGGTGACGTTGATGAAACTCGGCTTCTATTTTTTTCTGTAATAAAAAGTTGGCTTGACCAGCGCGCTTGCTCATTTCAACAAAATTACGTTGTGCGAGCTCTGTAATGGCATCGGCATTGGTTTTACGTGCGTGCTGATAAGCGGGAAATATTTTTGACCAGTCATTTTGATGCTGAGTTATTAATTCATCGAGTACTCGACAATCTTCAAAACCGCAATTCATGCCTTGACCATAAAATGGCACCATGGCGTGGGCGGCGTCGCCAATTAAGGCTATTTTTTCATTGATCACCCAAGGGTCAACACTGACCAAAAATAACGGGTTAGCGGTTTTCTCGATAAACTCATCAATGGGGTTTTCCAGTAAGGTCATGGCATCGGAAAAATTTTCTTGAAAAAATCGCTCAATATCACGGCGCTGTGTTAATGCTGAAAATGATATCTCGCCCTGATAGTTGAGAAACAGCGTACAAGTGAATGAGCCGTCAGGGTTGGGTAAGGCAATCAGCATAAAGGTTTTACGCGGCCAAATATGCAAGGCGTCGGGGTCCATTTTAAATGAGCCATCAGCATTGGCCCGAATGTGCAATTCAATATAGCTTTGTGGCATATAAGCTTGGTTATAGCTAAAGCGCGGCGTTTCTTGCGCGAGGCGGCGTACTTTTGAATAAGCTCCGTCGGCGCCAAATAACAGATCTGCCGTTACTTTTTCTATGCTCTGCTCGTGGCTAAAGCTGGCGCTGGCATTAGTAAAATCAAGCGCCACTAAGCGTTGCTCAAATTTAATGCTGACTAACGGCTCTTGCTCTGCTAAATCAAGTAATTGTTCATTAATACCCGCGCGAGAAACTGACCAAATAGCTTGTTCTTTTGTGCCATAGGCTTGCTCGGTAAGCGTGCCGTCTTTACCATGCATCACCCGTTTATGCATAACGAGTGCCTGTTGTTTTACGACTTGCTCGATACCCAGCGACTTTAACGCCAGCCAACCGCGATCAGACAGTGCGATATTAATCGACTTACCTTGATAAATATTGTGTGAGCGCGAGTCAGGTCGTGATTCGAATAAATTAACCTGATGACCGTGGCGGGCTAATATCACGGCCAGCATGGTGCCAACGGGGCCAGCGCCCGCTATGGTGATGGTTTCTTTTGCTGACATTAGAGGCATGCCTTTAAAATGCGGACAAAATGGTAAACATCTTGAAAGCTATTGTATAAAGGCACAGGCGCAACGCGAATCACATTAGGCTCACGCCAATCTGTGGTAACGCCATTTTCTTCCAAGGCATTAAACATGGCTTTACCATCAAGCCCGGCGACATTAACCATTAATGACAACTGACAGCCACGCTCACTGGGGTTTGTTGGGGTGATAATACGAATTTTTTCGCCAAGCTCGGCGCTGATCAACGCCATCATATAGTCGGTTAATAGTAACGACTTTGCTCGCAAGGCAGGCATACCACCGGCAAGTTTCACGGTATCTAATGCGCCGCGTACAGCTGCAAGTGACAGTACCGGCGGGTTAGATAACTGCCAGCCTTCCGCCGTTGGAATAGGTTTAAAGGTGTTTTCCATTTTAAAGCGGCTTGATTTGTCATGTCCCCACCAGCCGGAGAGTCGATTCAG
>JBMZDW010000104.1:0-4651 GCA_049614565.1 Cognaticolwellia sp. | reverse complement strand
AAAAATTATAAAGTCGCGGTCATTAAAAATGATGTCACCCATCATTTATTGTTGTCAAAGGGCTTTGAAGAGAAAAAAAATCTCTATGTGATGAATAACTACGACGCCTTGTTAAAATTGCTCGACACCCCGAGCCGGCAGATCGATTTAATTATTCTTAATGATGACTTACTTAATAACCGCGTCGCCAACTCCGCGGAAGCCGCTCAATATAAAAGCGTGTTGTTAATTGAAGAGTTAACGCTGAACTTTCATTTAGCGTGTAGTTTAAATACCGACAAAACCATTGTATCGACCCTTAAACAAACCATGAAAAAATTAGAGCAGCAAGGGACTTATTCAGCGATTAAACAAAAGTGGCAAAAGCATATGGTCGGCACGCTCTAGCCCGTCTGTCGCGCCCCCTCGCAGAATAGATAAAAAAGCGCCAAACTTTGTTGGCGTTTTTTGTTTTCATCAGACTTATTGTTACTTCGCCATAAGATCGAGCAAGGCATGTACCGTGGCCTCAACACCCGATTTAATTGCTGGCGCCGGCGTTATTTTAAATTGCGGGCTATGATGGCTCGGTACCGCTGCGCCACCGGCTGCCGCCCGTTCGAAGTCAGCTTTGGGTGTGCCACCAACTTTAAAATAAACGCTCGGAATATAAGGCTCAGTGGTAAAAAAGCCAAAGTCTTCCGCCCCCATACCCGTTTCAGCAGGCGCTAACAACGCATCTTTACCCATTTTTTCGCTTAATACGCCTTTTAAGCGCTGCGCAAGCTTTTGATCGTTAAAGGTCGGCGGAAAAGAAAACTCACTCACCACCACCTCGGGTAATTTATCTTCCGGCACACCGGCAGTACGTGCTGTGCCAATAGCCACACGCTTTATTGCCGATAGTAGTTGCTCACGTACCTCTGGCGTTAAACTGCGCACGGTAAGCTGTAACTTGGCCTGATCTGAAATAATATTGTGCTTAGTGCCGGCATGAAACGCGCCAACGGTAATAACACCGGCGTAACGCGGTGCTAACTCACGACTAATAATGGTTTGTAAGTTATTAACAATTTGCGCGCCGATCATAATAGGATCTTTACCTTGGTGTGGCGATGCGCCATGAGCACCAATGCCATGAACGGTAATATCTACGGTATCAGCGCCTGCATAAGGCGAGCCTTCATCAACAATCACCTTACCCGCTTCAGCATTAGCACTGACATGAAAAGCAAAGGCATAGTCAGGTTGGCCAAAGCGCTGCCATAAGTTGTCTGCCATCATCGCAGAAGCGCCTGGCCCTTTCTCTTCTGCCGGTTGGCCGATTAGCATTAAGGTGCCCGACCATTTATCTTTGTTTTTCGCCATATAGCGAGCCGTACCAACCAGACTGGTGATATGAACATCATGGCCACAGGCGTGCATAACGCCAACGGTTTCACCGTTCCAATCGGCCATTTTTACCGTTGAAGCATTCGCTAAACCTGATTGCTCAACAACGGGCAAGCCGTCCATATCAGCACGCACCATCACCATAGGGCCAGCACCATTTTTCATCAGCGCTATTACGCCTGTACCACCGACACCTTGTGTGACTTCAAAGCCAGCAGCGCTAAGTTCTTGTGCTAAACGTTTTGCGGTTTTCGTTTCCATTAATGACAATTCTGGATTGCGATGAAAATGATCCCACAACGGCGCTAAGTGCTGTTGGTAGTCTTTAGCAATAGCGCTTGCCGCATTTTGTTCAAATGCTAAAACATGGCTAGGTGTTAAATATGAAAGTGTTAGTGCTGAGGCAATTATCACAGCGCGTGCTTTGTGGTTCATTTTCGGCTCCATATTTTGTTGGTTATTTATGTCACTAATTTTTCTAGCTTAGCTTAACCTTGTGCACTCTGTCTCATTGTTTTCGTTCATTTACCAACATTGCACAACAAGAAGCTTTAATTATTCAGCAATAACTGAGGAATTTTCATCAGATAACTGTTGCAAATATCACCATTAAAATCGGTATAAATGCTCGCCATATTGCATGGATAACAAGCTTTTTGCTCAATCAACACACCAATAAACGGGCGAGTTGTATATTTGTTGATTTATGAGCCTCGGGGATAAGATTTTTTTAGCAACAACTAATGGCTAATTTTTTAGCGGCAATGAATGCTGACAGCAAAGCAGATTTTTTGCACAATTTTTGTCAAAGTTTTACTGACATTAAATTTTTTATTGTGCTAAAAAAGTGATTATATAAGAAACAGTAAGGCAAGTTTTCTCCTGACATTTTTTCCCAATTTTATTAAATGTACGCTAAAAATTTGCCGATAAAAAAGACAAAAAAAGCCAATATAATAAGGTCAGTCATGGATATTAATTTAGCTGGAAAAAAAGCCTTAGTCTGCGGTAGCAGCCAAGGCATAGGTCGCGCCTGTGCGATAGAACTCGCCAATTTGGGCGCCAGTGTTACATTGTTTTCACGTAACAAAACACGGCTTGAAGACGTTAAAAATGAGCTTTGCAGCGCGCAAGGACAACATCACCAAATGCTTATTGCCGACTTTTCTAAGCCCGAACAAGTTAAACGGGTAATACTTGATGAGGTGGCTGCCAACGGCGGCTTTGATATTCTAATTAACAATACCGGCGGTCCAGCCCCCGGGCCAGCTAATAGCGCTGATGGTAGCGCCTTTATCGACGCCTTTAATTTACACTTAGTCACGAATCATCACTTAGTACAAGCACTTATTCCGGCCATGAAGCACAAGCAATATGGTCGTATCATTAATGTGATTTCTACCTCAGTAAAACAGCCGATTCCAGGCTTAGGCGTGTCAAACACCATACGTGGCGCTGTGGCTAGTTGGGCAAAAACACTAGCTGGTGAGCTTGGCCCGTTTGGGATCACCGTCAATAATGTGTTACCCGGCGCCACTGCAACCACCCGCTTAGACGCCATTATTGCTGGCAAAGCCGCCAAACAAAATATCTCTGTTGCACAAGCCACTGATAACGAAAAAGCGCAAATCCCCATGCGCCGTTTTGCCGCGCCTGAAGAGTTTGCCGCGGCAGCGGCATTTTTAGCCTCGCCTGCAGCGGGTTATATCACCGGCATTAACTTACCGGTTGACGGTGGCAGAACCAGCTGCTTATAAGGAATAGTCCATGGATATTATTGCAAACTTTATTGATGGCCAATACCAAGCGCCAGTTCAGCAGCGATATATTGATAATATCGAACCGGCGAGCGGCGAAGTTTATGGCCAAATTCCAGATAGTTGCGATAAAGATCTCGCATTAGCGGTAGCGGCGGCGAAAAAAGCCTTACCGCATTGGCAAGCACTACCATTGGAAGAGCGCGCCGACTACTTAACCGCCATGGGCCAGGAAATTGAACAACGCATTGAAGCGTTAGCAATGGCTGAGGCCATCGACAACGGTAAACCGATTAGCTTAGCGCGTAGCGTTGATATTCCGCGCGCCGCCAGTAATTTTAAATTTTTTGCCCATGCTTGCTCGCAATTTGCCAGTGAGTCTCATGCCATGGCAGGCAGCGCCATAAACTACACGCTACGACAACCCATAGGAATCGTTGGCTGTATATCACCATGGAATTTACCGCTGTATTTATTTACTTGGAAAATTGCGCCGGCATTAGCCGCTGGCAATTGCGTTATTGCCAAACCGTCAGAAATCACGCCAAAAACTGCCGCGTTGTTAGGGAAAATATGCCAAAAAGTCGGTTTACCTAAGGGTGTACTCAATATTTTACATGGCACAGGCGCCAATGTCGGACAAGCCATTTGTCAACATGATGACGTAAAAGCCATTTCATTTACCGGCGGCACCGCAACCGGCGCAAAAATAGCACAATTGTTAGCGCCAAAGTTTAAGAAGCAATCACTAGAGCTTGGTGGTAAAAATCCTGCACTGATTTTTGCAGACTGTGATTTTGATAGCACAGTTGAACAAGTATTTCGCGCCAGCTTTGCCAATCAAGGGCAAATTTGTTTATGTGCATCACGGCTTTATATTCAGCGGCCGATTTATGAAAAATTTAAACAAGCCCTAGTTGATAAAGCTAACGCGCTACAGCCCAATGATCCTCTACTTGAAACCAGTGAAATGGGCGCGATTGTCTCCGAGTCACATTTACAGAAAGTATTGAGCTACATTGCCCAAGCAAAAACCGACGGCGGTACGGTGTTAGTCGGCGGCAAGCAAGTTAAGCTCAGTGGCCGCTGCCAACAGGGCTATTTTCTGCAGCCGACGATTATTGAGGGGTTAGCGAATAATGCTCGTTGTAATCAAGAAGAAGTTTTTGGCCCAGTGATCACCTTACAGCCCTTTGACGGCGACGAAGAGGCGTTAGCCCTAGCCAACGAAAGTCAATACGGCTTAGCGGCCACCCTATGGACGAATAATTTAACCCGCGCGCATCTGCTAGCGGAGCAGATCAATACCGGTATTGTCTGGGTAAATTGCTGGTTGCTGCGAGATTTACGCACGCCCTTTGGCGGTATGAATCATTCAGGTTTGGGGCGCGAAGGCGGTAATGAAGCCATGCGTTTTTTTACCGAAAGCAAAAATGTATGTCTGAAATACTCATGATGAATCATGTTCAAACATCACGTTAATGCGTTTTAAATTAGTGAATAAAGCATATTTAAATGGATAA
>JBMZDW010000103.1:0-4668 GCA_049614565.1 Cognaticolwellia sp. | reverse complement strand
AATATCGATATTTAGAGCACACTTAAAAAAAAGACGCTTCGGCGTCTTTTTTGTTGTCTGGCAATTGAGATATTAAATGGCAGATAATAGGTGCTGATGTTGTATCACTAATACCTTAAAGTATGCATCGACTCATATCGATATTTAGAACACACTTAAAAAAGACGCTTCGGCCCTTTTTTTGTTTTTTGGACGACCAGCTTCACGGAGGTTTTGTGATGACAAAATTGTCAGGAACAATTTTGAACAAACTAAGTTTGGCCCATAGGGTATAGGGCAGGAAGCCCGAAATAGCAATGCGTTAATAAAAGTGTCCTAATGGACAGTTTTTAGCAATTTTCGCGAGGCGCTCTCGATAACTGCTCCTGCGTTATTCTACTGGCATACATCCGTGTATGAATGCGACGACGCTGAGCGTCGTACTGTTGGCGCTGTATCTAAAATCATCGACTAATAACGATATTTAGCACACACTTAAAAAAGACGCTTTGGCGTCTTTTTTGTTGACTGGAGTTTGTTGTTTAGATTTATAGCCTTGGTCGTAGGTGCTGGTGTTGTATCGCAAATACCTTAAATGACGCATCGACTCATATCGATAGTTAGCACACACTTAAAAAAAGACGCTTCGGCGTCTTTTTTGTTGTCTAGGTATATCAACCGTTAAAATAACTCCCACCTATCGCCATTCATAATATTCGAAGTCGTGACTGTAAAATTTTTGTATGCAGACTATGCTTAAACATCGAATCGCTCAATCTCTACATTGCACAAGCATAATCACGGACAGTTAATTCAACGATAGAATTTGGAGGCCATAATGTTGAATAAAATCATCGTTAGCTTTTTATTGCCGCTAACTATCATCTTGTCTGGTTGCATCAATAAGCTACAAAACATGGTAGCAGACGCGTTTCCTACGTACCAAGAAACCGTCAATGGTTGGCCACCATTGGACGAGAATCATAGCCGAATAGTGCTATTTTCATTTGATAGGAAACTCTATGAGATAGCTATTGGTCCGTACGAGCCATTTTCTGACCCAAATTGTATCGTGACAATTGATGGCGCTGACTACCCCGGCATGATCAACGGCACATTTATATTTATCGATGTAACCGCCGGTGAGCATGACTTGTCTTGCACGAGTTCAAATAGCACAAAGTTAAAATTAACTACTGGTGCCAAGGAGGTTGTATATATTGGCGCAATATCGCCGTTAAAGGTAACTCCACTCGTTGATATTCAAGAGCACCTGACAGTATTGAACCACGCCTTTGATGACGCATTAGCTTATGATGATCAGCCGATAACCATTAAGCGCAGAAGTAAAGAATAAGGGTAAATACCCGTTTAAATTATTTATGGAGGCAATAATGAAATATTACCGACAGTACTTGAAAACCGTCACCGTTATGCTAGTTCTCACGACAATGTTTATTAGTGGTTGCGTTGGCAGCGCATTAAGAAGTGGCATGACTGAAGACAAGGAATATAAGGAATTTATTAAACAAGCACCTGTTATCGCTAAAGGTTATGGACGTATTATTATTTATTCACCCAAAGGCGGCCCAAGTTATCCGCTCAATTCGATGGGCGATATAGAATTTTTCACTATCGATCGCAAAGTCTACCGCTTTGGTGGCGCAAGCTATTTTTATCTAGATATTAAATCAGGCCAACATCAACTTACCGTAAACAATGTCCTGATCAGAGGATTTGCATCGAACAAAAAGCAATATGGTAAATACAAGCTTGAATTGAACGTGCCGGAGCAAGACACTATTTATTTGAGATTTGTTAATCAGAGTAAATCAAAGGCTATAGATGAACGAGCATATAGTGTCGATATCGTTGATAAAGAAAGTGCGGGATCAGAAATGGCCAATTTGCGTTATTGGAATAACTTTAACACAACCATGACAATTGCCGAATAAACCTTGGTTGCGCTATAGCGCGCCTTGACGTTGTTATACTGATGTTTTAGGCAATAAAAAAGGATGCCGAAGCATCCTTTTTTAACAACAGCTATTAGCTATTATTATTTTTTCGCGTTACGCTCTTTCACTTCAGCAATTACCGCTTCAGCTACGTTGTTTGGACAAGGCATGTAGTGTGAGAATTCCATAGAGAATTGACCACGACCCGATGTCATTGTACGTAATGTTCCGATGTAACCGAACATTTCTGAAAGTGGCACGTCAGCTTTAATACGTACACCAGAAGTACCCGCTTCTTGATCTTTGATCATGCCACGACGACGGTTCAAGTCACCAATAACATCACCTACGTGATCTTCTGGCGTAAACACATCAACTTTCATGATAGGTTCAATTAACTGTGCGCCCGCTTTTGGAATTGACTGACGGAAAGCGCCTTTAGCAGCGATTTCAAAAGCAACAGCAGATGAATCAACAGCGTGGAAACCACCATCGTATAATTCAACTTCAACATCAAGCACTGGGAAGCCAGCAAGAACACCAGTCTCCATCATGCCTTTAAAGCCTTTCTCAACCGCAGGGAAGAATTCCTTAGGTACATTACCACCAACAACAGTTGACTTAAATGTGAAACCTGAGTTCGGCTCGCCCGGACGAATGCGGTAATCAATTTTACCAAATTGACCAGAACCACCTGATTGTTTCTTATGGGTGTAAGAATCTTCAATTTCTTGCGTGATAGTCTCACGGTAAGCTACTTGTGGCTTACCAACGGTTAGGTCAACACCGTAAGTACGCTTAAGTATATCTACTTTGATATCTAAGTGAAGCTCACCCATACCTTTAAGAATGGTTTCACCTGAATCTTCATCAGTTTCAACTTTAAATGTTGGATCTTCTGCAACCATTTTACCAATGGCAATACCCATTTTCTCAGAGCCGCCCTTGTCTTTAGGTGCAACGGCAATTGAGATAACTGGCTCAGGGAATACCATAGCTTCTAGCGTACATGGTTCTTTAACTGAACATAAGGTATGACCGGTTTGCACGTTCTTCATACCAACGATGGCAAGAATATCACCTGCCTGAGCAGAAGATAACTCAGTACGATCTTCAGCTTGCATCTCAACCATACGGCCGATACGTTCTGTTTTACCAGTAAATGAGTTCAGTACGGTATCACCTTTCTTAAGTGTACCTGAGTAGACACGTACGAAAGTTAAGGCACCAAAGCGGTCATCCATAATTTTAAACGCTAGTGCACGGAAAGGTTCTTCGGCGTCAACAATTGCGAATTCACCTGTAGGCTCACCTTCTTCGTCCGTTAATGGCTGTGGCGGAACTTCAGTTGGTGAAGGTAAGTAATCAACAACAGCATCAAGAAGAAGTTGCATGCCTTTGTTTTTGAATGCAGAACCACAGTAGGTAGGGAAGAACATTAGTTCGTTAGTACCTTTACGAATACAGGCTTTGATTTGCTCTTCAGTCGGTTCAAGCTCACCTTCAAGGTATGCCATTAATAGATCTTCGTCAGCTTCTAAGGCTGTTTCGATCATTTCTTCGCGGTATGCAGCAGCATCGTCAACCATATCGGCTGGAATATCTACAACTTCGTACTTTTCTGGTTGACCAGAATCATCCCATACGTACGCTTTTTGGCTTAATACGTCGACTACACCAACGAAATCATCTTCTTCACCAATAGGTAAGGTCATTACCAGCGGGTTAGCGCCAAGTACATTTTTAACTTGATCTTTAACGCGGAAAAAATTAGCACCTAAACGGTCTAATTTGTTAACGAAAATTAAACGAGCAACTTTTGATTCGTTAGCGTAGCGCCAGTTGGTTTCTGATTGTGGCTCAACACCACCAGAACCACAGAAAACACCGATGCCGCCATCAAGTACTTTTAATGAACGGTAAACTTCAACTGTGAAGTCAACGTGACCAGGAGTGTCAATTACGTTAAAACGGTGTTTTTTCCACTCACAAGTAACCGCAGCAGACTGGATAGTAATACCGCGCTCAGCTTCTTGTTCCATGAAGTCAGTTGTTGACTCACCATCATGTACTTCACCAATTTTATGGATCATACCGGTTAGTTTAAGGATACGTTCAGTTGTAGTTGTTTTACCAGCATCAACGTGAGCGAAGATACCAATGTTTCTGTATTTGGATAAATCTGCCATTACTTTACTCTATTTAATTGAATCACTAAAAAGTGGAATTGTTGAAAATTTGCGCGCGAGTATACCATTACTTAAAGTAAATCGACATAAAAAATTATTTAACTTTGCTATTTATCGTTCAGCGAGGTGAAAAATGAGTATGTTTAGCGAAAGTAAGCCTTCGTTGAGCTTATTAAAGTTAAAATAAAAGGGCAGTTATTTTGCTTATATATAGGTAACAATAAAAACAGCAATAATTTTATATAGGTAACAATAAAAATAGCAATAATTTTATTGGGCACTTACAATGCGACAACCGTGCGGCACGTTATTGGATGTTAATATAGCAGTTGAAATTATCATCGGTCTGTGTATAATACGCCTCCACGTCGAGCTCGTCTCTGCGTGTTTTATCAGTTAACGTATTAGTTTGTAAAATTAATAGTTAACAACACAGCAACTCCGATTTGGAGTTGAATGTTATAGCGATACTCCCCCCTTTTACACAAAAAAAGGTGATGGGCAGTATTTTGTTGTTCTTTAAAATGGGGATTTGTCTCAAT
>JBMZDW010000102.1:0-4864 GCA_049614565.1 Cognaticolwellia sp. | reverse complement strand
ACACTGTTTCCCAAAAACATTGGCTCTAACAAAGCGTTGTTAGGTGTTTGGTTAAACGTAGTGTACGACATTTATCTCTCCTTGAAATAGCGCCGAGTCGGGGGCAATATTTCGTCACTTAATGGGAATTTAGTTATTTTTATTAGTATTTATTTACAGCTTTTTGTCTTGCTTGCCAGCGAAAACTATTGGCAAAAAAAGAGGAAAAGCTGATGTTTTCCTCTTGGTAGACCTTATATTTTACAGGCACCGCCGGCACAATCGTCTTCAACTTCGGTTTGGCTGTCATCAGCACCGTCACGCGTGTTGTGATAGTACATGGTTTTAACACCCAGCTTGTACGCGGTTAAAATATCTTTTAATACTTGTTTGATCGGCACTTTGCCACCCTCAAAACGCGCAGGGTCGTAATTGGTATTTGCAGAAATGGTTTGATCGATAAACTTTTGCATAATGCCAACTAATTGTAAGTAGCCATCGTTACTCGGAATGTTCCACAGTAATTCGTAGTTATCTTTTAATTTTTGATACTCAGGCACTACTTGTTTTAAAATGCCATCTTTACTGGCTTTAATGCTGATCAAACCCCGCGGTGGCTCAATACCATTAGTAGCATTAGAAATTTGTGATGAAGTTTCAGACGGCATTAATGCCGATACCGTTGAGTTTCTCACGCCGTGCTCTTTAATGCTGGCACGCAGTGTTTCCCAATCTAAATGTAATGGTTCACCGGTAATGTTATCGATTTCTTTTTTATAAGTATCGATAGGTAATATACCTTGAGATAAACGCGTTTCATTAAACTTAGGGCAAGCACCTTGCTCAATTGCCAATTTGTTTGACGCTTTTAGCAAGTAATATTGAATGGCTTCAAAAGTACGGTGCGTTAAGTTATTGGCACTGCCGTTTGAATAGAATACGCCATTTTTCGCTAAGTAGTACGCGTAGTTAATTACACCTATGCCTAAGGTACGACGTCCCATAGTGGCGGTATGTGCCGCAGGTACGGGGTAGTCTTGATAATCTAATAAGCTGTCTAATGCACGTACGGCTAAATCGGCTAAACCATCTAATTCGTCGAGGCTGTCAATAGCGCCTAAGTTAAAGGCTGATAGCGTACAAAGCGCTATTTCACCGCTGGGATCATTGACATCTTCCATTGGCTTAGTCGGCAAGGCAATTTCTAAACACAAGTTACTTTGGCGAATAGGGGCGACACTTGGCTCAAACGGTGAGTGCGTATTACAGTGGTCAACGTTTTGTAAGTAAATACGGCCTGTACTCGCACGCTCTTGGGCGAACAAGGTAAATAACTCTATGGCTTTAATACGTTTTTTACGAATGGAATCGTCCGCTTCGTATTGTTCGTATAAAGCTTCAAACTTTTCTTGATCTTCAAAAAACGCGTCGTATAAACCCGGTACATCACTTGGACTAAACAAGGTAATTGACTCACCCTTGATCAAGCGTTGGTACATAAGTTTATTAAATTGTACGCCGTAATCTAAATGACGAACGCGATTCTCTTCAACCCCACGGTTATTTTTCAGCACCAATAAACTTTCAACTTCTAAATGCCACAGTGGGTAGAACAGGGTAGCTGCGCCTCCGCGAACACCGCCTTGCGAACAGCTTTTAACCGCGGTTTGAAACAGTTTATAAAACGGAATACAGCCGGTATGAAACGCTTCGCCATTACGGATGGTGCTACCTAAGGCGCGAATACGGCCGGCATTAATACCTATACCAGCACGCTGAGATACATATTTAACTATTGAGCTTGAGGTCGCGTTAATTGAATCTAAGCTATCACCACACTCAATTAACACACAAGAAGAAAATTGACGTGTCGGTGTACGTACACCCGACATAATGGGCGTAGGCAATGACAATTTAAAGGTCGAAATCGCGTTATAAAAGCCCTTTACGTAATCTAAACGAGTTTCTTTTGGGTATTTGGCAAATAAACAAGCCGATACTAAAATATACAAAAACTGCGCACTTTCGTAAATTTCACCATTAACACGATTTTGTACTAGATATTTACCTTCAAGTTGCTTTACCGCGGCATAGCTAAAATCTAGATCACGGTTATGGTCAATAAAACTTTCTAATTGCTCAAATTCTTCTGGCGTGTAATCAGTTAATAAATGCTCATCGTATTTACCCGCCGCCACTAAATTAGTGACATGTGAGAACAGTTTTGGCGGCTCAAATTGGCCGTAGGCTTTTTTACGTAAATGGAAAATCGCTAAACGCGCTGAAAGGTATTGGTAGTCAGGTGTTTCTTCTGAAATCAAATCGGCGGCAGATTTAATAATGGTTTCATGAATGTCTGCCGTTTTTATACCATCATAAAACTGAATATGAGATTTCAGCTCGACTTGTGAGACAGAAACATTGTCTAAGCCGTTAGCAGCCCAAGCAATAACCTTGTGAATTTTCTCTAAGTCGATGGGTTCTTTTGAGCCATTGCGTTTTGTAACAAAAAGGTTGTTATTCATGAAAGACCTGTAAATCTAATTATTGTTTTAATCACCTCAAACAAGGTGTTTATAATGGTAACTGCCCTAAGAAGACACTCATACGAGATAAATCGTATATCACTCAAAAAACCGCTGAATGAAAAATGCACTATATCTTGGGGTTTTTAAAAATCTAATCACAAGATAGTGAGGTTTGCCTGACAATGCAAGCGATAAAAATTGTCGAAATAAGTTGATTTTTTTGGCGCAAAAATTATGTTAGTAACAACTAACTTAGTAGCGCTTTTTATTTTTGATTTTTCTAAAACGCAATGCTTATTTCAAGTTTTTTTTGTCAGTAAATTATTTTAATTAAATTTTTAAGTTTTATATTCCCAAAGGCTATATAAAAATATAATTCTTATTTTTCAGTTAGTTATATTTGTAGCTTAAATGCTGTTCAACGCAATTGACGAATGATGTTTTTATCAACATTTACCGTGCATCTTTAGCGCACTATTTTCTGACGACGTCAGTTTTTCGGATATCTGAGTGCCGGTTTTCTCCTCGAACTTACTCAATAAACGCCAGTAAATCTAAGGGTGTTGCGATAATATGGTCGGCTTGCCAACTGTGACAGTTTTCATCATTAAAAATATAGCCCCATTTCGCGACAAAAGTGGTCATAGTGGCGCCATTACCGGCTTGAATATCACGCAGGGCATCGCCAACGTAAAAGCATTGGGTATGATCAACATTGATTTGCTGACAAGCATGTAAAAGTGGCTCAGGATCAGGTTTACGTTTTGCTAAGGTATCACCCGCCACCATTACCGCGCAGTTGTTAAATTCATCAAAGTGGGGTAACAATTGCTGAGTTAAGCCTTCCGGTTTATTGGTCACTATTCCCCACGCGATGTTTTTCGCTTCTAGTTGTAGCAATAATTGTGCAACACCTGGGTATAAACAAGTATGTGTGGCGATATTATCTTGATAGAAGGTAAGAAACTGTTGGCGTAGCTCGTCATAGTCATACTGCGTAATTGCTTCAGCAAAACCAAGTTTTAATAAACCCAAAGCGCCATCAGAGGCGACGGGGCGGTAATCTTTTGCCGCAATAACAGGCTTTCCATGCTGTATTAATACATGATTAAGGGCAGCGCCTAAATCATCGGCGGTATCAAGCAAGGTGCCGTCTAAATCAAAAAGCACACTGGCAAGGGGGGCGGTTGTGTTATTTAACGTTGACATAAAAGTCGCTCTACATTGTTATGTTTTTAATAGGGAATTGCGGTGTAAATGGCGTCTAATTTGTAACTGGCGTCGAAAGTGAAAACAGCCCGTTGATGCGCGAATTTTTAACCGTTTTTTACAGCTACATCCGCTGACAGCAAAGAATATAGTTCACATCAAGTGATGAGGTTAATTTATGATTTTCCGTTAGCGGATTGTAATGTATACCTGCGGCGTCAATACACTTTAAATCAAACGATTCCGCCCATGAAATAAGGGTCGAAGGGCGAATAAAACTGTTGTGATCATGGGTACCGTTTGGCACTAGCTTAAATATTTTTTCCGCTGCAACTATGGCTAACAGATATGCTTTTAATGACTTGTTCAGGGTTGAAAAAAATACATAGCCGCCAGGTTTAACCATTTGCGCGCAGGCGTTAACGATAGAGGCAGGGTCGGGCACATGCTCAAGCATCTCCATGCAGGTCACTACATCATAGTGTTGCGGATGCTTTTGTGCCTGTTCTTCGGCGGTAATTTTTTCATAATTAACACTAACACCCGTTTCTAAGGCGTGTAGCTTAGCAACATTAAGTGGCTCTTGCCCCATATCAATACCGGTGACGTTAGCGCCAAGTTGGGCAAGGCTTTCGGCTAAAATGCCACCGCCGCAGCCAACATCAATAATGTCTTTTGCAAAAATATCCCCGACATGTTGACAAATAAACTGGCGACGCAACGGATTAATTTGATGCAAAGGTTTAAAGTCGCCGTCAAGCTCCCACCATTGGCTGGCAACTTGTTCAAATTTAGCAATTTCGTCGTGATTTACATTTATAGGGTTGGACATGGCAGTGATCATTCTTGGTCTTTATAATAGTGGCGATTCTAAACCAATATTTGTACTAAGCCTAGTCTGAAAAGAGATCCAAGTTAAATTAAGTTATGGCGTTAATAATTTAGCGTATTACTGACGCCATGAGTGGATATGTATTGACAATTTTACGACGGATATCCGTTAATTAGTGGGTGTTGCGCTGATAAAATAAGCGCTTAGTCATGACATGTGTATAAAATGCGAACAACCGTTAACATTAAGGCAAATTTTTTGTAAAAAAATGGCTCTATTATCGTTAAGTGTTGAATAATTTCTTTTGTGTGGGAAA
>JBMZDW010000101.1:0-5292 GCA_049614565.1 Cognaticolwellia sp. | reverse complement strand
GCCCCTAACCTTGCCAAAGAAATGCACGTGGGTCACTTACGCTCAACCATTATTGGTGATGCCGTGGTACGCGCACTTGAGTTTCGCGGTGAGCGGGTTATTCGCCAAAACCACATGGGCGATTGGGGCACGCAATTTGGCATGTTATTAGCGCATTTAAGCGATAAACTCGCTTCGAATGAAGTAGCAGAAACCGCGCTTTCTGACTTAGAAAACTTCTACCGTGAAGCCAAAGTTCGTTTTGATAACGAAGACGGCTTTGCCGACCGTGCCCGCGACTACGTAGTAAAACTACAAAGTGGTGACGCAAATTGTGCAACACTTTGGCAGCAATTTATTGATATTTCTATTAGCCACAGTGAAGACATCTATCAAAAATTAAATGTTACCTTAGCCCGTAAAGATATTATGGGTGAAAGTGCTTACAACCATGATTTATCAAATGTAATTGATGAATTAATGGCGCAAAAAATTGCCGTAGAAGATCAAGGTGCTAAAGTTGTTTTTATTAATGAAATGGCAAACAAAGATGGCGACCCTTCAGTATTTATCGTACAAAAATCAGGGGGCGGTTATTTATATGCCACCACCGACCTCTCAGCCTGTCGCTACCGTAGCAATGAGTTAAACGCCGACCGTATCATTATTTTTACTGACGCTCGCCAAGGCTTACACTTTAAACAAGTTGAAATTGTTGCTCGCAAAGCCGGCTTCCTACCTGAGCATGTTGCGTATGATCATTGCCCATTTGGTATGATGATGGGCGACGATGGTACGCCTTTTAAAACCCGTACCGGTGGCACCATAAAACTGGCAGAGTTACTTGATGAAGCCGTAGTGCGTGCCGCAGCGTTAATTAAAGAGAAAAACCCAGCTATTGACGATGCTGATTTAGCCACAATTTCAGAAAAAGTTGGTATTGGCGCGGTTAAGTTTGCTGATTTATCGAAAAATCGTACCAGCGATTATATTTTCAACTGGAAAACCATGCTCAGCTTTGAAGGGGCAACAGCACCTTACTTACAATATGCTTATTCTCGTATTCAAAGCATATTTGCCAAAGCAGATTTTTCAGCCGAAAACCTGCAAACTATTGCCATTGTCGAGCCACAAGAAAAAGCCCTAGCGCTGAAGTTATTACAGTTAGAAAACGTGCTAAATTCAGTGATCAGCGAATGTACGCCTAATTTATTGTGTAATTATTTATATGAATTGGCTAGCCTGTACATGAGTTTTTACGAAGCCTGTCCGATACTAAAAGACGGTATTGCCGTTGAGGTACAACAGTCACGTTTGGCGCTAAGCTACATTATTGCCAATACCTTGAAACAAGGTTTAGATATTCTAGGTATTGACGTGATGGAACGCATGTAAACTAGAAAAACAGGAGATCAAGATGACAAAACAAATGCGCTTTACCGACAGCCATTGTCATCTTGATTTCGACGCTTTTCGCGATGATTTATCGCAATTACTGACACAGTGCCAACACGCCGATATTGGCAATATCATTATCCCCACCATAGGGCCAAAAAACTGGCTCAACGCGCTAACACTTGCCAAGCAGCACAGCACTAAAGCGCTGACATTACATCCGTGTTTAGGTATTCACCCGTGGTTTCTCAATGATTTAAGCCCTGATAGCCTTGACGAATTGGCGAAGCTAGTTAAAGTACATCAAGCTGATATTGTCGCGATTGGTGAAGCGGGCATTGATGGCGTTATTGATAAAGAACAGAATAACTTAGCACAGCAAATTGATGTTTTTGAATATCAACTTGGCTTAGCTAAAACTTACCAATTGCCGATTATTGTGCATCATCGACGGTCACATCAACACATTGTGCCTATGCTGCGTGCAAAACAGTTAGCTAACGGTGGCATTATTCATGCGTTTTCGGGCAGTTATCAGCAAGCGTGTCAGTATATCGATTTAGGTTTTAAACTTGGTATCGGCGGCACTATCACTTACCCAAGAGCGGAAAAAACCGTTAAAGCAATAAAGCGACTACCACTCAGCAGCTTAGTGTTAGAAACCGACGCGCCGGCTATGCCGTTGTATGGTTTTCAAGGTCAAGACAACTCACCGTTACAATTAATAAAAGTATTTCAAAGCTTGATAGCACTGCGAACAGAATCAGCAGAGGAAATAGCCAACACACTTGAGCTGAATATTCAGAGTGTATTGCCTAAGCTAAATTAAGGTTAAGTTAAGTTAAGCTAAGTTTAAGCAACCGGTGGTCTAAAACCTTGACGGCTAAAGCGATTTAAGCCACGGGTTAACAAAAAGCCAATCACACCAGCCACTATCATCAACAAACGCATTATATCGTACTGAGAGCGACTGTTGCTAGATAACTCATCGGCGAGTATCGAACGATGCAGAGAAAGTCGAATATAGCCGTGTAATTTGTCGCTACGTAATTCCTGAACAAACGGCGTTATAGCCTGTGTTTGGTTGATTTTATTCAGGCTAATACCAAAAAGATCGTTAATTGACTCTGCCCGCGCTGAACTGGCAATTACCTGCCCAGTAGCATCATAAATATGCACACTTTTCACTAAGGGTTGTTGCAATAAACTATCGGTATATTGTTGTAACTGGCTTTGTTTTTTCGATAAGTACGGCATAGCACTGCTTGCTGCTTGTGCCAAATATAATTGCCCTATTTTATCGGCATGCATTTGAATTTGAGCCTGTTGCTCATCGCGGCTATTGACCCAAAAATTCATCAAAAGCACAATTAATAAAATCGCTACTAACAATTGCAATATTTTATTATAAATTGATGATAATTTAGGGTATAAAGGCTGTTCTGTTTGCTTCATAAAACGACTTGTTTCCGATATTTCTATCACTACATTATAGAAACATATTTACGCATTTTATACTAGCATTGTCGCATTAAAGCATGTTTTTCAAAGAAGGTATTATCGTGAACACCGAAAAAAAAATCTTTCCTTTAGCTGATATACAACCACTAACGTTAACCCAGTGGTTACCTATGGACTCAGTCACTAAGCCACTGACCATCACGTTTGATAAAACCCAGCAAGCTTTTGTTTTATTTAAAAATAGTGATAATTCAATAGTGGCGAATTTATCGAATACCCCTGAACTGGTGGTTTTTGGTGATCTTGCGTTGTCTACCTTAGTTACCTTACTGAGCGAATGTCAATTAACGCTATCTGGCCTGCATAAAATCAACCAGAGAAATAACGCCACTAGCTACCGCTTTAGCGTACAAGTAAGTGATATTAAACAGGCCCGAGATAACTTAGCCGCGTTTAATATTGCCAGCAACATTGAATCGGCATTATTAGTTGATGCGCCAACATTATCAACACCGGGTTTGCTAGTGATGGATATGGACTCAACGACAATAGAAATTGAATGTATTGATGAAATTGCCGCCCTCGCCGGCGTTGGCGAAGAAGTAGCCGCCGTTACCGAACTTGCTATGCAAGGACAATTAGATTTTAGCGAAAGCTTGCATCAACGAGTGGGCAAACTTAGCAATGCGCCAGAAAGCATTTTATCGGATGTCGCTAAAAACCTGCCATTAATGGCCGGTTTAGAATCGCTAGTATCGGCGCTAAAAGCACAGCATTGGCGTGTTGCCATTGCCTCGGGTGGTTTTACTTATTTTGCCGACCATTTAATGCAATTACTCGCACTTGACGCAGCCAAGGCCAATGTTTTGGAAATCACCAATCACACCTTAACCGGTAAAGTATTAGGTGATGTGGTTGATGCCCAAGCAAAAGCCGATTGTTTAGTGCAATGGCAAAAAGAATTTGATATTGCCGCCAGCCAAACCGTTGCCATGGGCGATGGCGCAAACGACTTAGTGATGATGGCTGCCGCACATTTGGGTGTCGCGTTTCATGCCAAACCCCTAGTGCTGGCACAAGCAGATACCTGCATTACTACCTCAGGCCTTGATTGTTTACTACACTGGTTAAAATAACCTAGTTATTTCATGCGATTGTGACTATTAGTTTGCAGTAGGTTATAAATTTATAAAAGCGTATTTTTTATAATCGACAAAGAGCTGCAATTATGAATTTATTTGAAGAACTCAAACGCCGAAATGTTTTTCGAGTTGCCGTTGCCTACCTAGTCATCGCTTGGCTGTTGGCACAAGTTTCCAGTACTTTTGAATCGGCGCTTAATTTACCTGTGTGGTTTGATTCAATGGTGATCAGCTTAATGATCATTGTGTTTCCGATTGTAGTATTTTTCTCGTGGGCCTACGAGATCACCGAAGATGGTATTAAGCTCGAAAAAGACATTGATGATGATGCTTCAATTGCCCATATCACCGCCAAAAAATTAGATTACATCACTATTTTTGCCGTGGCTCTGCTGTTAGGGATGGCAATTTGGCAGCAGCTTTTTCCAAACACTCAAACCATTGAGCAAGCCAAACGTTTACTTGATCAACAAGCAGCGGTAGAAAAAAAAGCCTCAAGTAGTCTATCGGCTACTGAACCAAGCAATGTTGTAGTAGGCGCGGCAACAGATAGTGCTACGGCAAATATCAATAGTCGAGCCATCGCAGTGTTGCCATTTGTTAACCGCAGCAACAATGATGAAGATTTGTATTTTACCGATGGCATGCATGAAGATATTTTAACACAATTAGCCAAAATCAAAGGTCTAAGGGTGATCTCTAGAACCTCTGTGCTGCCTTATCGTGGCACGAAAAAATCGATGGAAAACATTGCAAAAGAGTTAGGTGTGGCTATGTTGCTTGAAGGCGGCATGCAACGGGTGGGCAACAGAATACGCTTTAACACCCAACTGATTGATGTCACCAAAAACACTAACCTTTGGGCAGAAAGTTATGATCGTGAGCTAACGGTTGAGCACATTTTTGATATTCAGTCCGAAATAACCACGCATTTGGTTAAGTCAATTAAGGGGCAAGTAACACCACAAGAGCGTGAGCTGCTCGAAGATAAACCCACCAACAGTTTAGCGGCATGGGAAGCGTTCTCAAAAGCCCGCGCCTTAATGAGAAATTCAGGTTACAACGCAGACAAATTCCATGAAGCCCTGCCCTTGGTTGAAAAAGCGTTACGACATGATCCAGCGTTTGTTCTGCCACAAGTGATGGCAGCCAATATCCATAGTTCAATTTATTGGATAGAGTCTGATACCAGTGATTACCGACAAGAAAAAGCCCTGTCTGAATTAGATAAAGCCATCGAACTTGACCCCACCAGCGCGGAAGTTTTAGCGGCACAAGGTGAATATTTTTATCGCATCAAATTAGATTATGCTAC
>JBMZDW010000100.1:0-5395 GCA_049614565.1 Cognaticolwellia sp. | reverse complement strand
CTCATGAGTTTAGGAATGTTAGCTTTTGCTTTGCTATCCCATACTGATGCCGTGTGACAACCTGATTGGTAGGCACCGTCAACAATTGGCGAGATAGTAGAAGCAGCCATGGCTTCTAATTCCTGACAGGTCATTGGGCCTGTGGTATCTTGAGAACCAACAATGTTGACTTTAACACGCACGTTAGAGCCGGCATGCAAAGGTGTGTTCGAGGCAACACCTACCGCGTTACGGTTAAAGATTTTCTCTACCGCCGTTAAACCTTGGCCTTGATGAGAAATTTCTTTTGAAGCCGCGTAAACAACAGGCGCTTCAACATTTAACGCTTGTGCAGCAAAGGTTTGTAACTTCTTACCAAATACTACCGCGTAAGAGCCGCCTGCTTTCATAAACTCCATTTTTTGTGGCGTAAAGGCTGACGATACGTCAACCAGCTCTTTATCGCCGTTGTAAAGTTTTTTCGCTTTAGTATCAATAGTTAATACTGTGCCTGTAGCAACTGAGTATGCTTCTTCTAAAACAGCATCGCCATTTTCGTCAACAACAGTGTTGCCGCTAGCATCGACTTTCTTGACCCAGTTTTTAAGGTCAAGACCAATACCGCCAGTTACATCAACCGTGGTCAAAAAGATAGGCGCGATACCGTTAGTACCCGCAACAACCGGTGCAATATTAATAAATGGTACGTAAGGGCTGGCTTGTTTACCCGCCCAAAGTGCGACGTTGTTAACGCCTGACATACGCGAAGAACCCACACCCATAGTGCCTTTTTCAGCAATCAACATCACTTTTGCGTTAGGGTGTTTAGCTTGTAGTGCTTGTATTTCGACTTGTGCTTCTGGGGTGATCATACATTTGCCGTGTAATTCACGGTCAGCACGAGAGTGCGCTTGATGACCCGGCGACAGTAAGTCAGTTGAAATATCACCTTCACCGGCAATGTAGGTCACGACATCAATTTTTTCTGCTACTTCGGGTAACTTAGTAAAGAACTCGGCTTGGGTGTAGCTTTCAAGAATGTCTTTAGCAATCGCGTTACCGGCTTTAAAAGCAGCTTCAAGGCGCGCGGTATCTGCGTCGTATAAAAATACTTGGGTTTTTAATACTTGTGCTGCTTGCGTGGCTAATGCCGCGTTGTCACCTAAGGCAAGGTCAAGCAATACTTCGATAGAAGGGCCGCCTTTCATATGTGATAGTAATTCAAAAGCAAACTCAACTGAGATCTCAGCAATAACCGCTTGACCTAAAATAATGGCTTTTAAAAATTTCGCTTTAACGCCCGCGGCACTGGTGGTACCTGGTAAGGTGTTGTAGATGAAAAAATTAAGCGAGTCTGCTCTGTGCTCATTGGCTTGATCTTTAATTTGCTCGATGATTTCAGATAATAACTCAGCACTATCAATTGGCTTAGGCGCTAGTCCTTGCTCTTGTTTACGGCTCTCAATTTCTGCTATATATTCTAAATACAGGCTCATTTGATACTCTCTCTAGCTATAAAATGCTAATAATATGGTCATTAGCTGGGACAAATTTTGCCGCTATTTTACCTGATTTTTTGGCGACTATGAATCATTTGATTAAATAAACACTATTCACCATGGTTATACCTTGTAGAAGTTTGAGTTATATTGCCGGTATATAAGATCTACAAGCTAATCTAAGGTCTTTTTAAACCTCAGTGCGGCAACAAGTAAGCCTAGTAGCGTAAACCCGATCAGCCACAACATATCAAAGGTCATATTAACAACGGCAACATCACGCAGCACCACGCCGCGAATTAAGCGAATGAAGTGCGTGGCCGGTAATGCTTCGGCAATGTATTGTGCCAATTCAGGCATAGCTTCATAAGGGAACATAAAGCCAGAAAGTAATATTGAGGGTAATAACACAAACACCGTCATTTGCATTGATTGCAGCTGATTTTTTGCCAAGGTAGAAATAACTAACCCTAACACCAAGCTCGCACAAATAAACAGCAAGGTAGCGAACGCCAGTTGCCATAATCCACCATTAATCGGCACATTAAAAAAGAAATACCCTAACCCTAAAATAATCATCACTTGAATAGCGCCGATAAAAATATACGGCACAATTTTACCTAGCATTAGTTCAAGCGAGGCGATGGGCGTGGTAATTAACAGCTCCATATTACCGCGCTCGCGTTCACGAACAATGGCGGCTGAGGTGAACATGATCATGGTCATGGTCAGAATAATACCGACTAGGCCAGGGACAATATTGACCACACTGCGCTGCTCAGGGTTATATAGCAGGGTAACTTCAAAGGTCGGCACCTGACGATTGACCGGCTTATCTAACAACGCTGCTAATGGCATATTACGTAAACTTTTAATACTGCTAGCAATGGCGGTGTCGGAGCCATCAACAAGCCATTGGGCAATGGGGCGGCTGGTTTCTTCATCACTGGCCGGTGGTGAGCCAAATCCCACGCTAGCATGGCGCACTAATCGTTGGCTAACATCATTTGGAATAATCAATACCGCGCGCACTTCACCGCGATCAATGGCGGCCTTTGCCGTGTTTAATGAAGCGTAATGGTGTTTAACGGTAACAATATTGGTGGCGATCACGGTTTGTTGTAGTACGCGGCTTAAACCGGTTTGGCTGTGATCTAATACGCCAACGGGGATATGGCGCACGTTGGTGTTAATGGCAAAACCAAACAATAACAGCTGCACTAGCGGGATCATGATCACCATGGCAAAGGTCATACGATCACGCTTTAATTGCACTAATTCTTTAATAATAATCGCTTGAATTCTTAATAAGGCTTTCATGGCTTCACCTTATTAGCGGATAATTTATGACCCATGCTATCGTTTGTTGATAACACAAAGACATCTTCAAGACTTGCTCTGACGACCTGCATTTTTGCGTTGTGAGGAATAATGTTTGTCTGGGTGAGAAACGTCATGGGCTCAGTGATGGTTTTGCTGATTAATACCCGTAAATGAGCGCCAAGCTGCGATGCTGACACCACCTCAGGCAAGGAGATTAATTGCTGTTTGAGTTGTCTAAGATTATCGCTTGATAGTTCAATGACATTGGCGGGTAAATCAGTCATCAATTGTTCGGGTGAGCCATCAGCGCATTTTACGCCATTGTCTAAAATGGCTAATTTATGGCAACGCTCTGCTTCATCCATATAGTGTGTTGATACTAAAATGGTGATGCCTTGATCGCATAAATCAAATAACTGCTCCCAAAATTCACGACGGTTTTCCGGATCAACTGCTGATGTTGGTTCATCCAAAAACAGCAGTTTTGGCTTATGCATAACCGCGCAAGCCAGCGCTAATCGTTGCTTTTGGCCGCCGCTTAAACTGCCTGATAATTGGTTGCTGAGTTTGGTTAATTGGTAAGTACTGCTGAGTTCATCAAGGCGATATTTTTGCTCATTCGGTGTTAGGCCATAAATACGGGCGATAAACTGCATATTTTCTTTGATGGTTAAATCATCATATAAGGAAAATTTTTGTGTCATATAACCGATTTGCCGGCGCAAGTTATTCGCATGCTCTGGCAAATGGCAACCTAATACGTTAACGCTACCGGCACTTGGTTTTAATAAACCGGTAAATAAACGAATCGCGGTGGTTTTTCCTGAGCCATTAGGGCCCAAAAAACCATAAATACGCTGTTTTTGAGCTTGTAAGTTTAATGCCGACACTGCCGTTACCGCGCCAAAGTGACGGGTTAAGTTGTTGGCATCAATGGCTAATTCTGTCATTAGCGCTCGCTTTTTTTGCTATCAAGCGGCGAGGTGATTTGTAAGGTTTTACTCGGTAAGGTTACTTGCGCCGGAATACCGCTCGGTAAGTTCGCTGCGCTATCGGGTAGCATAATTTCAGCTAAGTACATTAAGTTAGCGCGTTCAGCTTGGTTAAGGGCATAGTAAGGGGTGAATGCCGGTTCGGTAGCTAACCAACGTACCACGCCCTGTAGCGGCTGAGTTAAACCGTCAACATCGACATTGAGTTTATCACCAACGCTGATATGAACCCGATAAGGCTCAGGAATATACACCCGAGCAAACGGCGCTTTACCGGCTAGCACAATAGCGACCGGGCTACCGGCAGTAACACGCTCACCTAAGTTCCAAGGTAAATTATCTAAAATACCGCTGCGTTTTGCGGTAATGGTTAAATCACTGAGCTTTTTTTCTTCACTCGTCAACACGGCAATACTCGTGGCTAACATCGCCTCAGCAATGGCGAGGTCTTCAATGCGCGTGCCATTGACCTGTTTCAATAATTGCTCTTGAGCGCTGTGCAGGGCGGCGGCGTTTTCATCACGGGTTGCTAAAGCACTATCGAGTGTTGCTTGGCTGGTTAAGTTGGCTTTGCTCAGACTTTGGGCTCTGACATAATCAGCGGTGCTTTTTAGTAAGGCGGCTTGCGCGCCCGCCACTTTGGTTTTAGCAATGGCGACTTCTTCAGGGCGGGCACCATTATGCGCTTTGTCTAAGTTTGCTTGTGCTTGTTGCACCTGCGCTTGCGCTTTGGCGACAAGGGCTTGTTGTAGGGTATCATCAAGTTTTACTAATACCCTGCCTTTACTGACCATACTTCCGGCTTTAACAGGTAAGTGGGTAATAACTTCACTTACGGTGGCTGTATGAGCAATGCGGTCGCGTTCTAAGGTACCGAGCGCGATATTTTTTTGCCCGTTATCGCAACCAGCAAGCAGTAAAATAATAAAGCAAAGTAATATTTTATTAGGCATAAGAAGTTTTCTTCTTGAAAAAATACTTTAAGCTTTAAGTCTACGCCGAACACGCTTAACTTCAAGGCTAGGACTTTGATATGAATCAGTAATTCAATGGCTATTGCTCATTCAGGGCTATTTTTTACCCAGCTTTGCGTTAACCTTTTGCATATGCTGGCGAAAGTTTTTATCAAATTTAGATTCGCCACAACTAAAAAACTGTGTTGAAGAGCCTTCGTTCAGGCCATAAACGCTCATATCTTGTGTCACAGTACAAATGCCATTATCTCCTTTGGTCATGGCAACGCCGGCTCCCATCGTTTGCGTGTTCGCTTGGCGCTGCTTGTCTTCATCTTTTACCGGCACCGAATGAGGTACCGATTTAGCCCCGTTATTAAAAGTGGAGGGGGCTTGGTAGCGCTGATACGGGTTATCTGAAAGCTTAGACGCACTTTGGTTAAGCTGACTACGCAGCCTTTGCAGTTGTGTAAAGCTATCTAACTTTTTTCTTTCTGGTGCGGGTGTTGGTACAGGTTTTATCGGCGTTTTATTCGCCGGTGCGTTGGGTAATTTATCAATGTTTTTGGCATGAGGTTCAATGGCTTTTGTTAGCGGTTTTTCAATGATTTTTTCCGGCGTTAACTTAGCCTGTGTCTGCTCTTTTTTT
>JBMZDW010000099.1:0-5443 GCA_049614565.1 Cognaticolwellia sp. | reverse complement strand
TTAATACCTGAAGTACAACAACATGCGCGCTTAATATGGCAACAATATCCTGAACAAGCCAATGCGCTGATCAATCGCTGGTTGGCTAACCGTGAAAAATATTCTAACGCCTAATCGCCACTAATCACCCTCTGCTTGATCTCAAGAGTTAATTAATCGAAAAAAATGCGCTAAACTAGCGATAATTTTAGAAAATAGCGAAATCATGATGTCTGCACAGGATCAAAATCAACAAGTTAACCACGACAACCTTGGCGAAAACAAGGGCGATAACAAGGGCGTAAAGAGTGACGAAAACACCACACATTTTGGTTTTCAGACCGTCGAAAAAAATGAAAAAGAGTCGAAAGTAGCTAGTGTATTTCATTCGGTTGCCCAGCAATACGATATCATGAATGACTTGATGTCATTTGGCATTCACCGCTTGTGGAAACGTTTTACTATCGACGCCAGTGGCGTTCGCCCGGGTAATACCGTGTTAGATTTAGCCGGTGGTACTGGCGATTTAACAGCAAAATTTTCGCAACTGGTTGGCCGTGAAGGTAAAGTAATATTAGCCGATATTAATAGCTCAATGCTCAATGTTGGTCGCGATAAATTACGTGATCGTGGTTTAGTGCAAAACATAGAATATGTGCAAGCAAACGCGCAATATTTACCGTTCGAAGACAATACTTTCGACGTTATCACCATTGCATTCGGTTTACGTAATGTCACCGATAAAGCCATGGCGCTGCGCTCTATGTACCGGGTATTAAAGCCGGGCGGGCGTTTATTGGTGTTAGAGTTTTCTAAACCTGAGCATGAACTGGTCAACAAAGCCTACGACTTTTACTCATTTAATATCTTACCTAAAATGGGCGAGTTAGTGGCAAAAGACGGCGACAGCTATCAATACCTCGCCGAGTCTATTCGCATGCATCCAGATCAAGAAACCTTAAAAACCATGATGGATGATGCCGGCTTTGAACAAACCAGCTATAAAAACTTAACTGGCGGTGTCGTTGCGCTACATAAAGGTTATAAATTTTAAGCTATGCGTCAGGATATCAGCCAACAATTATTGTTTGCTCAAGCCATCAGCGCGATGCTAGAAACGCTAATCAATCAGTTTCTGCAATATAATTTGCACGGCACGCTAGCGTTAAAGCCATTATCTGGCAAAACCTTAACGGTAAAGTTGGCGGAATTACCTATGCCATTAAGCTTTACCATTAGCGATGAAAAAATACATGTTACCAGCAGTGATGAACATAATGACTGCAGTATTATCACTAGCATCAGTACGCTAATCGAGCTTAAGAAAGATCAACAACTGACTGATTTAATTAAAAATGACAAGCTTGATATTCAAGGTGACCTCAAGGTAGCTCAACGTTTCGCCGAGATTGCCCAAACTTTAGATATTGACTGGCAAAGTGAGCTCGCAAAGCGCATTGGTGATATTCCTAGCTACAAACTCGGACAACTCGGTCGCAAACTGCTCAACAAAGCCAATTTTGCCGCAACACAAATTCAAGCGGATGCCAGTGAATGGTTAGTCCATGAAAAACGACTGATGGTAACCGGCGCTGAAATCGCTTATTTTAGTAGCAATGTTGAACAAGTAGCCGAAAACGTTTCAGCGTTAAGCCAACGTATTGATAAAATAATCAACACCGCAAAGCATCATAAGGCCCAGTCGTGAGTAGCAAACGTTTATACAAGATAGTAAAAACATTTCTTCAGTTTGGCCTTGATGAACTCGTGCCGAAAAAATACCTACCTTGGTATGTAAAAATTGCGCGCAGGTCGTTTTTTTGGCTGAGAAACAAGCATAAAGATAAATCCCAAGCCCAACGATTTCGTTTGGCGATTGAATCTCTGGGTCCGGTATTTGTTAAGTTTGGCCAAATGCTCTCAACCCGTCGAGATTTACTGCCCGATGACTTCGCCACCGAACTGAGCTTATTGCAAGATAGAGTGCCGGCCTTTTCTGGCGAGCGCGCGCAAGCCATTATTATTGCCGCTATCGGCGCTGACGCTTTCGCTGAGCATTTTAAAGATTTTGATTTAACACCACTGGCCTCAGCCTCAATAGCGCAAGTACACACCGCCACTATGATTACCGACGATGGTGAGCGGGCCGTGGTGTTAAAAGTATTGCGACCTAAGATTGAAAAAACCATCTTGGCCGACATTAAAGTGATGTTGTCGTTCGCCAACCTCGTTGCTCGCTGGTTACCTGATGGCAAACGTTTACGCCCGGTTGAAGTGGTAGCGGAATATAAGAAAACCATTTTAGAAGAACTCGATTTAAATCGTGAAGCCGGCAATGCCATTCAGCTAAAACGCAACTTTAGCCAAGGCCGAGGCAGCGATAAGGTGTTATACGTACCAGAGGTTTATAGCGAATATAGCTCAAAAAACGTTATGGTGATGGAGCGTATTTATGGCATAGGTGTTGGCGAAGTCGACAGCTTACAAGCAAAAAATGTTGATATGAAACTGTTAGCCGAACGCGGTGTCGAAGTATTTTTTACCCAAGTATTTCGCGACAGTTTTTTTCATGCCGATATGCACCCCGGCAACGTATTTGTTGATGCAACTGACCCTAAAGACCCAACGTGGATTGCCATAGATTGCGGTATTGTCGGCACCTTAAACCGTGAAGATAAACGCTATTTAGCAGAAAACTTTGTCGCATTTTTTAACCGTGATTACCGTAAAGTAGCGCAACTGCATGTTGATTCTGGTTGGGTGCCTAGTAACACCAGCGTTGATGAGTTTGAGTTTGCTATTCGCACGGTTTGCGAGCCGATATTTAACAAGCCTTTATCAGAAATATCTTTTGGTCAAGTGTTAGTGAACCTGTTTAATACCGCGCGCCGCTTTAATATGGAAGTGCAGCCGCAATTAGTATTACTGCAAAAAACCCTGTTATACATTGAAGGCTTGGGTCGTCAGCTTTATCCGGCCTTAGATCTATGGCAAACCGCCAAGCCGTTTTTAGAAAACTGGGTCAAAGAGCAAATGGGCGTCAAAGCGGTATTTACCAAAGTTAAAGACAATTTACCGTTTTGGAATGAGAAATTGCCAGAAATTCCAGACTTAGTCTACGACTACTTAAAAACTAATCGTCAAGCTCAGCGTCAACAATTAATAACGCTCAAGCAAATACAGCACCAGCAACAACAACACAGCAAGCAAATAACAAAATTGGCGATTATTGCCACAATCGCCATTTGCTTAACCCTTAGCTTTACTTGATGTACGGGCAATATTATCGCGAAAGTAAACACCGGCCACACTAGCGCTTAGCGTTAAGTCATTTCTATAGGAAAACACATGACTAACAACGAAGTTTTACAGCATATTCGTTATATATTTACCCTGAGTAATGCACAAATACTGGAAATTTTTCAGTTAGCACAATGCCCAAAAACTGAAGCAGAAATACATGATTTTTTCCGTAAAAATGGCGAACCAAGCTTTGCTCGCCTTGCTGATAACGTGTTAGCAAGCTTTCTTGATGGCTTGATCATCCATTGCCGTGGCGCTAAAGAGGGCGTACAAGCGCAATTAAATCAAAGCATTAATCACAACATTATCTTTAACAAAGTAAAAATAGCCCTCGCGTTAAAAGCCGATGATATTATTACCCTGCTCGATGCTGCCGAGTTAACCTTAAGCAAACATGAGCTCAGTGCTTTTTTTCGAAAACCTGAGCACAAGCATTACCGCGTATGCACGACTGACACGTTATTGAAGTTTTTTAACGGCTTACACTTAAAACACCGCCAAGCGATTGTCGAAATAAAAGAATAATGTGAATTTTGTCTAGCTAGGCGAATCCGCTGGCTTAACTCACCTTATCTGCTGCTTCAGCCTCAATCACCACGCGATTACGGCCGCTATTTTTTGCAGCATATAAGGCGGCATCTGCTCGACTTATCCATGACTCTGCGCTTTCACCCGCGCGATACTGCGCTACGCCAATAGAAACGGTCAATGAAATCTCATCGGCAAACGTCGCCTGGGCAATTAATCGACGTAACTTTTCTGCCACTTGCTGCGCCGCAAATAAATCAACCTTTAGCGGTAAAACAATAAACTCTTCGCCGCCAAAGCGATAGAGCTTATCGAGCGGCCGAGAGCTGTTTCTAATTAGCTTGGCCAATTCCACTAAAACACGATCGCCACTGGCATGACCGTAATTATCATTAATGCGCTTAAAATGATCTAAATCTAGTAATAATAATGAAGTTTGAGAAGGGGTTCTTTTTTGATCAGCAAGAATGTTGACAAGTTTGTTGTCCAATGCACGACGATTGCCGGCCAAAGTTAATGGATCAATACGGGTGAGTAAGGTCAATTTTTCATTGATTTTGTGGTTATTGCTAAAGATCACATAAGTAAACACCGCCGTTAACACCAAGGTGAATAGGGTAGTTAAAAACTCTAATAGCGCTGTGATAGGAAACAATATAATGGCAATTAGCGTGATAGCAATACCACAGATAAGGCCTGCCGTACGCTCAGGTAAAATATAAAAAAATGAAATCATTGACGGAAACAGCCAAAACAGATGTGACTGCCCACGAATGGCAACAATAGTGACAATAGCGACAGCGAGAAAGCTCGCGATCATAAGTTTCGCGGTTTTCACTTTGCGGGTGACATAAACAAAGGCAAAAAATGCCGAGGTAATAGCCACAATAACCGCGTCAATCACCGCCATCACCATATCAGCTTCAGACCAGCGTAAATAAACAAAGGGTGATATGGTTACGACCGCACCGGCACTTAAAATCAGTAACATTTTTTCTGATGTTGAGCGTTCAATCATTGTAGTGCTCCCTCTTGCGCCGCCATTGCCATAACACTATTTGCTTGCTTATCAATTTTTAGTACATAAAACATTAATTTACAATTAAAAATTCAGATTAAAGTACAATTGTACTAATACCAAATTGAATAAGTTCTTTACCACTCAGGATAATTAAAAAGCTTAGCGGCAATCATTTCAGGCAACAATATTAGCGGTTTACCTCACCCATTCCCTACGCTATATTGAGCAGACAAAATTTTGCAATAGCGCTCAAATGTCAATCTTCAAAACACGCTTTCTCTCCTTAGTCGCACTCTTGTTCTACCTGAGCACAGCAGCGTCTAGTTATGCGCAACAAACGTCATTGCGTTTTTTGGCTGAAGACTTGCCGCCTTATCACTTTATCAATAGCCAAGGCCAGGCCACCGGCGCGTTAGTTGAAATAGTACAAGCTATGCTAATTCAGGCAAAGTTGCCAGGCACTATTGAAATACAGCCCTTTGCTCGTAGTTATCAAAACAGCCAAAACCAGAAAAATACTTTTCTATTTTCATTGTTAAAAACGCCTAATCGACTGGAAAAATTTCAATGGGTAGGGCAAACCTATAAAAGCTATGCGGTTATGGTGGGGCT
>JBMZDW010000098.1:0-5470 GCA_049614565.1 Cognaticolwellia sp. | reverse complement strand
ACCTCGGCGTGAAAATCTGCTGCGTACTCCGTGCTGTTGGCCATAGGGCTAATGCCCTTGTGCATTAATGGTAGCGCGTAAGGCTTTGATCATCGCTAACGCGTTCGGCGTGTCGCCATGCACACACAGGGCATCAATCTGTAATGGCAAAGGCTGCTGATTAATGCTGAGCAAAGGTTGTTGAGCAAGCAAGTCTTGGCAACGCCTTGCCACCGCTTGGTTGCTGGTCAAAACCGCACCGGTTTCACTACGGGGTACTAATAAACCGTTGTCTAAGTAGGCGCGATCAGCAAAGGCCTCGAAATATAGCGGTATATGATGTTGTTTCGCTATTTTTTCAAATTCTTCGGTATTTGTTAACGCTTGTATCATTAAAAATAGTGGCTGCTGTCGGTGTTGGTTTAACTGGCTAATGGCAAGACAAATGGTATTAAACAAGTTGAGGTTTTTCATCATATCGTTATACAAAGCGCCATGAGGCTTAACGTATTCAATATCCGTATCTTCACTGCGACAAAGCGCCTGCAAAGCGCCAATTTGATAGTGCAGGTTAGCGACTAACTCATCGGGAGATAAGGTCATGGATTGTCGGCCAAAATTTTCGACATCGGGGTAACTAGGATGCGCGCCAATTATAACCTGATGCTGTTTCGCCAGTTTTACCGTGTTTTTAATGGTTAAGGGATCAGAGCCATGAAAACCACAGGCGATATTGGCCATATCAATTAACGGCATAATCTCGCTATCGTTATTGGTTTTAAACTCGCCTAAATCACAATTTAATTTCATGGTGTTACCTTAACTAGTCATCAGCAATGCGGTGACGCTTTCTTGTTGGGTGGCTAATAACAACATCGGTTAACGGTATGCAACTGCAACTTAAAATATAGCCATGGCGTTGTTCGTCGTCGGATAAACCATCTTGGCAATCTTGTTGTACTTGCCCTTGTTCTAATTTTACTTTGCAACTGCCACACATGCCGGCGCGGCATGAATAGGGTAAAACTAATCCGGCGTTTTCACCTTGTTCTAACAAGGTTTCTTGGTTATTGCCCGGCAGGGTTTTATCAAAGCTGGTAAAGGTTATTTTAGGCTTGGCTGTTTTAGTGATAGTTGTTTCAGTTGTTGGCTGCTTATTGGCCGTTATTGGCCTGTTTTTTATGGTAAACGTTGGCGGCGTTTGACGTTTTAGTACTTCAACGATGTCGCCGCGTTTAATTTGTCCTTGATTCAACGCCACTAAATTTTGACCAAATAAGACATCACCATTGTCGGCTTGGCGATAGCGCTTTAAGGTGTTTAATGGCTCTTGTTGATGATGTTTTTCGCCAGTTTCAGGGTTAACGGTAGTAAAAACACAGCGCGAACAGGCTTTGGTAATTTCAAACTCGACCTCGCCAATGCGAATATGCTGCCATGTATCTTCTGTAAAGGCATCACAATGGTTAACGACAATATTAGGCCGAAATTGCGCCATGGTAATTTTTCGCGCATTAGCAGGGTATCGCTGATTTAAATCATCTAATGACGCTTGCGAAATAAGCAATAACGGGTAGCCATCAGCAAAGCCGACTTGGCTATTTTTATTTTTTACCAAACGTTGTGATTGTGTGCCAAAAAATAACAATTGGCAGGGCTGTTGCAAGTAGCGACTAAACCATTGGTTGATAACGTCTTGGCATGGTTGTGCTTGAACAGTATCGCGCCAAACTCGCACCTCGACATAATCTGGGCAAATTTTTTGATAATCTATGGTTAAGCTTGGCATATCGGGCGCGGTAATGATCAGACCGGTTGTCGTTAGGTTTGCTTGAATTAGGCACAAACTCGGCTGGGTGCGCGCGGTAATAAAGTCACCCTCTGGTGTTGCAACAACGAAGCGGCGATCACAGGCTAAACCCAACTCTTCCACCCAGCTTGTTGATAACTCAATGCCCGCGCTCGACTTTATTGGATAGAGATAAATATTTTGTAGTGCGGCTTTGCTCATAAGTGCCCTTAAATTGTGATAATAGCCAGTCGCCTTGATAGTGGGCAAAATACGGTGATTTTGCAATATGTATTTATCGTAGATTAAGGTATATTGAGCGCCATAGATTGAGCGAGAATAACAACGAAAAGGCAGTTATGCATCTTCATATTTTAGGTATTTGTGGCACATTTATGGGCGGAATTGCCGCTATTGCCAAGCAAATGGGCTTTCGTGTTTCTGGCTGTGATGCCAATGTATACCCGCCAATGAGCACGCAGTTAGAACAGTTAGGCATTGAATTAAAATCGGGTTATTGCGTTGAACATTTAGACGACGGGCCTGATTTAGTGATTGTCGGTAATGCCATGGCGCGCGGTAACCCTATGGTTGAATATATGCTTGACCGTAAAATTCCCTATACCTCTGGGCCGCAATGGTTACTCGAAAATGTGTTAAAAGACCGCTGGGTGCTGGCCGTTTCGGGCACACACGGTAAAACCACCACCAGTTCAATGCTAACTTGGATTTTGCAATATGCTGGCATGGAGCCGGGTTTTTTAATTGGTGGTGTGCCACAAAATTTTGATTGTTCTGCACGTTTAGGCAAGGCGCCATTTTTTGTCATTGAAGCGGATGAATACGATACCGCCTTTTTCGATAAGCGTTCTAAATTTGTTCATTATCGTCCAAATACCTTAGTGATCAATAATATGGAATTTGATCATGCGGATATTTTTCATGATCTCAGTGATATTCAACGCCAATTTCATCATCTTATTCGTATGGTGCCGAGCAATGGCTTGGTATTGTCGCCACAAAATGAACCAGCTATTGCTGAAACCTTAGCCATGGGTTGTTGGACGCCAACCGAGTACAGTGTTGATGACGACAATAAACATGCGGGCTGGCATGCAGAAAAGTGTTTGGCTGACGGCAGTGAATTTATCGTCAGTTTTGCTGGTGAAGTTCAGGGCACGGTAAATTGGGCACTGATTGGCGATTTTAATATTGATAACGGTTTAATGGCCATTGCCGCGGCGCGCCATGCCGGTGTGCCTAGCGCGGTTGCTATCGAGGCACTAGCCAGTTTTGTTAATACGAAACGGCGCCTAGAGCTTAAAGGTGAAGTCAATCAGGTTCGGGTATTTGATGATTTTGCTCATCACCCCACCGCGATTGCCAAAACCTTAGCGGGGGTGCGTGCCAATGTTGGCAGCAAACGCGTTATTGCGATATTAGAGCCAAGATCTAACACCATGAAGTCAGGCGTGCATAAAGATACCTTGGCAAAGTCGCTTAGCGATGCCGATATGGTGTTTGTTTATCAAGGTGAGCAAGTGCAATGGTCTGTTGATGCCTTGATTGCTGATTGTCAGCAGCCGTGTTTTATCGGCCAAGATATTCAGCAAATGGTGCAAGATATTGTTGACCAAACGCGATCCGGCGATACCTTAGTGGTGATGAGTAACGGCGGCTTTGGTGGTATTCATGAAAAACTATTATCGGCACTTTCTGCGCTATAATAGCCAAGAATTAATTTCAATTATCTAATTAAGGCGAATGTGTGCAAAATCAATCGATAACAATGCATAACAACAATGAATTTAAAGAAAAAATTACCTTGGCGATCACAGGTGCGTCAGGCTCTGCTTATGCGCTGCGCTTATTAGAATGTTTAGTGGCAGCCAATTATCAAATTTATCTTTTGTGCTCAAGCGCTGCCCGTGTGGTATTTGATACCGAAGTGGGTTTGAAATTACCTAGTTCGCCTGATGCTGCCAGTCAATTTTTTACCGATAAATTTAATGCTACGCCGGAGCAAATTACTGTCTTTGGCAAAGAGCAATGGTTTTCACCCGTCGCCTCGGGCTCTGCGGCGCCAAAAACTATGGTGGTATGTCCGTGCTCAACCGGTACGTTGGCGGCGATTAGCCAAGGTATGAGTGATAATTTAATTGAACGTGCCGCTGATGTGGTGATTAAAGAGCGTGGGCAATTAATTTTAGTGCCGCGTGAAACACCATTTTCCACCATTCATTTACAAAACATGCTGACCTTGTCTCAGATGGGCGTCACTATTATGCCAGCGGCACCGGGCTTTTATCATCAGCCTAAGTCGATTAATGATCTGATTGATTTTATGGTTGGGCGCATGCTGGATCATTTACATATCGAGCAAAGCATTATGCCGCGCTGGGGTTATCAGTCGACATAAACAAAATAAGCCAAGGCTGAAAGTGCCGCATTACCTCGACAGCGCTTGTTGATTTTAGGTTTGTGCGGTCTTATTTTTTGCTTTAATGGCTTTAATATCAACGCCATCAAGTAGCAGCATTACATCAGCCAGTGCTCGCTTAAGCTCAGTAACCTCTGTTGGAATGCTTTTTTTCAATTTTTGCACATACGCCAAGGCTTCGCGATTTTGAATAGTGTTCAACAAGGCTTTCAAATTGTCGTTATCGTCAACGTCTATTTCAGGTAACGGCTTCTCGCTAGCGGCGTTGTAAAGTGAGTACGTGGTAACTAAACTGGCTTGAGCTTCTTTTAATCTTTCCATAAAAATTCATCCTTGTTTTAATTGCTACTCTATCTACCATACTGAAAAATATAAAATTGTCTAATTATTATTCATATTTAGGCTGGACTCTGAGTAGCAAGTGCTCGGCGTTGGACTATCGCTAGCCGCTATTTATCGCATCGGACTTAAATTTTTGTTGCTGATGTGTTGTAGTAGAGACATAACAATAATTTATATAGCAGGTTAGGTTGATTTATGTCCAAATTTTCTTCTCGAGTGTCGTCGCTCGCCTTAAGTATTGCCTTAGTGTTAGGCACCAGCCAAACGGCTATTGCTGATGATGCAGTTGCCAAAAATCCAGAAAAAGCAAAAGCTGAAAAATGGTCAGTTAATAGCCCACAAGGGGAATTTACCACGGCAAAAATTGATGTTCGCCAAGGCACTTGGATGAATGTTGATATTAGCCCTGATGGCAAAACTGTCGTTTTTGATTTGCTCGGTGATATTTATACTATGCCGATTGCCGGTGGTGAAGCTAAGGCCTTAATGACAGATATTGCTTGGCAAATGCAACCACGCTTTAGCCCAGACGGAAAGCACATTGCCTTTACCTCCGATGAAGATGGCGGCGATAATTTATGGATCATGAAAGCCGATGGCAGCGCTGGCAAAGCGGTAACTTCGGAAACGTTCCGATTATTAAATAGCCCAGCATGGTCACCGGATGGTAATTATCTGGTTGGTCGTAAACATTTCACCGGCTCGCGCTCTTTAGGGGCTGGTGAAGTGTGGATGTATCACAAAACCGGCGGCAACGGCGTTATGCTCACCAAACGCCCGAATGAGCAGAAAGATTTAGGCGAGCCGGCATTCTCTCATGACGGAAAATATGTTTATTTCTCGCAAGATGCCACGCCCGGTAAAACCTTTCACTACAGTAAAGATTCTGAAAAAGGCATTTATAAAATTAAACGCCTAGA
>JBMZDW010000097.1:0-5517 GCA_049614565.1 Cognaticolwellia sp. | reverse complement strand
GCCATTCTCGCCGGCGATAGCTTACAAACCTTGGCATTTGATATTATTGCCAACCATGAGTTTTCACCGGCAATCGCCGATAAACGCATTAATTTATTACGCTACTTAGTTGATGCCGCAGGTTATCAAGGTATGTGTGGCGGCCAAGCGTTAGATTTAGCGGCAACAAATAAAACCATTACACTAACCGAATTAGAAAATTTACACTCGTTAAAAACCGGCGCCTTACTGGAAGCCTCAGTGATGATGGCGGCAGAATGCAGCACTAATGCAAGCAAGCATGACAAAGCGCAATTAGCGCTTTATGCAAAATTAATCGGCTTAGCCTATCAAGTCCGTGACGATATTATTGATATAACATCAACTGAACAAGAACTAGGTAAACCGGCCGGCTCTGATCTTGCCGCCAATAAAAGTACCTACCCTGCACTGCTAGGTTTAGCAGGCGCACAAGAAAAAGCCGAAAACTTATATCAACAAGCGCTTCAAGCTTTAAGCACTTTGCCCTACAATACTCAGAGTTTGTCCGACTTTGCGACTTTTATTATCAGTCGCAAGCATTAATATAGAAATTTAATAGAATAATATGACTATAAACCTAGCTGAATACCCTTTACTGGCCAACATCAATACCCCAGATGATTTGCGAAAATTAGAGCAGACTCAATTAACCCAAACCAGTGAAGAGTTACGGCGTTACCTATTAAATTCAGTCAGTAAAAGTAGTGGTCATTTTGCCTCAGGCTTAGGCACTATCGAACTAACCGTGGCCTTGCATTACGTTTATAACACGCCATTTGACCACTTAATTTGGGATGTCGGTCATCAAGCCTATCCGCATAAAATATTAACTGGCCGTCGGGATCAACTGCACACTATTCGTCAAAAAGACGGCTTGCACCCTTTTCCATGGCGCGAAGAAAGTGAATATGACGTACTGAGTGTTGGCCATTCAAGTACCTCTATTTCTGCCGCGCTAGGTATGGCAGTCGCCGCCGAGCAAGAAGCAAAAAATCGTAAAGTGGTGGCGGTCATTGGCGATGGCGCCATGACCGCAGGTATGGCATTTGAAGCCTTAAACCACGGCGGTGATATTAACAAAGATATGCTGGTTATTTTAAATGACAATGAAATGTCAATATCTGAAAACGTGGGCGCCCTCAACAATCATTTAGCAAAAATGCTCTCGGGCAGTGTTTATACCGGCATCCGTGAAGGTAGTAAGCGCATACTTAAAAATATTCCACCGATCAAAGAATTAGCCAGTCGCGCTGAAGAACATTTAAAAGGTATGGTAGTGCCAAGCACTTTTTTCGAAGAGCTAGGCTTTAATTATATTGGCCCAATTGATGGTCATGACGTTAATGGCTTGGTGGATACCATCACCAATATGCGCAACCTTAAAGGCCCGCAAATATTACACATTGCCACCAAAAAAGGTAAAGGCTACCAACAAGCAGAACAAGACCCAATAAAATATCACGCAGTACCTAAGTTTGATCATACCGAAACTAGTTTGCCGAAAAGCGCGCCCAGTTTGCCAACCTACTCGGCAATATTTGGTGATTGGTTATGTAGAACCGCCGAGCAAGACAGCAGTTTAGCTGCCATAACACCTGCCATGCGAGAAGGCTCAGGTATGGTGCAGTTTAGCCAACGTTTTCCACAGCAATATTTTGATGTTGCCATTGCTGAGCAACATGCAGTAACCTTTGCTGCCGGTTTAGCCATCGGCGGGCGCAAACCTGTGGTTGCAATTTATTCGAGCTTTTTACAACGTGGCTATGATCAATTTATTCATGACGTGGCCATTCAAAATTTACCCGTGCTATTTGCTATCGATCGCGCCGGCATTGTTGGTGCTGATGGTCCAACGCACCAAGGCTCGTTTGATTTAAGCTTTATGCGCTGTATTCCTAATATCACCATCATGACCCCGTCTGATGAACGTGAATGTCAGTTAATGCTCAATACCGGTTATCAATTAAACGCCCCTGCCGCGGTACGATACCCGCGTGGAAGTGGTACTGGCGCTGAATTACCAGCGATAACAGAAACAATTGAAGTCGGCAAAGCCAAGGTTATTCGCGAACTAGACGAAAACACTAGCGACAAAGCTAAAGTTGCCGTACTGAACTTTGGTACCACGCTAGGCGAAGCAAAAATAGCGGCAGAAGCGACTAACGCCACGTTACTAGATATGCGCTTTGTTAAGCCATTAGATCAAACCATGATCTTAGCACTTTGCACAACACACGACTGTATTGTTACCGTTGAAGACAATGCTATTGCAGGTGGTGCAGGCTCTGGGGTTAATGAGTTTATTTTAAGTCAGGGACTCGCGAAAAAAATCCTCAATATCGGCTTACCTGATAGCTTTATTAAACACGGCACCCAAGCTGAAATTCATCAAGAACTGGGCCTAGATAGCCAAGGAATAATCGATAAAATTAAACAGTTTATTGCTTAAGTTATTGCTTAAAGGTCTTTTATGAAAACCTGTCATTGGCAGGTTTTTTTATGTGTAATAAACAACTCAATCTTAAGTTATCGAGCCATAAATAACGCCGTTATTTAGGCCCCATAGCTCTACAGTTATAAGCTTATCTGATCCTACTTACCCGCTGAAACGCAAGTATTCTAATAATCATATTCTGAGAGTTAACTTAACTCTGTTACCGAATTCCATATCAAAAACGAATATCGTGCTAATTGCCCTTTGCTACAAATAACAGGGATTTAGAGATACTTAAAACGGTGAGAATTTGTGCTACTATAGTGATACATTCAACATTGTAAATGGGATTTTCATGAAAGTAGAGCTAGTGACAACGCTTAAACGCCAAGCAACCAAAATATTGGCTGATCTGCATTCGTCAAAAGAACCGGTGTTAATTACTGAGCATGGACAACCGTCTGCATATTTAGTTGATGTCGAGGACTATGAATTCATGCAACAACGAATGCAAATACTAGAAGGTGTTGCGCGCGGCGAACAAGCGATTAAAAATGGCGATACAGTCTCTCATGACGTTGCCAAAGAGCAAATGAGCAAATGGCTGAAATAATATGGACAGCCCCAGCTCTGAGTGACTTAAATGAAATAGCTGAATATATTGCTGTCAGTAATCTACCCGCCGCGAAAAAATTAACCCAAAAAATATTTGATAAAATAACACGGCTTGAGAGTCACCCTGAATCAGGGAGAACTCCGTTTGAGCTAAAAAACTTAAACTACAGAGAGCTGATTGTTAATCCCTGTCGTATTTTTTATAAAATCGACAATGATCACGTTTATATACTTCATGTCATGCGGCAAGAGCGCGATCTGAGAAAATTTGTTTTAGCTAATTAAACTTTGGGTAAAGAATGAAAGCAGAATTAAGAGCTAAAATCATTGAGGTTTGTGATAAAAAAATCTCGACTAAAGGGGATAATGTCGGTTTGTCATTTTACGCTTTTTTCGCCAATAAAAATGACAATCCTGAATTGCTTATGGCAGCGGCTACGTGGTGGATTCAAACTCATCAATTAGATCATTTTGAGAAAGCATATAAAATTAAAGCCATGATCCAAGCTGGTTTGTAGCGGGTGTAAGTTGTCGGCATAAATACCGACCTACAAGATAGATACAAAAAAAGCGACTGGAGTTAGCTCCAATCGCTTTTTATTATGCTTGATTAGTTCTGCTCAGTAAGCGCTATTCAGCAATATACTCAACCACTTCTAAGCCGAAGCCTGACAGTGAATGGTATTTGGTTTGCGAACTTAGCAAGCGCATTTTACTCACCCCTAAGTTGGCTAAAATTTGTGAGCCAACACCAACATTGCGTGAGCCGACATGACGTTTCACTTCTTTTACGCTTTCACCAGCGTCAAGCTTGGCATATTTTTGTACTTGCGCAATTAGCTCTAACGGTGATTCGTGCTTGCCTAATAAGACTAATACACCACCTTCTTTACCAATTTTTTCTAATGCATCAGCCATTGGCCATTTTGCCACGCTTTCACGTTGGCTAAACAATAAGTCTCTAAAGGTATTTTCTAAGTGCACACGCACTAAGGTTGGCTCTTCAGGCTTAATATCACCTTTGGTAAGGGCAAAGTGTGCTTGGCCATCAATAGTGTCTTTAAATACTGTTAAATCAAAATCACCAAAGGCGGTCGGTAATTTACATTGTGAAACGCGCTCTATGGTGGTTTCGTTGGCATTACGGTATTCGATTAAATCGGCAATAGTGCCCATTTTTACGCCGTGTTTTTCAGCAATAATTTCTAAGTCTGGACGACGCGCCATGGTGCCGTCTGCATTTAATATTTCAACAATTACCGCGGCGGCTTCAAAACCGGCTAAACGGGCTAAATCAACACCTGCTTCGGTATGACCGGCGCGGTTAAGTACGCCACCATCTTTGGCAATAAGCGGGAAAATATGACCCGGTTGCACGATAGAGTTATGATCGGCATTTTTGCCAACGGCAGCTAATACCGTAGTTGCACGATCAGCGGCGGAAATACCTGTGGTTACCCCTTCAGCCGCTTCAATCGACACGGTAAAGTTGGTGGTAAACTGGGCGTCATTTTTATCAACCATTAACGGTAATCTTAACACTTCACAGCGCTCGGCTGACATCGGCATACAAATCAAGCCACGGCCATGAGTGGCCATAAAGTTGATCGCTTCTGGCGTCACTTTTTCTGCTGCCATAATGAAGTCACCTTCATTTTCGCGATCTTCATCATCCATTAAGATGACCATTTTACCCTGAGCTATATCGTCGATAATCTCTTGTGGCGTGTGTAAATTCATGACAACCTCTTTATTTAATAAAACCATTGCGCGCTAATAGCGCATGCGTAACACCCGACGACGCTGGTTGGTCTGGGCTATGCTTGGTAAGTAATCTTTCTATGTAGCGGGCAATTAAGTCAACCTCTAGGTTCACTTTCGTCCCCACTCGATAGCTAGTGATAATTGTTTGTGCTGTGGTATGCGGCACTATGGTTAAGCGAAATTTATCTGCGCTTAAGCTATTAACGGTTAAGCTGGTACCATCAATAGTAATCGAGCCTTTTTCGGCAATATAAGGCGCTAAATCGCTCGGCATCGTCAGCCAATAATCGACACTATTGCCTTTATGATCAATGGCGATAATTTCACTCACCGCGTCAACATGCCCTGATACCATATGGCCGCCGAAACGTGTGGTGGGCAACATGGCTTTTTCAAGATTAACGCTGTCGCCGATTTGGTAATGTGCTAAGCCTGTGCGGGTTAAGGTTTCACTGGAAACATCGGCGCTAAAACTTGCGCTATCAAACGCCACTACCGTTAAACAAATACCGTTGGTGGCAATGGAGTCACCGAGTTTGACGTCAGATAAGTCGAGTGTCGCGGTATCAATAGTGACACGCGCCCCGTCACCTGAGGTGTTAATGGCTTTCAAACGCCCTACGGCTTCTATGATCCCTGTAAACATTGGCTATCTCATTGTCTGTGCTGTGTAGCGATACAAA
>JBMZDW010000096.1:0-5592 GCA_049614565.1 Cognaticolwellia sp. | reverse complement strand
CAGGTTATTTGTTCCCGACATAACCTAAGTACCTACATCCCTGTAGGCAATGTCGTGGGTGCATGGCCGTTCCTCGCCATCTCGGTAATTGCTCCTGCGTTACTCTAATGACTTCCGTCCAAGTAAGAACATGGCGTCACGCCATTAGAGAACCGTACTCGTCGATGTGAAAGAGCGACGATGTACAGGGTGCTTCATGCCACCTCAACAATGGCTGTTGTCGTACGTTTGCGGGAACCTCCGAGTTAAAAAATTACATCTCGATATTAACCCTGCCAATGTACATAAGGTAATATATCCTTTAAAGTTTGCTCGTTAGTGCGAAAAAAATACTAATAATAAAATAAGAACAATAAATGGGAAAACTATGTTGTTAACTATCGCAAATAAGTTTGTCGATACCGTAGACAGAATCACCGAATTACTTGGTAAAGCCGTGGCGTGGTTAACGCTGCTAATGGTGCTACTCACCTTTAGTATTGTGCTGCTTAGGTATGGCTTCAATCTTGGTTGGATTGCCATGCAAGAGTCAGTGTTGTACTTTCACGGTTTGGTGTTTATGGTAGGCGCCGCTTACACCTTAAAGCATGATGGTCACGTGCGTGTTGATATTTTCTATCAAAAGTACTCCCCTAAGCAAAAAGCTTACTTGAACTTATTTGGCAGCCTTTTTTTGTTGTTGCCGGTGTGCGTGTTTATCTTTTTTATCAGCTTGAACTATGTGATGTCATCTTGGCAAATTATGGAAAGTTCATCTGAAGCCGGCGGCCTGCCTCTAGTCTATTTGAATAAATCTTTGATTTTGTTGTTAGCTACCACCTTGAGCTTGCAAGGGTTGGCTGAAATTGTTCGAAATTTACTCACCTTATGCCAAGATGAGTCGGTAACTAATAGTTCAGCGGAGGCGAAATAATGGAATATTTAGCCTTATTAATGTTTGTCGCAGTTTGCGCTGTATTACTACTCGGCTATCCGGTGGCACTGTCTTTAGCGGGCACGGCGTTGTTGTTTGCCGGTGTTGGTATCAGCTTTGGCATTTTTGAAAGCTCATTTTTATCTGCTTTGCCGAACCGACTTTATGGCGTGCTTAACAACCAAACATTATTAGCGGTGCCGTTATTTGTTTTTATGGGCGCTATGCTTGAACGCTCGAAAATAGCCGAAAACTTACTTAATGCGATGGCGCTATTGTTTGGCCGCTTTAATGTGGGCTTGGCGATATCAGTTACCTTAGTGGGTATGTTGCTTGCGGCAAGTACCGGTATTGTGGGTGCCACTGTGGTGACAATGGGCTTGTTGTCATTACCCACCATGTTAAAGCGTGGTTATAGTCCGGCATTTTCCTCAGGCATTATTTGCGCTACCGGCACCTTAGGGCAAATAATTCCGCCGTCTATTGCTTTAGTCTTACTCGGCGATGTTCTCTCTAGTGCCTATCAAAAAGCCCAGCTAAATATGGGTATTTTTAGCCCTAAAACCGTATCGGTTGGTGATTTATTTGCCGGTGCTGTGATGCCGGGTTTAATCTTAGTGGCGATGTACATTCTATATTGTATTGGCGTTGCAATATTTAACCCTAAGGCCATTCCCAAGCATTTACCGCTAGAAGCCATAGAGGCAGAGCATGAACAACAGCCATCATTGACAATCGGATTATTAATTTCTGCCTTACTGCCGCCGCTATTATTAATGTTTGCCGTGTTAGGCTCGATATTATTAGGTTATGCCACGCCAACAGAAGCTGCTGGCGTGGGTGCAACTGGCGCGTTATTATTGGCCTTGTGGAGACAGCAATTATCGCGGGAGAATTTAACGGCGGTGATGCAGACCACGGTAAAAATTACCTCCATGGTATTTTTGATCCTGATCGGCGCAAGTTTATTCTCACTGGTATTTCGCGGCTTTGGTGGTGAAGAGCTTGTGCACGGGCTTTTTGCGCAAATGCCCGGTGGTGTGGTCGGGGCAACCTTAATTGTTATGTTGGTTATTTTTCTCTTGGGCTTTATTTTAGATTTTATTGAAATAACCTTTGTCGTGGTACCCATTGTCGCGCCAGTATTACTTGCCATGGGGCTCGATCCCATTTGGTTAGGTATTATGATTGCGGTGAATTTGCAAACCTCATTTTTAACGCCACCATTTGGCTTTGCCTTGTTCTATCTGCGCGGTGTTGCTGATAAGTCAGTAGCAACATCGGCAATATATTCAGGTGTTATTCCTTTTATTATTATACAGTTAGTATTATTGTGTTTGTTAGCTTATTGGCCAAGTATTGTCACTTGGTTACCCAACGTAATATATGGATAGCATTATGATAAAAAAATTCAGTCGTTTATTGACCTTAACTATCTTAGCCATTTTTGCTTTAACTGCATGTGGTGAAAGTAAAAATACCGCAAATAGCACAGGTACTGACAGTGCTAACCTAGCTCAGGAAAAGTCAGAAAAATTTGTCTGGAAATTAGTCACCTCGTGGCCGAAAAACTTTCCCGGTTTAGGTATGGCGCCAGAAAAGTTTGCCAAACAGGTTCATGCCATGAGTAATGGCCGTTTAACGGTGAAAGTTTACGGCGCAGGCGAACTCGTACCGGGCTTTGAAGTATTTGATGCCGTGTCGCAAGGCACAGTGCAAATGGGCCACAGTGGTGCATATTATTGGAAAGGAAAAATACCGGCGGCACCTATTTTTAGCGCCATACCGTTTGGTATGACCGCCACTGAGTTTAATGCTTGGTTGCATTACGGCGGTGGGATGGAGCTGTGGCAGGAGCTTTATCAACCCTTTGGCATTAAACCTTTACCGGGCGGTAACTCAGGCGCGCAATTTGGCGGTTGGTTTAAAAAAGAAATTAATTCAGTCGCGGATTTACAAGGTTTAAAAATGCGTATTCCGGGTTTAGCTGGAGAAGTGCTAAAAAATGCCGGCGCCATTCCCGTGACCTTGACCGGTGGCGAAATTTTTTCCGCCTTACAAAGTGGTGCGATTGACGCAACAGAGTGGGTCGGGCCGTACAATGATCTCGCGTTCGGGTTTTATCAAGCGGCAGAATATTATTACTCGTCGGTATGGCACGAGCCGGGCACTGGACTAGAGTTTTTAATTAATCAACAAGCGTTTGATGCTTTACCTGCTGATCTGCAAGCGATTGTGGAAGTGGCGGCCAATGCGGTCAATGAATCAACCTTGGCAGAATATAATGCCCGCAACAATGCGGCGTTAAAAACTTTACTTAATGAGCACAAGGTGCAATTACGTCAATTCCCTGATGAAGTGATGCAAGCGCTAAAATATCATACCGATGAACTGATCAGTGAGCAGGTTAAAGCCGATAAAGATTTCGCGCGCGTTTGGCAGTCATACAGTGAATTTTTAGCATCAATGCGAGAATACAATAAGCTAACGTTGCGAGCCTATTATGAAAACCGTTAGCTTGTAAGCCATTTTTCGCTATTATTTTTCGCCATTATGTTCGAAAAAATTGCCGAATCTAGGTGAAATTGCCACTGGTCGCACCTCATAATGGGCTAAGCAAGAGTAAACTAGTCGGCAATTTCATTTTCAAAATCAGTTTTTCACTCAACAATTTGCAAGGTTCAGCATAAGAGTTTGCTGAAAGCTTGCGTTGTTAGCGTGATATTAAAAAGGTATTTTTATGGTTATTAAGCCAAAAATTCGTGGTTTTATTTGTACTAATGCGCATCCTAGCGGTTGCGCAGCACATGTAAATGAGCAAATTGCTTATGTTAAAGGGCAGCAGCAAGCCGACGCTAAACCTAAAAACGTATTAGTTATTGGCGCATCAACCGGTTACGGGTTGTCGTCGCGTATTACAGCAGCTTTTGGTAATGGCGCAAAAACCTTAGGTGTTTTCTTTGAAAAGCCACCAACAGAGCGTAAAACTGCCTCAGCAGGTTGGTATAATACTGCAGCGTTTCAAGCGGCGGCTGATGAAGCCGGATTATGGTCAAAAAATATTAATGGCGATGCTTTCTCACATGAAATTAAAGCCAAAGCCATTGAAACCATTAAAGCGGAACTTGGCGAAATAGATTTAGTTATCTATAGCTTAGCGTCACCACGTCGTACCGATCCCGATACTGGCGAAGTGTATTCTTCGACCCTAAAACCGATTGGCGAAAGTGTGACCACGAAAAACTTAAATACTTCAAAACGTATTATTGATTCAGTGTCAGTTGAAGCGGCAACTGAAGCAGATATTCAAGGTACGATTGATGTCATGGGCGGCGCCGATTGGGAGCTGTGGATCAAAGCCCTGGGTGATGCTGGCGTGTTGGCCAAAGGTTTTAAAACTACGTCATATACCTATATTGGCAAAAAACTCACTTGGCCAATTTACGGTCATGCTACTATCGGTCGTGCCAAAGAAGATTTAGACCGAGCGGCTAAGGCGATTAAAGAAAGTACACAGGCGTTGGCAGGGCAAGCTTATGTTACCTCACTAAATGCCGTGGTAACCCAAGCCAGTTCGGCGATTCCTATTATGCCCTTGTACATTTCTGCGATGTTTAAAGTAATGAAATCAGACGGCACTTATCAAGGCTGTATTGAACAAATTCAAGACTTATTTCGTGAAAATTTATATGGTGAATCACCACGTTTGGATGACGGCGGTCGCTTATTCCAAAACTATAAAGAGCTAGAAGATAGCGTGCAAGATAGAGTCACTGACATCTGGAATCGTGTTGAAACCGACACCATTGACGAGCTGACCGATTATGAAAACTATCACGGCGAGTTTTTAAAACTGTTTGGTTTTAATGTTGCTGGCGTTGATTATGAGCTTGATGTTAGCCCTGAATTGGCGATTAATAACTTACTTTAAGTCGGTTAATAACTGTTTTTAGTTTTGATTAGAAACCGACATTTTGTCGGTTTTTTTGTTATCAATTTTTGTGTTTTGTCATTTTCAACCATGAGAAAAGTGAACTTTTTAGTTTCAGAATTGACAATTTTTCAATATCCCTGCCGTTAAAAAGCGGATTTCGCGCTGATACTTTTCGTCTTTATCAGAAAAATTCACAAATATTCGCTTATTTTGTTATTAATTGTTTCGCTTAACATAGCATCAAAATGTGGTTTTGTGCTAGAATCGCGCCAGAAATTTTAACTAGAGTCAGTGAAGCTTAATTTGTCGATGATAAATTAAACATTTTACTGAAATACACTGAAATCGATTATTTATTTTAGTTAACGGCTTTCATTACGCTGGCTTGAAAAAGCTTTGTTGGAATGTCGCGTTGTTGAGTAATAATTAATTGGTTTTGATTACTCCCATCAAAAGTAGTGCAAGTGTTTATGATTACAATAAAAAAAGGTCTGGATGTTCCTGTAGTAGGTGCCCCCCAGCAAGTAATCCATGATGGTCCGTCCATCAAAACTGTTGCAACATTAGGTGAAGAGTTTGTGGGTATGCGCCCAACCATGTTTGTTAAGGTTGGAGATAGCGTTAAAAAAGGTCAGGCACTTTTTGAAGATAAAAAGAATCCTGGCGTTAAATTCACAGCTCAAGCTGCAGGTGTTGTTAAAGAAATTAATCGTGGTGAAAAGCGCGTATTGCAATCGGTGGTCAT
>JBMZDW010000095.1:0-5815 GCA_049614565.1 Cognaticolwellia sp. | reverse complement strand
GCGCCTTTATACGACACTAATAACCAATGACCCGGTAAGCCATCAAACTTTTCATGCACGTATTTCGGTGCTTGTTGTTTTGGCTCTGGCGTTATGTCGTTAACAAAATCGCCTTTTTTCCAGCCACCCCAATGCTTTTCTACCATTGCCATGGTTTTGGTTGGGTCAACATCGCCCACTATCACTAAAGAAACATATTCTGGCTTGTAAAACTGTTGAAAGAATTTTTCGCCATAAGCCCCTTGCTCAGGCATAGCTTCGACATCTTCAAAAAAGCCCATGGTGGTATGTTTGTAGGTATGAGTGTCAAACGCTTCTTTACGCACTGCCGCCAATAATTTTCGAATTGGGCTGGCATTGTTTTTTAAATATTCGCCTTTTACCGTTAACGCTTCGGTTTTAAATTGCGCATCGGTGTAAGTTAAGTTTTGGAAGTGATCTGCTTGAATTTCTAATACTTTTTCTAAGTGGTCTTTAGAAAAATCTAAATGGTAGTTAGTGTAGTCGTTAGTCGTATAAGCACCGTTATCAACACCGGCATTTTTAAATAAATCCGCATAAAGCGCTTGGGGGAATTTCTCTGAGCCTTTGAACATCATATGTTCAAAAAAGTGCGCAAAGCCTGTTCTACCCGCTTCGTCTTCATCACGAGAACCTACCGAGACCGGAATTTGTACCGAAACAAGATCAGGGTAATCAGTTTTTACAATCAATACTCGCAAGCCATTCGCCAATTCTTTAAAAACGTAATTTTGGCTAAATACCTTGTTACTCGTACTGGCAACAGCAGTACTTGCTGGTGTTGAATTTTGGCTAGTTTGTGTGGCAACACACGCTGAGAGTGTGAAGCTGGCGACGATGGCCGCGGCTAAATATTTTATTTTCATTACCGATCCCTTTATTGTTATGCTGACATCTTATAAAAACGGTCACTGGTTTTCATCAATTTAACCGTTAATTTAGCAACTTTTCTGTAACAAAGTACATACATCAATAATTTCAATTGAAATTATATAAATAATTGAAGAGAACAAGCCATCATGAAGAGCGACTTTAACGGCAAAACCGTCATTATTACCGGAGCATCGGCAGGTGTCGGCGCTGCTACTGCCCGAGCCTTTGCGCAACTTGGAGCAAATTTAGTGCTTGTTGCCCGTGGGCAGGCGGCATTAGATACCATTACTGAAGAGCTGAGCACAATCACATCGGTCATCAATATTGCCATGGATATTAATGACGCTAGCGCTAATAAAACATTGTTAGAAAAAGCCGCGAAAACCTTTGGCTCAGTTGATGTGCTGGTTAATAATGCTGGCTTTCATCAACGCGGTGAGGTCGAAAAAAACCAAGCCAACGATTTAGCGAAAATGGTTGATGTTAACTTACGTGCGCCGATCCAATTATCGAGTTTAATGTTGCCTTATTTACGTCAAGCCGGTGGTGGCGCTATTGTTAATGTCGGCTCGCTTGCTGGCAGAACGCCGTTACAGGGCGCGGCAACGTATGCAGCAACAAAAGCAGGATTACGTGCCTTTACTTACTCGTTAGCAGATGAGCTCAAAGACAGCGGCATTTATGTCGGCGTGGTGTCACCCGGCCCGATTGATACCGGTTTTATTATGTCTGAGATAGATCAAGTAGAAGATATTGTCTTCTCGCAACCGATGAGCAGTGCCCAACAGGTGGCTGATGCTATTATCAGTGTCGCGCGCGGTGAAGCGGTAGAAATATCACTGCCGCGCGCTAGTGGTTGGTTAACGACTGTGTCTTACTTATTTCCAGCATTACGCAGGGCTTTACGACCGGCGCTTTACCGCAAAGGCCGTAAAGCTAAGCTGAAATATAAGCAAGGCGATAGTCAACAGTAGCAGACCTGTTTCCAACGACGGCGAGTTAAGGTATTCGATTTTAAGGTGTTAGTTTTTAAGTAGCTTGCTCACAACTGGCGTTTGACAAATATCCAGTACCGGCGGTGGTTTTTTAAAGAAAAACGCATGCTCGCGTTTAATACGCTCAGCAAGTTTCGTAGCAAATAACTGACTTTCGGTATTTTTCACCGCTAAGTGTATTTGCTTATCCAGCGGTACCTCAGCCATCATCTTCATCGATACTATCGGAGTATAGTCGCTACTTTTCACCTTAACCTCACCGTCAATAGTGGCGGTACGAGTGATCGCTTGCACATGATTCATGCCATAAATAACGCGACCAAAAATACTCATAATACGGTCGAGATAGCGTGGGGCTTGGCCGTTAGTAATATAAAAATGGCTAGAGGCAGAATTCGCGTCATTGCCACGCGCCATGGCAATAACCCCGGGGCAATGTGTTAACCATGCGCGCTTTTCACTTGGGTTATGAGCGAGCGCAAAGCCGTCTTTAAAACCGGTTTGCTCAGCGAATAAATCATTTTGTTGCACTAAGGTAAACGACCAGTTTTTGTCGGTTGACCAGTCACCTTCCAGTGCCAATAAAGGTACGGCGCGATCTTCAGGGCTGCCGTCTTCGGGCCCGGCTTGCGCGACAAAACCGTCAATCACCCGATAAAATTGATTGCCGTCATAATGACCAGACTTAGTTAGCCGCGTAAACTGCGCAACGTGATTTGGCGAAAACTGTGGCGCCAGCTCTATCACCACTTTACCGTGCGGCAGGGTGAGCAGCACCATATTATCAATGGCAACCGTGCGCCATTCATCTTGGTTTTTTAGGGCATTTTCTTTAGCAACTTGTGCCATTATTTTTTCTTGGACACTTTGCTCGGCACATACCGTTAAACTAAGTGCAGCGCTGATGCCACTGACCGCCATTATCAAACCTGAAAATACACGTTTACATTTCAGTTTAAATTTCATAAGAAGCCTTTATTGTTATTTTACTATCGCTAGTAAATCAGATCCGGCTTTTTGTCGCTAGCCTTTACGCAAAAAACATCTAGGCTCAAATGAATTATTGGCGCCACCGTGGGCAATTGCTACCATACGCGCACTAACTAACTATGCCCTTGCGGAGTTTTTGTGAACAAGAGTTTTATCACCAATGTTATCGCCTTAGTTGCCATTATTGCTGGCTATGTTTTTGCCAATACAATTATTTTTACCATAGGCTTATTTGCCTTATCTGGGGCAGTCACTAACTGGCTTGCCATCCATATGCTATTTGAGCGCGTGCCTTTTTTATATGGCTCCGGCGTCATTCCTGCGCGCTTTGAAGACTTTAAAATAGCGATACGTGCCTTGATGATGGAGCAATTTTTTACCGAAGAAAATATCGATCGTTTTTTAGCGGGGAGCGATAACCCCGCTAAGGCCATCGACCTGGCGCCGGTGATCAACAAAGTCGACTTAACGCCAGCGTTTGACAATTTAGTCAGCGTTATTGAACAGTCATCTTTTGGCGGTATGCTGGCCATGGTAGGCGGCACCGAAGCCCTGCAACCTATGCGTGAGCCATTTATTGAAAAAATGCGCGCCTCGGTCATCGATATTAGCCAAAGTGAGGAATTTAATGCCATCCTTCGGGAAGAACTAGAGCAGCCTAACGTTATGGCGGGCATGCGAGAAAAAGTCAGTGATATCATTGAAAAGCGCTTAAATGAACTCACCCCGCAACTGGTGAAAGAAATAGTGCAAAAAATGATCCATCAACACTTAGGTTGGTTGGTTATTTGGGGCGGCGTTTTTGGTGGCGTTATTGGTTTTATCGCAGCTATAACGACCAACTTCTAAGGTTTTCTCATTCACTTTTATCATGCAGTCCATTTTGTCAGGGCTGCATGAGCGGAAAATCTTGCGGTAGTCTCTATCACTAGCGCCATGCTCACTTTCTTAAATAGTATTGTCACAGCTTAGTCATATTTTTATCCTAAAAATGTCATGTTTTATTGCTGATATAGAGCGAGAAATTAATTCAACATGATGCAAGGACAAAAAATGAACTTTGAAAAATCTATTGTAGCGCTAATGTTAGTCTCGGCGTTATCGGCCTGTACCTTTGATGGTGAAAACGGTGTTGACGGTACTAACGGCGTACCAGGCATGGACGGTGCGGTTGGTCCTGCTGGAGCGAATGGCATTGACGGTATTAATGGCACAAACGGGCCAATGGGTGCTGATGGCCCCACAGGCGATAAAGCCCCAACATCACTAACAGTGGAGTTAGTCGGGCGTGCAGTGCTTAATAGTCAAGACCCTGAAGGCGCTGCCGAGATTGTTGATTTTCAAAAATCAAAAAATTGGATTTACGCCATTAACAGCTCACTTTCGCCAGCTGTTGTCGAAATCATCGATACCAACGCTTTCGATGCCAATACGCTCACGCCTGATGCAGAAGGGATTGTTAATAACACCAACCTTAGCCCCGCCATTACGTTAGATTTATCCGCAACCACAAGTTTAACCGGCGACGCTAATAGTATTGCCATCGACAATAACAATGACTTGCTCGCGGTCGCCATTGCCTCAGGTACCGCCGGTGTTAATGGCCATATCGCTTTTTTTGATATTGCTGGCGCAGCGCCAGTCTTTATTAAAAACGTCGAAGTTGGCGATTTACCGGACAGCGTGGCATTCACGCCAGACGGCACTAAAGTGATTGTCGCCAATGAAGGCGAGCCTGACAATGATTATGTAATAGATCCACAAGGCTCTATCTCAGTCATTGATATCACTGCAGGTATGCCTAATAACACAGCACAGCAAATTACCTTTGACGCCTTCAATGGCATGCAAGCAGCGCTTGAGGCACAAGGCGCAAAATTTTCGAATCCAAGCGGCCAAACCATTAAAGGCAGTGTACGTAACTACAGCGTGGCGCAAGATTTAGAGCCAGAATATGTCGCCGTGTCTGCTGACAATAAATTCGCCTATGTCTCGCTACAAGAAAACAATGCCATTGCCACCGTAGATCTCAGCAACAACAGCGTAAAAATTAAAGGGCTAGGTTTTAAAGACTGGAGTCAATTTACCATCGACGTTTCCGACAAAGACAATGGCATAAACTTCAAACGTTATCAGCACTTATATGGCATGTATCAGCCCGATACGATCGTGAGCTACCAATGGCAAAACAGTAATTTTATAATTTCAGCCAATGAAGGCGATGGCCGTGAATATATTGCTTTTGAACGCGATGCCGCAGAAGATGCGGGCAAAGCAGAATGTCAGACCGACTTTCCTGACGGTATTTATGAGTGGGAAGACGGAGAAGAAATCTGTATTGCTTATACCGATGAAGCACGCGTTAAAGACCTAGCAGATTTTGGCAACGTTAGTGCAGAGCTCGACGCCTACGTTACCGCTAACGGCGGTAAAAACGGCTTAGGTCGCTTATTAGTGACTAATGCCATGGGTAAAAATAGCAGCGACGAATATGAGAAAATGTACGCTTATGGTGCGCGTTCATTCACTATTTGGGATCAAAACGGCTTAGTGGTATTTGACTCAGGCGACGATATTGCCCGTATTACCGCGTCCATTCATGGCGCTGGCTTTAATAATGATGAAGATGAAAATGAAGGTGACACTCGCTCTGACGCTAAAGGTGCTGAGCCCGAAGCTTTAACTATAGGACAAGTAGGTTCGCAAACTTATGCCTTTATTGGCTTAGAGCGCATGGGCGGCATCTTAGCCTATAATGTCACTAATCCTTACAATGTAAAATTTGTTGAGTACTTTTATAACCGAGGTTTAGTTGAAGGTGCTGATATTACCGGTGATTTAGCCCCAGAAGGCATGAAGTTCATCAGCGCCGAGCATAGCCCGACCGGAGAAGCGTTACTGATTGTCGGTAATGAAATATCTGGCTCAGTAGCAAT
>JBMZDW010000094.1:0-5926 GCA_049614565.1 Cognaticolwellia sp. | reverse complement strand
AGACCTAAATGATACTTATTTTTGTGTGACATCATATTAAGCTGTTTTTTGTTACCCTTTTCGAAAAAAGGAATAACTATGTAAAATCAACGTTAATGTGAGTGCCCACACAAATTGCATGATAACTAATTGTTAAAGAACGTTAACTCGAAGAGCTAACCGTTAAACATCTCATTCGTGTTTAACTTGTTGCTACAGGCCTTGCCCGAAGCGAGATGCGCATTCTACGCAACCCTGTTTTAATGTCAACGTTTTTTTGAATTTATTTTAAAAGTTTTTTAACTTTCAAAATCATCCGTTTTAAAACGTTAAGTTAACTGCCATGGCCTAAGCCGTGCTAGATAACTCCTTAAAACACCCTCTTCGACTTGTCCCGAAGAAGTGGAGCGCATTTTAGAGATTTTACGCCCCGCGTCAACCGCTAATTGCAATTAAATTTCGATAAAGTGTTTGTTTGCGCTTTAATTGAACTAATCGGCTATTTAAAGGACTAAAGACTAAGTTATTAAGCTAATTAATAGCGAACCGTTTTCCATTTAGTTTATTCTCATGTACAAAAACACAGGAGATATAAAGCGATATATACTCTATATTGTTTTGCACATGAGGATAATAATTTACAAATGTATATAGTGGCGTTCACCATAATGTTTGTACAGAGAGCATAACAAATGAAAAAGCTTATCATATTGTTAATGCTTGCTGGCATTAGTAGTACTGCAATGGCGAAGGATGTTGCCGAATATAGACAGGAACGTTTAATAGCTAAAATATTAAACCAACAAGTAAAGAAGCATAGAACAATTCAAAGTAGTGTTTATTCCATACTTTCGCGTTACCCAGAGAAAGTTGATGTTGTCATGGCGGTTGCCTTGCAGCGCTACCCAGAAAAATATCGCCAGATTATGTTAGGAGCTTTATCGGCTGAACCGGTATTGGCTTGTGATGTTATAGAGAATGCTATTCGAGCAAAAGTTGCCCCGAGTAGCGAATTAGTCAAAATTGCGATTAGCGCTGAACCCGCTTACGCTCAAGAAATCGTAAATACTGCCGTTCATTTTAATCCTAGTGAAATTGAGAATATTGTTCGCGTAGCAATAAAAACCGAACCTTACGATACTAATAATATTGTTAATAATACCGCGTCGAATCATCCAAGCAAACTGTTGAGCATTTTAACCGCGGCTATTACGGCAATTCCTGAACAAGCAACAAATATTGTTAAAGAAGTATTAGCATTATTTCCTGGTCAAGCCGATACGGTAGTAACGGTTGCGGTTAATCAGAGCAGCGATAGCCATAATACTGGAATTATTAACGCTGCCATTGATTCGGGCTTTGATAAAAAATCGGCTATTGCGGCGGCAATTGCCGGTGGCGCTAAAGAAGAAACTTTAGCTAACTTAGCGCCTTAGCGTACGATAGAGCACTAAAACACTATCAATAAAAAGCCCGTTATTTTTATAACGGGCTTTTTATTACTTTTTACTACTTTTTACTTTTACAATCTAATCTAGTGTGCTTTGGCTGTATAGTCTTGTTCACGCTCAATCGCGCGATAGGCAATATCTGTGCGATACTCCACACCTGACCACGAAATCTGGTGCAGCAATTCATATGCCGCTTGTTGTGCTTGGGTAACATTCTCGCCCAATGCTGTTGCACATAATACACGACCACCGGCGGTGACGATTGCGCCATCTTTTTCAGCGGTTCCGGCGTGAAATATTTTGCGATCTGCAGCTTTATTGCTCTCTAAACCAGAGATAACATCACCTTTTGGATAACTGGCCGGGTAACCTGCCGCTGCCAATACCACACCTACGGCAGGACGTGGGTCAAAGTCGATTGTCGCTTTATCCAACTCGCCACGACAAGCCATTAAACACAAGTCAACAATGTCAGACTTTAAGCGCATCATTATTGGCTGAGTTTCAGGGTCACCAAAACGACAATTGTATTCAATCACTTTTGGTGTGCCGTCGCTGTCAATCATTAAACCTGCATATAAAAAGCCGGTATAAGGTGCGCCTTCTCTCGCCATACCTTCAACCGTTGGCATAATCACTTCATTCATCGCACGTTGATGAATTTCTGCCGTAACTACAGGTGCAGGCGAATAAGCGCCCATACCACCAGTGTTTGGTCCTTTATCACCATTATAAGCACGCTTATGATCTTGACTGGTAGCAAAAGCAACTACGTTTTTACCGTCAACCATGACAATAAAACTTGCTTCTTCACCGGCAAGAAATTCTTCAATCACGACGCGATGTCCAGCGTCGCCAAAGGCATTACCCGCTAACATATCTTTAATGGCTTCTTCTGCTTCTTCTAGGGTCATTGCAACAATAACCCCTTTCCCTGCCGCTAGACCGTCAGCCTTAACAACAATGGGAGCGCCCTGCTCTCGTACATAAGCGATAGCGGGCTCGATTTCAGTAAAGTTCTGGTAAGCGCCAGTAGGAATATTATTTCTTGCTAAGAAGTCTTTAGTAAATGCTTTTGAGCCTTCAAGTTGAGCTGCTTTCGCACTCGGGCCAAAAATCATTAAACCTTCTGCTTGAAAGGCATCAACAACTCCATCAACAAGTGGTTGCTCTGGCCCAACAATAGTTAGCGCGACCTCATTGCTTTTGGCAAAATTCACTAAGGCTGGAATATCGCCCACTGAAATGGCAATATTTTCTAATTTTGCTTCTGTTGCTGTGCCGGCATTACCTGGCGCAACAAATACTTTTGTGACTGAAGTTGATTGCGCAGCTTTCCATGCCAAGGCATGCTCTCTACCACCACTACCAATGACCAAAACATTCATTTACTTACATTCCTAATATATTTAAGCCGCTATCACTTTAAAAGAAAATGATAACGGCCCAATGCGGTTATTTTACAAATTTTAATGTCATGCGATCGCTTTCGCCAATCGCCATATACTTAGCTTTATCTTTATCGCCTAAACGTAAAACTGGTGGTAAGGTCCAAACTCCTTTCGGATAGACCGCCATATCTTTAGCATTAGCATTTATTTCACTGCTTGCTGCTAGGGTAAAGCCAGCCGCTTTTGCTTGTTCAATGGTTTTACTTTGGGATACATAACCCATAGCTTTTTTCGGGTCTACCCCTTCAGGTAAACGATGCTCAACTACGCCTAATACGCCACCTTTTTTCAACGCTTTATAGGCATCTTTAAACACTTGCTCTACACCCGCATCTCGCCAGTTATGTAAATTGCGAAATGTTAGTACCATATCAGCACTACCTGCTGGGGCAAGTTCACTGGCTTTGCGTGGCACAAAGTTTGTTAACTCTACTTCACTAAATACCGCATTACTGGCTAACTTTTTCACTAAATTTTTGCGTGATTTACTGTAGTAATTATCTTCGTTGGTATCTGGGTAATGGGCGCCGTACAGTTTACCTTTACCTTTTAATGCTGGTGCTAAAATTTCGGTGTACCAACCGCCACCCGGTGTAATTTCAACAACCGTCATTGTCGGCTTAAAACCAAAAAATTCTAAGGTTGCTTTTGGATGACGATATTTATCACGGGCTTTATTTTTTGCTGAACGGTGCTCTCCAGCAATAGCTTGCTCAAGCTGGCTTTGGTGTTTAGCGTCGGTGTGGGCACTGGCAAAGCCAGTACACATTAGCGCTGCAGAAATAATAGAGGCTGTAAAAACTTTTTTAATTGTGCTTGATGTCTGTTGCATGGTGATCTTCCAGTAACTAGTTATTTTTATAGAAAAGCTAGTTATAGCAGATTTTATTCAGATGTTCAGTGTCGTTAACATTATCTTATCGATAAAAAACAGCCATTAAACTTATTTGAGTGTGAATTTATTTACACTTTTCCACTCATCATAATGCTGCCAATAAAATGTTCAGGCGCGCTTAGCCACCTGAACATTTTAGTATTAGCCGCGCAATTAATGGCGGAAGTGACGCATGCCAGTAAAGACCATGGCAATATTGTGCTCGTCTGCTGCGGCAATCACTTCATTATCACGCATTGAGCCACCCGGTTGGATCACCGCTGTAATACCGGCGGCAGCGGCAGCGTCTAAGCCATCACGAAATGGGAAGAAGGCATCAGATGCCATCACCGAACCGGCAACTTCTAAGTTTTCATCCGCAGCTTTAATACCAGCTACTTTTGCCGAATAAACACGACTCATTTGGCCAGCGCCAACACCGATTGTCATGCTGTTTTTCACATAAACAATAGCGTTTGATTTCACGTATTTTGCCACTTTCCAACAAAATTGTAAGTCGCGCATTTCCGCATCAGTTGGTTGACGTTTAGTCACCACTTTCAGCTCATCAGCAGATACTTTACCTTGGTCGCGGTCTTGCACTAACAAACCGCCGTTTACGCGCTTGTAATCAAGGCCGGTAGTTTGCGTCGCCCATTGACCACACACTAATAAGCGCACATTCGGCTTAGCGGCAACAATTTGTGCTGCAGCATCTGAAATAGCAGGGGCAATAATTACTTCAACAAATTGGCGCGAAACAATGGCTTCAGCTGTGTCTGCATCTAACTCGCGGTTAAAGGCGATAATACCGCCAAACGCTGATGTTGGGTCAGTTTTAAAAGCGCTATCGTAAGCAGCTAAAATATTGTCACCAATAGCAACACCACATGGGTTAGCATGTTTTACGATAACACAGGCGGCTTCATCAAATTCTTTCACACACTCTAGTGCCGCATCAGTATCCGCAATGTTGTTGTATGATAAGGCTTTACCTTGAATTTGTTGTGCGGTTGATACTGACGCTTCTTCTGGCTTAGCTTCAACATAAAAAGCGGCATCTTGATGCGAGTTTTCACCGTAGCGTAAATCTTGCTTTTTAATAAACTGGCTATTAAATGTGCGTGGAAATTTTTGCTGGTCAGTGCTTTGCGCTTCATTGCTACCATGGGCTGGCAACATTTTACCAAAGTAATTAGCGATCATACCGTCGTAACCCGCCGTATGTTCGTAAGCGGCAATCGCTAAATCAAAACGTGTTTGATAAACCAAAGAGTCATTATTAGCTGACATTTCAGCTAAAACGCGATCGTAATCACTGGCGTTAACCACAATCGTCACGTCTTTATGATTTTTCGCCGCTGCGCGCACCATAGTTGGTCCGCCAATATCAATGTTTTCAATAGCGTTTTCTAATGAACAGTTTTCATCAGCAACGGCATTGGCAAAGGGATAAAGGTTTACCACAACCAAGTCGATAGCACTGATGTTATTTTCAACCATTACCGCTTCATCCATATCACGACGCGCTAAAATACCGCCATGCACTTTCGGATGAAGCGTTTTTACACGACCGTCCATAATTTCTGGATGACCGGTGTAATCAGAGACTTCTGTTACTTTAATACCATTTTCAGCCAATAACTTAGCAGTGCCACCCGTCGATAAAAGGTCAACACCTTTTTGTGATAACGAGCGAGCAAATTCTACAATACCAGTTTTATCTGAAACACTTAATAGTGCGCGTTTAATTGGGCGTGGTGTATCCATGGTTTTTCTAATTACCTATAAATTAAAATGATTGTCTGGCCTATGACAGATGTCTGTGGCGGTTTACTCTTTATTCTAGCGTTTAACTTATCATTACTACACGATATTTGTGCTTAGGGAAAAGTTGACTACTTGGATAACTTTTTCAGCCCTAATAACAAAAAAGCACCCGAGGGTGCTTTTAATTGACAGGCTAAGCTGTCGTTTTTCTTAGTTCATGCCGTATTTTTTTAACTTTTTACGTAATGTACCACGGTTGATGCCTAATAAGTTTGCCGCGCGGGTTTGGTTGCCACGAGTATATTGCATCACTTCTTCAAGCATTGGCGCTTCAATTTCTGAAAGCACAAGGTCGTACATATCATCAACGTCATTACCGTTTAACTGAGACAAGTAGTTTT
>JBMZDW010000093.1:0-6054 GCA_049614565.1 Cognaticolwellia sp. | reverse complement strand
TGTTTTTTCATATTTCTCATTTGGGGGCTGAAATGTATGGCATCAGCTGACCGTAATGTTAGTCGGTATTGCTTGGAATTTAGCCAGACGGTTTACAACGAGCCAATATTGGTTACACTGAAGTTTACTTAGCACTGGAACTTAACGAGTCGCTGTCATGTGTAAAGTACTTTCCCCCGTGTTTTTTTTTACATTTTTTTGCTGTTATTTTCGACAAATTCAAAAGCCCAATTTGATACTGAAGCATCACTTTTAAAAGCCTTTCATTTATACGTAAATAATACAAAAGACAGCGACACCGCGAGAGTAAAGAAATTATCTTATTTTATCGACAGTGCGAAAAAAAATAACTGGCAACAAACTTGGGTCAAAATACAAATAGATAAAGCACAGCTACTCTCTGGCCTATATCAACTCAACAAATTAGTGGATGTTGTGACTCAAACACTGCCGCTAACTCAAAAGCTAAATTTATTGGACGAAAATACCGTATTACAGGTTTTGTTGCTTGATGCTGCGACTTTTTCTGAAGATATACAACCCGAGATTTCATTAGAAGAAGTGTTGTCTCGACTCCCTAAGATGAAAAATGACAACTACCTCCAGGTTACCAATTTATTTTTATCATCTTATTACCTACAAAAAGAAGAGTTTTTAAAGGCCTTACCGCTGCTATTAAACTTCAATTTACAAGGGGATGGCGACAATTGGATCGCCAATGAAGCGATTAAAACGAGCTTTTTATCTGAAGTGTATTTTCAAGTGGGAGATATTGAAAAGTATGAAAAATATACCAACAAATCGATCACGTTATATGAGCAAATGGATGATTTAACGGGTAAAGCTATTGTGTTGTACAACTTGATTGAAGGATTGTTAGTACAGAGAAAATTTGACGATATAACTTCACTGCTTCCTAAATGGGAAAAGGCGGTTATCGCGGCAGGAGAGCTCACAATAGAGGGCGATCTATATCGGATAAAAGGCATACTAGCATTACAAGAACAACACTATTTAGTCGCGGAAGGATTTCTGCTTAAAAGTAAAGCCATTTATCAAGCGCATAACTTGGCTTATTACGCCATGTTATCTGATCTTGCGTTGTTGGAAATGCTGTTTAAACAAGGTGATATGCAACAAGCAAAACAAAAATTACTCAGTATAGAGGCTGATGTCCAAGCTTATGCTAAAACCATGTACCTGATTGCTTATTATCAATTAGCGACCAATATCTATAAAAATTTACAAGCGTACGATTTAGCGTTTAAATATGCTGAAAACCTTAAAGCTGAGCAATTATTATTAGCGGAAAAAAAGAATGGTATAGAAATTCTAAAACTCGAATATCAGCAAGGTATTATCGATAAAGAGCTAGAGCAAGCCGTGCTTTCGGAGCAACAAGCTCAGCAACGTACCATTTACAACCTGATCATTACTATTATTGTACTTGTACTGTTTACCGTGGCACTCGTTTTATATAAACAGCTGAGTTTAAAAAGGAAGTTAGCCATTTTAGCCAATACTGATGTCTTAACTTCTGCGCCGAATCGTCGTGCTGTTTTACATCAAGCGCAGCAACAACTTAGCTATTGTTGCCAGCACAACTTACCGCTGACACTGGCGATTGCCGATATTGATTTGTTTAAAGCGATAAATGATGACTTTGGTCACGACGTTGGTGATGAAGTGCTTAAGTTTTTTGCTAAAAATGCCAGTAATACTATTAGCAGCACTGAGTATCATGGCCGCATTGGTGGTGAAGAATGGTTGTTTGTTTTGCCACTATCTGAAGTCGAATTAGCACAAGTGCTATTCGATAGACTAAGCCAAGCGCTGGCTAAAAAAAATGACCGCTTTGATCTTGGTGATAGAAAACTGACCTTTAGCATGGGCGCCACTGAGCGAATAGAGGGCGATACCTTAAAAACCATGATCAGCCGGGCAGACAAACAGCTTTATCGAGCAAAGGAAAACGGTCGACAATGCCTTTGTTATGGATAAAGTGTGCCGTAAACCTGCATATTGCTATATTATTCTTACGCTTACGGTGAGACAACTTATACTGACTCGTGTGTAAATCGACTCACCTTATTTGGCAATCGCCTTAGTAAGCGCGAGCTATATAGTGTTAATAACGTACCGCTAAATCGTTAATCTGAATATTATCTAAAATATGTTGTTGCGTTGTCGTTGCACGCGCATTGTCTTGGCTTACCGAGGTAACAATCACTTTATAAGGGCTAATGTTAAAGCCTGGGTACGAGCGCTGATCATCACTGATAAAATGATTAAGGTGCAACAATGAAAATTCATCACCAATTTTAACGCCGTGTCGCTTGCCTAAGTTAAAAGTCAGGCTATTGCCGTCAACGTGCACAATTTTTCCTTGCGTCGGCTGACACATCATATTGTCATCGATATCACTCACTATTTTATCGAGTGATAGGCTGATTTGTTGGCCGTAGTCGCTTTGCCAAAACGTATGGCTTGTTACATCGACTTGTTTACGTTTATTAAACGACCAAGGCGCTGCGCTTTGATAGTGTTTATCGAACACTCTTTCACCGGTACTACCGTCAAAAATATAAAGCGCAACATTAAATTGACGTTGTACGCTGTCACCCTGCCAAAACTGCCAGCGATTGCTTTCGTCGTCAGCCATCGATAAGTCTTGGATCTCAGAAAACAACACATATTGACTATCGGTTTGATTGGCCAGTGATATCGCGAGGTTTTTCAACGCTTGGGTTTGCAGACTTTGGTTTAAACGCGAAAATTCTGTTTTAGTATGCAATGCTAACTTAGTATCTAAATACAGCCCTTGTTGCTGTATTTTATTGGCAAGTTTATTAATCAAGGTTTTATCAAGCGCGTAAATATTACCTATATTGGCTTGTTCGCGTTGCATAATATTACTGCGGGTTAACAACATGGATTTTTTGTAGTCAGCGGCAAAACATTTTTTCTCTTGTGGAAAAATATCTGCCCGTATCGTTACCGTGACCAGTTTATCACTGTAATGCTCACTGACCAGCGCTAATGAGTTAACGCTGCCACTGGCACGAATGCTAATTTCATCTTGGGTCAGCAAGCCGTTAACCACCTGTCGAACACTTGACACCGACGCACCAGCAATAAGTAAGGCTTTTTTAAGCGCATTTTGCATTGCCTGCGTTTTTGCCGCTTTAGTATCATCATTTTTGATGCTGGCGACACCTTGTGACTCATACCATTGTCCGAAACTTGCGCCACTATATAGGGCAAAGTAAAGGCATAATAAATGTAAGCGCATAAATATCTCTTCTAGCAGGTGAACCGTCTTTTTCTGAAATATGCAGGTTCTATGCCTATTTAAAAAGGTAAAAATATTGGCGCGGATCCTGCTTTAATATTCGTAGTAATTTTATGATACTTGCATTAATTGAGGAGAGCTCAATGAAAAATTGGCTTTTAGCAATACTTATACCGGCCTTAATGTCGTGTTCTATGAAGTCAAATGACGACTTTTACCGTTCGTCGTATCTTGATAAACAAGAAATTAACAGTTACAAATTGCCGCGACATGCGATTAATGATGTCGTTAAAGGTCTAGCATACCAAATGTTAAAAAGTAGCTCGTTTGTTAATCCGAAAACCCCAATTGCCGTAGCCTCATTCGTTGATTTAAAAAGCTTAGAATCAACCAATTGGCTTGGTAATCAGCTTTCAGAGAGTTTTGTGCACGAAATGCAACGCCACGGCCTAGTGGTGATTGATTTTAAAACCACAGGACATATTCGGGTAACAGCCGATGGCGATTATGCCTTTAGTCGTGATTGGAAAGAGCTGCCAGAACGTCAGATAATTGACTACGTGGTGACCGGAACCATGATGCAACAAAAGGACGGCATTTTAGTGAATGCGCGCATGATAGGGATGCAATCACGGGTGGTGGTCGCTACAGCGCAATCGTTTATTCCGAGTTGGGTGGTTGGAGATGACTTTAACCGCAATGAAAACATTAAAATGAAAGATGGCATGATCATTCGCGACAGTGCCATGTTAACAGATGACGGTCGAGCGGTTCAGATCCACAAATAATGTGGTTGAATAATATCTAAGGTGACTATGAATATTTTAACTAAATATAGCGCGACTTTCTTAATTTTAGGCATGTTAAGCGCTTGCTCAATAACCAGCAACAAACACGTAGAATGGCAAACGGTAACGCCGGACACTTTCCCCGTGTTAACGGCAATTGGCCAAGCGCCAATTAGTTTGCAACAGTCGAAACATAAAAGCCAGCGTATGCTAATGGCAATAAACGCGTCGAAAATTGCCGCCTATGCAGAGTTAGCAGAACAAGTTTACGGGCAAAATATTGACGGTAAAACCACCATGGCTAATTTAATTATTGAAGATCAAACATTAAAGGCGTCAGTACGCGGTATTATTCGCGGAGCTAAAGTGGTAAAAAGTTATCCGGTAGGCGACAGTTACACCACAGAATTGAGTTTAGATTTTAAAGATGTCTACGATATTTATCGGGCCTCTGCACCTCGACAAAAAATTAAGAAAATTTCATATTATTAGCGACAGAATGTCAAAACGCAGGGGGCATGATAAATTAGGCTTTTATACCTAAACTACTCAGGCCACCCGAGGTTTTACCTTTATTGTCATAGGTCATCGACGCCTTATTGTGATTTTCCAACAATGAGGTTTTCATACGTTCAACAGACAATTGTGATTGCTGAATGATCAAACCATTGACTTGGTTTTGTTGCTTACAACGTTCCAAGCTGGCTTTAATATCAGCCAATTCGGTACTAAAGTTACCGGCTAATTTTTCTTGTTTAAATTCGAAACTTTGACCAATGGCATTATCAAGTTCTTGAATGGCGAGCAGTAGGGTATTTTTTTCTGCGGTGATCTGAATAAGGGCGTCAGGATTTTGTTGTTGCAGTACATCTTTTTCTGCGTCCAATAACGTCTCTAATTGCGTCAATTGCGATAATTGCTGCGAAATCAATTGTTGCGGCGTTAGTTGTTCAGACACTATTTACTCCAGGTTAACAACGAGTTAATCAAGTTCAAATTCAAAGTTAGCAATGCTTGCCGCAAGTTTTTCTGGGTTGATTTTATAATCACCAGAGGCGATGGCGCTTTTTAATTCGGCAATTTTTTTCTGATTGAGAACCGGCGAATCGCTTGCCTTTTTTTGCAGTTCATTCATTTGCAGTGCTTGCGGGGTAATCGACACTGAGTCACGGGCAGCAAGCTTGGCTTGTTGTGCAGCGCCGGTAGTGTTGCTCACTTGTTGTTTTACTTGTACTTGCTGATCAAGCTTTTGCTTTACTTGATTAGTATTGTTCAAGTTATTGATATTTATAGCCATTATTATATCCTACCTACAACAGTCATTAGTTTCTAACCTTTTATCGGCTAATCAGTAGAAAACTTAAGCATTAATTATAAATTAATTACCACTTGGTTAATAGCGTTAACTTGCCCTTGAACAATGCGGCCAGATTTTTTGTTTTTAACCGCTATAATCTCACCTAAACTCCCGTCTTTTAAGGCAATACCGGAAGACTTAATTTCAAATGCGGCTGATTTAGCAATAATGTTAACCGGTTGTCCTTTGCAAACAAAACAGGTGTTTTTATGAGTCAGCGCACTACCTTGAGATAAATTTCGTTTAGTTCGCGCACCTATAATAACTTCAGCATTGCTAAGCACAGTGCCACGTATTTTGGCGCTATCTTTATACGCAACGTCGATATTGTTATTATCGAGTATCGCTCCTTTAGCTAGGCGCTTTGTTGTTACCAGTACCGGCACTATGGTGTGTATGCGCACTGGCACAAATAACTGCCAAGGTTTTTCGTCTGGGCAAACAATTTTAACATTTACATTTCTCCCATTATGCTTTTCAGGTATATTTGCTGATAATGGTGACAAGCATGGCTGTAATGAAATTCTTGAGTCGATGGCAGACACTTCAATGTTGAGTTTGCCTGGTGCGGGAAGTTGAAGAAAGCTTAATTAATATGCTCACCGCGTTTGGTATGT
>JBMZDW010000092.1:0-6208 GCA_049614565.1 Cognaticolwellia sp. | reverse complement strand
TATTGCTCGAAGAATGCCAATGATGCGGCACTTGCCTGCGCTAAACTGCTTTTACTTTCGCGACACCTTTGCGTTAATCCTGATTGGCCATGATGCTCGATACACCATTGACTCATATTATCAAGCACCTCATCATTTTGATGAATCGCAAATACTGGCCCTTCGGCTAAAATATTCAGCTGGCTGTCGGTGACTATGGTCGCTATTTCTAAGATAACATCCGTACTCGGCTCAAGACCGGTCATTTCTAAATCTAACCAAATTAAATTGCTATCATTAACGCTCATTGTCGCTCCTAAGTTAATTACTGCTATCAGCTTCACCCGCTACCAAACAATGCACGGAGCATGGTCGATAAAAGGCACAATTGCATTGAAACATGCACTTTGATTTCACTTGCGTATATAATACGTCAGAATATAAAATGTTTGAATTTATTTGTCGGTTATCGACAACATTGCAACACCTAAACTGAGTGAATAACTGAGTTCATATAAAATGAGAATAATTTGTGGCTAAAGCCAAAAAACTAACCAAAGGTCAAGCGCGGCAGATCAAAGCTAACCAAAGTAAAAAGCTACGCAAGTCGACCGAAAAAGTACAATGGCAAGATGATGAGTTGTCCGTCGCAGAAACCGGCACAGTCATTAGTCGCTTTGGCCAACATGCCGATGTTGAAGATAACCACGGCGCAATTTTTCGTTGTAACTTACGTCGCAGCATTGCTTCATTAGTGTGTGGCGACAAGGTACTTTGGCGCAAAGGCAAAGAAACCCAGCACAGTATTTCTGGCGTAATAGAAGCCGTGCATGAACGCGACTCGGTGCTGAGCCGTCCCGATGTTTATGATGGCGTAAAACCTATTGCCGCTAACATTAGCCAAATTATTATCGTGTCGTCGGTATTACCGGCTTTTAATGCCGATATTATTGATCGTTACCTAGTCGCCGCCGAGCAAACTGGCATTACGCCGGTGATTTTATTGAACAAGGTTGATTTACTTAACGACAGTAATCGTGATGCTATCGAAAAACAGTTAGATATTTATCGCCATATTGGCTATCAAGTAACCTATGTCAGCAATGAAACCGGGGCAGGTATTAGCGATTTAAAACAACAACTGAGCCAACATACCAGTATTTTCGTTGGTCAATCGGGTGTCGGTAAATCAACACTCACCAATACCTTAATGCCTGAATTAGGCGTGGAAACGAAAATGGTTTCAGAAAATTCAGGACTCGGACAGCACACCACCACAGTGGCGCGTTTATATCATTTTGAGCAAGGTGGCGATTTAATTGACTCACCGGGTATTCGAGAATTTGGTTTGTGGCATTTATCGCCAGAGCAAGTCAGCAACGGTTTTGTCGAATTTGACCAATACTTAGGTACTTGTAAGTTTCGCGACTGCAAGCACCAAAATGATCCGGGTTGTGCACTCGTTGCCGCCATGAACGAAGGTAAGATCTACCCCGAACGTTTAACCAGTTTCCAAAAAATATTAGCCAGTTTAGGTGATAACACCTTAACCTCACGCTTTAACGATTAAACGATTAAACGATTAAACGATTAAACGATTAAACAAAATAATAGAACAAAACTTAAGGAAAAATAGTGTTAGTGAATAAAATAAAAATAGCTTTGCAATATATGATGCCCAAGCACGCCATTTCACGCTTAGTGGGTAAATTTGCCGCTGCAGAAGCCGGTTGGTTTACCACTAAGGCCATCAGCTACTTTATCAAAGCCTATAAAATTAATATGGCTGAAGCTAAGCTAAAAAACGCCACTGACTTTAGCACTTTTAATGACTTTTTTACCCGTGAACTCGAAGACGGCGCCCGCACTATTTTGCAAACGCCAAATACCCTGTGTTACCCAGTAGATGGCGCCATTAGTCAACAGGGGCCGATTGAACAAGGACAACTTATTCAAGCCAAAGGTTTTAATTACAGTTTAGAAACTTTACTCGGCGGCGATAAGGCAACGGCTGCGCCGTTTCAAGATGGTGAGTTCTCCTGTATTTACCTAGCACCAAAAGATTATCATCGTATTCATATGCCGATCACCGGCACCCTACGCGAAATGATTTATGTACCGGGGGATTTATTTTCGGTAAACCCGTTAACCGCCAATAATGTGCCTAATTTGTTTGCCCGTAACGAACGTGTTGTCGCTATTTTTGATACCGCTCATGGCGCGATGGCTATGGTGCTGGTTGGCGCAACAATTGTTGCCAGTATCGAAACCGTATGGGCAGGTACAGTAACGCCGCCGGCCGGTAAAGATATCTTTCGTTGGCAGTATCCAGCTGATGGCACGGCTGCGATAACATTAGAAAAAGGCGCAGAAATGGGTCGCTTTAAATTAGGCTCTACCGTAGTAACGACTTTTGCACCAAACATGGTGAAATTTAACTCACAAGCGGGGCCTGAAACCGTCACGCGTTTGGGTGAACATTATGCTGATTTGCTTAGCCAAGATGTTCAAGCTGACGCTTAGTCAAATAGTGTTAGTGCTTAACGCGAGTTTTTATCGGTTATGAAAATCATTGCCCATCGCGGTGCTAGCGGTGAGTTCCCTGAGAACTCATTGTTGGCCTTTGAGCAAGCACTGCTACAAGGTTGTGATGGTATTGAGTTTGACGCGCAATATCATCAGCCTAGTGGTGAATTTATCCTACTGCATGACAGCTACCTCAACTATCAAGGCAAGCAAGTCCATTTCAATCAATTACCGCTTTCAGTCTTGCTCAACCTTTCCGCTGATACTAAGCGAAATATTTGCACCTTAACGCAAGCGCTGCGCTGCATTGGCGAAAAAACGTCGATCAATATTGAATTAAAATCTGCCGCGCAGGGCCAGCAGCTGCGTGAGGAAATGACTAGGCTTGCCGAAGTTATTCAACAAGCTGAGCAACAGAAGTTAATCCACTACCAACAAATCATTGTCTCGGCTTTTAATCATCATATCCTGATTGATATTTCGCAACGTTTGCCTGAGATCACCACGGCAGCGCTGATAGCTTGCTGCCCTGTTGACTACGCTGCCTTTTGCCAAAAGCTGCCGGTGGAAATGTTAAATATTTCCATTAATTGTATTAATCAAGCACTGGTTAGTGATGCGCAACGCCGAGGTTTAAAGGTTTGGGTCTTTACCGTCGACAATCCAGCGCAAATTCAGCAATGTTTCCAGTACCAAGTTGACGGTATATTCACTAACTTCCCCAAGCGCTCACGACAAGTAATGTCGGCACTTAAATAACCTAGCTCAGGCAACGAAACTGTACACTTTGGGCTTTTTATGAGCCGAAAAATAAACAATCGCGCTATGGCTATTGCTGATCTAATCGCCACAAGCTAGGATGGTGAATAAATTACGACTGAGTTCGTATAATGTTAATGATGAAAATTATGCTAAATAATTTTTCTTAAGAAATACCCATGTTACCGGATAAATCTGCTGTGAAGCCAACAGAAGCCGAATTGACCCTGCTTAACGTGCTCTGGAATATCGGACCTGCGACGGTTCGACAAATCCATGACGCCGTGAGCGAAACCCAAAAAACTGGCTATACAACCGTACTGAAAATATTACAAATCATGCATGAAAAAGCCTTAGTGATTCGTGATGAAAGTAAGCGCGCCCATGTTTATGCGCCGGCTAATAGTGAAATGGTTACCCAGTCTTCACTGCTAAAAGACTTAGTGTCTAAAGCCTTTGGTGGCTCAACCTCTAAGCTAGTTATGCGTGCTTTAGATAATTCCACCAGCAAGCAAGAAATAGAAGATATTCGGCAATTACTTAACGAACTAGAGCAACAATCTTAACAATAACCTAGATAAACGTAGCAAACGATGACGCCAGAAAGTTTAACAAACAGCCCTGCTTTAGCGGCTTTAGCAATTACTCTTATCCATTTTTTATGGCAAGGAGCTCTTGTTGCGCTGGTATTAAAAGCTTTGCTGTCGTTAATTTGCTATCAAAAATCTCAATGGCGCTACGCGTTAAGTAGCACCGCAATGTTAGCCAATTTATTGTTGCCGGTGATAACGTTTTTTATGGTTTACGATATCGACTATCGCCAAACCGCGAGCTTAGTACATGCCTTACCCTTACTTAAACAGCCCTTTTATTTAGCACAAATACCCCCGCATGCTTGGTATCTGTCTTGGCTAGAATATTTACCGCTATTGGCCATAGCATGGCTGACCATTGTGTTAACACTTGCCGTGAAGCTCATGATAGAGCTACAGCAAGTAAATAAGCTGCCATTGCAAGGCTGTAGCGCTGCTAATAGCGCCCTGCAAAGCCGGTTTGACGAGCTTATTATAAAAATAGGGCTGGCAAAAAAAATCACCTTGTTAGTAACACATAAAAGCCATGTGCCTATGGCGATAGGGTGGTTAAAACCTGTGGTTTTGCTGCCATTTAGCATGCTGTCGGGCTTATCTCCACAGCAATTAGATATGTTATTGCTGCATGAACTCGCCCATATTCGCCGTCATGATTACTTGGTAAACTTTTTGCAAACCTTAGTTGAGATATTATTGTTTTTTCACCCAGCGGTTCGTTGGGTTTCAAAACAAATGCGCAACGAAAGGGAGTACTGTAGTGATGATATTGCCGTACAGCATTGCGGTAGTTCACTAGCTTATGCGCATACGCTAGCCGATACCGCATCGTTATGCCAAAAACATCGCCACCATAGCATTCCTAATATGGCAATGGCGGCCTCAGGTGGCGATTTAAAACAACGTGTGGTTCGATTAATTGAACAACAGCAACACTGCACTAAAGCAACAGATTCAGGTAAATGGCTAGCACCTTTTAGCATATTATTTGTCATAACCATGGCGTTTTTTCAGCAGACCTTTACCTTCCCTACGATTGACTTAACCTCGGGTAGCCTTTCGTTATTTAATCCAGCCAAAGCACCTAGTCGCAGTGAGGTACAAGATCCGAAAGTAGCATTTGGGCAAACACAGGCACTTGCCAACATGCCACTGATTGCTCAGCAACGTAATGGAGCTAGCAATACTCGCATGCTCGCTCCTCAGCAGACCTTGCCCTTAGCTAACGAACTAACAATCGTTAACTCCACTTCAGCTATTGAAAAAAATGTTGTACAACATCAAGCGGAATTACGCGCTCAAATGTTAAATAGCAACAACAGTGTTCGCTCGAATGCTAACTCAAATATCGAGTTATTTGTTGCGCCCGCTAACAGCCAAAAGGTAAATTACCGAGCAACAAACAACCCAGCACAGCCTTTAACCCACTTAGTCGACACCTTTGAAAACAGCCCAAGTAAGCTAACAGCACGCTTATCTCATGCTCACGACAGTAGCCATGATTTGTCATACAGCAGCTTGCCTGAACGCACCCGCATTACTACGGCGTATACCCCCGCTCAGCTGATACTTTCTGCCGAGCCCAGATATCCATCATCAGCAAAAAGAAAAGCCATAGAGTTAGATATACTGGTTGAATTTAACATTGATGAAAGCGGCTTAGTCACCGATATTCAGTTCGAGTCAAAGCGTAAGGTCAATTACTTCCGTAATGCCATTCGCAGCGCCATGGAAAAATGACGTTTTTTACCGGCACAAGAAAATGGCCAAGCGGTGACCAGTAAAATGTCAAAAATCTTTTCTTTTAGTTTATTAACATAGCGATATAGCAAGGCGCAATCAGGCAACGTATGCGAATAAACAAGAAAACGGTTACATCTGCTAACCCCGCTATTCCATTTTTTCTTATTTTATTAGGAATACTTTCGATGACAAACGCTATAGCAGTAGAAAGCAAGCGCGCATTAACACAAGATAAAATATTCGCTATTGAGGCATTTTGGCAAACGGTTGAGCAAACTTCCTTTACAAGCCAAGACAATATTAATATCGCTTACGCCACTAACTTCAAACGTCCAGATAAGCCTTATATTGTGATTGTGCCGGGCCGTTCAGAAAGCTATTTAAAATATCAAGAGTTGGTATTTGATCTGGATACACACGGCTTTGATAGCGTCATCATCGATCATAGGGGCCAAGGACTTTCGACCCGTTTAACTAAAAATCGTTTACAAGGGTATGTGGAACATTTTGACGATTACGCGCGCGATTTACAGCAATTACTCGATAAGATATTGCCCAGCACCTACCCGCAGCACAAGCAAGGCGCGTATATGTTGGCACATTCGATGGGG
>JBMZDW010000091.1:0-6243 GCA_049614565.1 Cognaticolwellia sp. | reverse complement strand
ACAGCGTTATTGACGATTGGCACCTGCTCAATGTTAGTTTGACGCGGATCTGCTGCTGTTGTGAACCGAGCAAAAACGTCAGTTCCTTGCTGGGTACCCCACCAAGCGCCTGCTGCGAGCACAATGGCTAAGCTAGCAAGTAAACTGACCGACTTTAACCAAGGCGTTTGCCACCAAGGGATCACTTGGAATTCATCCCCTAAGGCATCATGAGCTGCTTGCAGGACAATTTTACGATTAATCACCGCATTATTGCTGTTATAAGCGTTCATTAAAGAACGCTCAGCTAGCAAGTTCATTAAACGCGGAATACCTTTACAAGTTTTATGAATAGCATTCACTGCGCTTTTATCAAAAATATTACGAAAACATTTTGCCACCGATAATCGATGCTTTAAGTACTGATCAACTTCTTGCCGATTTAACGGTAACAAGTGGTAGCGCGCGGTTATTCTTTGCGCCAGTTGACGTAAATCTCGGCGTTGTAACAGTTGCTGTAATTCCGGCTGACCAATTAAAATCACTTGTAATAGCTTTTTAGTATTGGTTTCTAAATTCGTTAACAACCGTAGTTGCTCTAACACTTCCGGCTGTAAATGTTGAGCTTCATCAATAATCAGCAAGGTATTAATATTTTCATTATGATTTTTTAATAGCTTTTGTTGAATTTTATCGGTTAAGGTTTTTAAGGTTGCGCCGGTTTTTCGATAGCGAATTTTTAATTCATCGCAAAGTGTCGCTAACAGCTCTTGGCTTGATAAGGTCGGGTTAAGAATAAAGGCTGCCTGAGTATTTTCAGGTAAATTTTCCATTAAACGGCGGCTAATGGTGGTTTTTCCGGTGCCAACTTCCCCCGTAAGCAAGACAAAACCGCCAGTATCACCCAAGCCATAAGTAAGATGATTGAGGGCTTCGCGGTGACGATCACTCATAAATAAGTAATCAGGATTTGGCGCAATGGAAAATGGTTTATCTTCTAAACCAAAATAACTCGTGTACATAGGAAATCTTAACTGGTGAATCGACCTTGTGAAATTAACCTGAACGCGATGATATGTCAAAAGTCAGTCAGCAATTGTGTTAGACTAATGCGATATAATTATTAGATCTTACCGATTTTCAGAGGCTTATAGCACAAGATGCCAGATATTACTCAACAACTCAATTGCTTCTTAGTAGGCGGCGCAGTGCGAGATCAGCTACTTAATCGCGCCGTTGTCGACAAAGACTATGTGGTGGTTGGCGCTAGTGTCGAACAAATGCTCAAACTGGGCTTTGTGCAAGTGGGTAAAGACTTTCCGGTGTTTCTTCACCCAATAACAAAACAAGAATATGCCTTAGCCCGTACCGAGAAAAAAGCCGGCCAAGGTTATACGGGCTTTCAATGTTTCGCCGAGCCAAGCGTAACCCTAGAGGAAGACTTACTGCGTCGCGATCTCACCATTAATGCTATGGCGATGAATGAAGATGGTCAAATTTTTGATCCCTACCACGGCCAAGCAGATTTAAAAAATCGTGTACTACGCCATGTGTCAGAGGCGTTTATTGAAGATCCGCTACGGGTATTACGGGTGGCTCGTTTCGCCGCCCGCTATTATCAATATGGCTTTACCATAGCGCCAGAAACCTTAGTCTTAATGGCAAAACTTAGCGACAGTGGTGAGCTATTAAGCCTTTCTGGCGAGCGCATCTGGCAAGAAATGCAGCGCAGTTTAGCCGACAATAACCCAGAAGTTTTCTTTGAGGTGCTCTATCAATGCCGCGCGCTAAAATCGCTGTGGCCAGATTTACACAATTTATGGGGCATTCCAAACCCTGAACGCTGGCACCCAGAAATATGTTCAGGTGTGCATACCATGATGGTACTAAAACAAGCGGTTTTATTTTCGCCAAAAACCAGCGTCAGATTTGCCAGTGTGTGCCATGATTTAGGCAAGTCATTGACCGAACAAGAAAAACTGCCTTCACATCCGGGTCATGAAACCGCCGGTTTACCTTTAATAGAGACACTTTGCCTACGCTTTAAAATACCTAATAATCACAAAAGCTTAGCACTAAAAGTGTGCCAATATCATTTACATGCACACAAGGCTTTTGAACTAAAAGCCAACACTATTTTAAAGATGTTTAATGCTTTAGACGTATGGAGAAAAGTCGAAGAATTCGAAGATTTTTTGCTGTGCTGTCAGGCAGACTTTACTGGACGCTTAGGTTTTGAAGCGCGAGAATATCCGCAAAAAGACTTCCTTTACTCTGCTTTTCAATTGCTGCGTGAAATTACCGCTAAGCCTTTTGTCGAGCAAGGCTTAAAAGGCATTGCCATTAAGAATGCTATAACGCAACACAGAATTAGCAAGTTAAAACGCTTCAAACAAGACTATACCCAACAAAACAATATTGATTAAGAGATATCTTGTTAACCCTCTAAAGTACTCATTAGCGCAATAGTGATAAATTATCAAAATTTACTAATCGTGGTAAAGCAGGAATAGTTAATAAAACACTAAGCAAAAAAAAGCCATATCAAATGACATGGCTTTTTCCATTAACTTAAGCGGTTAACTTAAAAGTTGTATTTAGCTTTAACGTAGTAGTAACCACCGTTGTAGTCGAACGGGCCACTTTCGTAGTAAACACCACTGACTACACCGTAAGCACCACCATTTTTTTGCAGCTTTTGCGCTTCGGTATCAAAAATATTGTTAGCACCGGCTGATAATGTCCAGCTGTCATTTACAAAGTAGCTAACTTCAGCATCTATGGTATAAGAAGAGCCAACCGTTTCTGACCAACCGTAGTCGCTAAACTCATCTGGCTCATCGGCATGCGTTGCAAACCATTCGCCAAAGTAGTTAGCACGAACAAACATACTCACCTTTTCCCAGCTCTGTGCCATGGTAAATGTTGCGCGATGCTCTGGAATACCTTCTTCTAAACGTCTAACTTTAAAGCCAGTAGTAAATTTACCGGCATCATCAACTTCCGTTGCGTTGTAGTTATAGGCAAGACTGAACTTAGTATCGCCTTCAAATAATTCCATACCGTAGTTAGCAACAATATCGATACCTTGTGTAGTGGTATCAAAATCGTTAGCAAAGAAGGTTACTGAGCCGCCTAGTAACAACTCTGGGCTTGGGTATAAACCTTGCAGGTTATCAACATTTTGTTGGGTAATGAATATTTTATCCGTTTGTGCGACACGATCGGTTACTTCGATATTATAAGCATCAACCGTCATAAAGAAGTCGCCACTTTGAAATACCGCACCAATGGCATAACTTGTTGACTCTTCAGGCTCTAATTCAACACCATCCAATTCAGCTGAAACAGGGTGTGTTGGTGGATATGTCGCCGATTGTATCAACTCACCATTGACTAATGAGGTTTGGGTATTAACTACGTTAGCTTGACCTACCGTTGGTGCACGGAAACCTGTACTGTGAGATGCTCTAAAAGACAACTCATCGGTTACTTGATACTGTGCGGTTAATTTATAATTAGTGGTGTTACCAAATGAAGAGAAGTCTTCATAACGTAACGCTGCGCCTAATAATAAATCTTCAGTAACATAAGCTTCAACATCAATATAAGCGGCAATACTTTGACGCTTGCTGATACCTTGCGCTTCTGGTGAGAAACCCGCAAAACCATGTGAGCCAACACTAAAACCTTGTGTCGCTAGTGGCCCTTGTTTCCATGATGCTTCTTCACCAGCAATAATTTCAAAGCTTTCTTGGCGCCATTCTAAACCTGCTGCAAAATTGACTGGCTCTTCTAAGCCCATATCAATACCTTTCACTAAATCAGCATTAAAAGCTTTTTCTAATTGAATATAAGAACCGGCTTCAAACGCAAGGCCTGCTTGGTCTCTATTTAACGCCCCCATTGACGGGTTAACGGTATTCACTAAAGTGTATGTAGACTTGTTACGACCTACAGAGCCACTAAGGTCGTACATAGCTTCATCTAAGAAGCCACCTTTAATTTCACCACGTGTCCCCATAGTTAAAGAAGTGTCATTAATATCACTACTAAATTGCGGTGTATAACCGCCTGGTAGTAATTCATTAAATGCCCAACAATTATCATTGTTGGCAACACCATCAATATAATCTTGTTGCGTTCTAACATCAGCAGCAGTAATAGCAATATTAGGACATGCTGCCGCATTACCGTCCATTGCCCCAACTAACAATAAGCCGTCAGGATCTGTGAACACGCCGCCACGGTTTTGTGGGTTGCGGTAGTAATAACCACCGGTACCCGTACGCTCAGAATAGTTACCGAACATATAAAACTCTTTGTCATTACCTAAATCTAAACCGACATTAGCAAATAAGGTAATATCATCTTCGATTTTTGGATTACCCCAAATCATTGCTGGATCGCCGACATGGGTATTACCTGCAGCGATTAAAGCTGCTGCATCAGGACGCTGTACACTTCGGCTAGTGGCATCGACTTCTTTTAATTGAAAAGAAAGGTTTACAAAGCCATCATCGGTAAAGGGTAAACCAATATTACCGTCAACTATGGTACTGGTACCGTCACCTTCGTAGTACTCACCGTGCTTAACTGAGATTGAACCACCGTCAGCATCATCTTTTAGTACAAAGTTCATAACACCGGCAATAGCATCTGAGCCGTATTGCGCAGCAGCGCCGTCACGAAGGACTTCAACTTGTTTTAATGCAACTGATGGAATAACCGAAATATCTGGACCTTGAGCACCATCGTTAACACCACCACCCTGGAAGGCAATAACAGATGCACGATGACGACGTTTACCATTTAATAGGATCAGGGTTGAATCTGATGATAGGCCACGTAAGTTAACAGGGCGAATAAATGACGCCGCATCTGAAATAGGTTGCTGACGCACGTTAAATGATGGCACAGCAGCTTGAAGCATATCTAACATATCACTTGAGGCGTTTTTACCTAGCTCATCACCACCAACAATATCAATTGGCACTGGTGATTCAGCAACTGAGCGTGGTGCTGAACGTGAACCTACCACGGCAATTCGTTCAACATTTTCTGTATCTATTGCTTCTTCAAAACCCGCAGCAAAACTAGGAGCAGTACCTAGTGCTATACCCACAGCGAGGGCAAGCGTACCCGTACGAAATGTAGTAGACATGTTATTTCCTTCCTATATTTGAATATATTTTTTTAATTATTTTGAACGTTAGCTATTTTTATAATTTTTTATTTGCCTTTTCTACTTGTCAGCATACTAATGCTTTACTAAGAGTAGCTTAGATATCAAAAAAGGCTTGATTATTTATAAAACAGCTAGAAATGCTTTACAAGGGGTGTTTTTATTGAAAGTTGACGTGAATTTAGCAAAATAAAAATTAAAACAACAATTTCTTCGCTATATCTAAGATGACATTGTTATATAAAAACAATCTACAGCACTTACCCCGTATAGGTTATAGAAAACTAAGTAAATTATTTATCTGCGAAATTTTTCGTATATAAATTGATTCTAAAGTGAATATTTAATCGACAAAAAAATGTAAAAAAAAGTGAACTTTTTACCTGTGTGTTAATTAACGAAAGTAAAAAGTACATTTTACATCTATCAAACAAGGTTAATAACTTGTTAACACAGCGTTTTAGCGTAACAAATTTAGAAAAATAATATGGCTCGCCTTAAAGGCCAACACACATCTTAGTTAGGTTTTACTCATTAGAGTAATGCGGGAGCAATTACCGAAATCTACTAACTCATTGAAAGTCTACATATCAGTGAATGGCCATGTGATCGTGACACTAACTGCAAGGATGCAGGTACTGAGTTTTTGTCTGGAACAAAAAAACGGCCGGTACTTCGACGTGCATGTTCTTACAGGGATGTAAGCCACTAGGGTAATGCAGGAGCAATTACCGAGATGTACTAATGCCTCGAAAGGCAGAATGTCTGAGAGAGGCCTAAGCATCGTCGCTCTTTCACATCAACGTGCACGGATGCGCTAATGCCGTGAAGCCATGGATGGCTAGAAACGGCCATGTGATCGCGACATTGCCTGCAAGGACGCAGGTACTGAGTTTTTGTCTGGAACAAAAAAACGGCCCGTACATCCTGTACATCGTCGCTCTTTCACTTCGACATGCAAGGATGCATTAATGCCATGAAGGCAGGATGCCTAGGAATGGCCATGTGATCGCGACATTGCCTGCAAGGACGCAGGTACTTAGTTTTTGTCTGGAACAAAAAAACGGCCCGTACATCCT
>JBMZDW010000090.1:0-6317 GCA_049614565.1 Cognaticolwellia sp. | reverse complement strand
TGCAATCGCTAAATTTTCGCTTGAGCATGAGGTGATTGGGCCTTGGTTAGAAGTTGAGGTAGGCACAGATCCTGAAAAATTGGCGCAATTATTATCTGCTGTGACAGAAATTGAGCAAGAAAAGCAATCTGAAATTACCATCACAGGTAGCGAATACAGCGTTATTTTAAATCGCGGCGATGTCACCATACAAACCAATGCCAGTATGAATGGTTTAGAGGTTTTGCCGGATGCACTAACCGAAGAAAATATCGACTTTGATCAGCAAGATTCATCCTCTTGCGGTCGGGAAGATTTTCGCGATATTTTAGTTTCTTGGGCGAAATTCGTCAGTAAGCACTAATTGATTTGAGCTAGGTGTAGCGCTAAGTAACTATTATTCTTATACTAATGTGCTTTATCAATAATTGAATACCTTAACTTTACTTTGGAATGAGTCATGAATTCTGCTGCTGAAAATAACAACAAAAAAACCAGACGTATGATCCCGCTGCGTTACGTACTTACGCCAATAGCTATTGTTTTTTTTGCCATTGTCGGCTTAATTATTCTTGCTGTGCTCGCGCCTAAACCAGCGAAAAAACCGGTAATTGTTAAAGCCCCGTTAGTTGAAGTGAAAACGATTGAGCGAAAAAATGTTCGTTTTAGTATTGCTAGCCAAGGCAGTGTGTTACCTCGCACGCAAACGAATTTAATTTCTGAAGTCTCAGGGCAAATTACCTCAGTCAATGATAAGTTTAATGTTGGCGGTTTTTTCAAGAAAGGTGAAGTGCTGCTGAGCGTTGATGATATTAGTTACCAAGTGGCCTTGTTACAGGCGCAGTCTCGGTTAGACGCGGCGCAAGCGGTGTTAATTGAAGAGCAAGCCCGCAAAGAGCAAGCAGAAGATGAGTGGCTGCTCACGGGTAAAGCATTATCGAAAGCGCCAATTTTAGCCTTGCGTTTGCCGCAATTACAAAAAGCAAAAGCCGATGTTAAAGCGGCAAAAGCGACAGTAACCGATGCCGAAGTGAAACTTGCACGCACTAAAATTATTGCCCCTTATGACGCGATAATAAAAGCCAAGCAGGTGGATATTGGCCAATATGTGACTATGGGCGCTAACTTAGCCACCACATTTGCGGTTGATTATGCAGAGGTCAGGCTACCAATTAAGCAGCGTGATGTTGATTTTTTGAGTTTACCGAAAATAAATCAAGCGCAACAACAAGTATCAACAGTGGATATTTACTATCAGTTGTCGGGCGCTGAGCATAGATGGTCATCTCACTTAACCCGCTACGAAGGCGAAGTCGACAGTCGCAGCCGTGTCCATTATGTGATTGCGCAAATTGACGACCCCTACAGCGTATTATCATCCAGTCAGCACCAAGAGCTGCGTATCGGCACTTTTGTTAATGCCAAAATAGCCGGTAAAGAAATTCAAGATATCGTGACAATTCCGCGCAGTGCCTTACATGGCGCCAATAAGCTTTATTTGATAGACCAAGACAACAAGTTACATATTCAAGAAATTGACGTACTACGCAACGATGCCGATTATGTTTATAGTCATGATCAAATTGCCAGCGAGTTTCGCTTGATCACCACGCAAATGGAAGCGCCCGTCGAAGGTATGGTGTTACGTGTTGTAGGTGAAGGAAAAGCCGAGCAACAGGCGGAAAAGAAAATCGAGCAAAAAACGTCAGAACAACAAGCGCCTGCCAATGCGCAAGGTGACGACGCATGAGCGAGATAACAACAAACGACGATCAGGAAAAAATCGGCGGCATTATTGCTTGGTTTACTCATAACAGTGTCGCGGCAAACTTGTTGATGGTGTTTATTTTAGTGTCAGGATATTTTTCCTATCAGGGCATTAACAAGAAAATGTTCCCCGAGTTTAACCCCAACAGTATTCAAGTGATGGTGCCGCATTTAGGCGCGGCGCCGGAAGAAGTTGAACAGTCGGTTATTCTCAAAGTGGAAGAGTCGTTAGAAGATATTGAAGGCTTAAAGCGCATTACCGCCACGGCGCGAGAAGGCGTCGGTATTGTCACCATTGAGTTGCAATCGGGTTATTCAATGTCAGAAAAACTCGATGAAGTTCAAATGCAAGTGGACGCTATTACTACCTTTCCTGAACTTGCGGAAAAGCCAATAGTGACCAAGCAAGAGTTTAAAGGCCAAGTGATGTGGTTGTCAGTCAGCGGCTCAATGGAGCGACGGGCTCGACAAGTGATGGCGCAAAATATTCGCGATGAAATCATGGCATTACCTAGCGTTAATAGTGCAGAAATAGTCGGTAGCCGTAACTATGAAATCAGCATTGAAGTCTCAGAAGAAAAGCTGCAACAGTATCAACTTACCTTTGATGAAATTACCCAAGCGGTGCGCAGCTCGTCGGTAGATATGCCGGGTGGTACTATTAAAACGCGCGGTGGCGATATTTTATTACGCGCCGAGGGGCAAGCATACACAGGGCAAGAGTACGGCGATTTAGTATTACGCACAGGCAGCGATGGCACAAGATTAGTGCTTGCCGATGTAGCGAATATTAACGATGGCTTTGTCGAACAAGACGATTTTGCCACTTTTGATGATGAAAACACCGCCAGTATTATGGTGCAATCAACCGGCGATCAAAATGATCTAGAAATTGCCGCCGAGGTTAGAGGTTACGTTACGGAAAAAAATCAGCAACTCCCTGATGGCGCCTCGTTAACAGTGTGGGGCGATAGCTCTTATTATTTGTCAGAACGCTTGGATATGATGATAGATAATATGATGATGGGGGCATTTTTAGTCTTTATTGTTTTAGCTTTGTTTTTACGCATAAAAATTGCGTTTTGGGTGATGTTAGGTATTCCTATTAGCTTTTTTGGCGCTTTACTCATGATGCCACTGTTAGGTGAGTGGTCAGTATCGATTAATATGCTGAGCTTGTTCGCCTTTATTATGGTGCTCGGTATTGTCGTGGATGACGCGATAGTGATTGGTGAAAGTGCCTATGCTGAAATCGAAAAAAGTGGCCACTCGCGCAATAACATTGTGCGCGGTACTATGCGCGTTGCCATGCCTGCCACATTCGGGGTGTTAACCACCATTGCTGCTTTTACACCATTATTGTTTATTGATGCCAGTTTTGCCGCGTTTTTCCGCTCAATATCCATTGTGGTGAGTTTCTGCTTAGTGTTTTCCTTGATCGAGTCAAAGTGGATATTACCGGCGCATTTAGCGCATATGAAATATGTGCCACTAGAAGCCGATAAAGCTAATTTTTTAGAGCGCTTTCAAATGCGTTTTAAAGAAAAGTTAGATAGTTTTATTCATAACGTTTACAAGCCGTTTTTGGAAAAAGCCTTGATCGCGCGTTACAACACGATGGCGATATTTATTGCGGTATTAATTTTAGCCATCAGCTTAATTGCCGGCGCATTTGTAAAACTCGAAGTGTTTCCTAATATTCCAAGTGACTTTATTCAAGGCAATATTACTATGGTTGACGGCTCTGCTGCGCATCAACGTAATAAAGCGATAGAAAAAGTCGAACGGGCGATTAAAACCATTGCTGCGCAAAACAAAGTTAACGGCGAAAGTTTTGTTCAGCATAAAATGATATTTACTAACGGCAATACCAGTGCCAGTGTGCTGTTAGAGTTAGTGAAGCCAGAGCACCGTGAGCTCGACGCTTATCAAATAGAAAAGCTTTGGCGTGATGAAATTGGCGAAATTCCCGGCACCAAAGAGTTACGTTTTTTTGCCGGTACCAACGCCGGTGGCGGCGCTGCTATTGAATTTCAGTTGACTGGGAAAAATGATACTGAACTAGAGTCAGCGGCTCAGGCTATTCAAGCGCAACTGAATCGTTACGATGGTGTTTACGATGTTAGGCACTCGTTTAGTCGCGGTAGCCAAGAAATTAAATTAAGCATTAAGCCCGAAGCGGAAGTATTAGGCTTAAACTTAGCGAGTTTAGCAAAACAAGTGCGCCAAGCGTTTTATGGTGATGAAGCGCAGCGCATTCAACGTGGTCGTGATGAATTAAAAGTGATGGTGCGCTACCCTGAGTCAAGCCGTTTATCGCTGTCTGATTTAGAAGATATGTGGATCCGCACACCAAGTGGTGAACAAGTGCCGTTTTATCAAGTGGCAAATATCGAAATAGGGCAAGGCTTTTCGGCCATAACCCGTATTAATCAAAAGCGTTCAATTACCATTTCAGCTGACATTGACAATGAAAAAGTCGAATCACGTAAAGTAGTCACGGAAATGAATGAAGACTTTATCCCTGAAATTTTAGCCGATTATCCTAGTGTGCAATATGGCATTGAGGGAGCGAGTAAAGAGCAAGCAGACTTTCTCTCTCAACTTGGCGTCGCCGCGGTTGGCGCACTATTTTTGATATACGGATTAATTGCCATTCCAACCAAGTCTTATAGCCAACCTTTGGTGATCATGTCGGTTATTCCGTTTGGTATTATCGGCGCGATTGTTGGCCATTGGTTGCTAGGGCGCACCATTAATATGATGTCCTTGTTTGGCTTTATCGCCTTAACCGGCGTGGTGGTCAACGATAGTTTGATCATGGTCGACTTTATTAATAAAGCGAAAGGCTCAGGCATGCGCATGTTTGATATTGTTAGTCAGGCGGGCACACAAAGATTTAGAGCGATTTTGCTGACCTCACTTACCACCTTTTTTGGTATCTTCCCGCTGTACTTTGAGCAAAGCTTGCAAGCGCAGTTTATTATTCCAATGGCGATTTCATTGGGCTTTGGTATCGTTTTTGCCACGGTGATCACGCTGTTTTTGATCCCCGCGCTTTATTTAATCAAAGAAGATATTGCTAACCTATTTCGTAAACGCGATGCACTAAACACGGCCAGTACAGCGCCTTAATTTTCGTGTATTAAGCACTATGGAATAAGCGAAATATGAGAAGAAATAAAACCGCCTCTTGTTGTTAGGACAAGAGGCGGTTTTTTATTGAGTTTGTCGTCAATTTACCCTTTACTAACTTACCAGCCGAGGGCACGTAGCCAGCTAATAATCGCGGTTGTTAAGCCATTTTTCGGGTAATAACCGCTGACCCGATTGCTTAACTGTCGTTGGCGGTAATACACCTTCATGGCTTTTTTAGCTGATGCTTTTCTAGTTTTTGCGTTCGCGAGTACTAAGCGGTGATCGTGCTGTAAATATAGGTCCAGTATTGGGTAGTCGCTTGCCGCCATGTGTTGGGCGAGTTTTTCGTTGCCTGTTTGGGTTGGCATATAGCTGCTGAGCATCACTACAGCGCTGGGCGTTTCCAGTAAAGCTTGTTGGTAAATATCGAGCATCAGTGCGCCATGGTTGCCTTCGACCACAAAGACAATCACACCAGCGTAAGTTTTAGCTTGCTCAATAACTGCTTGCATTACATCGGCTAATTTTTTGCCATAAAGCGCTAAGCTTTCGCTATTTTCATTGCTACGTTCTGCGGCGGTAAATGCTGATGACGGGTAATTATCGGGTTTGTGCGGCGGATGTAGGGTCAGCGTTGTCCAACCCTTTTGCGGCAGCTCTGCCCGTATGTGATTAAAAGCATTGGGGCTGGCAATGCTTTTTTGCCAATCGGGCACTAATACCAGCACCCCTTTGTTAACTGCCGTGCTGTATTCGTTGATAACGGTGAGGTAGGTTTCATCTGCAACGGTTAGTGGTGCAATTTTTTCCTGCGCTAAATAATGTTTTATATCTTGCTGCTGTTGTACAAAGGCATCAACGGGGGGCGCGATAACAACTTCATGGTTGTGGTCATGCTCAGCGTTGTCGTTAACAATTGGCTCGCTTGTATCTGTTTTGTCAGCTTCGCTTGCGGGCGTTTTTTTTGTCTCGGGTGTGCTATTTTCTGTTTGTTTGGTGCTTACAGCCTGTTCAGGGGCTTGTTCTGCTAATTGCGGCACATAAAAGGCCAATGATGTTGGGCTGATAATAGCTAAGGTCAATATTGCTAGCGTTAAAAACCATAACTTTGCGGGTAACAGCAGGCGCATAAACAGACTTTCCTTAACGGGTGATATGGCAAAAAAGTATTGATAGAGTGACTCATTATATTATCGACGCGATCAGCACTTTCTTTAATTCACTTTAATGCACTTTTATGTAGCTTACACGCAGGGATGAACTCTGACTTAATCAAATGGGCAGGCTTTTGAAAAGGTTAATGGCCGCCCCGAAACCGGATGGGTTACTTGTAACATTTGCGCATGTAATTGCAAGCGGTTGCTAATGGTAAGGGCTTGCTCATGGGCATAAAGTCGGTCGCCCAATATTGGGTGACCTAAGGCGAGCATATG
>JBMZDW010000089.1:0-6479 GCA_049614565.1 Cognaticolwellia sp. | reverse complement strand
CGAACCGAGGTAATCGGATTTGCAATCCGGTGCATGGCCACTCTGCCAACCCGCCAATTTTATCAACTACCAGTAAAGTAGTATTCCTTAGATTATTCTCATAAAGAGAATTTGGAGCGGCTAACGAGACTCGAACTCGTGACATTCACGTTGGCAACGTGATGCTCTACCAGCTGAGCTACAGCCGCTTCATCTGTTGACTCCCTGTCAACTGGAAACGCATTCTACATTGAAAAATTTATGAGTCAACCATTTAATATCAATTTTATTTCGACTGCTCAAAAAGCGACTAATCTGGTGTTTTTTTAACTAAATACCGCTATTTTCACGACTTATTACTTGGTTAACTCTGGCCATGCCGCTTTAAAATAGATCACCATTGACCAAAAAGTCAGCACAGTAGCAATAGCATAAAAGCCATAAGCGGCCACATTTAAAATTTCATGGGGAAATTCAAATAAAATTAACGGCACATCATAAGTGGGATACCAAATTAAGCCCATAATACCGAGCATTTGTGCTGCCGTTTTATATTTACCTAATTGCGAAACCGCTATTTCGTCTCTTTTTCCTCGTGAAGACATAAATTCACGCAAGGCACTAATAAAGATTTCACGCGCGATCATCAGTATCGCCGAGACTGACATCCACCATACTTGAAAATCTTGGATCAAAATCACCAACGCTGCTACTACCATTAACTTATCAGCAACCGGGTCGATAAAGGCGCCAAAGGCAGATGACTGATTGAGTTTTCGCGCCAAATAGCCGTCAAGCGCATCACTGACTGCTGCAAACCAAAAAACCACAAAGGCGCCAAAGTGATTCCACGACACGGGTAAATAAAACACCAGAATAAAAACCGGGATTAAAATAATTCTAAATAATGTAATTTGGTTGGGAATAGTCCACATAGTTTGTCTAATAATCTTTTCGTTATCTGATCTCAATGAATCAAGAATGAATTAAGAATGAATTAAGAGTGAATCGTGCATAGTCGCATTGATCGACAACATTCTACACACATAGCGTGCTAATTGTCATGTAAGGCATCATAAATATTTTCCGCTAAAACCTTACTAATACCAGGCACTTTTTCTAAGCTGGCTTTATCGGCTTTTAAAACCTCTTGTAAGCCACCTAAATACTGTAATAGCGCCTGCCTTTTTTTAGCACCTATGCCGGGAATCGTCTCTAACGTTGACTTTTTACTGGCCTTTTGTCGTTTCGCCCTATGCCCTGTGATAGCAAATCGGTGCGACTCATCGCGAATATGTTGAACTAAATGTAATGCTGGCGACGTAGCAGGCAATGATATCAGTTGATGGCTGCCGGCTAATATTAACGTTTCTAGCCCAGGCTTTCTTGATTCACCCTTAGCAACCCCCACTAGTAGTGGCGTTTTAACCTGGGTTATACCAGCGAAAAAAGCTTCTGCTTTTGCCAACTGCCCTTTACCGCCGTCAATAAAAATAATATCAGGCATTTTTTCTTCACTTGTGACTTTGCTATAACGCTTATTTAAGGCGAATGCCATGGCGGCATAATCATCTCCTGGCGTAATACCGTGAACATTGTAACGACGGTAATCGCTTTTCAATGGTCCTGCTTGGTTAAAAACCACATTCGACGCTACGGTTTGTTGCCCCATGGTATGACTAATATCAAAACACTCAATACGAGCAATGCCATTGGTTAACTCAAAAACTTCATTCAGGGCGGAGAATCGCGCTTGCATTGATTCTTTATGGGCGTTCTTGGTCATTAACGCGGTTTCTGCGTTGGTGCAGGCTAATTTCAAGTATTGTGCCCGCTCGGTACGCACCTTGTGTGCTATTTTTACTTCATGTTCGGCTTGGCTCGTTATCACCTGATTAATATCAGCAAGGTTATCGATCGCCTGAGGAATAATGATCTCTTTGGGGATCGCGCCTGAATTGAGTTCATTACCAATATAATGTTGACCAATAAACGCGGTCAGTATTTCTGCGTCACTCGTATCAGCAGGCACAGTGGGAAAGTAACTTTTGCTGCCGAGTATTTTTTGCTCTCGGACAAATAACAAATGTATACAGGCTTGTGATTTATGTCGATATAATCCTATCACATCCATTTCTGCGGCTGAGCCACTAACAAATTGCTGCTGTTGCACTTTTCTTAAGGTCGCTATTTGGTCGCGATACTTGGCCGCATGTTCAAAGTTCAGCGCTTTGCTAGCCGTTTCCATGTTTTGCACTAAGTGCTCAATCACAGTAGAACTTTTGCCTTTAAGAAATAGTTTGGCCAATTGCACTTGTTTTTGATAATCCTCAGGCGATATTTTATCAACGCAAGGCGCTGAGCACCGACCTAATTGGTGCTGTAAACATGGGCGACTACGGGCACGATAATAGCTGTCTTCACATTGGCGCAGCGGAAATAGCTTTTGCATTAAGCGTAAGCTTTCCCAGACGGCGCCTACCGTTGGATAAGGACCAAAATAATCGCCTTTTACTTTTTTACCACCGCGGTGCAAACCTAACTTGGGATGCTTATGATCAGTTATGAGTAAATAGGGATAAGATTTGTCGTCGCGCAGTAAAATATTATATTTAGGTTGGTACTTTTTAATATAATTATTTTCGAGGATTAACGCTTCGCCTTCGGTATGGGTCACCGTAACGTCAATGGCGGAAATTTGTTTCACTAAGGCGCGGGTTTTATTGCTACCAACGTCTTTGCGAAAATAACTGGCGAGGCGCTTTTTCAGCTGTTTAGCTTTGCCGACATAAATAACGGTCTGAGTGATATCGTACATACGATATACCCCAGCTTGTTCAGAAACTACCGCGAGGAAGGCTTTATGATCAAAAGAAAGGTTATCGTTTGTTGAGTTTTGTTCGGGCAAGCTTTTTTGTTCAGACAAGGTTATTACAAGGCTTCGGTGTTTAACATACCATGGCGAATGGCCAAATGGGTTAGTTCAACGTCATTACCAACATTGAGCTTTTCAAACATCCGATAACGATAGCTATTAATGGTTTTAGTACTCAAGACCAACTGCTCTGAAATATCCGGTACCTTTTCTCCGCGCGTGATCATCAGCATAATTTGCAGCTCACGTTCAGACAAACTATTGAAAGGATTTTCTTCGGCGGATTTAAATTGGTTTAACGCCATTTTTTGCGCTATATCTGGCGTAATGTATCGTTGACCCGTTTTAACCGCGCGAATAGCATGGATCATTTCATCAGGCGCTGCACCTTTGGTTAGATAACCGGCCGCGCCAATTTGCATGACTTTGGTTGGAATAGGGTCTTCACAATAAACCGTGAGCACAATCACTTTAACATCTGGTGCATAACGAATAATTTTTTTTGTCGCCTCTAAGCCACCAATACCCGGCATATTCATATCCATCAGTACAACATCAGGCTCAACTTTACGACAAAATTGCACGGCTTCTTCACCGGTTTTTGCTTCACCAATAACCTTAAGTCCTTTTACTTCGTCTAGGATTTTACGTACCCCGGTACGAACCAACTCATGATCATCAACTAACAAAACATTTATCAATGTAGAACTACCTTATTTTACTTTAGAAAATCGCTAAATTTGAGAAAAAAAGAATATAGCTAATTGGACTTTAATACAATGTAATTTTGCTTATTTTTATTAGCATTAGCTAAGCAGTACATGCTCGCTAATTATAGCTCGTTTTTATTTAACCAGCTATTTAACAAGCCAATTTGGCCATTTTTATAAGCGGCGTAGGTCAAGCGTACGGCATTACTCAATATAATTGAGTCGTTCCATTTTGTTTGCTCAGCAATTAATTCGTAGCATTTTTGCGCTTCAGGAGACAAATAACCGCGCATTTCTTTTTTGCCACGATCTTTTTGTCGTTCACGGTAACGTTTTTGCTTCTCTGCATTGGTTAAGGCTTTCTTTTTTATATTCATCAATATCTTGCCCATCAGTTAGTTTATATTACGACGGTTACGCATAACTAATTTTGGCAAACTTTAGCGAATTTGTTAAGGGTAAAAGTGATTTATTTAACTGGTCGTAGTTGTTTAGCGTACAAGTGTTCGCTAAAGTACGGCGTTCAAATTATCAATAGATATAAGTGATCTCATGGAACAACAGAATTCGTTCACAAAAGCAGACTTAGTAAAAGCCGGTACCGGTGAAATGTTTGGCGCTGGTAACAGCCAATTACCTTCTGACAATATGTTAATGATGGACAGAATTATTAGTATTACTGACGATGGCGGTGAACATGGTAAAGGCGAAATTATCGCTGAGCTTGATATCAACCCAGATCTTTGGTTTTTCGATTGTCATTTCAAAGGTGATCCTGTTATGCCTGGCTGTCTTGGCTTAGATGCTATGTGGCAATTAACCGGCTTTTTCTTAGCCTGGTCAGGCGGTCCTGGTCACGGTCGTGCTTTAGGGGTAGGTGAAGTGAAATTCACTGGCCAAATACTGCCAACCGCGAAAAAAGTCACTTATAAAATCACCTTAAAGCGCGTGATCAAGCGTAAATTATTTATGGGTATTGCAGACGGTACCGTGTCAGTTGACGGTCGCGTTATTTATACCGCAACCGATTTAAAAGTTGGCTTGTTTACCGATACGACTAAGTTTTAATTATTCCAAGTTGATTAAATAATATAGGTTGGGCTTTAGCCAGAAAAATAACGGCATAAATAGTGACCTAAAAATAAAAAGCCAGCGATTACGCTGGCTTTTGTTTATCTACACAATAAAAACTTTAACGATTAGCTATTGGCAATGCGCTCTTCAACCACCACAATCGCTTGATCAATTCTCGCTAGTACTTTTTGTTGATCTAATAATGCTAACGTAACATCAAGTGACGGTGAATTACCGCCACCAGTAGCCGCAACACGTAGTGGCATACCGACTTTACCCATGCCCACTTCAAGTTCTGTCGCAGTGTCATTAATGGCAGCATGAATGGGCGCAGGTGACCAATCCGTTAAGGCCGCTAACTTCTCTTTCACTAATAGTAAAGGCGCTTTTACGACAGGACGTAAATGCTTTTTAACCGCGCCAGCATCTAGTTCAGTAAAGTCTTCATAGAAGTAACGACTAATTTGCGCCATTTCTTTTAAGGTTTTAACGCGGTCCGCTTGTACTTTCACGATTTCGGCAAGTGCTGGACCATTTTCAGTATTGATGCCCTGCTCTTTCATGTGCCATTCAAGGTGAGAGGCAACATAGGCGGGATCTAGTGTTTTCATATAGTGCTGATTAACCCAGATAAGTTTATCGGTATTAAAGCCCGATGGTGCACGGTTACAATCTTTAAGATCAAATAATTCTATCATTTCTTCACGAGAGAAAATTTCTTTATCGCCATGTGACCAACCTAAACGCACTAAGTAGTTTAATAGCGCTTCTGGTAAATAGCCGTCATCACGATATTGCATTACGCTAACAGCGCCGTGACGTTTTGATAAGCGTTTGCCGTCATCACCTAATATCATTGGAATATGAGCGTATTCAGGCACAGTGGCACCTAAGGCTTTTAAGATATTAATTTGCTTTGGCGTATTACTAATATGGTCATCACCACGCACCACGTGTGATACTTTCATATCCCAATCATCTACCACAACCGTTAAGTTATATGTAGGAGTGCCGTCACTGCGCGCGATAATCAAATCATCAAGCTGATCATTACTAATAGTAATATCACCTTTAACCATGTCTTTAATGACAACGTCACCGTCTAATGGGTTTTTAAAACGAATAACATAGGGTTCATCGGTTGGGTGGTCGGTACGGTCTCGCCATAAACCATTGTATTTTTCGATTTCACCTTTGGCTTTCGCGGCTTCACGCATGGCATCAACTTCTTCCGCTGTACTATAACAACGATAAGCGTTACCTGAAGCTAATAGTTGCTCGATAACTTCTTTATAACGGTCAAAACGTTGGGTTTGAAAATAAGGCCCGTGCGTCCACGCCAAGTTTAACCAGTTCATGCCATCCATAATGGCGTCAACGGAAGCTTGTGTTGAGCGCTCTAAATCTGTGTCTTCAATGCGTAGAATGAAGTCACCGCCATTTTTTTGCGCATAAAGCCAGCTATATAGAGCCGTACGAGCACCACCCACATGTAAATATCCTGTTGGGCTAGGCGCAAATCGAGTTGTTAAAGTCATAAAAGTCTCAATGATGTTTATCTATTTACTATCGTCAGCAAACGATACAAAGGTTATTTAAAAAAGTGACGGCATTTTATCAGGCAACAACGGGAAATACACCATTTAGCCGCTGAAATCTGCTGACAAACTATAATAACAAACAGAAAAAAGTTCATAAAACCATCAGTCTGTTGAAATTTAATACGCTTAAGCTAAATAGTTAAAAAAATAACAAATAATTACGGGGTTTTTGTTGACAGCTTTTTCGATCTCCCTATAATACGCCCCCACAGAGACGGACGATTAGCTCAGTTGGGAGAG
>JBMZDW010000088.1:0-6583 GCA_049614565.1 Cognaticolwellia sp. | reverse complement strand
CCGTGAAAGGGCGGTGTCCTAGGCCTCTAGACGATAGGGACACTAAAACGATAAACAACACTTTAACCGTGTTATTTTGATTATCAGCACAACTTAAAATAGCCTGTACAATAACCGTTATCTTTTTATCTATCTGTCATAACGCCGTGGCATTATGTAATAAATTTGGTGGAGCTATGCGGGATCGAACCGCAGACCTCTTCGCTGCCAGCGAAGCGCTCTCCCAGCTGAGCTATAGCCCCACATAGAAATAAAATAAGTGGCCTAATACTTACCTTAATCCTGCTTTAAAAAGCAAACAAGTTACTCGTTGAAAGCGAGGCGCATTCTAAGCAGGGACCAAGATACTGTCAACCCTTATTTTAGATTTAAGGGTGTTTTTTTCAAAGAATTCGTTCAAGTGATTACTTATACAACAAGTTGACTAAATTTTGTCTTATCAACTGTTTATATTATGCAACATCGCGGTGATATTTTATGACATATAATTAACTCGTTTGAAACACTGCGCTTAACGCTAAAAAACAATACCAAGACTCTGTCAAAACAATGTCAAAACAATTTCAAAATACCGATATATGACTGATCACTATAGAAACTATGGCGTGCAGCTTTATTTATCGTATAATTAGCGTTATGGTTAAATTTCACTTAATTAAACACTAATTCTATGCAGCTAAAAGAGCTTAATGTTGTCGCTATTGGCGGCGGACACGGTTTAGGCCGTGTACTGTCTACCCTCTCCTTTTTAGGCGATCAACTTACCGGTATTGTTACCACCACAGATAATGGTGGCTCTACGGGTAGATTAAGAAAACGTCAAAGCTCTATTGCATGGGGCGATTTACGCAATTGCCTTACTCAGTTAGTCGATCAAGAATCTGTTGGCAGCCAGTTATTTGATTTTCGCTTCGACGGCCAAGACGAACTTGGTGGTCATAATCTCGGTAACTTAATTTTATACGGCTTAGGCCAAATTCATTCTCGCCCGCTTGACTCTATAAAACTTGTTCGTCGCTTACTCAGAGTCAAAACACCTGTGTTGCCGATGTCTGAAACGCCGACTGATTTGATGGCCTTTTATCCGGAAGGACGTTGCCGTGTTGGTGAGCTTTCGGTGGATGAAATGCCGGTGATGCCAAAAAACCTTATGCTTGCCCCGCTGGTTAAAACACTGCCAAGCTGTGTTGAAGCAATATTAAATGCCGACCTCATTATTTTAGGCCCAGGTAGCTTTCTGACCAGTGTGATACCGCCACTGTTAGTGCGTGATATTAGTAATGCGTTGAAGCAAACCAAGGCTCACCGAGTTTTTATTGATAATATTGTCGCCGAAAATAGCCCTGCTGGCAGTTTGTCGTTAGATGAAAAACTAGACTGGATTGAAGATAATATTGGCTGTTTACCCATTGACAGCGCGATATGTCACGACAGCACCATTATCTCAAAGCGCATTAGTGTTTGTCATCATGAGTTAAGCAGCGATACAGTCTCGCACTATCATAGCCGCGACAAACTGATTTCAGCGCTAAATGTCTGTATTTCAAATGCAGCTAAAAAACAAGCAACGCCTTTGCCTGCTGCCGCTAATTCCTAACTAATATTAGCAAGCTAACGCAGATATCTAAGCAAATAGTTAAACCAATAGTTATGCAAATAGCAAAAAGCCAACAATTAACTTGTTGGCTTTTTCATTTTTATTCAATAGATAAAAAAGCGTTTACTTCTCGCGCTCATCTTGACTAATACGACTGGCAACCGCGCCCATTTGGCCTTTATATTTTGCGTCATCACGTTTGTTATAAGGACGTAATGCACTTGACGACATAGTTTCAAAATTCAACGCGGCAATTTTCATTTTTGGTCGTAAGGCTAGCGGTAATTTCCCGCTATTATAAAACTCTAAAACAATTTGCCCTGACCAACCGGGATCAATTCTATGCGCCGTTACGTGCACCATAAGCCCTAAACGCGCCAATGATGAACGACCATCTAACCAACCAACGATATTGTCGGGCAACGTTACCGACTCATACGTTACCGCTAAGGCTAACTCACCAGGATGAAGAAAAAACGCTTCGCCATCAGGAATAAAAATTTCCTCACTCATTACTGAGTTCATGGCTTTTTGCATTTCGTCTTTGGGACCGCTTAAATCAATATAAGGTGCGGTGTGATCTTGAAAAACACGAAATTCATTGCCTAAACGAATATCAACACTAACCCCAGAAATCATGCTGCTATCAGGCGTTGGCGAAATTTCAATCTGCCCTAGGCGAATACTCTCTTCTATATCTTTGTCACACAATCTCATGGCAATTCTTCTTAGATTAAATTGTTATTTCGACAAAAAGAACGCTGTATTCTTTTTGCATGTTATCGTTTTACTTGGTTTATTTTTCAGCTTGTATTTCACTTTATGTTTCAACTTATCAGTCAACAACAACTTCAGCCGTTGTTGGGCTGCGCATATCCAGTTGATAATATAATTGCGCAGCAACATTGCGCGCTATAGTACGATACAGCTGTGCCACCTCGCTAGTGCTATTTTCATTTATTGCACAACTGCCGTTATCTGCGTCTTGTCGAATACGAATATCGAGCGGCAGTTGCCCAAGTAATTTTGTTTTAGCTTCATCGGCAATGCGTTTTCCGCCACCTTCACCGAATAAATGTGCTTGATGACCACAGTTATCACACTGGTGATAACTCATATTCTCAATAATACCGAGCACTGGCAGTTTTACTTGCTCAAACATCGCCATGCCTTTAATTGCGTCAGTTAAGGCAATATCTTGCGGCGTGGTAATGACCAACGCGCCAGCTACTGGCACTTGCTGCGCTAAAGTCAGTTGTATATCGCCTGTGCCCGGTGGCATATCAACAATTAAGTAATCTAGCTCTGGCCATTGGGTTTCATTGAGTAATTGTGAAAAGGCACGGCTAGCCATAGGGCCACGCCACACCGTAGCGTTAGCGTCATCCACTAAAAAGCCAATCGACATAGCACTCAAGCCCTTAGCTTCAAGCGGCGTGATCAACTTACCATCGCTCGACGTTGGCTTTTGCCCTTTTAAGCCCAGCATAGTCGGAATAGACGGGCCATAAATATCGGCATCTAAAATACCTACATTGCAACCTTCAGCAATTAAGCCATAGGCAAGATTAACCGCTGTGGTTGACTTGCCCACGCCGCCTTTGCCTGATGAAACGGCAATAATATTTTTAATGCCCTCAATAGCGTGTTGCCTAACCGGCTCCACGTGATATTCAACATTAAAGCTAACGGTTTGTGTTATTACTGCGGTTAATTGCTCGGCAATTTCATGCAATTCGCCATCACAAGGAAACGGTAAACAGGTTTTAATCACCAGTTCTTTTTTTACCATTTTTAGCTGTAATGGCTGAGCAACCGCTAATAGCCCTTGAGGAAAAATTTCTGAACGATAAGACGCTAAAAACGCGGTGATAGCTTGTTGGCTTTCAGCATCGACTTCACTTTTAGAAAATATATTTTTAGATAAGAAATTTGATAACATTTTTAAAACGCATTTTATCTAACCTTTATCACATAAAGGCGATAATTCTTAATGAAAAGTAATGACAAATTCTGTACCATTCCCTGCATAATTACCACCAATAATATGTAAACTTTATATGTCTTTATCAAAGTCGTCTGTACCATCTGCAGCTAAGCGTAAAATTTTAGTTACTTGTGCCCTTCCCTATGCCAATGGCTCTATTCATTTAGGCCATTTATTAGAGCATATTCAAACCGATATTTGGGTACGTTTTCAACGTATGCGTGGCCACGAAACTTACTTTGTTTGTGCCGATGATGCCCATGGCACGCCTATTATGCTTAAAGCGCAAGAATTAGGTGTTACGCCTGAAGAAATGATCGCCGGCGTGCGCGACGAGCATATGGCCGACTTTGCTGATTTTCATATTAGCTTTGATAACTATCATTCAACCCACAGTGATGAAAACAAAGCCTTTGCCGAAGAAATTTATAACCGTTTACATGCTAAAGGTCATATCAAAACGCGCACTATTTCTCAGCTATACGACCCAGAAAAAGGCATGTTCTTACCGGATCGCTTTATTAAAGGCACCTGCCCTAAGTGTAAAAGCGAAGACCAAAACGGTGACAGCTGTGACAACTGTGGTGAAACTTATTCACCTACCGAAGTATTAAACCCACGTTCTGTCGTCTCTGGCGCTACGCCAGTATTGCGTGATTCAGAGCATTACTTTTTTGACTTACCTGCCTTTGGCGACATGTTGCAAGAATGGACCCGTAGCGGTTCATTACAAGAAGAAATGGCCAACAAATTGGGCGAATGGTTTGAGTCAGGTTTGCAGCAATGGGACATCAGCCGCGATGCGCCTTATTTTGGTTTTGAAATTCCTAATGCGCCCGGCAAATACTTTTACGTTTGGTTAGACGCGCCTATTGGTTACATGGGCAGCTTTAAAAACTTATGTGATAAAACCGGCATCGACTTTGACGCCTATTGGAAGTTAGACTCAGACGCCGAGCTTTACCACTTTATCGGTAAAGACATTATTTACTTCCATAGCTTGTTCTGGCCAGCCATGCTTGAAGGTGCAGGTTTTAGAAAACCAACCTCAGTTTATGCCCATGGTTTTGTTACCGTTAATGGCGCAAAAATGTCTAAATCAAAAGGCACCTTTATTAAAGGTCGTACTTACTTAGAGCATTTAAACCCTGAATATTTACGTTATTACTACGCGGCAAAATTAACTAGCCGTATTGATGATTTAGACCTTAACCTTGAAGACTTTGCCCAACGAGTAAACTCTGATCTGGTCGGTAAAGTGGTGAATATCGCGTCACGTTGTGCCAGTTTTATTACTAAACGCTTCGACGGCATGTTATCAGCTACTATTGATAACCAAGCTTTAGCAGATGAAGTAATGGCGGCTGGTGACAGTATCGCCGCGCATTACGAGTCACGTGATTTTGGTCGAGGTATGCGTGAAATTATGGCCTTGGCGGATAAAGTCAATGAATACATTGCCATTAAAGAACCATGGCAGTTAGTAAAAGACGAAACCAAGCAGCAAGAAGTTCAAGATATCTGTTCATTAGGTATCAATATGTTCCGCACCTTGATGATTTACTTAAAACCCGTACTGCCGGTGTTAGCCGACAGCACTGCCGCTTTCTTAAATGACGAACTTATTTGGGAAGGTCATAAAACGTTATTAACCGATCACAAAATCAACAAATTTAAAGCCCTATTGCAACGTGTTGATATGGATAAAGTAAACGCCATGACAGAAGCGTCAAAAGACAGCATGGCAACTGCCGATAGCGCAAAGGAAGAGAAAAAAGCGAAGAAAAAATCAAAGCCAGCCAAAGAAGTTGATAACTCGGCAGCGCTTGCCGACCCATTAGCCGCAGATCCGATTTCTGAAGAAATTCAATTTGACGACTTTGCGAAAATTGACTTACGTATCGCGAAAATTGTTAACGCTGAACATGTTGAAAAAGCCGATAAACTACTTAAGCTGACTTTAGCATTAGATAGCCAAGAAAACGGTGAAACACGCCAAGTATTAGCCGGCATTAAATCAGCCTATCAGCCGGAAGGTTTAATTGGCAAGCTTACCGTCATGGTGGCTAACTTAGCGCCACGTAAAATGCGCTTTGGCGTGTCAGAGGGTATGGTATTGGCTGCAGGGCCAGGTGGTAAAGATCTTTGGATACTTAATCCAGAAGACGGCGCACAACCGGGCATGCGCGTTAAGTAATCACTGCGTTTACACATAAAGAAAGAATGAAAGGCAAACCTTAACATACTAATTAGGTTTGCCTTTTTTATGTTCAGGACGAACGGTATATCGCGGGTGCATGGATGCACAGGAGCGTGTATGTTTAGCCCTTTTTCAGACGTCTTGTCTTTCAAGGCATTAGTACTTCTCAATAATTGTTAACTTCTATTAGATTTTTACTTGCCCCTATATTTAGATCAGGACAGCGTTCAAATTTCGCGCTTTTAACTAGTAGCTATTCTAAATAGATATTTATAAGTACTTTAACTAGCTAATTTTTATTGAATTTGTTAAAGATAGTCAAATGATAAGTAAGCAACTTGCCAGCAGGGAAATGCGCAAGTTGCGCGCTAATGAGTTGTTAGGAGTTTAGTGATTCATCACAAAGGAGTGTATATGGAAAATTTTATGAGGTTAATGAGGGTCGCGGGGGTAAATTTCCCAGTTGCAGCTTCATTCATCCAGATAAGTAATGAGCTGGATTCAATTGAAATTCAGAATCGCCTCACTCAGCTTGAAAATCCAATTAGCAGTTTGCATGAAGATATACCTTCTTTGTCTCATGTTATTTATATAGCATTAGCTGAAAACGATTCAAGCGCCTTATGCTTCAGAGACGATGTTTATGATAAATATTCTAGAGCTTTTGCAAAGCTTGATTCACACGGGTTAATAACAAAACACAATCAGGCGGGTACATTTTATCCTGCACTTATCGAAGTATCAGATCCATCTTATATTGCGTACCTTGCAACATACTTCGAAGACACTAAAAAAATGG
>JBMZDW010000087.1:0-6641 GCA_049614565.1 Cognaticolwellia sp. | reverse complement strand
TGTTCATCATTAGTGAGCGTTTTCATTTTCAACATATTCACTAATCCTCACTAAGTGCCACAGACATTGCCCTACAAACCGTATTCACGAAGGCTTTCTTAGTCATATCACTCAAGTCATCGGGTGATTACATAGAGAAATTTACCATAAAGCCCGTAGGACATTGACCATTAAAAAGCCAGTTTGCAATTTTATTAACAAAAATATTACATTAAAAAACAAGAGCTTGTTACGCGATTGTTTTTTATACAAAAATAAACTCTAAAAATCGCTTGCTGCTTTATCTAAGTCACGTAAAGTAGAGCTTAGCTACTAAGGTAGCAAACAAAACGGAATATTTTTGCACGGAAAGCTATAAGCGTAAATCAACGCAGCACAGCATTTAAAATACGGATTGTTTATTAACGCTTAGGAAAAGCACTGAAGTATTTAGTCCAGAAGGACACTAAGGATCACCCTAAAAAAGCGTCAGGATGACCGAGAAAAATAAAAGTAAGCACGGAAGTGCAATAAAAAAGATAGGAAACTGTCACATGAACAAGGACGGTACCATAAGGCTAGGATAGCCAATTAAGAATCGGAACCTTAGGTGTTGGCATTAGCCACATTCTTCTCCAAAAGCGACGTCCGTAACGTCGCTTTTTTCTTTCTATCGCTGTTTAGCGTGGAATGTCGTAAAATAGTGGTAATTGTTCATTATTGTTAAGTTATTACTATGTCTCGTACGAAAAAATCACGCAAACCAGGCACCGGCTCTATTGGCGCCGTTAAAGACGACAAAAAAAAATTACTCGAACCCAAACCTCGCCGAGCAAAGAAAAGCAACGGTAAAGAAGCAGGTAATCGTCAAAAAGAAGCCAGCCCGAAGGTGATCAATGGCCAAAATTCGGCAAAAAATAAAGATCCGCGTATTGGTAATAAAACGCCGATTGATTTAGGCAAACCGGTTGCGGCGCCTGTCAAAGCTAAAGTGGCTAAAAAAGTGCAAGATAACTCACCAATAGCCGCTATTCGTGCTGTGCAAAGCACTGAGAGTGAGTCTTTAGCAGAGCAATTGAGCCGTATCGAGCAAGATTCTAAACTACTAGAAATTCTAGAAAAACAAGATACTGAAGTAACGTTAACCTCTGATGAGGTAAATTACTTTAATACCTTAATGGAACAACATGAAAAAATTAGCCAAGAACTTGGCCTTGATGAAGAAGATGAGCTAGTAGCAGCTCCAGCAAAATCAGACTCTGAAGATGATTTGTGGGACAAGTTTGATAGCAGTGATTTATCAAAATTTGAGTAGGCTGATAACATGTTGACCAACCCTTGGATTTACCTTGCGTTATTAGCCCTTGTTATTATTGGCGTGCTAGCCGCAATAGCCACTAAGCTGCTGCGCCAATTAAAGCAGCAAACGTTAGCACAAGAGCAAAAGCAAGCCACACAGCAACGTGCGCTTGAACAGCATGATAAAAAAATTATCGCCAGTGTCATTATTATTGTTCGGGCGATGAAAGAACAGCAATGCGATCTGGCCGAAGGCTGTTGGCGTTTAAGTGTATTACTTGATTCGCTAAAATTAAGCCAAGATTTAAATCAGCAGTTTCCGACCGTGTTTAAATTTTATCAAGCCATTAAGCATATGCCGATTTTAGAGGCGCGTAAAAAGCTCGATAAAAAGTCGCGCATGAAACTCGATTTTGAACGTATGAAACTCGAAGCAGAGCTAGCGGAAGGGATTCGACAAGATATCGAACTGCTGCATCAGTACGCCAATGAGCGTAACACCATGCTAAGCAAATCTGCCGCATAATCGCCTAGTTTATCAATAACATAACGACTATGTGTTACAGTAACTTAGCTTGATAGCTTAAACTAAGTTACTGTATTTTATATATAAACTTACCATAAATTGATATAAGTCACACTGTTCCTTATCATTGTTGCGCTTGATCAATGTTTGCTCAGCTCGATTATCTATAATAGCGTCAAATTGATAAACGGGAATCCTCATGCGAGCAGGGCAATTTTTCGATAGCGCATTATTAAAAAAATATAACACTAGTGGTCCACGATATACATCATATCCAACCGCCTTAGAGTTTCATGATCAATTCAACCATGATCATTTAGTGCAAGCGGTAGCCGCGTCACCCAACCGTGAATTATCTTTGTATGTGCATATTCCGTTTTGTCACAGCCTTTGCTATTACTGCGGCTGCAATAAAGTTATTACCCGCCATCGCGATAAAGCCGACACTTATCTTGAGTTTCTCGCCGAAGAAATTGCCTCAAGAGCGCCATTATTTAAAGACTATACCGTCAAACAACTGCATTGGGGCGGCGGTACACCAAGCTTTTTACGACACGAACAAATTACCAAACTCGTTGAATTGTTAAAAGATAAGTTTACTTTCGCAGCACAAGTAGAAATGAGTATTGAGATAGACCCGCGCGAAATTGAAATGAACCTAGCTGAGCATTTATATAGTTTAGGCTTTAATCGTCTCAGCATTGGCGTGCAAGACATAGATGAAAAAGTACAACAAACCATTAATCGTGTGCAATCAACCGAGTTTATCGAAAACTTTATTGCCCATGCCAAACAAGTGGGCTTTAAATCGATAAATATTGATTTGATCTACGGCCTGCCGCATCAAAATATCGACACCTTCACCCGCACTTTAAACAAAGCGCATGAAATGGACGTTGACCGTATATCACTGTTTAGTTATGCCCATATTCCATCACGTTTTGCCGCTCAACGTAAGCTCAGAGATGAGTGGTTACCCAGCGTAGATGAAAAGTTTGCCCTGATGAAACTGGCTATCGAAAAGCTCTGTGACTTTGGTTACGACTTTATCGGCATGGATCACTTCGCCAAGCCTGAAGACGAATTATCAATCGCGCAAAAATCCGGTAATTTACACCGTAACTTTCAAGGTTACACCACCCAAGGCGGTTGTGATTTATTAGGTTTAGGCGTGTCGTCAATTAGTGCTATAGGCAACAGCTTTAGTCAAAATACCAAAGACTTACAAGACTACTACCAAGCCATTGATAACCAAGGCCACGCGCAGGTAAAAGGCGTGAGTTTATCTACTGACGATATTATTCGCGCGGAAGTTATTCGTGAATTGATGTGTAATCTTTATCTCGATAAAAATAAAATTAATGAGCAATTTGCCATTAATTTTGACGACTACTTTGCACAAGATTTACCCTTGCTACAAACCTTTATTAATGACGGCTTATTAAGCAATACCACTGATGAGATCAAGGTTGAACAAAAAGCGAGATTGCTGATCCGTAATATCTGCATGAGCTTTGACGCCTACATGAAACAACACCTCAATAAACAGCGTTTTTCGCGGGTAATTTAAAACAAAACTTAATCACGAACGAACAGGTCCTAGTCTGCTAACTGTCCTAAAGTAAACTTTTGCTCGGCGCTGAAAAATACCAATTCAGTGCCGCTGCTACTCGGCTGTTCTTGGGCTAAATCCACCCATTGATAATAGACATTGCGGTGCACTTTCGCCTGTAAATTTCGCCTGACGGTAACGTATAAACCGCCATCCGCGCTGAGTTCCAACGGGTGCTCAGCACTTAATACAAAACTATCATCTAAATTAGTACTCACCTGCATCTGTGTTTTTTGTTCATCAAGCCAGTGCCATTGTGTTAAGACAAATGGCGCATCTTCCACCTTAATGCCAACCTTCTCCACCGGCGTTACTAAAAAGTACTTATCCGCTTCCTTTTTTAACACTGAGGCAAATAGCTTCACTAAAGGCAAACGCTTAAATATGGTGCCGTTATAAAACCAACTGCCGTCGGCTTTAATTTCTATCTCGATATCACCACAAAACGGTGGATCCCATAATTCAACCGGCGGCATTTTTTTACCATCACCGGATTGCGATGCAGAAATTTGTGCGGAAATTTTTTCTAGCGACATGACTCTAATCTCAAATGCTTACTTTACTTAATATTAGCAAGTTAAGCTAAAAACTAACAATGCCGGTATCGACTAATTCCGCTGAACGTCACTTACCACGCTATATTCACTTAGCGATATTGCACTTGTGCGAAACCCGTTCGAAAAATTAACCAAGCTAATGCTGACAATAAATACCTAGGCGGCGAAAATGGGCTGAAAAATAACTATGAAGGTGAGAAATAGCAGAAATATTGCCTCAAAGCTGAGATTTTTCTTGTCAATCTACGCATAAATGCAATACAATCCTCGCGTCTTATCATTGGACGCTTCAAGTAAACTCAGTGGTGGCTATAGCTCAGTTGGTAGAGCCCCGGATTGTGATTCCGGTTGTCGAGGGTTCAAGTCCCTTTAGCCACCCCATTTTCTCCCTTTAAATCAAAGCCTCTAGGCAATTTAGCACTATAATCATAAACTTCTTATGATTGCTCCTGTGCATATTCTGTGAGTAGGTAAAGCAAAGTTAATATTATACCAATCTCACTAACTATGTGAACATTTCTACTTGCTAAAACCACCAATTACATTTTTATTTATTTAACAATCAAAACAACTAGTTACGTCTATACCCAAACCAACCCTTGAAGTGTGTTTGAGTGATTTAAGTTATTACATCTTAAATTTAATGACGCAATAACCACTCTGCTTTATTGGGCTATTTGCTTTTGCTAGCTCCTGTCTATAAAAGGTCATGTGGACGTTTGGAACATGTTACTTCTAGATAAAAACAAACAGGTGCTGTAAACTGGTATCATTAATATTTATTATTGGCGGTGAATTATGCAACCAAAATTTTCAGAAGATGTGATCCCTTTATCTGATCTTAAAATAAATCCAGGTAAGGTAGTTAACCATGCTAAAGATTCACATAGACCTATATTAGTTACTAGCCGTGGGCGAGGTGTAGCTGTAGTTCAAGGGCTTGATGAATATGAAAAGAGTATTGAAGAGCTCGCATTTACTAAAGCAATAGCCAAGGGCATGCTTGATATAAAAGCAGGAAATAAATCAGATATTAGCGATGTAAAAGCAAGGCTTGGTTTATAGTGGTGAAAATTGAATTTGCTGAATCAGCGATATGTGATTTAGAAGATATCAGATCATATTATACCGAACAGCAGGTACCACAAATTGGTGAAGATTTTATTTTAGAGATAATCAGCCATATTGAAAAATTACCCGCTAATCCTGAAATTGGCAGACAAGTCCCTGAATTTCAAACATCATCTATTAGAGAACTAATTCATGTTCCTTTTCGAATTGTTTATGTATTAAATGAGGCTGGCATCCAAATTATTAGAGTATGGCGAAGTGAAAGGCTGATGCTGTTACCATAAAAACTAATAAAAATTTAGCGCTCTCTGGTACTATTTTGTGAGCTTGCAAAGCTAATAATTTACTTTTAAATCATCATCATACCATGAGCAACACTATTATTAGCTAGCTTGATAACGCATCGAACCTTAAATCGAAAATTCTCTGAATATAGCTCGGTTTTGATCACGCGATTTTCAAATACTCTTTCACGATTTCAGCGCCGGTATCTGCTTGGATAGGTTTAAAAATAAAGCCGGATATGCCGTGGGTTTTACAATTATCAACTAGCGCTTGATCGGTGACTGACGACAACATAACCACAGGTACATTACTGCCGTTAGCACGAATGTTTGCAAGGGCTTGGTCTCCGTTCATTTCACCCATTACCACGTCCATGATCATAAAATCAGGTTGTTGTTGCGCCACCATAGTAACCGCAGTCGAGCCATCATCCGCTTCTATCACATTGTGGTAGCCAAGTTGCAATAAAAAGCGCTTTAACGCCTTGCGGATCATCGCGCTGTCATCAACCAGTAAAATTTTGCTGCTAGTGGGTAGCTCATTGGTATGCGGATTAGTAACGCCCGTGCTGGCTTCACGCTCAATACCAACGGTTTGATATTCAACATTGCGGATCAAGAGATTAAAATAATAACGTCCAACACCTGCCACGGTGATCGGCACGGTAATCACTTCTTTTACACCAGCTAGGTACTTATCCATATCGTTAACATTATGAACAAAGTATGGGCTAGAAAAATTATAATCTAAGCTATAGCGACTGTGTAAGTCTGTCGAACGACCAACTATGGTATTACCCCATTCCGCTAATGCGTTACTTAATTCTTTATTAATTTCCGTAAATTGGTGAGTTTCTTCTAACATTTTTTCGCATACGGAATTGCCAATTGCGATAGCCGTTTCTGGATAGTGGTGCATCATAATTACACCATCTAAACCGCCAGTAACTTCTGAACACACCGCATAACCTTTAAAGCGAAAGTCATCAACACTGTCAACAAAGGCTTCACCTGCCTCGCCAACCAGGTTGGTCATGGCGTTTAAACTCGCTAATGACTCATTGATAAAGGGATGTAAAATAACTTTATATAAGGTTTCTACTGCCATGATAATTCCTTGTTAATGGTTGTTTTTAAAGCAATATCCGCTATTGCATTTCGAATACTTAACGATGAATTATAAAGTTAGCTTACCAAGAAATTAATGCCACTTTTAACGGTAAAAAATTCAAAACTTTACGATTATTACTGCAGCAAATTGCGATCAATGGGGAAAAACTCGCTAGCAGCATTGATTAATGACTGCGCGGTCA
>JBMZDW010000086.1:0-6726 GCA_049614565.1 Cognaticolwellia sp. | reverse complement strand
TTACCGATTTTAGAACGTGATTATAAAAAAGCGCTGGCTACCCTCAACCAAGCTGAAATTGTCACTTTTTATGATAGCTACCCTGCCAGTTATTTTTTAGAAAGAGGACTGGTGTATAGGCTTTTGGGAGAAAAAGAGCAGGCTCAAGCAGATATAAAACATGTTATTGAGTTATTAACGCCAATTAATTATCAACGCAATGAATTTAATGTTTCTTATGACTTAGTCGGGCTAGCAACGGCACATGCCTTATTAGGGAATAACGAACAAGCATATCAACTGGCGCAGCAAGCGATAAAGCTCTACACCTTAGAAATGGACAGAGTAGGCGCACCGGCAGCTCATGCAGGGGCTATTTTTGCATTGGCGCTGGCAGGTTATCGAGATGAAGCCTTAGTGCTTATTGAACAATCGTTACAAACCATCGGCGGCTTTAAACGCTGGTATTTGTTTTTAGATCCTAAATGGGATTTCTTTCGCGACGATAAGCGTTTTAACACGCTGGTAAAACCCGACAACTTAGATCGATCGATGCATGTAAACAGGGAAAATAAAAATTTATAAGTGCAATGTCATTTCACCAACGCATTAAGTTTTTTGCGTCAACATTAATTATACTGTGATGTTTGCGTTGCTGAGTTTCGGGTTATGGGTTAATTGCATACGAAACAATACTTCATCTGTAACATCCAAAATTTGCGCAATGCCAGCAACACTCCAAATATCTTGTTCTAATTGTTTGCCACGATGCAGCGCGTAAGAACTAATATAACTAAGTTCAGGATTCAGGTGGTCCATATCAGGTTCATCAGAGCGTGACAGCTTAAGCATCAAACAAAAAAATGTGCCTTGTTGTAATGCCTGTTCAATAAAGGCCTGCCTGCTTGCTTCATCGCTTAGCTCTGAGGCTAGTTTAATGCTCACGGTTTCGTCTACTGCTGCACTTTTTTCTAAATCTGCTGAGTCTGCTGCTTTACTATTGTCAGTAATCGAAAGGTAAACGAGCTCAGTACTCGCGATATCGCTTTGTTGCATTTTTTTTAACCGTGCGCTGAGATTCGTCATCATCTGCGCATGACCAAAAATAGGATATAGGTTGTAAGCGCTGTCACCATCACTTAGTTTTTTCATCGCTAACATCAGCTCGCTATGCGCGTTTCCGCCAGCAATAACTTGCGCTTTATAGCGGCTACCACTACTTTGCACAACAATCGATGGCACTAACGCGCTGGCACTGTAAATATTACGCAGCGCTTTGACTAAGCTAGGGCTTGCCATCGCATATTCATCAGAGCTTAACTTGTCACGATTTTTATCAATTAAGGCTTTAAAGAACTTACGCCCAACATGTTGATGCTTTTCAACAAAAGCCCTTAAGTTAACAATGGTTTTAGCACTATTGATGTGCATAACCTCATAACGCAATGCGGTTAAATCAAAGCTAGAGGTAATTTTTTGTAAGGCCGGAAAGCCGATGTCAACAATATCACCTTTGTTTAATACCGTGGCTTTATCTAGCTCTATCATTAAACCTGAGGTAGAAAAGTCGCGCGAAAAGCCTTGCCATTTTACCGATTCAATTTCGACTTTCGCCGGGGTTTTATAACTAAAACGTAGCTCTTGTCGTTGATTTCGATAATTGATAGCAACTTCGTCAACAATAAAGGGCTGACTTTGGCGTTTATGTCCAAACTTTTTCAATTTTTCCATATCAATTTGCTCAGATGAGCTCGCAAGCGCTTGATATGCTTTTATGCTTTCATTTTGGCTAACGTCGGTTGCCACCACGATATAAGGAATGTTTTCCAGCAGTTGCTTTACGTCATCCGATATGGGCGCATTCAAATAGGCATTTTTCGCGGTTAAGGTATTCGATAATGTAAGCGGCGACTCCGCATAAGACGGCGATACATCCAATAAAGCAAGCTGAGTAATAGCAAAGTTACCTTTGCTGGCCGCAAAAGCCAAAAACTGCGCCATAAACTTAGGATCTTCGCTCAGTTGCTGTGCATCAGCGGTATAAAAATAACGTTTATTTTGGTTTTTATGAATAAAGCTAAATACCAATAAATTTTTACCCTGCTCGCGCAATTGCTTAAGGCGTTCGATGCGCTCTGGTGTCATTAAACAATATAACGTAGAGTGGTGTTTTTCATCTTGCCAGTACTGATAAGTACTTTGGTTGTTATGGCAAGTTAAGGCATATTTTGGCGTCAGCACACCATCATTTTGTGCAATAAATATTGGCAGTTCATTGGATTTAGGCAGAACATATTGCTCAAGACTACGCGCTTGTAACGCGTTAATAGTATTGTCTAAATTGATTTTATAACGACGTTTATTGCCGCGAATAAAGTCACTCAGAAATTGTGAAAAACCATCTCGACTACGCTTGTCTTGGTTAGCTCTTTTTACGCCAACTAACAACATATGATCTATTTTTGTTAAGTTTTTAATTTGATAACTAAACTCATGTTCATCACCAAACTGAAACTCGGCTTCCCAACCCGTAAAGCGCAGCGTGATTTGCTGATCTACGCTGAGCGGCTTAATACCGTTGATTTTAATTTTACAACCGTTAACACTGAGATCTGAGCTAACACAATCAAAAGTACTGCCGTCGTCTAAGGTTACTTGTATAGCAACAGAAAAGTTCATCCGTTCTTCACAACGATTATGGTAACCGCCAAACCGATAATGTTTTGCCGGATATTGTGATTTTTCTACCGCTTTACTGGTGTCAACTTGTTGTCGACTACCAAGCGTGCTGCGCTCTTTTTGATACATAACCCGAAAGTTATTTTCCGTGCTGGTGGCGGCTTCATAAACACCTAAAGTGTAGCTACCATAACGCGCCAATGCTTGGGTAAACACACGGGCAGCAATACTATCTAAGTAGTGTTTTTTTTCGCCATGCTCAAACGCTTTGCATTCGCCATTAACATGACCGCGTAAATCGATCAAACGCGTACAAGGCGAAGCCAAGCGTTTTAATTCCATTTTTAATAAAAAGCGTTCCGTCTTGACAATATTTTTAGCCACGGCGTTAAACTTGGCTTCAAAGTCGTTTTGTAAGACTTGACCACTGAAATCGTCAATAATTTTTTGATATTTTGAAAAATCTTTATTCATTTACGCTGCAATATCTTTACAATACAGAAAACTACTCATCAAATATTCATCTCAGTATAAGCGGCTTACTAGATAATTTATACCGTCAAAAATACTATGATTAAGCTTGATTAGTAAACCATTTTTTATCTTCGGCTGAGCTGGCTATTAAAACGCAATAGCATATTTATTAAATGGCAACCGAAGAAGCAACCGCACAACGAACAAATAGGCACCCAATGGCAAAGTTAGCAAAATTAGAATTCGTTTGTACCGATTGCGGCATGAACTACCCGCGTTGGCAGGGGCAATGTCGATGCGGCGCATGGAATACCTTAGTTGAAATGAAAATACCGGCTAATCAAGCGAAAGCGTCAAGTAAAAGCCGTATATCAACAAGCGGCTATGCGGGTGGTATTGGTGGCGGTTCGAAAAAAATTAATGACGTTGAGTCTATCGAAGCAGAGAAACAGTTAACCGGTATAGGTGAGCTTGACCGCGTACTGTGTGGCGGTGTCACCACAGGCTCGGTTAATATTATTTCAGGCGACCCGGGTGCGGGTAAAACCACGCTTCTTTCTGATTTAGTGGCGCGTATGTCAAAATTAACTCCGTCGCTATATTGTACGGCCGAAGAGTCGCTATCGCAGTTTAAAAACCGGGTGCAGCGTTTAAAACTCGATTACAACGCTGACGAATTATACTTGTTGTCTGAAACTAGCGTTGAAGCCATTATTGCAGAACTCGAACAAAAAAAAATCAAGTTTGCCGTTATTGACTCGATTCAAGCCGTGGTTACCGACCATGCCAATGGCAGCCCGGGCTCACCGTCACAAGTAAAAAGTGCTGCACAAGCACTCACGCAATACTGCAAACAAAATAACGTGACTATGTTTCTGATTGCTCATGTTAATAAAAACAACGAAATTGCCGGCCCGCAAACCTTAGTGCATATCGTTGATGCGCTATTACATATTGATACCAACGACGGTCAAATACGTACTTTAAGAGCCAATAAAAACCGTTTTGGTGACATAGACACCGTCGGCATTTTTAAAATGTGTGAACGCGGTATGCTCAGTGTTGATAACCCTAGTGAGATATTTTTATCGGGTTCAAGCACCGAATCTCCGGGCTCAGCCATTACCTGTATTCGCAAAGGCAACCGAAATTTATTATTAGAAATTCAATGCCTTACCACAGAAACGGAAGCTGAGTTTCCACAACGAGTATGTGTTGGTCTTAATATGAACCGTATTAAGATGTTAACCGGTATTTTGCGCAAACATACCAAAACCAAGATTTACCATGATACTTTTTTCAATATTATTGGTGGCTTAAAAATAGATGAGTCGGAAACTTGTATTGATTTGGCATTGGTTACTGCCCTGCTCAGCAGCTTAAATGAATTTGTGATCCCAAGAACCACCTGTATTATGGGCGAGTTAAGCTTAAACGGTGATGTTCGCCCGATTGACAGCGGCGTACCAAGAGTAAAAGAAGCGGCTCAACATGGCTTTACTGATATATATATTCCGTTTAGAAATTATCATAAATCTATGGAAGGCTTAGGCGCTAAAATTACCGCGGTTAAAACTATTCATGAGCTGATTGAGTTTATCAAGTAGCGATATTCGTGGCAGTTTAAGCGTTAGTATCTATATAACTGCCGTTTTGAAATATACGATAGCCACAACTAAAACCAAAACAACATATAGAACAAATTGACGACCCGTTTGACGATGCTTACGAGCAAGCTCACATACGGTTTTATTGGAGCTACTTTGAAGAAGCTTTACGCCTTCGGCAGAAACGAATACCAGAGGAATTTTTAGCAGTTTTGGCGAGCCCAATTTTTGCCATATTTCGGGCTCAAAAGTTTTTACTGACTGATAATATTGATATTCAACCATTATTGAGCGCAACATTAACACCGCCCATATCGACAATAGAATAATTGAAATTAACATAGCCATTCCTTCATTAAAAATATAAACATTACGCTACCCGTATGGTGTGATAACAAGCCAAACTAAATGCCATCAGTTTTTACATCGCTTGCGAGTCGCTTGCTCGTATCGCCGACCATTTTATACAGCATAGGCATCACTTCTCCCATATAACGATGGCCTGATAAAGTGAACTCACGATTTATTTCCGGTAACAGTGCAGTAAACTTTTTCCCGGTCGCGGTATTTAAAAACGCTTTGGGTTTATTTTGTTTATAAAAGCTGACGAGTTCACGTAATTCATCTTCGCTAAATCGCTTATTGTAAATTGGCAATAAGGACTCTCGCACCTTTTCCCATGCAAAGTATGTAGACTCCCACTTTTCAACTAAATTTGAGTAAGCTTTTAGTTCAGGGTCGGTGAGATACATCACCTTGGCCATTTGGCCTTGTGATTGGGCAAAGAGCGCTTTCGCCCCATTTGCTTCAAGTAATTGGTAAGTAATATGTTCAGCATTAACAAAAAACGGGAAGAGTAAAAAAAGTAACATTAACGGTTTCACGTAAACTCCTGCTTGTGGACTTACAAGTTTTTCTATCTTGATGATATGGGTTATTTTTCTATCTGACAATTTTTTTCTATCGCTTTCAATAGGTTATCAGGGTCGTCAGTACCTAAACTAACTTTAGAGCCATCGTTGAGCGACAATTCCACCGCCGATGTACCAGAAACGATATACAACCACCCCGACGGTGTATAGCGAATGCCCAAGCCATAATACCACTTTGTTTTTACCTTACGTGCGGCATTAATGGTGTTTAGTGCGATAGATTTTTTCCAAAATCCGGGGCCAAACGACCAATTAATTGTATTGCTATTTACTTGAATATTTAACGAATGAAATAAAACGATCACCACCGACAAGATAACAATAACCGGCCATATAACTTGGTTATCTTTCCCCAAGCTAGTAAATAAAATGACAAAAATAACCAACACCATGATGCCAATAATCGCGCTGCCAATTTGTTTATTTTGATACTGCATATAATCTCCTTGTATGCTTGCTAGTGACTCAAACTTGACTGCCCAACTGCTGTTAGAAACACTACCACTGAGTTTAGTGAATATAGCCTAATTTACTAGCATAACACGCTAACTACCTAAGGGTGTGAAAATCCCTACCGCAAGTTCGGCCCAAAGATATAAAAAACTGGCAAGCCAAATACCGGCGATCAGTATGCTGTTTTTCTTGCTAAAACGTAAGGTAAAAATAATTAAACTACCAAAAAAACAAAGCAAGCACGCCATGGCAATAAAATCGTATTTATCCCAGTTTACCGCATCGGTAAACTGCATTGCGACCAGTGGAATCGCTAATACTATCGTAATAAAAAAACCTAAGTATAAAAAAGATTTAACTAACGGGTTATTGCTCATCATAGCTTTCATATTCTCCCTAATGCTGTGTAGACAACAAGTAAAGTGTTCATTAACTGACATTGGCCACATACAACTTACCCGTTTATGTTGTTATTCAAACAATAACAGGCGCGTTAAGAAACATTTAATGCTAATGTCTAGCTATTATCGATACAAAAATACTCATTCGAGATAATCTATGGATTTACTACACGGCTTACTATTAATTACCTCTATCCATTT
>JBMZDW010000085.1:0-6909 GCA_049614565.1 Cognaticolwellia sp. | reverse complement strand
CGTTATCGCCGTGATATTCCCCAGTTATTTGTTTTCAATGCATTGTGCGTTATTAGTGATGGTGTAAATAATAAAATGGGTAATGTATTTGCACCATATGATTTTTACTATGCGTGGCGCAAAGTTACTGGTGATGAATCAATTGAGCAAGACGGTATTAATGGCTTGCATACTATGTTGCAGGGCTTGTTTGATAAAGAACGTTTGTGTGATGTTATTCGCAACTTTATTTACTTCCCTGATAAATCTAAAGGTGAAGTGAAAATAGTTTGTCGTTATCCACAATATTACGCTGCTAGAAAGCTTTATGAGAATATTAAAAAAGAGCGAAAGTTACCTTCACTTGATGGTAAAGGCTGTGAAGGTGGCAGTGGTAAAGGCGGAACGTATTTTGGTGCAACCGGCTGTGGTAAAAGCTTTACCATGCAGTTTTTATCTCGCTTATTAATGAAAAGCGTTGAATTTGAAAGCCCGACCATCGTATTAATAACTGATAGAACAGATTTAGACGATCAGTTATCTCAACAATTCTCCAACGCTAAAAGCTATATTGGCGATGATCATATTGTTAGTGTTGAAAGCCGCGACCAACTAAGACAACTACTTAAAGGCCGACAAAGTGGCGGTGTCTTTTTAACGACTATTCATAAGTTTACCGAAGACATTGAAGTACTAACAGAGCGTACCAACGTTATTTGTATTTCTGATGAGGCACATCGTAGCCAGGTTAATTTAGACCAAAAGGTGGTAATTACTGAAAAAGGCCCTAATGCCGGAGTGAGGCGCACATACGGCTTTGCAAAGTATTTACATGACTCATTACCTAACGCGACCTTTGTTGGTTTTACTGGTACGCCTATTGATGCCACGTTAGACGTATTTGGTAAGGTAATTGATGCTTATACCATGTCAGAGTCGGTTAAAGATGAAATAACGGTGCGCATTGTTTATGAAGGCCGTGCGGCAAAAGTATTGCTTAATAATGCCAAGTTAGAAGAGATAGAAGCTTATTACAAACAATGTGAAGATTCTGGTAGCAATGAACATCAAATAGAAGAAAGCAAGAAAGCTACTTCGAGTATGAACTCGATTTTGGGCGACCCTGATCGCATACGCACGCTTGCTAAAGATTTTGTTGAACACTACGAAGGACGCATCAATGAAGGCTCGACCATAAAAGGTAAAGCCATGTTTGTAAGTAGTTCTCGTGAGATTGCTTACCTGTTTTATCAGGAACTTGAAGAGTTGCGTCCACAATGGTTTGAAATACTGGAGTGCGAGAAAGGCTCAACGTTAACAGAGCAAGAGCGCAAGAAAATCAAACCTATGGAGCGTGTCAAAATGGTAATGACACGTGGTAAAGATGATCCTGAAACCTTGTACAATTTACTGGGTACAAAAGAGTACCGTAAAGAGTTAGATCGTCAGTTTAAGAATGATAAATCTAATTTTAAAATCGCCATAGTCGTAGATATGTGGCTTACCGGTTTTGATGTACCGTTTCTTGATACGATTTATATTGATAAGCCACTGCAAAAACATAATCTTATTCAAACTATTTCTCGTGTTAATCGCAAGTTTTCAGGCAAGCATAAAGGTTTAGTTGTTGATTACATCGGTATTAAAACTGCGATGAATAAAGCGTTAGCGCAGTTCTCAAAGTCAGAAGAAACTAACTTTGAAGATATCAATCAGTCGGTTATTGCTGTTAAAGATCATTTAGATCTGCTTAACCGCATCTTCCATAAATTCGATTCCTCGCCTTATTTCACTGGCGAGCCAGTGGCACAGTTAAATTGCTTAAATAATGCTGCTGAATTTGTACTATCTGTAGGCAAGCTTGAGAAACGCTTTATGGCGTTAGTTAAGCGTTTAAAAGCGGCTTATGATGTTTGTTGTGGCAGCGAGAAGCTATCTCAACAAGAACGTGACTTTATTCATTTCTATCTTGCTGTGCGCTCTATCATCTACAAGTTAACCAAAGGTGAAGCACCTGATACCGCACAAATGAACGCTAAAGTGCGTGAAATGATTGCAGAAGCGCTTAAAAGTGATGGCGTAGAGGAAATATTCAAACTTGGTAATGATGATGGTGAGATTGATATTTTCGATGAAGACTATCTTGCCAAAATTGGCAAAATCAAACTACCAAATACTAAGATCATGCTCTTGCAAAAGATGCTAGCGAAAGCTATCGACGAAATGAAGAAAGTAAACCTTGCCCAAGGTGTTGATTTTACAAAGCGTTTTAAGGCACTCGTTGATAAGTACAATGAACGTAAGGAAGAAGATGTATTGGTGAGTGAAGTATTAGAAGACTTCTCTGATGAGATTATCAATATGTTTACCGACCTAAAATCCGAGATGGACTCTAACGATGACTTAGGTATTAGCTTTGAAGAAAAAGCGTTTTACGACATATTAAAATCGTTAGCTGTTAAGTATGACTTTACTTACCCAGACGATAAATTGATTGAGTTATCACAAGCGGTAAAAGAAGTAGTTGATGATAAAGCAAAATATACCGACTGGAATAACCGTAACGATATTAAAGCCGAGCTAAAAGTTGATTTGATCATGCTGCTTGCGAAATTTGGCTATCCACCAGTGAGCCGAGATGAAGTGTATAAAGAGATTTTTGCTCAAGCTGAGAATTTTAAGAAAAATAGAGTCTTAACAAGAAGAAATCGTGGCGTAGGCTCTAAATAAGTGCGTATTCATTTTATAGACCCTGTAGCACATTTTGTGTGTGAAATATAAACCCAGTAATTCCCCCAAATAAAAATACCAGTCAGTTGGTAACTGACTGGTATTAAGCGCTTGCTGGATTATTATTTAAGGTGAATTATCGATTATTCAACAATATCCATTTCTTCAATTAGGTTGGTGGCACCGTCAACATGCTCCATTACCCACAACATGTATTTTATATCGACATGAATTGAGCGGTTAAGCTTAGTATCGTAATCCCAATCACCAATAATACTCTCGTAGACACCGTCAAAAACTAAGCCAACAAATTCAGCTTTGTCGTTTAACGTTGGCGAGCCAGAGTTACCACCGGTGATATCTAAGGTACCTAAGTAGTTCACTGGCACTGAACCGAGTGATTTTTTAGCATATTCGCCATAGTGCTTATCTTTAATTAATGCCAACTGCTTTTTCGGGGCATCAAACGGGCTAACGCCGGTATCTTTCCCGATGATACCTTCTAAGGTGGTAAACGGTGTTGCTACTAAACCGTCTTGAGGTGAGTAGCCTTTAACATTACCGTAAGTTACACGGAGTGTGCTGTTTGCGTCAGCGTATACTGGTAGGTTTTTGGCGTTAAAGTAGGCAATCAGCGCTGCCATATATTTCGGTCTATATGATTGAATGTTGCCTGATAGCTCTTCACTGGCTTCTTCAATCGCTTTACGCTCCGCATAAGTGGCAACGGCTAACTGAATAAACGGGTCGTTACTGTTTTTAAACGCTTTACTAGGTTTACTCATCCAGGCTAAGCGGGTGTCTTGCTGGTTCAACTTGGTTGCTTTATACATGTCGGCAAGCTTAGCTTTGAACTGTTGTTCGTTAAAGTTTTTACCAATGCCGAAAAATTTATCAACCGATGCTAAGCGTTGTGATTTGGGCAGCTGAGCATAATGCTTAAACATGGCGACTAAGATTTTTTGGTCCATTTCAGCATCATATCGGCGGTTAACGGCTTTCATACTTTGCTCGAAGCGTGCGATATCACGTGCTTGGTAACCACGTTTACGTTCAACATTGGGTTTTTTATTTTCTAACGATAAACGATATAAACGGTTAGCGGTGCTAAACATTTTTGAGTAGTTGATATAGCCAAGAATCAAATCGCGCGCTTGGCTTTGCTGATCTTGCTTAATTAAGTCATTTAAGCCTTTTAAGGCATTGCCATATTTATTTTTTCGGGCACTGTCAGCATTGATCCATTGCGATAATTCTGTCTCTAATGCCTGTTTACGTTCAAGGGTTGTACCTTTATGGTAGCTTTTTATCATGCTGCCGTAATTTTTAGCATAGTTGGCAAGGCTAGCTAGCGTGCTTTCGTACTTAATGCGTACGTCACTGCCGGGGGCTGAATTATCGTGAATAAGGTCGATAATTTCTTCACGGTAGGCTTTGGCTTTTGGGTAGGTCCACGTAAATTGGTTTTCTACTTCTAGCGCTGTGCGGTAGCGATTTGTGCGTCCTGGATAGCCGAGTACCATGATGTAATCATTTTCATCCACACTACTTTTATTTACTTTTAGATGATGCTTAGGCTCGTACGGTACATTGTCAACGCTGTAATCTGCAGGTTGACCGTCTTTACCTACGTAAGCACGATAAAAGCCATAGTCGCCCGTGTGACGAGGCCACATCCAATTGTCGATATCGCCGCCGTATTTTCCTACGCTGCTCGCTGGAGCGTGCACTAAGCGTACATCTCGAATGGTCAGTTGTTTAAATAAGTAATATTCTAACCCGCCGTGAAAATTAACCACACTACAGCGATACTTATCGTCGCTTTCACATTCGGCAACCAAAGATTTAGAGCTAAGGTCAATGCTTTTGTAACGTTGTGCGCCCGTCATGTCTGAACTTAATGCGGCATTAATAATACTGGTCACTGGGGTGATTTCTTCGGTGACATAAATGCGACTGCCCGGTGTCGCTGGCAGCTCTTCTTTAAATGATTTCGCTAAAAAACCGTTTTTAAGCAGGTTGTTTTCTTCGGTAGAATTATATTGTACTGAGCCATAAACACAGTGGTGATTACTGGCCACTAAGCCCTTATCTGAAACGAAAGACCCGGTACAACCGCCTAAACTTACGATGGCGCCCATCGGAAAACCTGTTAGATCTGTTAACGAGCTTGGCTCAAGTTTTAAGCCTGCGTCGACTAATTTTGATGCAATAGCGGGTAGCTGATGGGGTTGCCACATGCCTTCGTCAGCAAATGTTGCTGTTGAAGCTAAAGCTAAACACAGTGAAGCAAATTTTTTCATTGTTATTATTTCTCACAAGTTGATATTTAAAACTTGCAGCAGTGTGCTTTATCGGCAGCCATTAGTCAAAAGTCTTGGCAAATTAACAAACCTAGCCCTATGTATGCTAATGGTTGTAAGGTGCGAGTTTTGCAGGTAATAACTAAGGCGAGTTGTGACCACTGAATATTGATGCGAACAAAATATAGCCAGATGTTCCTTGTTGAAAGTTCTTTGTTTATATACACTTAATTTTGTGTTGTTACAAAAGAAATACATTTTTACTGTTTTTATAAATAATAAAAATAGACTCTTAAGGAGCGCTTGTGGTTATTAAAGATAATTTTGATGAGGCGTTAAAAATCAGTGAATCAACCAATGAATTTTTATCTCACTATCAAATTCCCCCCGATCCAGTAAATTATTCCGTTGTGTATCTACATGTCAGTAAGCAAAATGACAAATTGACAATGGAGTTGGAAAAACATATCGAGACATATCAAGAAATTGACTTAACTTTTATTGAACAATTGTTTGAAAAATATGTCTCTAACTCTCACGCTATTGATAAACAAATACTCTCGCCGATAGAAAAGTCGTTAACTTCAACCCTCGAAAAAATTAATCTCCAAGTCGATAGTGATAAAGTTATCGCTTCAAATTTGAAAAAAGCCGAGCAAGCATTATCAAAGCACGAATATCATAAATCTATGCAAAATATTGTCACATTTTTGATGCACAGTATTTCCACGTCGCAACAACAGCATAGTGATTTGTCGTTAGAACTCACTAAAACCTGTGGCGAAGTTAATTTTTTAAAATCAAAACTGGCCGCAGCACGCCATGAAGCTTTAGTGGACTCGTTAACGGGTTTATATAACCGTCGTGGCTGTGATATTAAGTTACAAGAACTCGATATTGAACAAGTTCATTCTTCGCTAGCGATTGATATTGACCACTTTAAAAATATTAATGATCAATTTGGTCACTTTATTGGTGACAAGGTTATTCAACGCATTGCCAAAGAGATCAAGTCATCTATTTCCGACGAAGATATTGCTGTACGCTTTGGCGGTGAAGAGTTTGTTGTTGTTATGGTTAACAAAACCATGGCACAAGCACACGACGTTGCCGAGAGTATTAGGTTGGCAATATCAGCGCTCAAATTAATGCAAAAAGATTCTAAAGAGTATTTGCCGCAAATTTCTGTTTCCATTGGTGTCGCGCAACGACAAGATGAATTGGACTGGACGGCGTTATTTGAACAAGCGGATACCGCCTTATATCAAGCTAAAAATAGCGGTAGAAATAAGAGCGTTTGTTTATAAAGCTTAACTTGGTTTTATGTTGAGTAAATGAGTGCTCACTATATTAACGTTAATGAATATTTTTTTTCATAAACCTATAACAAATTTTGTTATAGGTTTTTTTAATTTAACCATAGCACGTTCACTTTCTGCCAATAAAAATCGCTACAGTATTCCTCTCAAACTTCAAACTTAAATACCTGCATAGTGCAAAAACCATCTAAATATAAAAAGTCGACTGATGACGTAGACGGCAGTTATATCCAGTTCTGTTCTATTTAGGGCAACAGCCAAAATATCTGAGGGTAGTAACATCGTCAATTTTTCACATGACACGCAAAGGACATTAATGTTGTGGTGACTTGTACTCATATGGGGGGAAGTTTTTAGGGGATTAGTAATGGATAACTTAGGCTAAGGAGCACAATACCTGAAGGGATTGTAGATATAAAAAAAGGGAAAGTACCTAAGTACTTTCCCTAATTACCAGACTAGTTGGGTACTAGTTACAAACCATTATGGGTTGTATGTTACGTCTAAGCTAACACCACTTGCCGCTGAGTAACCGTAGATACCGATGTGCCATGTATCTGCAATTGGGTTATCAAATG
>JBMZDW010000084.1:0-7070 GCA_049614565.1 Cognaticolwellia sp. | reverse complement strand
TTATCTAAACGGTCTTTAATATTACGCGAAGTAACATATTTACCTTCTTGACCAGAAAATGGAGAAGTGTTGACTTGGAATGTCATTGTTACGGTCGGTTCATCTACTGATAACGGTGGTAACGCAATAACTTCTGTCGGACAACAAATGGTATCTGAAATTTTTAACTCACCCAAACCGGTAATGGCAATAATATCACCAGCTTCTGCTAAGTCAGTTTCATTACGCTCAAGGCCTAAGTAGCCAAATACCTTACCAACTTTACCGTTGTGAACTTTACCGTTTGCACACTCAATGGTGACTTGCTGGTTTGGTTTAACACTACCGCGGGTAATACGACCTACACCAATTACGCCTAAGTACGAGCTGTAATCAAGCTGAGAAATTTGCATTTGGAAAGGCGCGTCTGCATCAGCATCTGGCGCTGGTACTTGATCAACAATAGTTTGGAATAAAGGTGTCATGTCTGAACCTTCAACACCTTCTTCCATTGATGCCCAACCATTAATTGCTGAGGCATAAACCACTTGGAAGTCTAACTGGTCGTCAGTAGCACCTAAGTTATCGAATAAATCAAAAACTTGATCCATTACCCATTCAGGACGAGCGCCTGGCTTATCAATTTTGTTGATAACAACAATCGGCTTTAAACCTTGAGCAAACGCTTTTTTTGTTACAAAACGCGTTTGTGGCATTGGGCCTTCTTGCGCGTCAACAATAAGTAGTACAGAGTCTACCATTGACATTACACGTTCTACTTCGCCACCAAAATCAGCATGGCCAGGAGTATCTACGATGTTTACACGGTAGTCGCCCCAGTTAATAGCAGTGTTTTTTGCTAAAATTGTGATACCGCGTTCTTTTTCGATATCATTTGAATCCATAACACGTTCTTCAAGACCATTTCTTGCGTCAAGCGTACCTGACTGATCTAATAACTTATCAACCAAGGTAGTTTTACCATGGTCAACGTGGGCGATGATGGCAACATTACGTAATTTATCTAACACGGGCGTTTTGCTCAATAGGGCTATAATTGGGCGCGGATTATACAGCAGAAGTCTCAACAAATACACCGCCATAACAAAATATAAGCAACAAAATAATATTTGCTTGCTATACTGCCAAAGGTTTAATTTTCCGCTACGCACCATAATATCGCACACAACGCACTAACTTAGTGCAAAGCAGAACAAACAAAAACATTAAACCGTTATATTTCAATAACTTTAACTTTGGCACAGTATTCGCTTATACGCAGGCAATAGAAAATTATATTTTTGAAAATTTAAAGAACTCACTACACCGGAGACTTTCAATGTCGAACGCAGTTTTAGATTTAATTAAAGAACACGACGTCAAATTTGTTGATTTACGCTTTACTGACTCAAAAGGTAAAGAGCAACACGTTTCAATTCCTCATCACCAAGTAACAGAAGACTTTTTTGAAGACGGTAAGATGTTTGACGGTTCTTCAATTGAAGGCTGGAAAGGCATTAACGAGTCGGACATGGTGATGATGCCTGATGCTGATTCTGCGGTATTAGACCCATTTACTGAAGCAGTAACATTGAACCTACGCTGTGACATTGTTGAACCTGCCACTATGCAAGGCTACAGCCGTGACCCTCGTTCAGTTGCTAAGCGCGCTGAAGACTACATGCGCAGTACTGGCATTGCTGATACGGTATTAATTGGTCCAGAGCCAGAATTTTTCGTGTTTGATGATGTGCGTTTCCATACCGATATCAGTGGCTCTTTCTATAAGATTGATGATAAAGAAGCCTCATGGAATTCAGGTACAGAATACGAAGAAGGTAATATGGGCCATCGCCCAGGCGTCAAAGGCGGTTACTTCCCAACTTCACCGGTAGACTCGTCTCAAGACTTACGTTCGGCCATGTGTTTAGTGATGGAAGAAATGGGCTTAGTAGTAGAAGCACATCACCATGAAGTGGCCACCGCCGGTCAAAACGAAATTGCTTGTCGTTTTAATACTATGGTATTAAAAGCTGATGAAGTGCAAATATATAAATATGTTGTTCACAACGTAGCACACGCTTACGGTAAAACAGCGACGTTTATGCCTAAGCCATTAGTCGGTGATAACGGTACTGGTATGCACGTGCATCAATCACTTGCTAAAGATGGTGTTAACTTATTTGCCGGTGATAAATACGGCGGCTTATCTGAAACGGCACTTTATTATGTTGGCGGTATTATCAAACATGCGAAAGCACTAAATGCTTTCACCAATGCTTCAACTAACTCGTACAAACGTCTGGTACCAGGTTTTGAAGCGCCAGTAATGTTAGCTTACTCGGCACGTAACCGTTCTGCATCAATTCGTATTCCAATTGTACCAACGCCAAAGGCCATGCGTATCGAAGTACGTTTCCCCGATCCAACCATGAACCCATATTTGGGTTTCTCAGCCATGTTAATGGCAGGCCTTGACGGCATCAAAAATAAGATCCACCCGGGCGATGCCATGGACAAAGATCTGTACGACCTACCGGCAGAAGAAGCATTGGCCATTCCACAAGTGGCATCATCACTTGAAGAAGCACTAGATGCCCTTGAAAATGATATGAGCTTCCTGACCGAAGGTGGTGTTATGGATAAAGACATGATCAATGCCTATATTGCGATAAAACGTGGAGAAGTTGAACGCTTAAATTCATCAACCCATCCCGTTGAATTTGACATGTATTACAGCGTATAAGCTAATATTTAAACAAAGTTATCAAAAAGCTCACCTCGGTGAGCTTTTTTTGTGGCACATTTGTCATAATTTGGATAGATTAGACATAGACCTACGGAACAGGAATATTACTTTTGATCACTATCGCGCGTTTTTGCATTTTTTTTGTCTTGCTAACACAAGCTTTCTCTGTGTTTTCCGCCTCGACTAAAGTTTATGTTTGGCGTAACGAGCTTGGCGTATTAGTATTTTCAGACAGCCCAATGCCCGGTGCAGAAGTGGTTGATGTCAAAGAGCCTAACGCGGTAAAGTCCTCTGTCGACACCTCAGTGTTGGATATTAAGCCAAAAGTTATCGACAACAATTATCAATTAGATATAGTACAGCCAGAACATAACGCAACGATTCGAGACAACACCGGCTCGGTTTATGTCTCTGGACGCATCAAGCCTATTTTCAAACGTGGTTTAGCCATCCAATTATATTTAGACGATAAACCCTATGAAAAACCGCAAACCCATTCGATGTTTGTGCTGCGTAATATTGATCGCGGTGAACATCAAATAAAAATGTCGCTGCTCGATGATAAAGGCAAGGTTATTGCAACGTCTTCCCCAGTAACGTTTTATATGCATAGAATGTCGGTAAACAAGGCTAATTAGCAAGATTTCAGTGCATATTGCACCATAATTATTTACACTCGTTACTTAACGCACCATTTTAGTGCAAGGAAAAGTAATGGCGAATAATGTGGTCAATCTAGAAAAAATAAAATTACACTATCAACACGCGTTGCCCAACCAAATGGTCACCGCTGTTGTTGTGTTAGATCACGACCTCGCCATATGTTATGTCAATCCTGCAGCAGAAGCTTTACTGGTAAAAAGTTTAAGTAAACTCTACCGCCTCCCTATTGAGCAGGTATTTTACAATACCCCCATTAACAATAAGCGTTTACAACAATTACTGACCACAGGACAAGAGTTCAGCGATAGTGATGTCACTATAGAGTTTTTTGATCATCGCCGAGTGACCGTGGAAATTACCGCCTCTTCCGTCACCTTCGAGCAATTTCCGCATATTTTGTTAGAATTTAAGCAAATAGATCAGCAAAAACAAATCAGCGCCGAAGCATTTCAGCAACAACAATGGGAGTCTGCGCGCGATCTTATACGCGGCCTTGCGCATGAAATTAAAAACCCACTTGGTGGCCTGCGAGGTGCTGCGCAACTGTTAGATTTAACGTTAAATAGCGAGCAAAAAGAATATACTGCTATGATCATCGAGCAAGCAGACCGATTAACTAACCTCGTCGATCGCTTATTGGGGCCAAATCAATTGCCGGTTATGAAGTTACAAAATATTCATATCGTTATCGAAAAAGTATTCCAACTAACGCAGTTTGACAACCCAAAAAATATCAGCTTAGTACGTGACTATGACCCTTCAATACCTGATTTAACCTTTGATCAAGACAAGCTACAACAAACGGTGCTCAACATAGTGAATAATGCCACTCAGGTACTCGACCATGATAGTGAAATTATTTTACGCACCCGCGCGGCTAGTAATAAAACCATCAACGGAAAACGTATCAAGCTTTGTGCGCAAATCAGCATCATCGATAACGGCCCCGGAATTCCTGAGCATATTCAAAGTACCTTGTTTTATCCTATGGTCTCAGGACAGGCATCAGGTACAGGTTTGGGTTTGTCTATCTGCCAAACTATTGTCCATCAACACCAAGGTAAACTGTCTTGTAAAAGTCGCCCTGGACACACCGAATTTACTATTTTATTACCTTTTGAAAGCGAGAAAAAAACATGATCACCGAACAAGTTTGGATCGTCGATGATGATAGTTCAATTAGATGGGTGATTGAAAAGGCCTTATCCAATGCCAACATAAGCGTCGGTACCTTTCATAACCCTGAAGATCTTCTGCTCGCGTTGGGGCACAGTCAACCGGAAGTGATTATTTCAGATATTCGTATGCCTAATATCGATGGCATGACTTTGTTGAGTCAAATTAACCAGCAGTTCCCAGATATTCCAGTGATCATTATCACCGCACATTCCGACCTTGATAGCGCCGTTAATGCCTATCAAGGGGGTGCATTCGAGTATCTACCAAAGCCTTTTGATATCGCTGATGCCATCACCCTTACTAATCGAGCGTTAACCCATGCGCGTGAATTAAAATCAAAAAATCAGCACAAAGTACCTGCCGTCGACAGTGTTGGTATTATTGGCGCTGCGCCGTCAATGCAAGAAGTGTTTCGCGCCATTGGCCGACTCTCTCGTTCCAGCATCAGTGTATTAATCAATGGTGAATCAGGCACAGGTAAAGAATTAGTCGCTCACGCGCTTCATATGCATAGCCCGCGTGCCTCTGCGCCCTTTATCCCGCTTAATATGGCGGCAATTCCCAAAGATTTGATTGAGTCGGAGTTATTCGGCCATGAAAAAGGCGCCTTTACCGGCGCTAATGCTGTACGTCAGGGCCGTTTTGAGCAAGCCCACCAAGGGACACTATTCTTAGATGAAATTGGTGATATGCCGCTTGATATTCAAACGCGGTTACTGCGAGTACTTGCCGATGGACAATTTTATCGTGTGGGTGGCCACTCACCAATACAAGTTGATGTCCGTATTATCGCGGCCACCCATCAAAACTTGGAAGAGCGAGTCAATAGCGGAGCATTTCGTGAAGATTTATTCCACCGTCTTAATGTTATCAGAATTCAAATTCCTAGCTTGCGAGAACGACAAGAAGATATTAACCAATTAGCGCAGCACTTTTTAAAGCAAGCTGCGGATGAATTATCCGTGGAATGTAAAACACTGCACAAAAGTACACTATCCTATTTGGAGCAATGCCAATGGCCGGGTAATGTCAGGCAATTGGAAAATATCTGCCGCTTTCTGACCGTAATGGCGAGCGGTAAAGAAATCTTAATGACAGACTTACCGAGCGAGTTAACCGACAAACCCGAAGTCGTGAGCCCTGAACATGAGAGCTGGCAGGCAAGTTTAACAAATTGGGTAGCGCACGAACTTGCGTTAGGTAATAGCAATATTATTGCACAAGCACTGCCAGAATTTGAAAAAGTACTACTTTCTAGCGCATTGAAACACACGCAAGGCCATAAACAAGAGGCTGCTAAACGCTTGGGGTGGGGAAGAAATACCTTAACGAGAAAGTTAAAAGAGTTAAAGATGCCTGATTAAGATTATCAGGCGTTTTCAATGGGGAAACTGAGTACTTGATCAATATGACTCGCCTCTAGCGCAAGCATGATCAGCCTATCAACGCCAAGTGCTACACCAGCACAGTCGGGTAAGCCATGCGCTAATGCAGCAATAAAATTGTTGTCAATTGTGCGCGCTTCTTTACCTTGTTTTATTCTAAGACAATTATCCTGTTGAAACCTTTCTAATTGCGTATTGGCATCCGTTAACTCATTAAAGCCATTCGCTAACTCTACCCCTTTAAAGTAACACTCAAAGCGCTCGGCAACTCTTGGATCTGTATGGCTTATTTTGGCAAGCGATGCCTGACTCGCGGGAAAGTTGAAAATAAAACAGGGGGTTTGCTGACCAATATTAGGTTCGATAACTTCCGACATAATAAATTGCAATAACGTATCGACACTGTCTTCATTTGCTAACCAATCGCTATATAAGCCGCGTTCACTAATAAAAGCCAGTAACTCTGCCTTCGACGATGCTAATGGGTCAATGGCCACTTCACGGATAAACACCTCTTGATAACTAATACGATCCACGTTTTCACAATCGAGAATAACCTGTAAAAGCGCCGCCACCTCATCCATTAAGTTAAAGTGATCGAAGCCTAACCGATACCACTCTAACATGGTAAATTCAGGGTTATGATAACGCCCATGCTGCTCATGGCGAAAGGCTTTGCATATTTGAAAACAACATCCGTAACCACTGGCTAAAAGCCGCTTCATTGCAAATTCAGGAGAGGTTTGTGCGTATAATGGTATTGATTGCTCAATATGACTGTCTGCAGAGTAATTAAATTGAGTGATAAAAGGATCAAGATGGACATCAGTAACCGTTGCGTTAGATAAAAGCGGCGTTTCGACCTCAACAACATCACGTTCCAGAAAAAAGCCTCTTATCATGGTCAGAACCTTTGCGCGCTGTTTTGCATATTGCCAATTCATACTCGGTTGCCACGACATTGATACTACCACCTAACAATTGATTGCCTTTTACGGCTAAGAATATAACACCAGATAGCAAAAAGCCCGACTCTTTCGAATCGGGCTTCTTTAAAAGAAGTCTGATAATGTCCTACTCTCACATGGGAACTCCCACACTACCATCGGCGCTAA
>JBMZDW010000083.1:0-7156 GCA_049614565.1 Cognaticolwellia sp. | reverse complement strand
GCAATGTCAGTATTTTATCAAGTAAAGTAATTGTTAGCGTCGATAGTTAACTAAAACTAGCTGAAAAACACCGTATAAATCATACGGTTTTTTTATACCTAATTTAATTCGAGTACGCTGAACCATGCTCTTTTTAACGGCAGGTTTTCCGGTTGTTGTCATTCAGCACACAGTGATACTTTTGATGACTTAATATTGATAGTTAAGAGAATTAAATTACGACTACGGCATGTATACTGAAATTGGGAGTCGGTGGAGTTTAATTTTACATAAATAGTAGTAAAAACAACCAGTAAACAGCCAGTAATTAAAGTAATGTTGTCATTTTTTTTTACACTAGAAAAAAAACAACAATAACATTTGTTGGTGTATTTGTTAAGGTACTGTTAATTAAGGTGTTTTTGTTGTTGGAATGTATTTTGCTTAGAATACGAGCGAGAACATGATCTTGTTAGGAATACCTAGCAAAACTTATAAAATAAAAGGATATAAATAATGACGTTTTTTTCAAAAAAAACAGCAGTTAACGCTTTAGTATTGGCTAGCGTTAGTTTTTTTAATGTTGCACACGCAGGTTTAATTGTAACCCAAAACAGTTCTGCCAGTGATTTAGTAACTACTATCACAGGAAGTGGTATCAACAGCTTTAATATTTCAAATGTCGGTGCTGAAGGTGCTTTCGGTACATTCAGTGGCGGTTTAAGTGCTGGTATAGGTTTTGATAGCGGTATTATGTTGTCAACTGGTGATGTGAATGACGCTGTGGGCCCGAATACAGAAGATAATATTTCAACGAATTTTGGCTCGGCGGGTGATGCATCGCTAAGCTCTATTGCTGGTGGCTCAACTTTTGACGCAGCAATGCTTACGTTTGATTTTATAAGCGATGGCGGCGACGTATTCTTCAACTATGTCTTTGCTTCAGACGAGTATAATGAATATGTAAATTCACAGTATAATGACGTTTTTGCCTTTTTCTTAGATGGTGTTAATATTGCCCTTATCCCTGGTACATCAACACCTGTCGCAATTAATTCGGTTAATGGCGGAAACCCAGTTGGTACAAATGCTTCCAATAGCCAATTCTTTAATAACAATGATATTAGTGATGGTGGACCTTTCTTCGATATTGAATATGATGGTTTTACAGATATGTTTACTGCCAGCGCTATGGGCTTAGCAGCAGGCTCTCATACACTGAGTATTCGTATTGCTGATACCGCTGATGCGGCACTTGATTCGACCGTATTTATCCAAGCCGGTAGCTTTTCTGATACTAACCCTACTGATGTGCCAGAGCCATCAACGTTAGTTATCCTAGGCTTAGGCTTATTAGGTTTAGCAGCACGCAAAGCGCGTAAATAGTTAGTTCTTCCCAACATAAAAACACCAGTGCTATTTGTTAGTACTGGTGTTTTTTTATGCCTTGTATTTGTACGTTAACACAACAATATTCGATCTTAAAAACATCAAGTCTACTGTCAGACTTATTTACAACATATAGCGGAAATACTTTTCAAACACCTTTACTTGTTTGAGAAATATACAATTAAAGGTGTTGGAATAGTTGATGCATACCTAGGAAGAATGAAAACGCAGTATCCAATTATAAATTGACACAAGGATATTTAAATGAACAATTTTTCAAAAAAAAGAGTTTTAGCAGGAATGCTTATAGCTAGTGTTAGTATGTTTAATGTGGCACATGCCGATTTGATTGTGACACAAAATGATACCGCGAGTGATTTGGTAGACAATATTTTAGGTAGTGGCATAACTACCTCTAACCTTTTAAATATTGGTGACGCTAATGCCTTTGGTACCTTTACTGGTGGTTTAAGTGCCGGTATAGGTTTTGATAGTGGTATTATGCTGGCAACCGGTGATGTTAATAATGCTGTGGGTCCGAACACTGAAGATGATATTACAACTAACTTTGGTACCGCGGGAGATACCGATTTAACCGCGATTGCAGGGGGGGCTACATTTGATGCGGCTATCCTAACCTTCGATTTTATCAGTGATGGCGGCGATTTATTCTTTAATTACGTTTTTGCCTCTGAGGAGTATAATGAGTTTGTGAACGAAGGCTTTAACGATGTTTTTGCCTTCTTCCTTGATGGTAGCAATATAGCCCTTATACCTGGTACTTCGACGCCCGTAGCGATTGATACCGTTAATGGCGGCAACCCTTTTGGCACCAATGCCTCAAATAGTCAATATTTTAATAATAATGATCTTGATGACGGTGGGCCATTTTTTGATATTGAATATGATGGTTTTACCGATATGTTTACCGCCAGTGTTATGGGGTTATCAGCGGGAACGCATACTATCAGCATGCGTATCGCTGATTCTGGAGACGCTATTTTAGATTCAGCGGTATTTATTCAAGCCGGCAGTTTTACTGATACTGATCCGCAAGACCCGCCTACCAGCGTACCAGAGCCATCCACCTTGCTTATTTTTGGCTTAGGTCTACTAGGTTTAGCCTCTCGCAAAGTACGTAAATAGTTAGTTTTTATTTAACACCAAAACACCAGTGCTATATATTAGTGCTGGTGTTTTTTTATGTCATATATTGAACTACAGCGCTTGTTTTGCTGCTACGGGGTTAGCGTACATAGTTAATAGACAGTGTTGCTGCTCAGCATTCAGGCTTGCCATTCGGCTATTAAGCTGGGCAAGTACTGAGCTGTCAGCCTGTTGCTGATTAAGTGTCGCGTGTGCGACCAGATTACTATCATATAACTTGTAGTTGCTGATGATCTCTTTATCAATTGCCGTTGCGATGGCCTTGCTATCGGCGTAGTCGCCTTTTATTGGCGGGCAAAACTCGATATGTACCCGACCTTTTTGCCCCACTAAACCTTGAGTAATACTTTTTAAGTCTTCGCCGTCTTGCTTTGTATAGCAGCCAGTGGCTTCCTTTGCTGCCAATTCTATCGCTTTATCACTGTCACACGGGTCGAATTCATAGGAAATTGATACTGGCACGATATTAAGTTGTTCAAGATAGTCGGCGATAGGTGTTTGCTTATTTTTGTTTAGCAGTAGCATAGAAATTAACGCGGCATTGGTTTTATCTATACCGTCTTTGGCGCGTCCTTCGCGTTGAGCGATCCAAATATTTTGCTGACGGTTTGCCACCGTATCATAAATGTAACTCGACAATTGTTTCGATGCTTTGAGCATGGCGCGTTTATTTTCTTCATTGCGTTTAACAATAAAGCTCTTATTAATACGCATTAAATCAGCGACCCAAGGCTGGTGGAGTAAATTGTCACCTACCGCGGCTTCAACGGTATTATTGCCATTTTGGTATAAGGCTAAATTGACCAAGGCAACGTCCAGCACAATATCGCGATGATTACTGATAAAAAGGGACGGTTTACTGGCGTCAACATTTTCCATACCGCTAAAGCTAAAACCGGTGGTACTTTGCTTGATTAAATGATGTAAGTATTTTGATACTTCAACTTGAATTTGTTCAATATTGTGCAGTTTTTTTGCCCGCACCTTTAACGACCATTTTACCAGCAAGCAGGCCAGTTTTGGTAATGTTTGATATAAGCGTGGCAATTTGAATTTGGCAATTGCCGCTTGAAAACCCTGTTGATTAATTAACCTTGTGAGCACGGCAGCAACCTCATCATCGCGATAAGGGCGTATATCATCAAACATGCAAAAATCTCTTAAAGGTATTCCAATTAATGGACGGTATTATAACTGAACCACGTTTAAAAAACGTTTTTTGTTTCGCAGTGTTGCTCTAATATAGGTAAATACTAGCTGATTCAATGACCTATATCTTGAAGCGTAAGCTTTTAATTTTAGCCTACATTGGCATTAGCATAGCGCAGTATCAGTGTCGAAATTTAATGGTTGAACTTTAGTGGCTGGAAAAACATAGACTTATCCTAAACCGTGTCAATACTTATTTTCGGGTGAGAAGGTAGCCAAAATTTTTAAGAAATTAGCCTAAGATTACAGAAAGTATCGATTAGATCATCAACCGCTAAATTAATTGTAACATTGCACTTAATTCACTTGCATTTTTATCAAATAGGTTCAAGTATTGATATGAGTAATTAATAAAAGGAATACCTAAATGAAAATAAATCTTTCAGGTCACCATGTTGACGTTACCGATTCAATCAAAGCACATATCGATGAAAAATTTTCAAAAATATCGGCTCATTTTCCAACATTAATTTCACTAGACGTTATTTTATCGCACGAGCACAGCAAACATAACGTTGAGCTTAGAACCACCTATGAAGGAGGGCGTATTTCTGCATCTGCCAACAACGGTGTTATGTATCCTGCTATTGCGAATGCCGAGAAGAAATTGGCAGCAGCCTTAAAGCATAGAAAGGGGTTGCTAAAAGCAAATTTACACAGTAAACCAGCGACGACAGCTCCTGAAATTGCCCACGAAAAAGTGCAAGCAATGAACCTAAATTAAGCACTATATAATAGGCTGGATATTTATCCTGACAATAGAGAAAGAGGCTGCGGCCTCTTTTTTAATGTCTAATGGATTTAGAGTCTCGTTTGCTTGATGCAATACATTTATCCTCGTTGCTTGGTATATTTACTAAATTTGAGACAAAAAAAAGCCCACATAAAATTATGTGGGCCAACTTAGAATGTAAGTTGATAGAAGGAAATTAGGTTCCTGCAAATATGTAAGGGAGAATGGTAACAATACCAATTCAAAATTCATCGGCTAACGCGAATATTTGTCAGCGAAACAAAACCCGTGCGCTAGCTCAGAAAACAAGTGTATTCTAGTCGGATGAGTTAGTGCTGGCAAACGAAATAAATTTATATTAGCCATTAGAAAAACTAATGCGAAGTATTTTACACGTTTTTGCCTTTCACTGAATCAATATTGTCTCTGATTGGTGACAAAGCAAAATCGCGTTGTCGCTAATGAGTGACAAATAAGCCTCGTTTATAAAAAATGTTTGGTATCAGTAAATTTATTACTGAAATAGTGCCAAAGAAAGTGTCTTATCTCTTGTCGCACATGAGCTTTTTCTATTAAGATAACGACCAAATGAATTTTACCAAGAATGTGTAAATAAATTAATGTCAATAAATTCTTATCAACACAATATTCGTGTTTACTATGAAGACACCGACGCGGGTGGCATTGTTTATTATGCAAATTATTTGAAGTTTTTTGAGCGCGCCCGTACGGAATGGTTGCGTGAACTTGGTATTAGTCAATCAACATTTTTAGAACAAAACATTGGCTTTGTGGTCACAAGGGTAGCAATGGACAATAAGGCTTCAGCTAAGCTCGATGACTTATTGACAATTACCACTAGCATAAAGCAATTAAAGTCTGCCAGTTTGGTGTTTTCACAACAACTTGTGAATCAAAACGAAATAGTATTGTGCACGGCTGAGATTAAAGTGGCCTGTGTTAATGTGTCGATTGCTAAACCGTGTATTATCCCAAAACGCATATTAGGAGCATTAAAACGTGTCAGCTGAACTCTCATTTTTTGATTTATTTTTACAGGCCAGTTTATTAGTAAAATTGGTAATGTTGACATTATTAGGCTTTTCAATTGCCTGTTGGGCGATGATTTTTCAACGCCGTAAAGTATTGATTGCCGCCCGCATACAATTACAAAATTTTGAAGATAAGTTTTGGAGCGGCGCAGATTTAAGTAAACTCTACAGCGAAGTGAATGCGAAAGCGCAAGTCGACGGTATCGAAAATCTGTTTGTTTCTGGTTTTCGCGAATTTGCCCGTTTGCGCAAAACCCACCCTAATGCCCCACAAGTTATTGTTGATGGTACACACCGAGCAATGCGGGTAGCGTTATCGAGAGAAGTTGATAGCTTGGAAACCCACTTACCCTTTATGGCGACCGTGGGCTCAATCAGCCCTTATATCGGTTTATTCGGTACAGTATGGGGTATTATGAATTCGTTTATTGCTTTAGGCGCTGTTGAACAGGCGACGCTGGCTATGGTGGCGCCGGGAATCGCGGAAGCACTAATTGCGACGGCAATGGGCTTATTTGCCGCGATTCCTGCGGTAATGGCATTTAACCGCTTTAGTCATAATGTTGAGAAATTAGAAAATAGCTACGGCAACTTTATGGAAGAGTTTTCAAGTATTTTACAAAGACAAACCACAAGCGAACAGCACGGCTAAGGTAGATAAATACTATGTATAATCGAGTTAGACGTCGTAAAGTTGCTGAGATCAATGTAGTGCCTTACATTGACGTGATGCTAGTGCTGTTGATCATATTTATGGTGACAGCCCCTTTGATCACCCAAGGGGTTAAGGTAGATTTACCGCAAGCTGATGCAGAGCCGCTAAGCAAAGATATGAAGCCACCACTTGTTGCTTCGGTGGACGCCGATGGTAATTATTACCTCGCCGTGGGTACCAGCAAAAACGAGGCTATGTCAGCAGAAGAAGTGGCGGCAGTTGTCGCTAAACATTTAAAAGCGGCACCCGATACGCCGGTGGTGGTTAATGGTGATGGCGCGGTGTCATATGATGCGGTTATTCAATTGATGGTGATGTTACAGAAAAATGCCGGTGTGCCGTCGGTGGGGTTGATGACAGATACGCCGGAGAGCAAATAGTGGCATCAACGTATTCAAGCCCTGTTGCTTATAGTGTTGCCATACATTTTGCCTTAGCGGCGGTATTGTTTCTGGGGGATTTTTCATCCCCACTTAAACCGACGCCAACCGCAACGCCTGTGGAGCCGATACAGGCTGTGGTAGTAGAAAAAAGTAAAGTAGATGCACAGCTGAATAAGATCAAAAAGAAAAAAGCGGATGAGATCAAAAAACGTAAAGATCGTGAAAAACGTCTAGCGGCCGAAAAGCTTAAGCGTAAGAAAGACGCACAGCAGAAAAAGGCCGCTGAACTTGCCGCTAAAAAAGCTAAAGCCAATGCCGCGGATAAAGCGCGCAAGCAAAAAGAGTTAAAGAAAAAACAAGCTGAAAAGGCCGCTGCTGATGCGAAAGCTAAGCGGATAAAAGAACAAAAGGCTGCCAAAAAAGCGGAAGACTTACGTAAGAAGAAAGCCGCAGAGCGTAAACGCAAAGCGCAAGAAGCGCGCGAGCGTGCCGAACAGCAAACGTTATTAGAACAACAAATGGCTGAAGA
>JBMZDW010000082.1:0-7264 GCA_049614565.1 Cognaticolwellia sp. | reverse complement strand
GCAAGTTAAGTTCGATAAAGCACTTTAATGACATGCCAACCAAATTTAGTTTTAACGAGATGAGGCTCTAGTATTGCGCCCTTAAAAGCCACTTTATCAAACTGAGGCACCATTTGACCTCGTTTAAATTCGCCTAAATCACCACCCTTTTTACCTGACGGGCATGTCGAATATTTTTTAGCTAAGGTTTGAAATTTAGCACCTTTAGCTAGCTGCTTAATAATATCTTCTGCAAGTTCTTTGTGCTTAACCAATATGTGAAGTGCGTGTGCTGTAGCTGCCATGTAGAAACCTTTTTAACTGTTAATATCTAGTATCGCTGAGAATATTTTCTTTAACACAAACAAAAAAGTCCAATTCAATTAAGAACTGGACTTAGATATTATGGTACCGGAGGACGGACTTGAACCGTCACGCCCGAAGGCAACGGATTTTGAATCCGTCGTGTCTACCAATTCCACCACTCCGGCGACACAGTGCTTCAATCAATGTAAAACATTACTGAAGAGGCAGGCATTATACGAAAAATAACACTGTTAGCAATAGTTTTTCATCTAATATCGTTTGAGTGTTGATTATTTGTTCATGATGTCGGCGCTGTCGTTGTTTTCAGCTCATTTTCCAACCAACAACGGGCATCAAGCGCATTGTCAAAAAAAGCATGCTTCATATTCGCTGCACGATAAATTTTGCTAAATAAATTTTCGGTGAGAAGCGAGGTTGTACAATGTGCTAAATTCAACGCCACCGCTTTCGTACTGCCTTGGCGAACAAAATTTGCGTGATATTCTAACCCCGCTTCAACACTTATCGCTTCGCCCTTTGGAGTAAGTAACACACCGTAATTATTACGATCCACTTGCAATACCGCCTGAGCCATTTTTTGATGGAGGTGATCAAGATATTCAATATTCCACGGACCTTGCGCGTCAATCAAAATAATGTTGTCTTCTACGTCCATCTTCAACGTGCCATGGGGTACAAAAATTGTCATGTTTATCTTCCTTGCAATATATTTTGCTACCTTAGCATTATATCTTCAACGAGCAAAATATCTCGTGGATAATTATAACTACTTTTATCACTTATACTTTTTATATTGCTTTTGTTAAACTAGCAAAAATTTTATCAGTGAATAATTTATGTCATCAAACTCCTTTGAAACATTTCCTCGTGCCGGTTTTCGCCGTCGCATTGCTTCTTGGCTATATGACGCTCTTGTGGCTATCGCGGTTTATATGACCGCAGGTGCGACATCTTTTTTGATTATTTCACTGTTGGTGCGTTTTGGTGCTTTAGACTTGCAAGGTTATCAACATTTAAGCGACACCATTACTAATACCCCTTGGCTGTTATGGCCAAATGAGTGTTGGAAACTGGCTTGGGTGGCATTTTTCTTTATTTGGTTTTGGTCGAAAAGCGGGCAAACCTTGGGCATGAAAGCGTGGCGACTAAAAGTGCAAAACCAAGATGGTAGCTTGATCAATAAAACAACGGCACTAAAACGCCTATTACCAACACTAATGGGTTTGGGGAATTTCGCGGTATTAGTGGATAGAAAAAACAAATTAAGTCTTCAAGACCGCCTGACCAACACTGAGGTGGTGCTATTAACGCTGGAGGCTAATCGCGGCCGTCTATAGTTGCGTGGACCTTATATTCGATAGTTAATTGAGGTGAGAGCCTACTACTCACCTCAAGACTCATGTTTTTAGTTAACTTGCCTTTTTTCGCATAAAATACAAGGCGATACTTACAAAAATAACACTAGGCATAAAGGCGCCAAAAATAGCAGGGAGTTGATAAACTAAACTCACTGAGCCTAGTACTTCGTTAACAATAAAGAATAATATCCCAGTAGCCACACCCATCATAATTCTTGCCCCCATCGACACCGAACGCAGCGGGCCAAAAATAAAAGACAAGGCCACTAGCAACATTACCGCTAAGGTAAATGGCTGCGCTATTTTCCGCCAAAACGCCAATAAGTATCTGCTAGTATCTTGCTTATTGGCTTCAAGGTAATCTAAATAATCATTTAAGCCGCGCAGCGACAAAGATTCAGGCTTAACGGTTACCACGCCTAACTTGTCTGGCGTAAGGGTGGAACTCCATGACATCATGTCTTGACTGCTTTTAACCACTTCTTTGGGATAAATTTTAGTTTCAACTACATCACGTAATTGCCAGGCTTCTTTTTGATACACGGCACTGTTCGCCGACAGCCAACTTGACAGTTTAAGCTGCTCATTAAAGCGATATATTTGCACGTCTTTTAACGAGCCTTGATCTTGCACTTCGCCAATATGCACAAAGTAGTCACCGTCTTTAGCCCATGTGCCACCTGTGGCTGAAATTAAGCTACCGCCTGAAATGGCCTGTGCCCGCACTTGTCGCGCTGCGGCTTCACCTTGTGGTGCCAGCCATTCACCCACCGCCATACTAACCACAATCAATAACAGAGCTGACTTCATCACAGATTTAATAATATCAAGGCGTGAAAGCCCAGCGGCCTGCATCACCACCAATTCGCTATTCGTTGCCATCATGCCCATGCCAATTAAACCGCCAATTAATGCCGACATAGGAAAAAATAACGACACATCTTGCGGAATGGCGTACAACACATAAAGCGCGGCATGCGCTAGATCGTAATTACCTTTGCCCACCGACTTCATTTGCTCAACAAATTTAATAATGCTACTTAAGCTAACAAATACCGCTAGGGTTAAAAAGGTTGTTGATGCGATAACGCGGCCGATATAGAGATCTAAAATACGCATTAAACCGCTGCCTTATTTTTAACAATTTTTGCTTTGATCTTTCGAGCGCTCTTTCGGCTTTTTATTAACAAACTAATACCTAATATCAGCACAATAAAATGCACTGGCCATAAACCTAAGTATTGAGGAACTGAGCCTTTTTCGATGCCAGAGCGAATTGCGGTCAATAATAAGAAATAACTTAAAAACAGGAGTATTGCCGGTAACATTTTACCAAATTTACCTTGGCGCGGATTCACCACACTTAATGGCACTGCCACCAAGGTCATCAAGATACACACTAACGGAAAGGCAATACGCCATTGGCTCTCGGCACTCGCTTCTGGTGTTTGCTCTTGATAAAGCTGTGCAGTCGGAATAGCGCTAAGTTTGCGACGCTTGTGCGCTACTTTTTGATCTTGAATTTGAATATGATATTTATCAAAGGCAACTTGACGAAACTCTTTGTTTTTAATGTCATTTTGATAACGTGTGCCCTGCGATAAAATTAAGCGCTGCGAGCCTGACTCTTCTTCAACCACTTGGCCAGAAGTGGCATAAACCAAGCTAGAGTCGATGACACTCGCATCCGCTTTGCCTTTATCGGGTAATTGCGCAACAAACACTTTTTCGAAGGTATTGTCATCTCGATTTTTTTCATGAATAAATACCACGGCATTTTTATTGCCTGTGGTTTGAAAGCGTCCAGCAATTAAGGAACTTAAGCCAGAGTCGGCGGCAATCTGTTCTTTAACTTGATACTCATACTCTGACGCCATCGGCGATAAATACAAGGTAAACACACCAGTAATAATGGCGGTAATAATGCCTAAAATTAAGGTCACGCGCACCACGTACCACTCACTCACACCGCAGGCATGCAATACCGTCATTTCGTTGTCCGCGTATATGCGACCATAAGCTAATAATACGCCAAGAAAAAAACTCAATGGCAAAATCATTCCCGCAAGATCAGGTATTTTTAAACCGATAAAGGTCATCACTAAGTGCCCCGGAATGCCACCTTCTGAGGCATCGTCGAGCACACGCACGAACTTGTTGCTGATAAATATCGTCATAATAACGAGAAATACCGCCACTTGGGTTTTAGCTACTTCTTTAAGCAAATAACGAAATATAATCACAAAGTGATCCTATAAAAATTTTCCATAAAACATGGTTTTTTTCTGACATACCGGCATTTTTTGCGTAAACTTATCATTTTTAGCATTAATTAAATGTAAGCTTAGCGGGCAATGCTGTTCAATCCGGCTATAATTATAGCCTTTAGCACATTACATTTAAAAGCAAGCTTAGCGATTATTTACTGTTTTTAGCAAGCTATATAGTATATTTTCAATAAAATATACGCATTAGAGTCAAATTTAGGAGAGATCATGGAGTTCAGTGTAAAAAGTGGCAGCCCAGAAAAACAACGTAGCGCCTGTATCGTTGTTGGCGTTTTTGAACCACGTCGTTTGTCGGCTATCGCTGAACAACTCGATGAAATCAGTGAAGGTTATATCAGCAATTTGCTACGCCGTGGTGATCTCGAAGGTAAGTCAGGACAAATGTTGCTGTTGCATCATGTGCCAAACATTCTTAGCGAACGTGTATTGTTAGTCGGCTGTGGTAAAGAACGCGAGTTAGACGAACGTCAATATCGCCAAATTATCAGCAAAACCATTAACACCTTAAATGAAACTGGCTCAATGGAAGCGGTATGCTTTTTATCTGAATTGCATGTTAAAGGTCGCGATACTTATTGGAAAGTGCGTCAAGCCGTTGAAGCAACGCAAGATTGCCTTTATAGCTTTAACAGTTTAAAAACCCGCAAAGAAGAGCCGCGTCGTCCACTGCGTAAAATTGTTTTTAATGTCCCGACCCGTCGAGAATTACCCATTGGTGAGCGAGCAATTAGCCATGGTTTAGCGGTCTCTGAAGGGATCACAACCTGTAAAAATGTCGCGAATATGCCGCCAAACATTTGTAATCCGGCGTATTTAGCCGAACAAGCGCACATTCTCGATAATGACTACGACAAGGTCAGCACTGAAATTGTAAATGAACAACAAATGGCTGAACTGGGCATGGGTTCATATTTAGCCGTTGGCCGTGGTTCAGTGAACGAATCATTAATGAGCATTATTAAATACAATGGTGCGGGTGATGATTCAAAACCGCTAGTATTAGTGGGTAAAGGCTTAACCTTTGACAGTGGTGGTATTTCCTTAAAGCCCGGCGCTGGCATGGACGAAATGAAATATGACATGGGCGGTGCTGCCGGTGTACTTGGAGCTATGCATGCCTTGGCCGAGCTTAACTTGCCGATTAATGTTATTGGCGTACTAGCCGGTTGTGAAAATATGCCGAGCAGTAACGCTTATCGTCCTGGCGATATACTAACCACTATGTCAGGTCAAACCGTTGAAGTGCTTAATACCGATGCGGAAGGCCGTTTAGTGTTATGTGACGCACTAACCTATGTTGAACGCTTTGAACCAGAATTGGTGATTGATGTCGCAACCTTAACCGGTGCTTGTGTGGTTGCGTTAGGTGCCCACGCAACAGGCCTACTGAGTACGCATAATCCACTGGCCCATGAGTTATTAAACGCTTCAGATCAAAGTGGTGATAGAGCTTGGCGCATGCCGCTATGGGACGATTATCAAGATCAACTTGAAAGCCCGTTTGCTGACTTTACTAATTTAGGTGGCAAAGAAGCCGGTACCATCACCGCAGCATGTTTCTTAGCGCGTTTTACCAAAAAGTATCATTGGGCGCATTTAGATATTGCTGGTACAGCATGGCGTGGCGGTAAAAATAAAGGCTCTACCGGTCGTCCGGTTAGCATGCTAACGCAATTTTTACTCAACCGCTCAGGCGCTGAGCAAGGCGAATAGCGGTTACTGAATTACTACGCGGAATAAGTCATGCAAACCCAAGCCATGTTCTACAGTATCGAAGAACAAAGTAAAGTAGCCGGTGTTACTGAAAATCAGTTACACCTGCACTATGCGTGCTTGCAAGCGGCACATTTTTACCGCCAAAATCAACGGGTATTTATTTATACCCAAGATCAACAAAGCGCTCATGATATAGATGAAATGCTATGGGCTTTTGACGCCGACAGTTTTGTGCCACACAATTTAATTGGTGAAGGCCCAAAACAAGGCGCTGCGGTGGAAATTAGTTGGCAATTGCCGACGAATCGCCGCGCGATATTGATCAACTTAACCAGCGAAGTTCCTAACTTTGCTAACCAATTTACATATTTGATAGACTTTGTACCCAGTGATGAAGCGCAAAAACAGCAAGCCCGCAATCGCTTTCGCACCTGCCGACAATGGGGCTTTAATCTAGCTCACCAAGTCGCCACGACAGCACAAACTATCAACATAACCAGTTAAACATCTTCTGACGGAAACTCTGATGGAAAAAACATTTACCCCCTCTGACATTGAACAATCCCTTTATAAAAGCTGGGAAGAGCAAGGTTACTTTAGCCCAACCGGCGAAGGCGACAGCTACAGCATTGCGATTCCGCCGCCAAACGTCACGGGTAGTTTGCATATGGGTCATGCGTTTCAGCAAACCATTATGGATACCTTAATTCGCTATCAACGTATGCAAGGTAAAAATACTTTATGGCAAACGGGCTGTGATCATGCCGGCATTGCCACTCAAATGGTGGTTGAGCGTAAAATTGCCGCAGAAGAAGATAAAACTCGTCATGATTACGGCCGTGACGCTTTTATTGATAAAATTTGGCAGTGGAAAGAAGAATCGGGTGGCACCATAGGTCAACAAATGCGCCGCTTAGGTAACTCTATTGATTGGTCACGCGAACGCTTTACCATGGACGACGGTATGTCTGAAGCGGTACAAGAAGTGTTTGTGCGTTTATTTGAAGATGACTTAATTTACCGCGGTAAACGCTTAGTTAACTGGGATCCAAAGTTCCACACCGCTATTTCTGATCTAGAAGTCGAAAATAAAGACAAAAAAGGCCATATGTGGCATTTGCGTTATCCGCTTGCCAATGGCGCGAAAACGGCAGAAGGCCATGACTTCCTTGTGGTAGCAACTACGCGTCCTGAAACTATGTTAGGCGATACCGGCATTGCGGTGAACCCTGACGATGCCCGTTATAAAGACTTAATCGGCCAACATGTGTTACTACCGCTTGTTAACCGTTTAATTCCGATTGTGGGTGATGACCATGCCGATATGGAAAAAGGCACAGGTTGTGTAAAAATCACGCCAGCGCATGACTTTAACGACAATGAAGTCGGTAAGCGTCATCAATTACCACAAATTAACATTTTTGATAAAAATGCCGCTGTATTAGCCTCGGCTGAAGTGTACGATACCAAAGGCGAAGCGTGTAATGCGTACGATACGGCATTACCAAGCGAATTCGCCGGTATGGACAGGTTTGTTGCCCGTAAAGCTATTGTCGCGAAGTTTGACGAGTTAGGCTTACTTATCGAAGTGAAAGA
>JBMZDW010000081.1:0-7268 GCA_049614565.1 Cognaticolwellia sp. | reverse complement strand
GTTAATGCCAGAATAATGATGCCATGGCGCTGCAATGTCCATTGGCTATATACCAGCACCTTGCTATCCGTTTGAGTTGCCGTTTCGTTATCACCCTTATTTTTACGCCAGCAAAACCAGCCATAGATTGCCATCAGCAGATAATAAAGCTGTAATGCACTGTCCATCCACAGATAAACATCATAAAAAATCACCGTATAAAGTACGGTACTTAATATTGCTACTGGCCAACACCAGATATTACCTTTTGCCGCTAACACCACATACAACAGTGCTGCTAATACCGCGATCAGCTCTAATACTGGCAAGGTGGTAAAATAGTTAATAATTTCAGTGGTGGTACTGATAGCACTGGCCATTATGATTCTGCTTCTACAACAGAGCGATCACCGCCAATAAACTTACAGACAAATACCGCAGCGTTAAGGGTTTGATGCACGTGTTTAATTTCAGCCATAACTTTTGTTGTCGCTAAGTCATAATCGCCAAACACTTGCGTGCTCATGCCGTTGGTGACTACGGTTAAGCCTTCAACTAAGCGCAAACGTTTGATAAACGCCCATATTTCAGTTTTAAATTTTTCTTCCGCTAGCGGATACAAACTAATTTCTATTGATACTTTCATCTTAAAGCACTCTAGTAGATTAAATGCAAAAATAGCATGTTAGCCTAACACTAACATGCTAAATATCGTCATATTTATCACTTACAATCTTTTAGCCAATGAACTAAAAGTTGTAGTCAAATGTCGCGCCAAATACCGCTGGCTCAGCATGTTGGTAATACGCTTTTGCTGTGTATTCGTCTCTTGGATCATTACCAAAATAGAAACCACGGGTTGCATATTTTTTATCAAACATATTACGCGCCCAAAGCTTTAACTGCCAATCATCTTGTGCGTAACTGATTGACATATTTGCCACTTCAATCGCTTGTGATTGCTCTTGATGCGTATCAGAGAAGTAAAACTCATCTTTACCATCAAGGCTAAGATTGATGAAGAGGTTATCGGTCATTTGATAGTTCAAGCCTAAATTAAATTGATAGCTCGGCGCATGCGCCTGCTCTTGACCTGATTTGTCATTACCGTCTGAGTCGATAAAACCATTATATTCTGTATCAAGCAAACCCATAGCCGCGTATATTTCTAGCTCAGGTGTTATCTGCCAGCCGGCATCAATTTCAAGACCTAAGTTGGTACCCGTTGCCGCATTGCCTAAATAAGAAATAAAGTCAGTACTGCCATCGTCACGCATTTCTAAGTAAGAGGTGCGCACCTGCATATCATCTCGGTCCATGTAAAATACCGCGCTACGCACATAAGCGTTATTATCTAACAAGTTAACTTTGTAACCGAGTTCGTAATTCCATAAGTACTCAGGAGCAAATTCACGTAGATCTGGTCTTAGGCTGCCATCAGTGTTGGCACCGCCCGTTTTATAGCCACGGTTAACTGAACCATACACTAAGTTATTGCTATCGAGTTGATACGACAACACCACTTTACCACCGACCATAGTATCGCTAGGGCCAAAGGTAAGTTGCTCAGAGTCACTATAATCTGAGGTTCTGCGCTCTAATCGTAAACCTGTGGTTAAGGTGATTTGCTTTGACAGCTGGCTATCAAGTTGTGCAAATGCCGCCAAGTTATCGCTATCAAATGACGAAGTAAAATCGCCAGATAAATAAGTGTATTGACGCAATAAGTCTTCTTGCTCTTGCTTGTAATACAGACCCGTAACCCAAGCAGTGGTGCCATTAAAAATTTCGGCGCCGGCGTTAGATACTGCTCTTAGCTCAAAGGTATTTGAGGTTTTATCCCGAAAATAGTGATCATCTGAATTATATTCCCAGTCCGGACGTATGCCTTCATAGGCCCAATCTTCATCAAAGCCGTAATCTAAGGCAGAATCGGCGTAGCTGATGATACTTTCAAGGGTAAAGTCATTAAAGCCTTGATAAGTGAACTTAGTCGCGAGTGCTTTGGTGTCTTGGCGATCAAAACCTGGATGATCAGATAAGGTGTGGCGGTTATTGTCTAACGAGAAAGCATCATAGCCATTATCAAAATCAGCAACAAATGCGGTAACATCTATGGTGAGATCTTCGCTCGCTTCAATGGCCAATTTACCGCGTAGGATTAGCTCATCACGATTATTAGTATCTTGGCGGTCTAAAAAATCATTTTCAATAAAACCGTCACTGTTGTATTGCTCAACAGCTAAGCGATAGTTCACTTTTTCAGCCGCTGGGCCTGATAGTACTAAACCTGCGCTGTAGCTATTGTAATTACCGGCAGACAAGCGCACTTTACCTTCAAACGAATCTGTTGGCGCGTTAGTCTCAATATTGATCATACCCGCCATGGCATTAGCGCCAAAACGTGTGCCTTGTGGCCCGCGGTAAACTTCGATTTGCTCAACATCAAAGGTCGACGCTATGCTGCCGATGCCAGAAAAGTCGATGCCGTCAATAATCGTACCCACTGAAGGGTTAATTGGCTCTTTAAATTGGCTACGCTCACCAATACCACGAATTTGGTAATAACGTGCACGTTGGCTACCACTTGAAAAGTTAACATTTGGGCTGCGAGCAATCACTTCTTCTAAATTTTGTGCATTACGAGCCGCAATTTCATCGCTGGCGATAACCGACAATGAGTTAGCCGACTTTTGTAATGAGGTTGCACGAAAGTCACCTTTAACAGTAATAACTTCAATATCTTGTGTTGTGGTATTTGATATGGGGTCAGCAGCCAATGCAGTTGACGATATAACACTGGTTAAAATGGCTAAGGTAAGTGGAGATTTTGTAAAATTCATTATGATCTCATCGTTTCAATTAAGAAAACGTTATGGGATCCGGCATGGAGAAGTGAGCGCTGGTCGATAATTAGCTGTAAATAGTCCTCCTTTCAGCCGTGGCTAAAAGAAAATATTTACAAACGGCTTATGCAGTTAGCGTAACCATTCCTACGCCGGTACTATCCGGTTCAGGTTCTAAGGGTTTGCATTGCATCTCAGCCATTAAATCATCACAGATTTTCTGGCACCCCTTGGTTCGGTGTGCATACTAACAATATTTACTTAAATGTACAGCGTAAACGCATTTTTTTAGTTAAATTTGCTAGCAATTACGCGCTTAGCCTTGTGGTGCTAACATTCGCCCTAATGGTCGACCGCCCACTAAATGCATATGGATATGATAAACCTCTTGGCCGCCGTGTTGGTTGCAATTCATGATCAAACGATAACCATCTTCAGCTATGCCTTCTTGTTTTGCTAATTTTTTCGCCACGGTAAACATACGGCCAATCGTTAGCTCATCTTCAACTTCAATATCGTTTACCGTCGGAATATGCTTATTGGGGATTATAAGAATATGACTACTGGCTTGCGGGGTTATATCACGAAATGCCGTTACTAGCTCATCTTGAAACAGTAACGGCGTTGGAATTTCTTGACGAATAATTTTGGAGAATATGGTTTCTTCGACAATGTTTTTATCAGCCATGGTTTAGCTCTTATTCAGTTATGTATTAAGAAATTATTGTAGTTTAACTAAGGTTTTAGTGAATAACAAAGCGTGAGCTAGGCTATTCGCTGAGTTCATGCAACATAAATTTCGATTGAGTCAATATTAGCGCCATTAACTCAACTGGCTAACAAGTTTGGTTTTGCCTGCTGAGGTTAATTTTTTCACATCTTCAATCAGTAGGTAATTTACCGGCACCAATATCAAGGTAATAAAAGTCGCAAATATAATACCAAAGCCCAACGACACCGCCATCGGGATCAAAAACTGTGCTTGAGTTGCCTTTTCAAACAACAAGGGCATTAGGCCAATAAAAGTGGTCAACGAGGTGAGCATTACCGGTCGAAAACGAGATTGCGCCGCCACTAAAACCGCGTTATACACTTTCTCTCCTGAGCGTACTTTGGCATTAATAAAGTCCACCAGTACTAAGCTATCATTCACCACCACACCAATGAGTGCCATTAAGCCCAACAGGCTCATTATGGTTAAATCCATGCCCATGATCCAATGACCAATAACAGCACCAATAGCGCCAAATGGGATCACTGACATCACAATAATTGGCTGTAGGTATGATTTAAAAGGAATGGCCAATAAGCAGTAAATAATAAAAAATACAAACACTAAACCCCACGCTAAGCTATTGAATGAGTCAGCTTGCTCGCGTGCCTCGCCTTCTAAGCTATATGACACGCCTGGATACTTAACCACTAACTCAGTTAAATATTGCTCTAAGTCCGCATTTAACACCGTCATATTGGTGGCGTCTTTATCAACATCAGCAGTAACACTAACCGTTCGGTAGCGATCAATACGCATAATTGCCGAGGCACTCTTGCCCGGCTTTAACGTTGCAACATGCGATAACGGGACTTTACCGCCACTTGGTGTATTAATCAGCATATCGCTGAGCTTGGCAATAGATTTTCGCTCTGATAAGGGAAAACGCAACATTACCCGCACATCATCTCGTCCGCGCTGAATACGTTGAATTTGTGCGCCAAAATAAGCGTCTCTCACTTGTCTTGTCACCCAAGCGTTACTCATGCCCATGGCATAACCTTGCGGGGTTAGCTCTATTTGTAACTCCTCTTTACCGTCCGATAAACTATCGGCAATTTCAAACGCGGTGGGGTAACTGCGAATACGGGTTTTTACTTCCTCTGCCACTTGTTTTAAGGTTTGCAAGTTTGTCGCGGAAAGTTGAATGTCGATGGGATCGCCACCTCGACCGATTTCCGCTCTAAAGGTTAAGCTTTCAGCCCCTGGTAATGGACCAATTAAGGCGCGCCACTCTCTGACCAATTGTGCGGTGCCAATACCGCTGTCATTTTTATCAGCAGGTAATATTTCAAAACGCACACGGCCTTGTTCTTCTCGAGTAATGGCTAAGGTATTTAAAATCAGGCTATTACCATCTTCATCGCGATACTTTTCTTGTAATGTTTTCGCAGCATTCGACATTTTTTCAACGTAAGCGTCAACCACATCAAAGCTAGTCCCGACCGGCATTGTGACATTGGCCCGCGCCGTTTCACTGGCAATACGCGGAAAAAACACAAAGCGTGTCCAGCCACTGGTAATAAAGGCTAAAATTAAAATAAACACGCCAACAAACAACGCGATGGTGGTTAAACGGTTTCGAATTGCCAATGATAATAACGGCTGGTAATAACGTAAAATTCCAGCCTCAAAGCCGTCAGCAAAGCCTTGCTGCCAAACACTAAATTTTGATTGTTTGGTATTTTCACTACGCAAGCGCAGTGATTTTAAATGTGAAGGTAAAACAAATTTAGACTCAATTAAACTAAATAACAGTACCGGAATTACAATCACCGGAATTTGCGCAAAAAGTGCACCGCGCTGCCCTTCAATAAACGCCAGCGGTAAAAATGCCGCCACTGTGGTTAAAATGCCAAAAGTTACCGGTGTGGCGACTTCTTGTGTGCCTTTAATAGCCGCTTCAATGCCGCTACTGGCCGTTTGGGTATGACGATAAATGTTTTCACCGGTGACAATAGCATCATCAACCACAATACCTAGCACTAAAATAAAACCAAATAAACTCATGATATTAATTGAAATATCAAAAAACGGCATGAGAATAAACGCCCCCATAAAACTGACAGGAATACCAATAGAAACCCAAAAAGCAATTGACGGCCGTAAAAATAGCGTTAACAGCAGCAACACCAAAAAGCCCCCTTGCAAGGCATTGCTGATCAAGGTATTTAGGCGACTTTTAACAATTTCAGAATCATCGTCCCAGTAACTTAAAATAAAGCCTTCAGGTAAGTTTGCTTGGCGTTGGTCTATGTATTTTTTTACTGCATCTGCCACTTCGATGGCACTTTGATTACCAATGCGAAACACATCAATCAAGGCGCCATGTTGCCCATTAAACCGTGCGCGTAATGGTTTTTCTTCAAAACCGTCGTTCACCTGAGCAATATCTTCTAAATATAAAAATGTTCCATCAGCATTGGTTTTAATCACCACTTTTTCAAATTCATCACGGCGATACGCTTGACCAATGTTGCGCACTAAAACATCACCTCCTTCGGTGCGGACATTACCGGCAGAAATATCAATGGAGCTATTGCGAATAGCACTGGAAATTTCTGCTAGGGTAAGTTGATATTGCTCTAGCTTGCTTTGCTGAACATCAATACTGATTTCATAATCGCGTACTGCATCTAAAGACACTTGAGTAACTTGCGGTATCCGTAATAAGTCATCACGCACCTGCTCAGCAAATTCACGTATTTCTTTTTCGCCATAATCCGAGGCAATGGTGACGGATATCACATCGCGAATGCGTTGCGCTATTGCGATAACTGGCTTTTCTGCATCGGCTGGAAAGGTATTAATGGCATCAACTCGACTTTTAATATCGGCTAATAAGTCGCGCACATCGGTGGCAGCGTCTGCCTCAATACGTACAGTAGCCGCGCCTTCAACAGACCTACTGGTAATTTTTTCAATGCCTTGTAAGTCTTGTACCGCTTCTTCAATGCGAATAGCAACACCTTGCTCGGCATCTTCTGGCGTTGAGCCACGCAATGCCACACTAACATTAACAATTTCAAGCTCTAATGATGGAAAAATTTCCAGTGGAATACTGCTTTTAATCGAAAAAATACCGGCCAATAAAATGGTGATCATCAACAAATTTGCAGCGACATGATTTTTCGCGAACCAAGCTATCATGGTGTATCTCCTTTAGCTTGGTCTTTAGCTTTTGATTTATCGCCGCGTTTTGCATCGTTTTTAGCCGATTTCGCACTTTTTTTAGCACTTTTTTTAGCACTCTTTTTAGCTGTAACGGCTTTACCGTCTATGCTACTGATACTAACAACCGTACCTGATGTTACTTGCCCTAACGGCGTTAACACTAACAGTTGCTTCGCGCTTAAACCGCTATCAATTACCGCCAGCTGCTCACTTTGCCACGCTATGGTGATGTTTTTTCGCTTGAGAATATTATCTTCCACAATATAAACATAACTGCCTTGATAAATAGCTTTGTTAGGAATAGTCAGCGCATTTTCAATGGTTTTACCGGCAATTTTCGCGCTAACATACTGACCAATTTTTAATGGCAGTCCGTTAACTTCATTTTTGCCATAAGGATCATCAATTTGCGCCACAACAAACAATTGTTGTGAAGCTTCATCAAAAGCTCCTTCAGTGCGAACGACCTTACCCTGCCAACTTTGGCGAGTGGCAAG
>JBMZDW010000080.1:0-7367 GCA_049614565.1 Cognaticolwellia sp. | reverse complement strand
ACGCTGACTATATTCAAGCCCTTGAATACGGTTTACCACCAACAGCCGGTGAAGGTATTGGTATTGATCGCTTAGTGATGTTGTTTACCGACTCACCAACCATTAAAGACGTGATTTTATTCCCACATATGCGTCCTTTAGCAGAGTAACTGCTTGCCAATTAACAAACACTTAGTAAGTTAAAAAATAATGCCAGTTAGCTCACCGCTCACTGGCATTTTTTTATCAACAAAATTGTTAACGCGCGCTGGTATTATAGACTAAAACATTTGTTTTAATGCGATGTATGGCACCAGATTGAAAATAAACACCGCGACTTTATAGTTTGCCATATAGGAAAAATATAGCACGGGTAATTCATTAACATCGACACCAGTCAATTTGCTTATGCACATTAATAACCAAGCCTTTCAGTAAAAATAAACATATGCCAACAACGACTAATATGGCCATATTGATAGCCGTACACCAACCCAAAAACGTGATGATTTCATTAATATCCATAGATAATGCCCCTCCAACAGTTAAATTAGCGCCAAAAAATAACGCAAAAGTAGTGAATTAAGGTAAACCGCAAAGCAGTGAAAGACAACAGTTTTTGATGTTTGCTACCGGTTTTGCAAGGAGTTAAACCTGAATAAAATCCGGTTGTTACTTTTATCAATATTAGGAGGGCAAATGATTTTCTGATTGAATTAGCTATACTGACTTGTGCCAGTTGATTTAACGACTATTTGTAAAATCGGCCTTTATGGTATCACTATCGGCAACAGTAGCGTTTATTTACAATAAATATTTAATATTTTCACTATCTTACGTGCCGTATAGCGAATGTTCTGGTAAGTTTAGCATGTTACTTTTTATAAAAAGCCAAAGTGTAGGAGAATTATAATGGCATTTGAAGTTACCTTCGAATTAAAAGAATCAGATTTAGACCATTTTCGTGATGTGATGAGGCAAGCAAAATCGGGCGCCCAAAACTTAAGCGAAGCCGATATATTAGCCAATGCAAAAAACCTTAGCGAAGACGTTAAAGGCGACGTGCCAACATTTGTCAGCGAAAGAATTCAAAAGCTAGCTACGTTAATCGCGATGATCGAAGATGCCGAGTGGAAAATACCGGACGAAGAGCGCGCTGACGTATTAAGTGCCTTAGCATACTTTAGTGATCCAGAAGATTTAGTGCCTGATCATATTCCGGTATTAGGCTTTTTAGATGATGCCATTATGATTGAGCTAGTAGCAGAAGAGCTGAAAGATGACATTGATGCATTCTTAGAGTTTTGCGCCTATAGAACCCGCGAAGAAGCCCGTCATAGCGATGCCGCAATTACCCGTGATGAATGGCTAGATGCTAAACGCAGAGAATTACATAGCCGTATGCGAAATCGTCGTTCAAGCCGCCGCAGTGGTCGTTCAGGCTTTCGTTCGATTTTCTAAGTGATGCTGAGCTGAACATAAGCTCAGCTAAACGCTATCTTAAAGCCGCGTCAGCGGCTTTAGTTTATTTAACGCACAATCGCTAATTGGTCAAAAACAGCATTAACGCGAAAAAGGCGATAATAATGCCGTTAAAAGCAAATATATAGCCAAAGCCTTTTAAACCCTCTTTCACGGTATAATTATTATTTTGTAAATACCAATACCAAATAGCACACATTAATATTGGAATAAGAAAGAATAGTCGGATCATTGTGACGCTATCTCCTGCGTTTTTTGTTCTAAAGGCTCCCGCCATGGCGCGACTTTAAATAACATTAGCATACCCGGCACCGCCAATGCGGTGCAGATAAAGTAAAAATTGGTCCAGCCTATTTGCTCAACAATCACGCCTGTGGTTGCGTTGGCAAAAGTGCGCGGTAATGCGGTTAATGCGGTAAATAGCGCAAATTGTGTTGCGGCAAACGCGGGATTGGTTGCCCGCGCAATAAAGGCGGTAAAGGCCGCTGTGCCTAAGCCAACGCCGAGGTATTCAAAGCCCATTGCTATTGCTAAAGCGTAGGTATTGTGGCCAATTTCTGCAAGGGCGGCAAAACCCAATATACTAATAATTTGAACAAAACCAAATAGCCATAAAGCGCGGTTAATGCTGAGTTTAATCATGACAATGCCGCCAACCGCTAACCCTATGGTCATGGCGATTAATGACGCGGTTTTTGCAACTACACCAATTTCCGTTTTAGTAAAACCTAAATCAATAAAAAAAGGTGTCTGTAGGGCTGTGGCCATGCTATCGCCAAGTTTGTATAAAAACAAAAAGGCTAAAATTTGTAGCGCAGATTTCACGCCTTTGCGTTTGATAAAGTCTTTAAACGGTAACACCACAGCTTGTTGTAGGGTTTTGGGTGCTTGCGCGGCGGTGTTTAGCTCTTTTATTGAGATACTTAATATAATGCCGACTAACATAAATGCGGCGACGATAATAAACACCGCTTGCCAACTGATATGATCGGCCAAAATAAAGGCCAATGAACCCGGCACTAAGCCGGACAATCGATAAGCTTGTACGTGAATAGAATTACCTAAGCCAAGCTCATGCTCAGGCAGCAGCTCTCGTCGATAGGCGTCAAGAACAATATCTTGACTGGCACTAAAAAACGCTACAGCCGCGGCTAAATAAGCAACACTCCAAATATTCATCACAGGGTCAACGAAGCCGAAAGCTGCGATAGAAAATAGTAACAGTACTTGGGTGAGTAGCATCCAACTACGGCGGCGACCAAGTACTGGTACAGAATAGCGATCCATCAGGGGAGACCAAATAAACTTCCACACATAGGGAATACCGATCAGCGAAAACAGGCCTATTTCGGCTAAACTCACGCCTTCTGAGCGTAACCAACCGGGTACCAGTTGGTAAAGGATAAAGAGCGGTAAACCGGAGCTAAAACCGGTGAAAATACAAATGAGCATGCGACGATTAAAAATTGCTTGCTTAAAGGTTGGAGACTGCATTGCCAAAAGCCCAATGAATGCGAGGGAATAGTGCTGTTAGGCTATCAAAATGTATTAGCAAACAGAAGTTTAATCTTGTGTTTGTGGCTAATAAGGCGCAGTAAGCGGTATCGGCTTGAAGCTTGTGAGAGAAAACGTGCTATTTACGGTAAAGGTCGCCAGCCCACGCAATCAATAGGGTAGCTGCCGACACCAGAGAAAAACTCTAAACAGCTCGAAATTTCACTTTTGAAATATAAGTTACTTTCGAGCGCATTCGCGCTATGTAAGCTCAGTTCATGCATGATATGCCAAAACACCCGCTCTCTGGCGTTACTGGGTGTTTCATCACTGACATGCAGTAAGGTCCACTCAGCCATAGTATCTTCAACGAAGTGGTCAAGCTCGGTGTAATGCAGAGAATGATTAATAACCGCGGTAATATAAACCCGAATTTGATTGATTTTTTCATTGATAAAATGCTCAATTACCATGATTTTCCTTGTATTCTTCTGTAAGAAATAAATAGCCATAAAAAATGGGAAAGTCGCATCGCTACTGCGTTTGGCTCTGCTTAGTTATCGTAGAGAAAGTGCAAATTGTCAAAGTTCACGCGTGGATAAATTGTAACAAAGCTACCGAGCTGGGTATAAGCAAGTGATTTATGTTGCAGGTAATAAACTAGCCTTGATCAGTATAATAGGCTCCACAGGTACATCTTCTGTATCCATACCTTCATTGTAATCAGTTTTGACTAATGCCATCGCATCGACAACGTCTTGACCTTCAATAATAGCGCCAAACACCGCATAACCCCAACGTCTACCGGGATCTAAACTGCTGTTGTCAGCAAGATTAAAAAAGAATTGTCGATTAGCGGTATGTGGCCGACGTTCTTTTGCCATGGCAATGCTACCCAGTTCATTTTTTAAGCCATTGCCCGACTCGTTGATAATATTTTTATCAACTTTTTTAAGTTCAAACTCTGGACTGTACCCGCCTCCTTGCACAACAAAGTCGGCGACAACACGATGAAAAATCGTATTGTCGTATTCACCGCTAACCACGTAAGTTAAAAAGTTATCAACCGTGATAGGAGCGCGAATACGGTCAAGCTCGACGATAATAACCCCCATTGAGGTTTCTAACTTGACTTGTGGAAACAAGTTATCGGGATCAATAGTTATGTTCTTGGCACTAGAGTGCAATGAAAATAAACATAATAAAACTGAAAAAATTCTCATTTAGCTGTTCTCTTTTTCTTACGCAGGGGCGCGGCTATCACGGCAAAGGTAACGCTTATTGCATTAGCGTAAAAATTGTTGCACTTCTTTACTTTGCACTATTTGTGTTAACAATTTTGCTAACTGCTGGTTAAAGTCGCGCTCTAACACGGCAATATCCGCGGTGAGTGGCCCTATGCTGTTGCCAGACATTTTAAACGACTTCGTTAAGGTGTTTTCGCCATTGTTAATAACCACGCGAAAATTCATATGATTGCTGGCGCTATACTTAGTTAATTCCTGTTGAACACTGACTAACGCGTTGTCGATGATCAAGTGAATTTGATTCGCGGCAAGTGGCTGTACGCGCAATCCGCTGTCTTGAAATGCTGAGGTGAGCGACGCTTCTACAAGGTTAATTATCGGCTCTTGCGCAGGGTAGGTTTTAGTTGCCTTGCCAATACGCAAAATTTGCACAATATGGTTTGAGGTTCGCAAGTCACTAAAACGTAATTTTGCTTGTTTTTGTTGGTAAAAGTTACTGCTAGCAATATTGAGCTCTGGGCTGACAATAACCTCACTGATTGGCGAGCTACAGGCGAGTAATAAACTGGTCGAGCTAACCAGCAAGAATTTAGCGATCATTGATTTCATAGTGTTTTCTACCGTTATATGTAAAGGTTATCGTTTTATGGCTGAAATGGTAACAAACTTATCATTGCTGGCAATGAGTTTTTCATTACCAAAAATGCGCTTTAATTTTATATGGTAACCCAGTTGACGATTACCAATAATGCGTAACTCTCCGCCTTTTTTCAAGACGCGATGACTGTCTTTAAACATCTGCCACGCTATATGATCTGTGGTGGCGGTTTGTTGATGAAATGGCGGATTACATAAAATAACATCAACGCTGCCACCTTCAAGGCTAGTTAAACAATCGTTAACTTGAAATTGACATTGCTCAAACGCATCGGGTAAGTTTTCAGTAATATTAAGCTTTGCCGAAGCCATTGCCATATAAGACTCATCGATAAAGTGCACGTGCGCGTCAGGCTGTTTTGATAATACTTGCAAACCAATCACGCCATTACCACAGCCTAAGTCAATAACCTTGCTGTCAGCGTTAATTTTGGGCAAGTTTTGCATAAAATAGCGGGCGCCAATATCGAGTTTCTCTCTAGCATAAACATTGGCATGGTTATGCAAGGTAAAGCGAGTGTTTTCTAATGGCCATGAGGTCGGAAACTTCGCTGTTGTTGTCTGGTTATTATCAAGTTGGCTAAATACCAAACGCGCTTTTTTTACCGCTAAAGAGGTTTTGGTTGTGCCTAAGTAGTTTTCAAACACTTTTAATGTTGAGCTGTGAATTTCTTTAGCGCGATCACCGGCAATAAAAACCACCTCTTGATTGAATTGTTGTTTAATATTACTCAGTTGTTGGCAAAGTAAGCCTTTGCTTTTAGGAATTTTATAAAGCACGATATCAATATCGCTAGGTAACGCATCTAAGCTAGTTAACAGTGTGATATTGTCATTGGCTAAACCATTTTGCTCAAGATTGTTTTCAATACCTTGATGGCTTAAAAATGAGTCATTAACACAGTACAACTGATGCTGGCTTAAATTACAGCTTAATGCGCCAAAATTATCGTTGAAAATCAGTATTTTTTGCTTATTTGTTATTAGTTGTTCTTGTTGCAGATAACTAAGAATATACTCATCGGCAGCGTCCCATGCTTGCAAGCTTCGGTTTACTTGGCCAGTGGGGAATCGATCGAGAAAAAGATTTTTGTCATTGATGATAAAAGGGCTGATCATAGCGATAAACAGTTGGTTGGCGTGGCGGATATTGTGACAAAATTTGCCGTTGCGAGCCAGTTAATTGGCGACCTTATCGCAATAATAGCGTAATAATAGCGTTAAATTAACCATAACAGAGTGCCAAAGCATGGCAGCGAGGACAATGTTTTGAAAATAGCGTTACCTGATGCCGATATTGAATACATCGAAGACTTTTATAGTACAAAAGAGGCCGATTGCTTTTTTCAGCAAATGCAGCAAAATCTACAGTGGCGTCAAGATGATATATCAATGTTTGGTAAGCGGGTAAAAATACCGCGCTTACAAGCTTGGTATGGCGACAGCAATCTCAGCTATCGTTATTCCAATATGACGTTAACAGCACAGCCGTGGACAAAAACGCTACAAACACTGAAAGCGACAGTCAGTGAATATTGCCTTGTTGATTTTAATGCCGTATTAGCAAACTTATATCGCAATCAAAATGATAGTGTTGGCTGGCATAGCGACAATGAAGTAGAACTCGGTGACAGTCCAACTATTGCCTCGCTATCTTTTGGCGCCAAGCGAGAATTTCAGCTTAAACATATTAATAGTAAAGAAAAATTCAGCCTTGTTTTAGCGCCGGGCAGCTTACTCGTTATGCGTGGAGCAACTCAAAACTACTGGCAGCACTGTTTGCCAAAAAGAGCAAAAACAATAGCGCCACGCATTAATCTTACCTTTCGGAAAATATGGCGTTAAACTCATGTTGTTGTGAGTTCTTCGATGATAATAAATCTGAAAATAGTACGGTCAGCCGTCCGGATAGATGGCATAATTACCAGTAACGACTAAAATTAAATGTGATCCATATACCGATCAACCAGGGAAAATAATATGACAATAGAAGCTGTTATCGAAGAAAAACTACTTGCTGCTTTCTCTCCCATTCATCTTGATGTTATCAATGAAAGCCATCAACACAATGTTGCACCGGGCAGTGAGTCGCACTTTAAAGTGATTATTGTCTCAGAAGACTTTGAAGGAGAGCGCTTAATTAAACGTCATCGTGCCATTAATACTCTTTTAGCAACCGAGCTTGCCGATAGTATTCATGCTTTAGCCCTACATACTTATACCGAACACGAATGGGAAAGTTATTACGCGAAAAACACACCATTATCTCCTAAGTGCTTGGGCGGAGGAAAAAAAGCGGGATAAATGCCCACCTTTCATAGTTACATAACTCATTATGATATATTGCGCCGTTAATTTTTATTAGCGGTGTTTTTATGTACAGGATGTACAGGCCTCTCTCAGACACCCTGTCTTTCGAGGCATTAGTGCATCCATGTACGTCGAAGTACGGTCAGGTTATTTGTTCCCGACATAACCTAAGTACCTACATCCCTGTAGGCAATGTCG
>JBMZDW010000079.1:0-7480 GCA_049614565.1 Cognaticolwellia sp. | reverse complement strand
GGTAAAATGGAATTGTCATTATTTTCCGGTGTTATAGCGAACTCAAAATGAAAAAACTGATAAAAAATAAAAAGCATCAAGTGCAATTGTTTTGTTGCTCAGCGGTAATGGTACTTATGGGGTGTCAGTCAGCGCCTAAACCGCCAACCGATGTAACGCAAGCGTTAGATAAGGCGATTGCTCAAGCGAGCGAGCCCGCCGCACCTCAACCTTTACAGGCTTTGCCGAACTCAGTGCGTCAAGAATTGATGCAAAAAGAAGTGCAGCAAGCACGACGCGGTTTATTAGCTGAAAAACGTTTAGAAATAGCCGCCAGTGGCGTTGAAGCTCAGCAGTTTTTTGCCGCCATTGTTGACGATTCAGCCTATAGTATTGCTATTCACCCTGACGTGAATGGCACCATTACACTGAATTTAAAAGATGTTACTTTAGATGAAGCGCTGGATGTGGTTGAATCGCTTTACGGTTATGAAATTCGTCGTCAGGGCCGCGTTATTCAGGTCTATCCTGCCGGTATTCGCACTGAAACTATTCCATTAAATTACCTGTATGTTAAGCGTAGCGGTATTTCAAGTACCAGCATAAACTCGGGTGGTGTTTCAGAAAATGACCCTAACAGCAGCAATTCGGGCAATAACAACAACGGAAGTAACAATAACCGCAGTACTGGTAATAGTGGTGGCCAGAATGGCAGTAACAGCCAGAACGGTAGCAGCGGCATCAATATTTATACTGAAAACGAATCTGACTTTTGGACGGAATTAAAAGAAACGTTAACCGCATTAGTGGGTGAAGAGGCTGGGCGTTCGGTGATAGTTTCACCACAAGCCGGCTTAGTTACCATTAAAGCATTACCGTCTGAAATAGCCGCCGTTAAGCGCTTTATTGATAGTACGCAAGAACACTTACGTCGTCAGGTGATTATTGAAGCGAAAATTATGGAAGTCACCCTAAACGATGATTACCAACAAGGGGTTAAGTGGGACCAAGTACTGGGCCATGTTGAAAGCACAGATATTGGTTTTTCTACCTCAGGTAATATTGCCGGTAATGCCATATCGTCGGCCATTGGTGGTGTAACCAGCTTAAGTTTTCTTAACAAAGACTTCAGTGGTGTTATTGACTTATTATCAACACAAGGTAATGTGCAAGTGCTCTCTAGCCCGCGAATTACCGCAACTAATAATCAAAAAGCGATTATTAAAGTGGGTGAAGATGAGTATTTTGTTACCGATGTATCCAGTACCACTACCACAGGTACCTCAACCACCACCACGCCAGAAATTGACCTAACGCCGTTCTTTTCTGGTATAGCGCTTGACGTTACGCCGCAAATTGACGCCGAAGGTGAAGTGATTTTACATATTCATCCATCCGTCACCATTACCGGCGAGCAAACAAAAAGTATACGGTTAAGCAATGAAGATATTGTCCTGCCACTAGCGCAAAGTAGCGTGCGAGAATCAGATACCATTATTCGCGCGAAATCTGGCGAAATAGTGGTGATTGGCGGCCTTATTGAAACGCGGAAAGTTGACAATGTTTCTAAAACGCCGCTTTTAGGGGATATCCCGGTGGTTGGCGAATTGTTTAAAAGCAAAAGCGAGTCAGTACAAAAGAAAGAATTGGTTATTCTGCTCAAGCCAATTGTTATTGGTCAAGACACTTGGAAAAATCAATTACAAGATGCCCGCGCGCTATTAAAACAGTGGTTCCCAGAAGATGCGGACGCTAACGCCGCCAGCCAATAAGTTAGCTGCCGATGTATTTGTACCATTTTGGCTTACGGGAGTTACCCTTTACCCTGACTCCCAACACTAATTTCTATTTGGCATTAGCGCCGCATGATGAGGCGCTAGCGGTACTGCTGACGGCGTTAAAAACTGGCGAAGGTTTTATCAAGGTGGTGGGTGAAGTGGGTACCGGTAAAACCTTATTGTGTCGTAAGTTGTTAAATGATATTCCAGAGCATTTTGTTACCGCCTATATTCCCAACCCTTATTTAAAGCCTGATGAGTTACGACGCGCCGTAGCGGTTGAACTTGGCGTTAAACAGGCACAACGTATGTCATTGCAATTGTTAACGCAGCGCATTCAGCAACGATTACTGGAGTTACACAATCAAGGGCATTCTGTGGTGTTAATTCTTGATGAAGCACAAGCCCTGCCGGCTGAAAGCCTTGAAGCGTTACGACTATTTACCAATCTTGAAACAGAAACCCGAAAACTATTACAAGTGGTACTCTTTGCACAACCAGAATTAGATGAACGGCTTGCTGAAACAGCCTTTCGACAATTAAAACAACGCATCACTTTTTCTTATAAATTACGTGCAATGACCGCGCTGGAAGTTGAGCACTATATTCAACACCGTTTGCAAGTCGCCGGATATAAAGGCGCAAGTTTGTTTAGCCACGCGATTGCAAAAAAAGTCGCGAAAGTGAGCAAAGGTATTCCAAGATTAGTCAATATAATTTGCCATAAAATGTTGATGCTAGGTTATGGTGAAGGCAGTTATCAATTAAGCCATAAGCATTTGGATCATGCCATAGCAGATACCGAAGGCATGCAAACGTTGTCGACACAGCGCGCTTTTGTCATCAGCCTATTAATTATTGCCTTGCTGACAGGTCTTTACTCTTTATGGCAAGTTGTGGGAGTTTCATTATGAGCGTGATTAATCAAATGCTAAAAGACTTAGATAAGCGCCAACATGAACAGCACAATAACGCCAGTTCAGCTGTGCCGATTACAAGTAAAACTTCAGTAGTCAAATTGACGTTAATCATTATCACTGTGCTCGTTATATTAAATATCATTGGCGTTTTGGCTTGGCAACTTTACAGTGAAAATCAACAGTTGAAATCGCAAGTAACAACCGAGCACTTAGCCACAGTTACTAAGGAAAATACCAGTGAAGCACAGGTTTCGATACCCGTTGTTACCAACGAAGTGGCTGAATTAACGGCCGATAGCGAGACAGTGTCAGAAAAACTATCTGTTCCGATAAGCGAGAGAGAAGAAAAACCGATTGCCAAGTTTATTAAGCCACAAGCTGTAACGACTAATAGGTTGGCAAGCAATGACGAAGTGAGCACTGTAACACCCGTTACCATGCCCATTAACAATGCGATAAAAATTCCAGCGCAGCAAGATCAGAGAGAAAAAGTTGAAGATAAGGTTGAGCCCGAGCCCAAGCCAAGTTTGACGATTTCGCGCAGCCAATTGTCGCCAGAAGCATTAGCAGCGGCAAAAATTAGCCAAGCTGAACAGGCGATGGAGCGCAATGATATTGTTAAAGCAGAATCGCTATTTGAAGAAGTACTCTTGGTGATGCCGGAGCATAAAACGGCGCGTAAACAGCTTGCCGCTTTATGGTACGGGAAAAAGTCTTATCAAGCCGCAGTAAACTTACTGTCGCAAGGTATTGCGTTAGCGCCGCAAGATCAAGCAATGCGCATTATGAGTGCGCGTATATATTATCAACAAGGGCAAGCAAGCCAAGCCTACAATATATTAAGCCCGCTAAAACATAATATGAATATTGAATTGCAGGCGCTGCTTGCCAATACGGCGGCAGAATTAAATGAGCATGAACATGCCCTAAGCGCTTATAAAAAATTAACTACCCTAGAACCTGGTGTCGGTCGATGGTGGTTAGGCTCAGCGGTGTCACTAGATAGTTTGGGCAAGTTTGCACCAGCAAGAGCGGCATACAAACAAGCCATAGTTCGCAATAATTTGTCCACTAGTGCCAGAGAGTTTGCTCGTCAACGCTTGATAGAGTTAGGAGAATAATATGGTAGCCCCTAAATTAAAAATGCGCTTAGGCGATTTGCTCGTCCACGAACGCATTATCAGTAATGAACAATTGATGCAGGCGCTTAACAGCCAGAAATCTACGGGCAGAAAGCTAGGTGATGCCCTGATCGAGTTAGGTTACATTGGCGAGCAGCAGCTACTGGAGTTTTTAGCGCAACAACTCGATGTACCATTTTTAGATATTAGCCAGCGTCGGATCCCTGCCCAAGTCGCAACGTTATTACCCGAGGTTCATGCTCGACGTTTACGGGCGGTAATTATTGAAGATAAAGGCGATGCTGTATTATTGGGCATGAGCGATCCCGCGGATTTGAGCGCCCTTGATCAACTTGAACAAATGTTGGCCCCCAAGCGTTTAGAGCTTGCCGTGGTGATGGAGTCGCAACTATTTGACGCCTTTGATGGTTTATATCGCCGTACCGCCGATATTGAGTCTTTCGCCAGTCAGCTCGAGGAAGAATATGATCAAAGTAGCGACTTTGACTTATCAAGTACCTTTCTAGAAGAGGGTGGCGATGCCACCGTCGGCAAGCTGTTACAGTCAGTTTTTGAAGATGCGGTGCAAATGCGTGCATCCGATGTTCATATTGAGCCAGATGAAAATTCATTGCGTATCCGACAACGTATTGATGGTGTATTGCAAGAGAATATATTAAAAGAAAATAAAATTGCCGCCGCCATGGTACTGCGCCTGAAATTAATGGCAGGTTTAGATATTTCTGAAAAACGTTTACCACAAGATGGCCGTTTTAATTTACAGATCAAAGGTCACAGTATTGACGTGCGTATGTCAACCATGCCCGTGCAATATGGTGAATCTGTGGTGATGCGATTACTCGATCAATCCGCCGGTTTATTGTCGCTAGATGAAACGGGTATGCCAGAGCATTTTGTCGCCCGTATTCGTCATCAAATTTCTCGCCCTCACGGTATGGTGTTGGTAACAGGCCCGACGGGTAGCGGTAAAACCACCACTTTATACGCCGCATTAAGTGAGTTGAATAAAGCCAGTAAAAAAATTATTACCGTTGAAGATCCGGTTGAATATCGCTTGCCTAGGATCAATCAGGTACAAATTAATAGTAAAATCAATTTAACCTTTTCTAGCGTGTTACGTACAGCATTGCGCCAAGATCCCGATATTTTAATGGTTGGCGAAATGCGCGACCAAGAAACTGTGGAAATTGGTTTGCGAGGCGCATTAACCGGTCACTTAGTGTTATCAACACTGCATACCAATGATGCTATTACTAGTGCCTTGCGATTGTTAGATATGGGCGCTGCAGGCTTTTTAGTCGGTAGTTCTCTTCGCGCTATTATCGCGCAGCGACTGGTGCGTAAAGTATGCGACAGTTGCCGACAGGTATATCAGCCAGAGCAACAAGAGCTGATGTGGCTATCCAATTTAGTTGGCAATGATGTGAGCAGCGTTGAATTTAGTCATGGTCGAGGTTGTCAAACTTGTCAATATACCGGTTATAAAGGCCGTATTGGTGTTTTTGAATTACTTGAAATGAATGAAACTATGATGGCAGCGCTAAAGCGTGATGATACCGAAGCCTTTACTCAAGCAGCTAAGCAACATCCAGAATTTAAGCCGTTAGCCTTAGCGGCATTTGACTATGCTAAGCTAGGTATCACCAGTGTTGAAGAAGTGCTACGGTTGGTTGAAACCGTTGATGTCACAGGATAAACCATAAAATTATGCCAGCTTTTAATTATATTGGACGAGATACCAGCGGTAGCCAAATAAAAGGCGCTATTGAGGCGGCTGATTCTACCGTTGTTGCCGAACAATTGTCGCGTAAAGGCATAATTCCAATATCGATAGAAAGTGCAAAAAGTACCGCTGCTATGGCATCCAATGATATCGATATCAGCGAGTTATTAGGTTTTAATCAGGTTGGTCTCGATGATTTAATTGTTTTTTGTCGGCAAATGTATGCGTTGATCAAGTCTGGAGTGCCCATTTTAAGAGCCATTAATGGTATGGCGGAGTCGAGCACCTCAGTAAAATTAAAGTCGGCATTGAGTGAAATAGCTAGCCAACTTGAAGGCGGCTTTCCGTTATCGACAGCTTTGCATCAGCATCCGAAATTATTTTCTCCCTTATTTATCTCTTTAGTCCATGTGGGTGAAAACACTGGTAATCTTGATGATGCATTTTTAAAGCTAGCAGGCTATTTTGAGCGGGAAGAAGAAACCCGTAAACGCATTAAAACCGCTTTGCGCTATCCAAGTTTTGTGCTGATTGCCATTGTGGCGGCCTTAGTGATTTTAAATATTTTTGTTATCCCCACCTTTGCTAATATGTTTAGCAAACTCGGTGCTGATTTGCCGTGGGCAACGAAAATGCTGATCGCCAGCTCTAATTTCTTTCTTAACTATTGGCCGTATATGTTAGTGGGTAGTATTATTGGCTTTTTTTCACTGCGCCATTACCTAAAAACCGCGCGCGGCATGTATTTCTGGGATCAACGAAAATTAAAATTGCCGGTGGTAGGGGGCGTTATTGAACGCTCGATATTATCGCGTTTCTCACACAGTTTCGCCATTATCTTACGGGCGGGTGTACCTATGACCTCAGGGTTGAGCTTAGTGGCCGACGCGGTTGATAATACTTATATGCGGGAAAAAATTCTCGCGATGCGCAGCAGCATAGAAAGTGGTGAAAGCCTATTACGCGCTGCGGTAACCAGTACCTTATTTACCCCATTAGTGTTGCAAATGATTGCGGTTGGTGAAGAAACCGGTCGGGTAGATGAATTGCTTGAAGAAGTAGGTGATTACTACGAACGCGAAGTGGATTATGAGTTGAGCACGTTAACGGCGCGTATTGAACCTATTATGATCGCTATTGTTGCCGCTATGGTATTGATTTTGGCGTTAGGCATATTTACCCCAATGTGGGACATGATGTCAGCATTTAAGGGGAATTAACTATGACCGTTCGCTCGGCTCTACTATCGTGACTTCGTTACAAGTAGCTGAAAAAAAAGAAAAGTCATTAGCGGAAATACTGGTCGTTGTGGTACTGGTTGGACTATTAATGACCAGTTTTATTTATTATTTTTTTAAACAGCAAGAGCAATTGACCCGAGCGGGCTTTGAAAATATTGCGCAAGTTTTTTCAGCTCGGGTCAATGGTATTCACGCGCAATGGTTTATGGATCAACAGCCGAATGTGGTCTACGTTGCTAGTAACAATACGCCAGCACACAGTAAAATTAAGATCCCAGTAAATAGCGCCGGTTGGGTGTATGTTGACGATGCTTTAGTCTGCCAAGAGGTTTGGCAATATGTTATGGAAGCGCCCTTGCTCTATATGAAGGAGTCGGTTGGCGCGGTGTTAGTTGAGCAAAAAAAATCTGTCGGACAATATTGTCGATATAGTCTACCCAGTGGCGAATACTTCACCTATCATATAAATACTGGTAAAGTGAGCGCCGTAAAAGTGACATCTTAAGTCACAATTAAGCGTAGCAACACTTTTTATATATTTTCAGGCAAAGATAGTATGTCGTGACTTTGTCAGTGTTTCGTTGTTAGAATCAAATTAATAGTATCAAGAAGAGGTTTTTATGAAAAAACAGTCAGGTTTTACCCTAATCGAATTAGTGATTGTCGTGGTGATTTTAGGGTTTTTGGCCGTTACCGC
>JBMZDW010000078.1:0-7598 GCA_049614565.1 Cognaticolwellia sp. | reverse complement strand
TATTGAAAGTTTTGAATTCCGATGGCGGCCGAATAATGAGTATTTGGGCTGCCGCTCATAATAAATATTAACGACGCGACGCTATTTTATGGATTTTGGTATTAGTTTGGCTCAACTCAGCTTATTGTCTATTCCGCTGATCAGCGCGATTGTCGGTTGGTCGACAAATTTCCTTGCGGTAAAAATGATGTTTTATCCGATTGAATTCATCGGTATAAAGCCCGTTTTTGGCTGGCAAGGATTAATTCCCGCCAAGCGCAAAGAAATGGCAGAAATTGAAGTGGAATTAGTCTTAGGAAAGTTGCTCAGCGTGCAAGAGCTTGCTGACAGAGTAGATCCCAACGAACTGACTAATGCCATGCAGCATAGGTTAAAGCAAATAGTACGAAAAATAGTCAATGATGCCATGCGCGAATGTGCGCCACAGCTTTGGGCTGCCCTGCCCGTATACGGTAAAAATGCGATGTATGCGCATGTAGAAGCAGACATCCCCAATATAGTTAACAATATGGTGGCGGATTTTAAACACAACATCGAAGAAATTGTTGATATTAAAGAATTAGTGGTCACGAAACTCATTGAATCACCTGAGCTTATTAACGAAATTTTTCTTAAGTCTGGCGCGAAAGAATTCCCCTTTATTGAACGTTCAGGTTTTTGGTTTGGTTTACTGTTTGGCCTGCCTACTATGCTGGTTTGGATGTATTTGCCACAATGGTGGGTATTACCTTTAGGCGGTTTAATTGTCGGTTATTTAACCAACTGGATAGCGTTAAAAATAATTTTTGAGCCTAAACAGCCAATAAAATTTTTGGGCTTTACGATTCAAGGCATGTTTTTAAAGCGTCAAGATGAAGTATCACGAGTTTATGCTGATATTATAGAGTCTAAGTTAATGACCTCAGAAAACATCATAGATATCGCTCTGCATGGTACAGGTTCAGATAGTTTATTGGAATTAATGGAATTACATGTTAATGATGCCATTGAACGCTATATTGCCTTTGCTCAGCCTTATTTTGCCTTAGGCATTGGCGCTGACTCCTATTTTAGAATGAAAGATACCGCCACCAAGCGCATTTTTGATGATTCTGAAAAGTATTTTCCTTATGCATACGAATACACCAATAAGGCACTCGGCATTAGTGACACTTTGTGTGATCGCATGAAAGCCTTGTCACCTGAAGAGTTTGAAGGTGTGCTTCGCCCCGCCTATGAAGCTGATGAATGGAAGCTGATTGTTACCGGCGCCCTATTAGGTATGGGCGCAGGTTTTCTGCAGTTGTACTTGGTGTTTATGTGATCTAAATTCTGGATAAGTAGCACGTGCTCATTATCCGGAGTTCAGACTACGTAGTTAAACTAGCTGAATTATCACTTTGATAACCTAGCCCTTTTACTTATATTGGTTCATATTTACTTAGCTACTTTGCCGTGTTCTAAAAGCTTGAAAATCGCTATCAACGACAGGGTAAGTTTATGCTTTGGCGCAAAAGTAATTAGTGGTTTTTTCACTTGGTGTGATTCACGCATTTTCACCGACTGACTAATATATTCAGTCAATACCGGATAGCCTTCTTCGATTAACTCATCAATAATTTGTTTAGGTAAATTAGCGTTCGCCATAAATTGATTGGCGATAATGCCCTCCACGACTAACTTCGCATTATGATCTTCTTTAATTTCGGCAATTTTTTGTTGCAGGCTATATAAGCCTTGCCGGGCAAAGTCGTCACAATCAATCGGGATCAAGCAATTGTCTGCGGCAATTAACGCTGACAAACTATAAAAATTCAATGCCGGTGCGGTATCAATATAAATGTGATCAAATTCATTATCTAGCGTTTCAAGAGCTTCGCGCAGCTTATATATTTTATGGCGACTATCTAGCTCACTTTCTAGATCCGCAAGTCGTTGCGAACCGGGAATAATAAATAAGTTGTCCACCTTAGTCGCCTGACAATATTCAATCGCCGGTCGGCGGCGCAGATGAAAGGTGATGCTTTGCTCAAAAAGATCAGCAATAGTACTTTCTGCAGGTGCCTCTAATGCGTCCAAGTATGCCGTACTGTTACATTGCGTGTCTAAATCCAAAATTAAGGTCCGATAACCTTGGCTGGCGGAAATTGCGGCTAAATTTACCGCAAGGCTAGACTTACCGACACCGCCTTTTTTATTAAACAATACTCGGATCACGCTTTATTCTCCATTGGCTGTTTTTTCAATTACTTGCACTAGGTACTGGTAATATGGAATGATACTACTGTCGGCGAAAACATTCATACAATATTTATATAATCCTGACATAATAGCGATTATTGGGCTTTCGCGGTAAAATTTTCTGTGAGATATTAACACTGTCTAGATCTCAAACAAAGTGCGATGAAACCCTCTCTACAATGTCGCTACCTCTAAAGGTTGTTGAAAAATTACAAAGGACTATAGTGTGACCAAAAAGATTACATTTCTCGATAAAACGTTTTGGATTACCGAGTCAGAAGCGAACCCTAAACACGTAGCTGGGCTGCAACTTTTAGAGATGCCATCAGATGCTTCTGAAGATTATGTTGAGCAACTTTTCGCCGAGTTACAAGGTTTTAACAAAGCGGTATCGCCCTTTAACTGCCGGGTAAAAGGCTTTTTAGGCTATCCCGTAAAGTTGAGCCCGGTTGAGCAACTAGATATGGATTATCACGTGCAGATGCATGTGCTTGACGATATTAATAACAAACCTGAGTTACACAAATTTGTTGCTCAGTTACATGAAACTTGGCTCGATAGAGATAAACCGCTTTGGCAATATCATTTAATTAAAGATAAAGCCAACCAAGGATTTGCGATTTATATCAAGGTGCACCATATGTACGGTGATGGTGCAACGCTGGTTCGTTGGTTTCAAAAGGGTTATACCGAGCAAAAAAACACTGAAGATTTTGTCCCAGTATGGGCGGCGGATTTGACAACACGTAGCCGAAAAAAGGTTAATATTTTTAAGAAAATAATGACCGGATTGTGGGACACCCTAATGGCAACAAAAGATCTGGTTTGGATTTTATTTCGTTTGTTGATGAAGCTACTTAGAATTAATCAACATTATATGCCAATACCCTTTTCTGGCACCAAAACCATACTCACTGGACAAGTTAAAAAAGGCCGTGTGGTATCGACCTTAGATATTGATTTTTCGCGTGTAAAAGCCCTCAGTAAACGTATGAGAGCTTCTGCCAATGAAATTATGCTTTGTGCCTTTGATATTGGTGTTCACCGCTTTTTAAAAGATTATGGTCAAACTTTTGATAAAGCGCTTTATACCAATATGCCAATTAACTTGCGTAAACCGGGCGAAACGACCTCAGGTAACAAAATTGCTATTGTGCCGGTTCAATTAGCACATGGTAAAAAAGACCCCTATTTACGTTTACGCCAAATTACCGAAAACCATCGAATCGTAAAACGTACGGCAAGGGTTTCTCGCCCGGGTGCTTTTAGTTATTACACGGTACTGATCCAGTCATTTTCAATGCTTTTTGAATTATTACGCATTTCTGACTGGGTCAGACCTATCGGTAATATCTTAGTCTCTAACATGCCAGGGCCGGCAAAAACTTTATATTTTAAAGATGCTAAATTACTCGCCAACTATCCAGTTTCAACCATGACGCCTGGAGGCGGGGTTAATATAACGATGTTGACCTACAATGGCATTGCGCAAATAGGCGTGGTTTGTTGTGATAATGAAATTAAAAGCCTAGAGCCGATGGCAAAATACTTTCAAGAAGCATTCGACATGTTAGAAGGCTGTGTTGACGACCCTTCACTGAATGTAGACGATATTGGAGAGGTGGCGGTACAAACACCGAAAACTCTTGTTATTGACGAGATTTATGATGCAGGTATATAGGATTTAGCTGTTTTAAAAAATGAAAGCCGGAATAGCCACTTTGTATAGTTTATTCCGGTTTTTATTTGAGTTTATCGATTAAGAGCTGTCCTTGTTGAACTAAAGCTTACTAAACTGCCCTAGCCATTTACTGAACGTATTCGCCACTTTTACCACAGTGCGTAAATCATGTTCATAAAGCCATACCGCTATATCTTTATTGTTACTTACACACTCACTCGCCTTGAAACAAAACATATTGCCCTGGCAGTCTGAGGCAAACAAAATATGCCCGTTAGGCATACCCGTCATTTCATAAAGTTGGGATAATGAGGCAACATCGTCAAGGCTGAGAAAGTCTTGTACTTGCGCAATCTCCACCGACAAGTCACATACTTTAGATAACACATTGGGCGTACGCACTAAGCCGTAAGTAGATAATAAGTATTTATAAGTGTCGGGGAGCTGAACGCCTAGTTTGGCTTCAAGTGTAGCAATATCATCACTGGCAATTGGGGTCATGTTTTGATTGCTGCCCCAACTTTTTACCACATCATCAATATTATTCATTTAGAAAAATTCCAGTTACCGCCAGCAATCGTATCTCTTGATACGCTAACTGTAGCTTCAGTTTCGATGCTAAGCCACTACAGCTTTTTTAACTTTGTCTTTGTAACTGCGACTGACTTTGAGTTCTTTACCGTTAGACATCACTAAATAGTATTCGCCATTGAGTTGGCTACAAAATTTATCAATGTAACTTTTATTTACTATGGTAGATCGGTGGCTACGTAAAAACTGTCGAGGGTCTAACACTTCTTCGAGTTGCTTCATGGTTTTGCGTAAAATATGAGTGTTTTCTTCTGTATGTACACACATATAGTCGCCTGCAGCGTCAATCCATAAAATATCTTTTACTGGCACTCGGCTAACTTCACCGGCATCTTTAATGGCTAAAACATCAGAATAACTGGAAATGCTGACTGGTTCGTTGTTCTCTAATTCTTGCAGAATTTTTTCACAGTCATTACCGGTAACATCACTAACTAAACGTACTAATTTAGATTTATGCTGGGCATTGACTTCACTACTAATGCTTTGACGTATTTTATCTAAAGTTTGCGCAAGGCGTTGCTCATCGGCAGGTTTCAGTAAGTAGTCTTGCGCGTGTACCTCAAAGGCTTGCATGGCGTATTGATCAAATGCGGTCACAAATACCACCATAGGCAAGACTAAACCCTGATCAACAATAGCTTCAACTACCTCAAAACCGTTTAAACCCGGCATTTGAATATCTAAAAACATTAAATCTGGCTGATAAGCGCGTACCGCCTCTACCGCTTCACGGCCATTGGTGCATTGAGCAATAATAGTAATGTCTTTATGATCATCTAAACGAACCGCAAGGCCTTTTCTGGCCAAAGGCTCATCGTCAACAATAATTGTCGTAAGCTGCTTGCTCATATTAACTACCAACTTCATAAGGAATGCGGATACTAATTTTAACACCAGTCGGTGTATTGTTGGCAACAACTAAAGAGAAATCATTCTGATACAGTGCTTGTAAGCGTTCACGGGTATTGGCTAGACCGACACCATTTTCACGAAATAAATTACCGTTTTTAATTTCAGCGCCAGGGCCATTGTCTGATAATTCAACCAGTAAATCGTTACCAAAACGATGCACAGAAACGGTAATTTCGCCGCCTTGCTCTTGTACGGCTATGGCGTATTTAATTGAGTTTTCAGCCAAAGGTTGCAAGATCATGCTCGGCACTTTCGCCAAATTACAATCACTAGCAATATCAAAACGCACTTGCAGACGTTCTTCAAAGCGCACTTTTTCAATCTCTAAGTAAAGCTTTAACGCTTGTAGTTCACTGTCGAGCGTAACGCGCTTCATGGGATCTTTATCAAGTGAATAACGTAGAAACTCACTTAACTTTGTCACCATAGCGTTTGCGGTTTTGTTTTCTTGCACCAAAATTAACGTTGAAATGGCGTTTAAGGTGTTAAACAAAAAGTGAGGATTAAGCTGATAACGCAGCATTTTTAACTGCGCTTGGTGGGCGACGGTATTGGCGCGCAGTACATTCTGCTTTTCTTTTTGCAGCATTTGGTAATATTTAGTACCAAAATACAAACCGCTCCAACTTAAAATGATAAAGAAAGACAACAAGCTATTTTTGGTATAGTACAGCCAAAACTCGGGTTGATAACCGTGTTTATAAATTTCCCAGTAGTTGATATTTTTTACCACTTGCCACAATACACCGGTGCAATAGGAGGTTAATATCACCACAATAGCAATTTTTAATGGCGTTAAATTCCAGACACGACGATAAATATATCTCAGTGGTACGGTAAACAACCAACCAGCATAAGCATTCAATAGGATGATCACCAAAAAGATATCACGTAGATCGTGCAGCAACGAGCCTAAGTAATGTACTAAGGCGAAACCACACCAGCCGGCGGTATGCACCAGCCAAAATAAGCGATTTCTATTTTCTATAAATTCTTTCCAATTCACACAAGACGACCATTTAACAAGGTTAGTATAATTATGCGCTAAGCGTGCTGTTCACGCACTGCCACTAATCGTAAGATTTCAGCGCCTTATCTCATTTGTGCCAGCAATGGATTTAACTGAGAATACCGACTCGCCAGCAAGGTAAGTTGCTTTATCGCTAACAATAGGTAGTTTGAATGCTTTTTTGAGCGACATTGCGATAAATACCACAACCCATTGATTAATAAAGATAACTCATGGTAACACGTAACCATTAAAGGTGATATATTACCTACATATTCACTATTAGGGGCTAGATTGTCGACAATATTGAATGGGTGTTCTGTTCGTTCTAGCGCCTTGCAGGCTTGCAGATATAGCGAGACGATTGTCGACACTTCACTCACGTCAATAGCATTTACCGCCATCAACATGGCAAGATCATACGCTATTGGCGCAATGCTCGCACACTCAAAATCGACCAATTTATGCGTCAATTCACAAGGCTTTTCAGCGCGTTTTTCTAACCGAATGACATTGCTAAAATTAGCATCACCATGACAAAACACTTGCTCAATCTTGCTTTGCTTTTCTACTGCCCTAGCAAGATTTTGTAGTAATAAATCACTCAGCGCCTGCAACATATTTTGTTGTTTAGTGCCCAATTTAACAGCTTGCAGTAGTGGCTTAATTGTTGCCGCGATATCAAGTTGAGATAATTGGAGATTTTGGTTTGCACTATCCTGATTTGTACTATCTTGACTTGCAATAACATGCGGAGTGCGATGACAACGTGCCAACAAAGCAAGGGTAATGACGAGTTTATCTTTTGTGCTATCTCCATCGTTATCACCATGGTTAATAACACAGCTATCTAATCCTTCGCCGGCGATAAACTCAGTAATTAGCCAATTTTGTCCACTATATATTACCTTAGGAGCAATGCCCTGTTTGGCGGCTAGTTTACTGGCAAATGGCTCTGCGCTGTTGTTTGTTATGCGTTTCGCGAAGTAGTCTTGATTGTCATGTCGAAGATAAAAACACGGTTGGCTAAGCCCGGCACTGATGGCCCTAACCTTTTCTAGCCTTAATGGCTTAAAACAAGGCAGTTGAGCTAAGGTACGAGCGAGTTCTTGCTGTTTAACATCTGCTAACAAGGTTACTGATTGTTCAAAGCTCACACGCCCGCCTGTTTTTAGCTAAGTT
>JBMZDW010000077.1:0-7628 GCA_049614565.1 Cognaticolwellia sp. | reverse complement strand
ACGATGTTAACGCTATTTACCTAAGGAATATAATTATGTCGTACAAAGAACGCAGTATTTTGATTTCACTAGCCATTACACTCTATATTTGGTATCACTACTTTTCAGAGCTTTATGGCTCTGCTCAACAAGGCACGTTAACCACAACCAGCATGCAATCGGCATTGTTAGCGGTCGTTATAATGACCATAGTGTTAGAAATTGGCCATCATATCGTTATCGCTATTATTGACAATAAAAATGTCAATCAAGGCGAAGATGAGCGTGACAAGCTAATCTCCTTGATGGGCAGTCGCCATGCCTATTATATTCTGAGTTTTACTGCGGTCACTGCCGTGCTACATTTACTGTTCCCTGTAATGACTCAAGGGTTGGTACTTGCGCTCGAGCTGCCGAATGAGTACGTCATTATTAATATTATTATCTTTGGCGCGCTGGTTGCAGAAATAACCAAGTTTGCGACACAAGTGTTTTATTATCGACGAGGGTTTTAAGGTGGCAAAAGCTATTACCAACAATATTCGCCGCCTACGGTTTGATAACGACGAAATGACACAACAAAAGTTGGCTGACGCAGTAGGCGTGTCCAGACAAACCATAGTGGCGATTGAAAAAGGCAAATATTCCCCCTCGTTAGAGGTCGCCTTTAAAATTGCCGAACACTTTGATGTCACACTAGATAAAGTCTTTCAGTATCAATAACGCCATTGCCTATCGCTTTGACTGAAACACATTAAAACCGCTACCACAACACGTTGTCTATTTCATTTAACAGCGCTTGAGTGTGGTCATGAATCGTCGCGGTTTGTTGTTTTTTAATTGCCATTTCCAGTGCTATCGCTAGTTTCGATAAATCCGGAAAACCAAACATTTGTGCCGCGCCAGCAATACGATGTGATAGCTGTGACAACTTTTTCAAGTCGTTGTTATTAATATGCAGTACTAAGTCTTGCTGCTCTAGCACTAAATTCGACTTAAACTCTTGTACTAAATCGTCCATTGCCACATTTTTAAAGCTTTCTTCGACCTTAGATTGAGATATTACGCCATCATAATATTTGGCGATGGTGGGAATAAAAATATTGCGCTCAATTGGCTTTGATAAATGGCCGTTGAAGCCCAACGATAAGTATTGCGCAATTTCATGTGACATTGCATTGGCGGTTAAGGCGATAATGGGGGTATTGCAGCCTTTTTGCCGTAAGATTTTAAACGCTTCAATGCCATCCATTTCCGGCATTTGAATATCCATCAACACGAGTTCAGGTTGGTGCTGCTCAAACAAGGCAATGGCTTCACGGCCATTACGCGCTGTTAATACATCTAAACCTAATGTTGCTAATAAGCGCGCAATCAGTCGTCGATTATCATTGTGATCATCTGCCAGTAAAATCTTGCCCTGCAATAGCTGTTGCGCATCAACACTAGCTAACCGTGCGACATCGCTTGCCACCACTCGACTTTCTGCACACTGTTCAGTGGCGGATGCTTTACACGGCAAACTAAACGCAAAAACACTGCCTTGATTTAATTCACTTTCCACATCAATTTTACCGCCCATAATTTTCGCTAGTTGATCCGATAAACATAAACCTAAACCACTGCCGCCAAAGCGACGGCTAATACTACTGTCACCTTGGGTAAAGCTGTCAAATAAATTCTGTAATTGCGAACTACTCATACCAATACCGCTGTCGGTAATTTTAAAAATTAAATTACCTTGGCTTTGACTAATTTTTAACTCTACATGGCCCTTAGGGGTAAATTTAATCGCGTTAGAGCATAAGTTGATCAAAATTTGTTTAACCCGCAAGCCGTCAATGTCGATAAAAAATGGGCTGGGTAAACTATGGATAATTTCAAAAGTTAAGCGCTTGGACTTAGCTTGCAAGGCAAACATATTCGCAAGCTCTTGCAAAATATCGTGCAGGTTTTGCTGATGAACATCGAGCTCAATTTTATTGGCTTCAATTTTACTTAAATCGAGAATATTATTGGTCAGCTCTAATAAATGTAAGCTATTACCGTGAATAATCTCGACTTCTTTAGCAATATACTCGTCATCAACATCACCACTAATAATTGCCTCAGCTTGACCAATAACTGTGGTTAATGGTGTTCTAATTTCATGACTCATATTTGCTAAAAACTGACTTTTGATCTTATTGGCACGTTGCAACTCTTCCATTAAGTACTCAAGTTCATTAGTGCGTTGTTTTACCTTCGTTTCAAGCGCTTGTTTTGAGCGGCGTTCGATATTTCTGCGCGCAATTAAAAAGCCAATTAATAACGTAGCCACGATCACAATAATAATTAAATTTCGCTCGCGCTCAGCCCCTTCTAGTTCCAGCTCTTGCACCCGCCGATGCTGTTTTAACTGCTCTACTTGTTGCTGGAGTTGCTCAGCGTCAAACATGGCTAATTTCGAATTCAGCTCACTATTGTCGAATCCAAAATACGATTTTAGTAAATCACGCTGATCCTTATAGGCATCAATCGCTTTATGCTGAGCGGCATATATTAGCGCTTTTAACGAACGATTATAGTGTATTTGATCCTTATTTTGCCTTTGTTCAGCCAGCGTACTTGACTGTTCGACATAACTTAATGCGAGGTCATATTTTCCTTGAAAAAAATAGGTTGTCGCTAAGCTATATAGTGCACCAGACAAGGCATTATCGTGATTTTGCGCCTTACTTAATAAAATCGCTTCTTGTGCATAAGCTATTGCTTGCTCAATATTCCGTAGCACATTATTAAGTTCAGCTAAGTTGTGCAGGGTTGAAGCGGCATGATAATCATCGTTATTTTGTCGATGATAATTAAGTGCTAAAGTCATGTAGTGTTCCGCTTTTTCATAATCACCGGCATCTTTATAGGAAATGCCTAAATCACTATACGCCATTGCTAGGCCTTGATGATCAGCAATTCTAATTCGTTTCTCGATAACATCATGATACATAGCGATGGCAATATCGGAGCGTTTAAGTTCTACGTGCAAACCTGCTATATTAAACGTGACATCAATTTTATCCACTTCACTACCATATTCTTGATAGATTTTCTCCGCCTTTTGGTAGCTCGCAAGAGCACTTTCAAATTCACTAGTTTTGGCGTGTACTAAGGCAATATTATTGTGCAGGTTGGCTTGGGCAATAGGTTCATCAAGGGTGAGGTAGTAATTAAGGGATTGCTGATATGACTCCAAGGCCAACGAATTTTTACCTTTGTAATAGGCATAAACGCCCACCTTTTTATAGGCGTCTGCCTCAAGGCGTGGCAAATTAAACTGGTTGGCAAGCTGCTGTTGTTTTTGCGCCGTTTCAATGGCTTTGTCGAGTCGGCCAAGTTGGTGATAAATTTGACTTTGCTGGCGTAATACTGAGAGTTTATCGATCGTTGATAGCGAGTTATCTTCAGCCAGTGGTAAAATTAATACTAAGGCTTGGTTTTTATCTGCCATTGCCGCTATAGCAGTTAATTTTTGCGCTATGCTGTCGTTTAAATGTTTATTTGCCGTTTGCGCAATAGCCGCACCACTCACCAATACATTTAGCAATAAAACACATGAGAATAATCTTCGAGCGAAAACCATCATCCACGACACCTTAATATTGGGAACATTTTTCATATTAACGAATGAAGTCATTAATTTATTTGATAATAAGCTAGTTATAACATTTTACTATGCCGCTCACAATGCTAAGCTCAGTAACGCGCCCAACAAAAAATAAAATATAACTCTTTGAAATAAAAGAGCATTCCGCCTTAAGTATTAATTCTCGCTATTTTGTTTAATTAACTATTGTCAACTGTATTGATTTATATTGCTTACAACTAAGTATCGTTATCCACCGTTTTCGCCGCTTGGTTAGTCCCCGATGCGTTCAGTGCCAATAACGCTTTAATCTCGTTTAGTTGTGCTTCAAGTTTATCAATTTGTGCTCGACTCGCTGGCTCGCCGCCTTCGGCGCTTTCACCGTGAGCTTGAGCGCGAAAATTTTCATGCTCTTGACCCATCACTTCTAAAATCGTCCCCACCATCATATTTAAAAAGATAAAAGCTGTCAGGAAAATAAAGGTTAAATAATAGATCCAACTCATTGGATGCACCGCCATGGTTTCGTACATCACATCGGTCCAATCTTCAAAGGTCGCAACACGAAACAAGGTCAACATAGAAATGGAAACATCGCCCCATAGCACTTCATTAATTTGGTGGAATAAAATACTGCCCACCGCGGCATAGATGTAAAAAATAACAAACATCAATAACGCGATATAACCCATACGCGGAATCGCGGTGATCAAGGCATTAATCAGCAAGCGAAGTTCAGGCACCATAGACACAAGGCGTAAAACACGAAATACGCGCAATAAACGGGCAAGCAACACGCCCGAGCCACCCGCCGGTATCAAACTGCCAATAACAATAACGGTATCGAATATATTCCAGCCGCTCTTAAAGAATGACTTTTTATCCTTAAAGGCAATAAAACGTATCGTGATCTCAATGACAAAAAACACTGTGATGGCACTGTCTAAAAAGCTCAATAAATTTACCGCTTGCGGTGGCAAATCATGGGTTTTTGCGCCAATTAATAGCGCCGATAACACAATAACAACAATCACAGACCATTGAAAAATAGGGCTAGAATCAATTTTTTTTAATTGTCGCTGCGCCTTCAAAACTAAACTAGCCATCATCAACCATGTGCTCCTACCGCTTGGTCATTAACAAAAGGGTTACTAGGACGTTTATCGCCAAACGTCACTATATCTCTCAATATTTCTTCGCGGCATTTTAACCTATGTTTTTAGTCTTGGGGTAATAATTTAGCATTCAAGCATAAAGTTATTTCAGTTGTCGGCCTCGCCCATGTACTCCACTTTAATGTAAAAAAAATGTTGATAAAACTTGAAAACAGAAATGTTATAACATAACATTTCCCGCGTTTGTTATGTTGTAACAATTAACATGGTAGAATTGAAGAGGAAACATGAGAAAATTATCCCGAATAATGAGTGCACTGTTGGCAGTTACCGCCTCCAGCCCTTTATATGCAGAGCAAGTACAAGGCACAGTTGTTGACCAAAAAGGACAAGCGGTTAGTGGTGCTTTCGTTAAGGTAATGGGCACGAATAATAGTGTAATCACCAATGAACAAGGCACATTTTCCTTAGATGTAAACACAGGGCAACATGAGCTGCACATCGTGGCAAATAACTTTGTTCATGGCAATGTTAAGGTAAAGGTTTTAGCAAATACAAACGCACAAGTGCGCATACCATTAGAAAAGTCAGCTATTGAAATCATTGATGTCAGTGCCACCCCTTTCCATAGCTCTAACATTGAGTCAGCACTCCCTATTACCGTATTGCACGGCGAAAGTTTACGCATGCGCCAAGCCAATACCCTTGGTGATACCTTAAGCAAAGAAGTAGGCGTACACAGTAACTTTCATGGTGGCGTTGCCAGTACCCCGATTATTCGTGGCCTAGATGGCCCACGAGTGTTAATCACTCAAAACGGTTTAGATGCAGGTGACGCTTCTCGGGTAGGGCCTGATCACGCCGTTTCCACTGAAACTTCGACCACTGAGCGTATTGAAGTATTACGCGGGCCTGCGACATTGTTTTACGGTAGTGGCGCTGTTGGCGGCGTTGTTAACCTTGTTGATGAACGCATTCCAACAAGCATTGATACTAAAGGCGAATGGTTAACCGAATATAATCACAATAACGATCAATCGCTTATTTCTGGTTCAATAAATAGCGGCGTAGGTAAAGTTGCCGTACATGCTGATGCTTTTTATCGCGACAGCGACAATTACCAAATTCCAGAGCAAATTAACATTGATGAAGTGGTCAATTCAGCCGCTGAGTCCAGTGGTTTTACGTTAGGAAGTAGCTACCTGCTTAATAATGGTTTTGTTGGGGTGTCTTACCAAAACTTAGCACAAGAATATGGCATTCCGGGACATAGTCATGGCGATGAAAGCGTTGACGTTTTTGCCGATTTAACACAAAACCGTTGGCAATTACTAAGCGAACTTAATTTTGAAGATAGCCTAATCAAGTCATTAAAAACCAAAGTTGCCTACACAGATTACCGCCATAGTGAAATTGAACTCGGTGTTACTGGCACCACGTTTGACAATGAAACACTAGAAGCGCGCTTTGAGCTTCTACATCAAGACCTATTCGACTGGCGCGGCGGGTTAAGTGTTCATTTTAAAGAAAGTGACTTCACTGCGGTTGGTGCTGAAGCCTTCACCCCGCCGTCAGAAACCAGCACTATTGCATTGGCTTGGGTAGAAGAGCGTCATATCGGCGATGTGTTATTACAACTTGGTGCACGAATCGAGCGCACCGAAATTACAGCAAACAAAGTACGTTTACCTGAGATTGAGCTCTTTGAAGCGCATGACGACGATGAACACGACCATGATGAACATGAGCATGAACATGACGAACATGATCACGGCGCTGAGAGTGAATATACCATTGTGCGTAATTTTGGTGTTGAGCATGTCTTTACGCCAGTCAGCCTGTCCGCAGGATTGGTATGGGATTTTGCTGATGGTTATAATATAGGCTTATCACTTTCTCATTCTGAACGTGCTCCATCTGCTGCTGAATTATTATCTTTTGGCCCTCATATTGGTACAGGCTCTTATGAAGTCGGCGCGTTATTTTCATTACATGAAGACCATGGTGAAATGGCGCATTTTGGCTTAACTGAGCAAGATATTGTGATGGAAAAATCCAACAACATCGATATCAGCTTGCGTAAATTCAAAGGTGATTTTGGCTTTATTTTAAATGCCTTTTATAACCAAGTAGACGATTACTATTACGAGCAGGCCACTCACTACTCAGCTGGTGATGGCCATGATCATGATGAACATGACGATCACGGTGATCATGATGAGCACGGTGAAGAAGAAGGTCATACATTGCCTTTGTATACTTTTACCGCTAAAGACGTCACCTTATATGGCTTTGAAGCACAAGCCGTATGGCAAATTAATGATGCGCTTACATGGAAAATTCAGGGCGATATCATTCGAGCAAGCGTAGATGGCGGCGGTTCTTTACCACGTACACCGCCAGCACGTATTAGCAGTGAATTTGATTATCAAAGTGATAATTTTTCTGCGGGTTTATTTATTAGTCACAACTTTGAACAAACGCATGTTGCCGCACTAGAAAGCTCAACCGACAGCTATGTAATGGTTGACGCAAATGTAAATTACCACTTTTCAGTAGGCCAGCATGATTTAGCTGTATACCTAAAAGGTACCAATTTAACTGATGAATATGCTCAAGTGCATACCTCATTTTTGAAAGAGTTAACACCGCTGGCAGGCCGCTCTGTTGCTATTGGCATCCGAGGCGCATTTTAATTGACCCGGACAGTATTTCTCAATTTTAGATTTAGTTGTTATTAAAGGAACATCATGAAAAAGTTTACCCTAAACACTTTGTTTTTAGCTTGCGCCAGTACTGTATTAGTTGGTTGTGGCGATAGTGAAACGAAAATCACTGAAATAGCGCCTACGGTTATTCCTGTCGCAGAAGATGATCACGACCACGATCACGAAGGGGAGTTAAGTAAAGGCCGT
>JBMZDW010000076.1:0-7718 GCA_049614565.1 Cognaticolwellia sp. | reverse complement strand
CTGAGCCTAAGCTGTTCTGCACTTCCATTGAACGCTCAGGTGTTAACATAATTTTTTCACCATTAACTGGCGAGCTAAAGTTTACTCCTTCTTCGGTAATTTTACGCATTTTACCTAGGCTAAATACTTGGAAACCGCCTGAGTCGGTTAAAATTGGCTTATCCCAATTCATAAAACCATGTAGGCCGCCATGCTGTTCAATAATATCAGTGCCCGGGCGCAACATTAAATGAAAGGTATTACCTAATAGAATTTCTGCGCCTGTTGCCGCGACTTCCTCGGTTTTCATGCCCTTCACGGTGCCGTAAGTGCCTACTGGCATAAAAGCGGGTGTTTCTACTGTGCCGCGATCAAAGGTTAAACGGCCGCGTCTTGCTTTACCGTCGGTTGTCAGCAATTGATATCGCATGGGGTTTTTTACTGTTTTATCTGTCATATTTTATCCTTCGCCCACTAGCGAAACAGGCTAGCAGCGTTTTGGTTTTAGTGGCTCGTAAAACGAACCACCATCATTTATTACTTATCGCTATGATGATCTTTCTTTGTTAAAAACATCGCATCACCATAACTGAAAAATCGATACTGCTGCGCAACCGCATGTTGATAGGCACGCATAATATTGTCGTAACCCGAAAAGGCACTCACTAACATCAACAAGGTTGACTCTGAAAGATGAAAGTTAGTGATCAAAGCATCAACAATTTGAAACTCGTAACCTGGGGTAATAAAAATGTCGGTATCACCGTAAAAGGCGCTAAATTCTCGACCTTGGTCTTTCGCCACTTTCGCGGCGCTTTCCAGTGAACGTACCGAAGTGGTGCCAACAGCAATCACTTTACCGCCATTCTTTTTAGTTTGTTGAATTTGCTCAACGACACTTGGCGGCACTTCAACATATTCTGCATGCATAATATGGTCGGCAATTTCATCAACCTTAACCGGTTGGAAAGTGCCAGCACCAACGTGCAAGGTAACAAAAGCAAAATCAACGCCTTTGGCTTTTAACTGTGCCATTAAGGCATCATCAAAATGCAGCCCGGCCGTTGGCGCGGCTACCGCACCGGGTTTTTCGTTGTAAACGGTTTGATAACGCTCACGATCGCTGTCTTCATCGGGGCGATCAATATAGGGTGGTAATGGCATATGGCCAATTTCTTCGAGTACCGTTAATACCGATTGTTCGCCATGAAATTCAAGTTCAAATAGCGCGTCGTGCCTTGCCACCATAGTGGCTTTTACTTTGCCTTCGAGTAAAATTTCACTACCGGGCTTAGGCGACTTACTACAACGAATGTGAGCTAATACTCTGTGTTCGTCTAATAAACGCTCCACTAAAACTTCTAGCTTACCGCCACTGGCTTTTTGGCCAAATAAACGGGCGGGAATAACACGAGTATTGTTAAATACCAATAAATCTCCGGGTTCAATATGCGCGACAATATCGGTAAAGGTTTCATCTGTTAGCGTGCCGTTATTGCCATTAAGCGCCATTAAACGGCTGGCTGAACGATCGGCTTTAGGGTATCGAGCAATAAGCTCTTCAGGTAAATCAAATGAAAAATCGGCTACACGCATGGTTATTTTACTGGTTTAAAAGATGAAAAAACGCGTAATTTTAGTGCTGCACGGCCCGAATAGCAAGTATTAACTTAAGTCTCTTAGACATGAAATTCAGCCATACGCGCTCACGTCGTATCACGGCAATTAATAGTGACTATAATGTAAAAATAATCACCTAAACGCTTTATTTTGGCGTATGCTGAAATCAAACTTTTTTGCTAGGTAAGCCGATGAAAAATCTTGCTTTCGCCATTGCTAAAACCATTCTTAACGGTTTTGAGCGACATATTTATCTTTACAGCGAAATCACCCAAACCGCAAAGCAGCGTTTTGAACAATACCAATGGCGCGATATTCAAGTGGCAGCAAAAGCCCGTACTGACTTTTATGATCAACGCGTTAAAGAAACCCTACATACCCTTAAACAAGACTTTTTTATCAAAGACGTTGATGACGAATTATGGCAGTTGGTCAAAAGTGCCTACGTTGAACTGCTAAATTTACATCCTCAACCTGAGCTGGCAGAGAGTTTTTATAATTCAGTTTTTTGTCACTTGTTTGAGCGAAAGTATTATCATAATGCTTATATTTTCGTGCAATCAACCGCCACCCGATTAGACAAACTGCCAACACCGAAAATATTCACCAGCTACCAACCCGCTGAACATGGGCTATTTCAAACCATTAGCCATATTTTGCAAAGCCAAAATTTTTCGGTGCCGTTTGCCCATTTAAAAGAAGATATTAATACCCTAATTGCCAAATTTCGCCAACAAGCCGATAAGACTCTCTTTCAGCTAGCTGATTTACAATTTGATATTTTAGATTCGGTTTTCTATCGCAACAAAGGCGCCTATATCATTGGCCGTGTATTATCACCCGCCGGTGAAACGCCGTTTATTATTTCCTTACTCAATACCGAAAAAGAAGGCTTATATATTGATGCGCTGATCACCGACGATGAGCATATGGCAGTGGTATTTGGTTTTGCCCGCGCCTACTTTTTTGTCGATTGTCAGCATCCGCATGCCTTAGTGGACTTTCTTAATCGTTTAATTCCCCATAAAACACAGGCCGATTTATATTCGGCCATTGGTTTTCATAAACAAGGTAAAACCCAGTTTTATCGTGATTTTTTAAACCACCTCGACAACAGCGACGACAAGCTCGATTTAGCGCCCGGTATCAAAGGTATGGTGATGTCGGTATTTACCCTGCCGTCGTATCCGTATGTATTTAAAATTATTAAAGACAAATTTTCGCCCAGTAAAAACATGACCCGCGCCGATGTTAAAGGCAAATACCGTTTAGTAAAATTGCATGACAGGGTTGGTCGTATGGCTGATACCATGGAATATTCTGAAGTGGCGTTCCCAAAAAATCGTTTTTCCAGCGAGTTACTCGACGAACTCAATAGCGTTGCGCCGTCATTACTACGCTTTGAAAACGGTTTAGTGATCATTAAACATATGTATATTGAACGAAAAATGACGCCGCTAAATTTGTATTTAGCCAACGCCAGCGATGAAGAAGTCGACAGCGCTATGTACGGTTATGGTAAAGCCATTAAACAATTAATAGCCGCCGATATTTTCCCCGGTGATATGCTACTGAAAAACTTTGGTGTTACCCGCCATGGCCGAGTCATTTTTTATGATTACGACGAAATTACCTACATGAATGAAGTGAACTTTCGCGTCAAGCCAGAGCCGATAACCGAAGAGCAAATCTATGCCGCTGAGCCTTGGTATTCAGTAGATCCCGGCGATGTTTTCCCAGAAGAAATTGCCACCTTCGCCTTAGCAAATACCCGTTATCGCAATGCCTTTTTACGCCATCATGCGAATTTACTCGAAGCGAGTTATTGGCAAGCATGTCAAAAAGACGTTGCTAAAGGGGTTTTAGCCGATGTTTACCCGTACCCAGAAAAATCACGCTTTTGTCACTGGCAAAGCGCGCCAACTGAGCAATAAGCAAACAATCATTGAAGTAACACAAGGAAAACGGATGAATATGCTGCTTATTTAAGCGAACAGCACGCTAAGCAGAGTTTTTTTCACATTTGCCCTTTACCTTTGGCTTGGCATCAGTATAATTCGAATCCGTTGCAGGGGTGTAGTTCCAATTGGTAGAACAGCGGTCTCCAAAACCGACGGTTGGGAGTTCGAATCTCTCCACCCCTGCCATTTTCCTTTCTAGTATTATTCTTATTTATAATTTCTTACTACTGACTTTTATCGTTCCATTTTATTATTCTTGGCATTCGTTTTTATATTTTTCAACTATACAAAAATTCTAGTTTTTCCTATCGAAAAATTCTGTCATGATGAGCCTTCTTAAAAGCGAAAGTTTTAAACCTAGACCTTAACCCTAGCGAAATTATATGAGCGTTAACAAAAGACAGTTCGAGTTATTGCAAGCCATGGGCATTACCGTCTGGCAACGACGCGACTTATCGGATCAAAATTCAGCCGAACAACCTCGTGACACTGATAATGCGACTGCGCCTTTACCACAGCATGACGCACAAGCTAGCCAAATTAACAGTCAAACGCCACTTGCCAATGCTTCAGCTGATACTTCTGCCGATCGTGCCGCCGCGTCTTTCGATACGCCAGCTGAAAACCCGATTAGTCTAGACTTGAAAATCTTACTTAAACAACAACTATTTAACGATGTTTTACAATGTTTAGGGGCCAGCAGTGCCGATATTAGCATTGCGCAAAACCAAGTAGATTTAGGCATTATCAATTGGCAATTTACGAGCAATGACCATATTGAATTTCAACACAATTGCTTAACAAGCCCAGATTTAACCACCTTAGCCAATTCGCCAGCATTAAAAAAAGCCTTATGGCAATCAATAGGACCTTTAAGCGTATTATGAGCCCTGCCCTAAACAGCCAATTTAGCCCTATCGCACAAGACGTTGTTGAGCAACTGATGAAAATTGAAGTGGCTTGTCATCCACACCCATGGACAGAAAAAACCTTTCGTAGCTGTATCGACGGTCGCTATTTTGGTGAATATTTAACACTCGACAACACTATTGTCGGTTTTTACGTTGGTGAACATGTTGCCGGTGAAGCAACCTTAATGGATATTTGTGTACCACCAGAGTTACAAGGTAATGGTTATGGTAAAGCCTTATTGTTGGCCTTCATCCAAGGCTGTAAACAACGAGCTAGCAGCACTATTTTTCTTGAAGTGCGGGCGAAGAACATCAGCGCACAAATGCTTTACATTAACCAAGGTTTTACTGAAATATCCCGTAGAACCGGTTACTACCCAAGTAACACTGGCTTTGGCTATGAAGATGCCATAGTGATGTCGAAAAAGCTTTGAGTAAGCGTTTAGCAGTAGGCCATACTTAAAAACGCTTAGCAGAGCTACATAATACGCGACGAGATCATCGGGAGTTTCTATGCCTTTTCTAAATAAACTGTTTCGTTGGCAACGCGGTAGACAAAAATCTGGCTACGATAAAATGCTATTGTGTGGCGCATGTTGGCCAATAAAGTTCGATACATACCTACTCAAATTCCCAGAAGGTAGTGAAATAGCCTCACACGTTGATCAAGTTGAATCGGGTAAGCACTATCGTTTAAATATCGTAATAAAAAACCCAGAGATGGGTGGCGAGTTTATTTGCTCTCAAGCGATATTTGAATCTAAACGAATTAAACTGTTTAGGCCTGATATTAGCGCACATCAAGTCACTAAAGTTGTAAAAGGCAACCGATATTTATTAAGTATTGGTTGGATAAAAAATAGTTAATGATTAGCGCTAGACACCTTTAAGGCTAAATAATTTATAGGTAATGCCTTTACGACAATCAATTTTCCTTCAATTTGAGTCTCTATTGTTATTTGCGCGCAGGTTAGCAACTTGATTTCGAACACACGGTCATTAGGTTTAGCCAAGATAAAAAATAAAGCACGAATAGCCGATTTTGTTACTGCCCTTCGCCCGTGTTTTCGCTATAATGTTGCGCTTTAAAATTTTCAGTTAATTTTCATCCACTTTAAAAACAGGTAATTTGCATGTCTGTACAACAGCAAGAAGTCGACCTACGACGCACCTTCGCTATTATTAGTCACCCTGATGCGGGTAAAACCACCATCACGGAAAAGGTGTTACTTTTTGGTCAAGCTTTACAAAAAGCAGGGACAGTAAAAGGGAAAAAGTCGGGGCAACATGCGAAATCTGACTGGATGGAAATGGAAAAAGATCGTGGTATTTCTATTACCACCTCAGTAATGCAATTTCCTTATGATAATTGTTTAGTAAATTTACTCGACACCCCAGGCCATGAAGACTTCTCTGAAGATACTTACCGTACTTTAACCGCGGTCGACTCATGCTTGATGGTGATTGACGTCGCAAAAGGTGTAGAAGCGCGAACCATTAAATTAATGGAAGTCACCCGCCTGCGCGACACGCCTATTATTACTTTTATGAATAAAATGGACCGCGATGTGCGCGACCCAATGGAAGTCATGGATGAAGTGGAAGAGGTACTGAAAATAAAATGTGCGCCTATTACTTGGCCAATTGGCATGGGTAAAGAGTTTAAAGGCGTCTACAACATTTTGACTGACGAAACCGTGTTGTATCAATCAGGCCAAGGTCACTCTATTCAAGAAAAGCGAATTATCAAAGGCTTAGACAACCCAGAATTAGACACCGCCATTGGCAACTATGCTGATGATTTGCGTGACGAATTAGAGTTGGTGATTGGCGCCTCGCATGAATTTAACCACGAAGAATTTTTAAAAGGTGAGCTTACACCAGTATTTTTTGGTACTGCCTTGGGTAACTTTGGTGTTGACCATATGCTAGACGGTTTAACTCAATGGGCACCTAAGCCATTACCACGCCTAACAGATACCCGCACCGTCAACGCGGAAGAAGAAAAATTCACCGGCTTTGTCTTTAAAATTCAAGCCAATATGGACCCGAAACACCGTGACCGTATCGCCTTTATGCGTATTTGTTCAGGCAAATATGAAAAAGGCATGAAAATGAAACAAGTGCGTATCGGTAAAGACGTTAAAATTGCTGACGCGGTAACTTTTATGGCCGGTGATCGTTCTAATGTTGAGCAAGCTTATGCGGGCGATATTATCGGTTTACATAACCACGGTAGTATTCAGATTGGCGATACCTTTACTGCTGGCGAAAACATGAAGTTTAGCGGTATTCCAAACTTTGCCCCAGAAATGTTTAGACGTATTCGCCTGCGCGATCCACTCAAAGCCAAACAACTCCAAAAAGGCCTGATCCAGTTATCTGAAGAAGGTGCTGTGCAAGTATTTAGACCGTTCAACTCTAACGATATGATTGTTGGTGCGGTCGGTGTCTTGCAGTTTGAAGTGGTCGTTCAGCGTTTAAAAACCGAATACAATGTTGATGCGATTTACGAGCCCATTAGCGTGGCAACGGCGCGTTGGTGTACCTGCGATGATGAACGCACGCTTGAGCAGTTCCAAAAGAAAGCTTACGACAACTTAGCATTAGATGGCGGCGATAACTTAACCTATATTGCGCCAACTATGGTTAACTTAAGCCTAGCGCAAGAGCGTCACCCAGATATTGTTTTTCATAAAACCCGCGAGCACTAGGCCGAATTATAACGATTACTTGCTACGTAAAGTTTTGTCGCAATGTTTACAGTAACTTTACGAAAAATGTAAACTGCACATTGGCAGAAGAATAAACCGATAAAGAGTTAAATAAATGAATATTAGTAACATCCTAAGTGAAAAAGTTAAGCTTGCCATGACGGCAGCCGGTTTGCCTGAAGGTACAAACCCAGCGATAAGTTTATCTAACCGAGCAAATTTTGGTGATTACCAAGCCAACGGCGTTATGGGTGCGGCTAAAAAGTTAAAAACGAATCCTCGAGAACTAGCCACCAAAGTGGTTGCAGCCCTCGACTTAGACGGCATTGCTGAAAAAGTTGAATTAGCAGGCCCTGGCTTTATTAATATTCATTTAGACAAAGCTTGGTTAGCAACACAGTTAAACCAAGTGGCCAATGACAAAAACCTTGGGGTTAGCCAATCGGCAAAACCACAAAACGTGGTGGTTGATTATTCTGCCCCTAACCTTGCCAAAGAAATGCACGTGGGTCACTTACGCTCAACCATTATTG
>JBMZDW010000075.1:0-7836 GCA_049614565.1 Cognaticolwellia sp. | reverse complement strand
GCGTGTCCTAATGGTGTATTGCGTATGAGTGACGATATTGAAGGTATTGTTGAAACCTCATTAAACTTAGGGGTTATGCGCAGCAAAGGTAATAAATTTGTCGCCATGACGCTCATTCGTAGCCTACATGATGACGGCCGTTTAGACGCACAAACCATGGTGCAATCGGTATTTGAATTAGCCGGCGCAAGCATTAAATTTTCGGGCGCCTACCCCGGCTGGAAGCCCGATACCAGTTCAGCGTTAATGCAAACGGTGCGTGATACCTATCAAGCATTATTTGATAAAGTGCCTGAAATTATGGTTATTCATGCTGGCCTTGAATGTGGTTTATTCAAAACTGCCTACCCGCATTGGGATATGGTGTCGTTTGGCCCAACCATTAAATTTCCGCATTCACCGGATGAAAAAGTGCAAATAGCCACGGTTGAGCAATATTGGCAATTATTAGTCGCCGTACTCGCCAACACGCCTGAAAAAGCCTAAAGAACCTTAACTCGGGTGAATATAATGCTTAGCGCGGTAAGTTTAATACCGCGCTAGCATTTATCCCCGAGCGGTTGGTATAAATCTCTCTGAAAACCTCGAACAAATCAATCTAGACCTAAAGTCTAATAAACAAACTAAACTAAAGCGCATAAACTAATCTTGGGGTTTTTTAAAGGAAGCAATGCCATGATGCAGCCAGAAAAAATTATAATAGCTGATGATCATCCATTATTTAGGCAAGCGTTATTAGGGACATTAAAACTAAAACTAACGCAAACCCAGTGGTTGGAAGCACAAACTATCGCTGAGTTAGAGCAGCAACTTCGTGATAATAATGACAGCGATCTGTTGTTACTCGATTTACATATTCCCGGCGCACACGGTTTCAACACGCTGATCCATGTCCGCAATCACTTTCCACAAATACCGATCGTGGTCGTGTCGGCGCACGAAGATCATGAAACCATACATAAAGTCATGGGCTACGGTGCTGCTGGTTTTATTCCAAAGTCCACACAGGTTAACGATATTTATCAGGCTATTCAGCAGGTATTATTAGGCAACATATGGACGCCAGTGGCCTACAGTGAATCGTCATCCATACAAGATAATAGCGACATTGCACAGCGTGTTGCTAGCCTGACGCAACAGCAATATCGAATTTTAATGATGTTTGCCCAAGGTATGCTCAATAAACAAATAGCCTATGATCTGAATGTTTCAGAGGCGACCATCAAAGCTCATGCCACCGCAATATTTCGCAAACTTGGTGTTCGTAATCGCACGCAAGCCGTTATTGCCATTGCGCAACTTGATATTGTCGAGCAACAGTTACAAGGTAACTAACCTCTGGGCTCTGGGCAGGGAAACGCTAGGTAGATAAAGGCCAAATCAGTAAAAATTGGCAAAAATATCAATTGAGCGTTTGCGTATAAAACTCGGCAATATATTGTCCGCCTTTAATGCGCGCAATCACACGTAACTTTTGCTTGTATCCTTTAGCGCTAATATTGCTGTGTAATGGTGTAGCACTCTGCCAATAGTAAGGGCTATCACGCATCCCTAACGGATACGCTTGTGCGCGGTTATCACTATCGACCAGGAAAATTGTTGCGCTATCTAGCGGAAACGTTGCATTTAATGTTGTGGTGCCGGCGCTATCCAAAATATTGATCTCAAAATCTCCCGATTTCAAAATACATTTTTGATTAACCACGTCACAATGGCCGAATGGCACCATATTAAAAATTCGCGGTTTATCTGCCTGATTTTCAACATAAAAATCTGAAGCTATATAGCCACCTAAGATCAGAAATGGCGCCACCATTAACGCTAATTTTGTATGACGATTCATATTCATCCTTACTTTGTCTGCAAATGTAACATTATTCGACTAAGTAACGTTACACTGCCTTATCATCTAAAAAATTAAAGGCTCCATCAATGGAGCCTTTGTCTATCCGCTACGTATTACGTGGCATCACACACTATTAATGATCATGTGCTGCTGATATGCCGCCATGTGGGGTACGAAAGTTATCCACCATTTGTTGAATATGAGCCGGAGCAGGACCGGTAACTTTTAAGACCGCAAAGGCGACAATAAAGTTAACTAGCGCCCCCACCGAACCGAAGGCATTAGGTGAAATACCCAAGAACCAATTTTCGCCCATATCGCCTAAGAACGACGTACCCGGAATAAACATAATACCTTTATGTTGGAATACATAAAGCATAGTGACACCAATACCTGACACCATACCGGCCACAGCGGCTTTACCACTCATTTTCTTAGCAAATATGCCCATCATTAACGCCGGGAATATTGACGATGCCGCTAAACCAAAGGCTAGCGCCACCGTGCCTGCGGCAAAGCCAGGCGGATTTAACCCCAGATAACCCGCCACGACAATAGACAAGGTCATCACCACACGGCCAGCGAGTAACTCATTTTTCTCTGACATATCAGGGGTAAATATCCCTTTCATCAAGTCATGAGAAATTGACGAAGATATCGCTAATAACAAGCCGGCAGCCGTCGACAACGCCGCCGCCAAACCACCGGCAGCCACTAGCGCAATAACCCAGTTCGGTAAATTAGCAATAGCAGGGTTAGCTAATACCATAATGTCGCGGTCAACTTTGACCATTTCATTAGTCGCTTTATCAGCCGAGTACTGCACTTTACCATCGCCATTTTTTTCTTCATATTTTAGCAAACCGGTTTTTTCCCAATCTTTAAACCATTGTGGACGTTCAGCATAAACCATGTTTTGGCCTGCCGCAGGCTCAATAGTATTCATTAAGTTCAAACGTGCCATCGCACCAACGGCTGGGGCAACTGTGTATAGCAAAGCAATAAACACAAGTGCGTAACCTGCTGACTGGCGTGCCGCTTTAACTGAAGGTACGGTGAAAAAACGCATAATAACGTGCGGTAAACCTGCCGTCCCTATCATTAACGATAAGGTATAGGCGAACATATTTACCGTACCACCCATATTGTCAGTGGTGTACTCTTTAAACCCCAGATCGGTTACCACCATATCAAGCTTATCCAGTAAGTAAACACCACTACCATCAGCCAAGGTAGAGCCTAAGCCAAGCTGTGGAATAGGATTACCGGTTAACTGTAGCGAAATAAATACTGCTGGAATGGTGTAAGCAAAAATTAATACACAATACTGGGCAATTTGCGTGTAGGTAATGCCTTTCATACCACCTAACACCGCATAAACCCACACCACGAACATGCCTATATATAGGCCATTATCATACTCAACTTCTAAGAAGCGAGAGAAGGCAACACCAACGCCTTTCATTTGACCAATGATGTAAGTTAATGAGGCGATGATTAGACAAATAACCGCAACAACGCGCGCGGTTTTAGAGTAATAGCGATCAAAAATAAATTCAGGTACGGTAAATTTACCGTGTTTACGCATATAAGGTGCGAGTAACATCGCCAGTAATACATAACCGCCAGTCCAGCCCATCAAAAATACCGAGCCACCATAACCTAAAAATGAAATCATACCCGCCATCGAGATAAACGAGGCGGCACTCATCCAATCGGCACCAATGGCCATACCATTTTGCATCGGCGAAACACCACCGCCCGCGACATAAAAGTCACTGGTTGAACCGGCCCTCGCCCACCAAGCAATGCCAAAGTACATGGCGAAAGAACCGAATACGGCAATATAGGTATAGAGTGTTAACTCATCCATTATGATTCCTCCACGTTATATTTTTTATCAAGATCATTCATTTTTTTGCTGTACCAAAAAATCAAACCAACAAAGGTATAAATTGACCCTTGTTGTGCGAACCAGAACCCCAGCTTATATCCACCCAGACGTATTGCATTTAAGGGCTCGACAAGTATCAAACCAAAACCAAATGAAACCACGAACCAAATGGCAAGACAGATAAATATTAAGCGCAGATTTTCCTGCCAATATGTTGTATTACCTTCCATTATTATCTCCTAGCAATGATTGCCCTTAAGCATAGCTGCCTAATAGACACAGCGTTTTATGATTTTTATACGCTTGATACCAAGTGGATTATTTCATTATTCCAAATGGCATTACCTGTTGTTATTTTCGAGTAGTTCGTTATTCATTTCAGTAACTTGTAATTAGGCGACAAAAATAAAAGCCTTACCCACTCTAAGTGACACACTAGCAACCTTTGTTTAGCGCTCCTATTAAACTTTAGTCTAGGACAGGGCTGAAACGGTTGACTTAGGCATGATCATTACCCTAAATAGAGTAACTAATACGAGTTGAGAGGTAGTAATGGATACGGCATTAACGGAAATTAGCGAGTTTATTCAAGAGATACCGCCAATGGATTTACTCCCTCGCCATGTTGTAGAGCAAATAGTAAAAGAAATTAGTATTTGCTATGTTCGCCGTGGCCAGTTGCTGCCCCCTGAAGGGGTAACCACAGATAACCTCTACATATTACGCAAAGGCGCCTTAAGTTATCTTGGCGAACATGGTCAACTACTAGGAAAATATGGTGAAGGAGATATATGCACGGTATTCTGCCTCAAAAGCACTCACCCTATTAAAGTCACCACAGACGAAGATACTTTGTTATACAGCATTAACTACCAAAATTTTTATCAATTGCTGCATGAATATCCCGATGTTATGGCCTTTTTTCAACAAACATCCGCGCAACGTCTTAACAAAAAAATGCTACAAATTAGTGAAGAGGCCATTGTAAATTCTTCACTGCTAAACCGTACCATTGACAATTTTTATCATAGCCCTGTGGTGACTGTAGAGCCTGAAACCAACATTCAACAAGCCGCTATGCTCATGACCGAGCGCAATTTTTCTTGTTTAGTCATTGCCAAAAACAAGCAACCATTAGGCATAGTGACAGACAAAGACATTCGCCGACGTTGTGTAGCTCACGGCGTGTCTATTGAACAACCCATTAGCGATATAATGACTGAAAACATGACCACCATTGATCTTAAAAGCACCGCCTATGACGCGTTAATGATGATGACACAAAAACATATTCACCACTTGCCTGTTACCGTCAACAACCAACTTAGCGGTATGGTAACCGTGACCGACTTAATGAATAACGAAGGGCAAAATGCCGTCAATATCACCAGTGTTATTCATAAGGCAAAATCGCTGAGCGAGCTTACGGAAATCAGCCAAATGATCCCAAAACTGCAAATACGCATGGCCAAACTCGGCACCACCGCGGATCATGTCGGAAAAAGTATTAGTGCCATTACCATGGCATTTACCATCAGGCTTATCGAAATGGCTGAACAGCAGTTGGGTCCTGCACCTGTGCCTTATGCGTGGTTAGCCGCGGGCTCTCAGGCAAGGCAGGAACAATTTGCTCATTCAGATCAAGACAATGCCCTGATCATCTCAAACGATATGCAACCGCAACACGGCGACTGGTTTAAAGAGCTAGCGAAGTTTGTCTGCGATGGTTTAGCCGCTTGTGGCTTTATTTACTGCCCCGGCAACGTTATGGCAACCAACCCTAAGTGGTGTCAAAGCCAAGAAAAATGGTCACAATACTTTGCAAAATGGATCAATACGCCTGAGCCTAAAGCGTTAATGCATTGCAGCATATTTTTTGATTTAACCACAATTTATGGCGATAGTCGGCTACTGGAAGCGGTGCGAAAAAAGATGTTAAAAACCACACAACACAGCACATTATTTATTGCGCATTTATCGAAAAATGCCTTAAATTTACGACCACCACTGGGGTTTTTCCGAGACTTTGTCTTAATTCAAGATGGCGAAAACAAAGCGACCTTAGACTTAAAGCACAATGGTATCGCCCCCATTGTTGATCTTGCCCGTATTTATGCATTATCTGAAGGTATAGCATCGGTGAATACTATAGAACGCTTACAGCAAGCGGCAGGTACGCCGTCATTAACCAAAGCTTCCGCCGCCAACCTCATTGATGCTTATGAGTTTTTAAGTATGCTGCGGATGGAACATCAAGCGAATAAATTGCAACAAGGACAACTCCCGAATAATTATTTATCGCCAAAAGAAATTTCTAAACTTGAGCGCGAACATTTAAAAGATGCCTTTAAAGTCATTAAAACCATGCAAGACAGTCGTCAATCGACCTTTTAATTGTCTATGTTAAATCATCACTTACTGACCCGTTGGTTTATTGGCTATGAAGCTCAACGAAAACGCATGCTAAAAAAAGCACCTGTGGGCCCGTTACGCGACTTTCTCAGTGTACCTTTGCCAGCATTAAATACGCCGTTCCAACACATTCCTATACTCGCGGTAGACTTTGAAACCACAGGCTTAAATGCCATACAAGACAAACTGCTCAGCGTTGGCTGTGTCGAGCTCAGTCATAATCAAATTAAGTTGGCCAGTTGTTATCACCAAATTATTCAAAGCCAAGGAGATTTAACTGCCGATAATGTCAGTATTCATCAAATTACTGACGATCAAAAAAATCAAGGGCAGCCCTTGGCACTAGTGGTTGAACAATTACTAAAACGCCTGCGCGGCAAAGTGATGTTAGTACACTTTGCTCGCATCGAACGAGAGTTTTTAACGCAAGCCTGCCTTGAGCTTTATGGTATGGCGCCACCGCTTGCCATAATCGACACCTTAGTGGTGGCAAAAAAAAGACTCGACAAACGAGATGTCGCTTACGATCCCTCGGAGTTAAGGCTGTCATCACTACGCGCAAAGTACCAATTACCCAAATATCATGCCCATAATGCCCTAAATGATGCGGTGGCCACCGCAGAGCTATTGTTAGCGCAAGTTAATGAACGCAATGAAAAAACCTCACTACAGCAATTAATTATTTAGCCTAGGGATTAAGTTACCCACAAAATCATCACCTAGGTTATAATCACTTGGCCTTGAGCGTCGCTTTTAATCCATTAGGTGTATTTAACGTTTTGAAAAAATGCCAAATCACAATCATCATCGTGTCGGTGTTTCTGCTGATGTCATGCACGTCGCCAGAATATAAAGCCGCCTTAACTCAATACCAGTTAGCCAAATCGACACAAAACATTGAGCAACTAGTACAGGCGTTAACCACACTAGCAAACTTAGCGCCTGAAAAATATCAGGCCGAATTGCTCAAAGTAGAACATGCGCAGTATTCACTCAAGCAAGCATTATCTCATCAAGCACAGCATGATGATTACGCTGCCTATATGGCGAGTCATGCTTCGTACCGAAATGTGCCTAATACCGCGGCTAAGCGAGTTTTAATTAAGGCAGGAAAAACGTTATTTCCATTACTACAAGCTCAGTTAAATTTAGAGCATTCGTTTAGTTTTCGCCCACAACAATTGACACCAATGTTTGAAAAATACAGCCGATTACCGATAAACGATTGGGATTTAATTACGGTAAATAATACCATTGAGCAGCTAAGCAAATCGATTCATGCGCTAAACAAAGCGCTTAAATCAGTAAAACTAAATAACAGCACAGTAAAAACGACTCAATGGCAAAGCGCGATAGCACAGCAACTCGCTTTGGTAACCGATGCGCGTAACTACTTTGCAAATTTAGCCCGCTATCAGGGCGCGAAAAAACTGCAAACATTAAACAATAATTTACGCACTGAAAGCATTAAGCTGTTATCGCTTGTGCGCCCAAAGTTAGCCAAAGAATCAATACAGCCCGCTTTTATCAAAGCGAAAAATAGCTATGCGCCACTGCAAGGCTTAATTGAAAATTTATCGCTAGCGGCTAATTTAAGCAAAAAAGACATACATATAGCTTGGTATCAACACTGGCATAATATTGAAACTACCATACTTATGCCGGAAGGGGACTTCTCACTTTA
>JBMZDW010000074.1:0-8839 GCA_049614565.1 Cognaticolwellia sp. | reverse complement strand
ATTTTAGACATTTTAGACATAAACTTTACGTTTACGTAAACTTCATGTAAGGTTTATGCATAAACGATTATACTGAGCGAATTATGAATATCTCATCAAAAATAACTTATTCAATTGGCGATTTAGCTAAAGAATTTGATATTACCACTCGAAGTATTCGCTTTTACGAAGATCAAGGGCTTATATACCCTACCCGTAAAGGCCAAACACGAATATATAACCAAAGAGATAAAGTTCGACTAAAGTTAATTCTACGCGGTAAACGATTAGGTTTTTCACTTGCTGAAACTGGGCGCTTATTTGAATTATACGACGCTGATAAAAGTAGTGTCACGCAGTTAGTCACTATTATGGACTTAATTGCCGAAAAGCGCGCTGACTTGGTACAACAACTTGATGATATTCAAGCCGTATTAGTTGAACTAGACGGTTTAGAAGCAAACTGTAAAGAAACATTAACTAAAATTGATAAATAATTAGGGTTCGCCCTGATTTTAAAAGCATAAGAACACGCACCCAATAACTAAACATAACTACGATATAATTAGGATTTACCATGATTTCACGTTACTCATCACTCAACTTTAATTTAGGTGAAACGGTCGATATGATCCGCGACCAAGTAAACGCTTTTGCTCGTGACGAAATAGCCCCTCGTGCTGAAGCTGTTGATAAAGAAAATGAATTTCCAATGGATTTATGGCGTAAGTTTGGCGACATGGGCTTACTGGGCATGACCGTAGAAGAACAATACGGCGGATCTAACTTAGGCTACCTTGAACACGTTGTTGCAATGCAAGAAATATCAAGAGCATCAGCCTCTGTTGGCTTAAGCTACGGCGCAATGTCTAATTTATGTTTAAACCAATTAAGCAAAAATGGTAGCCATGAGCAAAAACTAAAATACTTACCTAAATTATGTACAGGTGAACATATTGGCGCGTTAGCCATGTCTGAGCCGAATGCAGGATCTGACGTTGTTAGCATGAAGCTTTCTGCTCGAAAAGAAGGTGATAAATATATTCTTAATGGCAATAAAATGTGGATCACCAATGGCCCTGATGCTCATGTTTTTATTATTTATGCTAAAACTGACACCAATGCTGGTTCAAAAGGGATCACTGCATTTATTGTTGAACGTGATTACCCTGGATTTAGTCGTCATCAAAAACTCGATAAATTAGGCATGCGCGGTTCAAACACTTGTGAACTAGTATTTGAAGATTGTGAAGTACCTGCAGAAAACATTTTAGGCGAAGAAGGTAAAGGTGTGCGCGTATTAATGTCAGGCCTTGACTACGAGCGCGTAGTTTTATCAGGTGGTCCATTAGGTATTATGGACGCTTGTATGGATTTAGTTGTTCCTTATATTCATGACCGTCAGCAGTTTGGACAATCAATTGGCGAATTCCAATTAGTGCAAGGTAAAGTTGCCGATATGTACACTCAAATGAACGCGGCAAAATCGTATATTTATATGGTAGCTCAAGCGTGTGACCGTGGTGAAACCACTCGAAAAGACGCCGCAGCGGTTATTTTATATTCAGCTGAATTGGCCACTAAAATGGCACTAGACGCCATTCAATTACTTGGTGGTAACGGCTACATTAACGAGTTTCCAGCTGGGCGTTTACTTCGTGATGCTAAGCTGTATGAAATTGGTGCTGGCACCTCTGAAATTCGCAGAATGTTAATTGGTCGTGAATTGTTTAACGAATCAAAGTAGTTAAACAAACAACAAATAAAAAAATAATGAGCATATTCGCTAACAATGCCAATTTGCTCTTTTTAATTATAGTGAAAGTAGCGCTGAGCAATAACAAGCGAAAAAGGTAATCTGCCGTGGCTAAAATAACCTCTAAAATAAATACGCGTAGTCCAGAATTTATTGAAAATGCTGAACACATGCAAACGCAAGTTGACGATTTAAAAACTAAGTTAGCACAAATAAAACTAGGCGGTGGTGACCGCAGCCGTGAACGTCATTTGTCGCGTGGTAAGTTACTCCCTCGAGATCGCGTATATGCCCTTCTTGACGCAGGCTCTCCTTTTCTTGAACTTTCTCAACTTGCTGCCTACGACGTTTATAAAGACGATGTTCCCGCAGCAGGCATTATTACAGGCGTAGGTCGCGTCTCTGGTCAAGAGTGTATTATTGTTGCCAACGACGCAACAGTTAAAGGCGGCACTTACTACCCATTAACGGTGAAAAAGCATTTACGTGCCCAAGCCATTGCCCAAGAAAACAACTTGCCATGTATTTATTTAGTTGATTCAGGCGGCGCAAACCTGCCAAATCAAGACGATGTATTTCCCGATAAAGAACACTTTGGCCGTATTTTCTTTAATCAAGCCAATATGTCTGCACAAGCTATTCCTCAAATAGCTGTGGTCATGGGATCATGCACCGCAGGTGGTGCTTATGTGCCAGCAATGGCAGATGAATCAATAATTGTAAAAGAGCAAGGCACAATATTTTTAGCGGGGCCACCGTTAGTAAAAGCCGCAACGGGCGAAGTAGTGAGTGCAGAAGATCTTGGCGGTGCCGACGTACATTGTCGTACCTCAGGCGTTGCCGACCATTATGCGCAAAATGACCATCATGCCCTTGAAATTGCACGCAAAGCAATCAGCAATATTAACCGTGTAAAACCTGTAACAATGAATATAAAACAGGTGGAAGAGCCAGCATACGACAGCCAAGAAATATACGGCATTGTGCCTAAAGATTCACGTCAGCCCTTTGATATACGAGAAATTATTGCGCGAGTGGTTGACGGAAGTCACTTCGATGAATTTAAAGCTCTTTACGGCACCACCTTAGTTTGTGGCTTTGCCCACATATTCGGCTATCCAGTAGGTATTGTTGCTAATAACGGCATTCTTTTTGGTGAATCGGCTCAAAAAGGCGCTCACTTTATTGAACTTTGCGCCCAACGTAAAATACCACTAGTTTTCTTGCAAAACATTACTGGTTTTATGGTTGGTCAGCAATATGAGGCTGGTGGCATTGCCAAACATGGCGCGAAAATGGTCACCGCGGTAGCAACGGCTCAAGTACCTAAATTTACCCTACTTATTGGTGGAAGCTTCGGTGCAGGTAATTATGGCATGTGTGGACGTTCATACGATCCTCGTTTCTTATTTATGTGGCCAAACGCCCGTATATCGGTAATGGGTGGCGAACAAGCTGCAGGCGTATTAGCCCAAGTGAAGCGCGATCAAAAAAATAAACTTGGCGAGCAATGGTCTGAAACTGAAGAACAGGCATTTAAACAACCAATTATCGACACTTATGAGCATCAAGGGCATCCTTATTACGCCTCTGCTCGCTTGTGGGATGACGGCGTAATTGACCCAGCAGACACAAGGCAAGTATTAGGTTTAGCTATATCTGCGGCCTTAAATAAACCTATTGAGGATACCAAATTTGGTATCTTTAGAATGTAGGAGTACTGTTATGACCACACAACAAAATGAGCAAAATAGTGATAGCAGTAATAAAGTATTATTTGACGTAGATCGCTATGGCGTAGCAACAGTTACGCTGAACAATGCCGACAAACACAATGCTTTTGACGATGAAATAATTGCACAGCTTACGCAGCTTTTTATGGAAATAGCGAGCCGAAAAGACATAAAGCTAATGGTGTTAGCATCAACAGGAAAAAGCTTTAGCGCAGGCGCCGACCTAGGTTGGATGAAACGTATGGCAAGTTATACGCTAGAGGAAAATTTAGCCGATGCTAATGCCCTAGCCCTTATGCTTAAGTCACTTAACTTTTTACCACAACCTACTATTGCTAAGATTCAAGGCGCAGCTTTTGGTGGCGCCGTTGGTTTAGCTGCTTGTTGCGATATTGTTATTGCTAGCGAGAAAGCGAGCTTTTGCTTAAGTGAAGTAAAGCTTGGTTTAATCCCTGCAACTATCAGCCCATACGTAATTAATGCCATAGGACAAAAAGCATGTCGCCGTTACTTTATTACTGCAGAACGTTTTTTTGCAAATAAAGCGCAACAACTAGGCTTAGTTAGTGAAGTAGTAACGCTTGAAGAGTTAGATAATGCTGTCGATGCCATGATCTTAACCATTTTAAACAACAGCCCTGCCGCCGTTGTACAAGCTAAAAAATTAGCTTTAGACGTGGCTTATCAAGATATTGATAACGCTTTACTTAATTTAACTAGTGAACGCATTGCTTCTATAAGAGTCTCTGAAGAAGGCCAAGAAGGGCTAACAGCATTTTTTGAAAAACGATCGCCCGCTTGGAAAATTTCATCAACACATACCGACAGCCAAGGATAACACCATGTTTACTAAAATATTAATAGCCAACCGTGGTGAAATTGCTTGTCGCGTTATAAAAACAGCGCGTAAACTAGGCATATTAACCGTAGCGGTTTATTCAGATGCTGACGCTAATGCGCTTCACGTAAATATGGCCGACGAAGCCATTTATCTAGGCCCTTCTCCTTCAAGAGAAAGCTATTTGTTAGCTGACAAGGTAATTGAAGCCGCCATAAAAACAGGTGCACAAGCGATACACCCAGGTTATGGTTTTTTATCGGAAAATGCTGATTTTTGCCGAAAATGTCAGCAAGAAAACATCACATTTATTGGCCCACCGGTTGCCGCCATTGAAGCTATGGGCTCTAAGTCTGCAGCAAAAAACATCATGGAAAAAGCACAAGTTCCTTTAGTGCCAGGTTACCATGGTGATGACCAAGCAGAAGCCGTGATCAAAAAGGCTGCCGACGATATGGGCTATCCTGTATTATTAAAAGCAACTGCTGGCGGCGGCGGTAAAGGCATGCGTCAAGTATGGAGTGAAGCCGAGTTTAGTGAAGGCTTAGCTGCCGCTAAACGCGAAGCTAAATCCTCTTTTGGCGACGATACTATGCTGGTTGAAAAGTACTTAACACAACCACGCCATGTCGAAATTCAAGTATTTTGCGACAATCATAGCAATGCAGTTTATCTCTTTGAACGCGACTGTTCAGTTCAACGTCGCCATCAAAAAGTAATAGAAGAAGCCCCTGCCTTTGGCATGAGTGAAGCGCTGCGTAAAGAAATGGGTGAAGCGGCAATAAAATCAGCAAAAGCGATTGGCTATCAAGGCGCAGGGACTGTTGAGTTTTTACTAGACAGTGACGGTTCATTTTACTTTATGGAAATGAATACTCGCTTGCAAGTAGAACACCCAGTTACCGAGTTAATTACAGGGCAAGATTTAGTAGAATGGCAATTACGTGTTGCTGCTAACGAAGTGTTACCTAAAAACCAAGAACAGCTAACCATTAATGGCCACGCATTTGAAGCGCGTATTTATGCTGAAGACACCAATAATGATTTTTTACCTGCTACAGGTAAATTATCATTTTTACAACCGCCTCAGGAAAGCCAATTTGTTCGCGTAGATACAGGCGTTCGTCAAGGTGACGAGGTTAGCGTTTTTTACGATCCAATGATTGCAAAACTTATAGTATGGGATGAAAATCGCGAAAAATCCTTGCAACGTTTAGCTAAAGCGTTAGCCGAATATCGTATCAGCGGTGTCACAACTAATATTGATTTTCTTTATAACTTAGCCACATGCCCGCCGTTTGTTGAACAAGATATTGATACTAGTTTTATTGAAAAACATCACGACAAAATATTTCATTGTGACGCGCAAGTAATCGCTGATGAATTACCCATGGCTGCATTATATATTGTGCTTGCTGACGCTGAAAACGCGCGCCAAATGGCAGCTCAAACAACCGATCCTTACTCGCCGTGGAATATGACCAACGCATGGCGACTAAATGAAGCACATATTCATCAGTTAACATTAGCTCACAATGATATTGAATATCCCGTTGTTGTTGAACAAAAGCGACAAGGCACCGACAGCTATTACTTAATCAGTGTTGGCGACAAAACATACGACTGCCAAGGACGAATAAACGGCAACACGTTACACTTTAGCTACAACGGCCACCGAAGTTCGGCCACTATCGCACAAGATAATCACCAAATTAGCTTATACCGCCAAAATGGTGCTTTTAACTTTACTCATGTGCAGCCTGATTGCGGCGAACATGACAGCCAAGAGAATCAAAATGGGTTAGTCGCACCAATGAATGGCACTATGGTCAGTGTATTAGTAAAAGCGGGTGAAACCGTCACAAAAGATCAACCACTAATGATCATGGAAGCGATGAAAATGGAGCACACCATCAAAGCACCTAATAACGGCACTGTTGAGTCTTTATATTATGCGGAAGGTGAAATGGTTGACGGTGGTAGCGAGCTTCTTTCGTTCACTGCAGAGGAATCGTAATGAATGAAATAACATTACCTAAAACAGTAAAAATTGTTGAGGTAGGCCCAAGAGACGGCTTACAAAACGAAAAGGCACTAATCAGTGCAGCCGATAAAATCAGCTTAATTGAGCTACTTGCTGATGCTGGTGTTAGTTATATAGAAAGTGGTAGTTTTGTGTCGCCTAAATGGGTACCACAAATGGCCACATCGAGTGAAATATTTGAAAACCTTACACGCAATAACAAAGTAACTTACGCAGCGCTAACACCGAACATGAAAGGCTTTGAAGCTGCTATGGCTGTTAATGCTTCTGAAGTCGCAATATTTGGCGCAGCCTCAGAAAGTTTTAGCCAAAAAAACATTAACTGCTCTATTGATGAAAGCCTTACCCGTTTTGAGCCTATTATGGCCGCAGCCAAAAAAGCGAATATAAAAGTGAGGGGCTATGTGTCATGTGTGGTTGGTTGTCCCTACGAAGGCTTTATTGAACCAGAAAAAGTAGCCGACGTAGCCGAAAAACTATTGAACATGGGCTGCTATGAAATATCACTAGGCGATACCATTGGAGTTGGTACAGCGGCAAGTGTAAAACAAATGATACAAGCGGTTAGTCAGCGTGTTCCCCTTGAAAAACTCGCCGTTCACTTTCATGACACCTATGGTCAAGCGTTAACTAACATTTACACTGCGCTTCAATCTGGGATCATGGTAGTCGATAGTGCTATTGCTGGATTAGGTGGCTGCCCGTATGCTAAAGGCGCTTCGGGTAATGTTGCCACTGAAGATGTTGTATATTTACTTAATGGGCTAGGTATCAACACGGGTATTGATTTAGAAAAATTACTTGAAGCAGGTTGGTTTATTAGCGACAAACTTGAAAAACCACCTATATCGAAGGTATCTAATGCCTACCGAGCAAAAATATAATAATAACGACTTATTTAATCTAAAAATAAGTCTCCTTTTATTTTACTAAGGAGTAAAGAATGGCCGGATTTGACAAAGTAGTGTCAAGCTATAAAGAAGCCATGGCAGGTCTTGAAGATAACATGACCGTAATTTCAGGTGGTTTTGGCCTATGCGGGATCCCTGAAAATTTAATTGCAGAAATAAAACGTAAAGAAACAAAAGGTCTTACGGTTGTCTCAAATAACTGCGGTGTAGACGATTTTGGTTTAGGTGTTTTATTACCCAACCGCCAAATTAGTAAAATTGTTGCCTCTTATGTCGGCGAAAATGCAGAATTTGAACGTCAAATGATGAGTGGTGAATTAGAAGTCGTACTTACACCACAAGGCACTTTAGCTGAAAAAATGCGCGCTGGTGGTGCAGGAATCCCTGCATTTTACACCGCCACAGGCTACGGTACACCTGTGGCTGAAGGTAAAGAAGAACGAGAGTTCGATGGACGCCAATATATTTTAGAAGAAGCCATCAAAGGCGACTTTGCCATTGTAAAAGCATGGAAAGCCGATAGATATGGCAATTTAGTCTTTAGAAAAGCCGCCCGTAACTTCAATCCTCTTGCTGCAACAGCAGGTAAGATAACGGTAGTAGAAGTAGAAGAGATTGTTGAGCCCGGCGAGTTAGACCCTGATCAAATTCATACACCTGGTATTTATGTTAACCGTTTAATTCAAGGCACTTTCGAAAAGCGCATTGAACAACGCACCATTCGTCAAAAATAATACGTTGTGAATAAGGAATAAAAAATGGCTTTATCAAGAGAGCAATTGGCACAACGTGTCGCACAAGAACTACAAGACGGTTACTACGTAAACCTAGGCATTGGTATTCCTACATTAGTGGCAAACTATGTGCCTGACGGCATGGAAGTTATGCTGCAATCTGAAAATGGTTTACTTGGCATGGGACAATTCCCTACCGAAGATGAAATTGACGCCGACTTAATTAATGCAGGCAAGCAAACCGTTACTATGGCAACTGGCGCCTCTGTATTTGACTCTGCAGAATCATTTGCGATGATCCGTGGTGGTCATGTTGACTTAACTGTACTAGGTGCTTTTGAAGTAGACGTGAATGGTAATATCGCTTCTTATATGATCCCGGGAAAGTTAATTAAAGGCATGGGTGGTGCAATGGACTTAGTAGCAGGTGCTGACAACATCATTGTAACCATGACTCACGCTTCTAAACATGGTGTATCTAAGCTACTGAACAATTGCTCATTACCTTTAACAGGTAAAGGCTGCATTAAAAAAGTACTCACCGATTTAGCCTTTATCGAAATAAAGTCTGGTAAATTTCATTTATTAGAGCGCGCACCTGGCGTTAGTGTTGATGAAATAATCAAGCTAACCGAAGGTGAGCTAGTGATACCTGAGCATGTGCCAGAAATGAAATTTTAATCAGCTGATTAAATTAATGATCAAAGGGCTGTTTTCAGCCCTTTTGTATTTAAATAAGCCTAGGGCGTGTTGATCTTTCGCGGTTAAATTTTGTTCGAGATAAAAGTACTTTAATCACGGCGAGTAGTGTGTAGTTTAGTCATTCTAAACAAATACTACTCAC
>JBMZDW010000073.1:0-8849 GCA_049614565.1 Cognaticolwellia sp. | reverse complement strand
CGACCGGAGAAGCGTTACTGATTGTCGGTAATGAAATATCTGGCTCAGTAGCAATATGGCAAGTAACTGAAAAATAATGTAAATTAGAAAATATTATCCACTGCATACAAACGCCATTATTGGGTAAAACAATAATGGCGTTTTCATTTCGCTACCACTCACCTATCCAAAAAACAACACCTACCGGTTCTACAACATCGACACCCCATTTATTTGGCTTATTTTCCGCCAGTTATTTACCCTTTAGGCTTTAATTTTTAGCGCATTGTCGTTATGCTTGCGGTTTAATTTCAGGGATTAAATCCCTCGCTTCGTATAAGGTAAACCCAGAAATGTTTAATAGCTTAACGGCGTTGCCAGCTGATCCTATTTTAGGTTTGTTGGCTAAATATCGTGAAGATTCAAATACTAAAAAAATCGATTTAGGTGTTGGTGTTTACAAAAATGAAGCCGGCCATACCGCGGTTTTAGCTTGTGTAAAAGCCGCCGAAAAATACCGACTCGATACCGAAGATAGCAAAGTTTATATTGGCCCAACCGGTTCGCCACTTTTTAACGAAGAAATGGGCAAGTTAGTTTTCGGACATCATAAAGTGTTACTCGAAAACCGCGCACGCACAGTATCAACGCCTGGTGGTACTGGCGCATTGCGTGTTGCCGCTGAATTTATCAATTCCTGTAAAGCCGGCGCGACTATTTGGGTTAGCAACCCAACGTGGGCAAATCACACCGGTTTATTTCAAGCAGCAGGACTAACCGTTAAAACCTATCCGTATTATGATTATGAAAACAAAAATTTAGATTTTGACGGCATGCTGGCGGCATTAAAAGAAGTCAAAGCAGATGATGCGGTATTACTACACGCTTGTTGTCATAACCCAAGTGGTATGGATTTAAATAAAGAGCAATGGCAGCAAGTGGCTGAAGTTGCAAAAGATATTGGCTTTTTACCACTCGTTGATATGGCTTATCAGGGCTTTGGTGAAGGCTTAGACGAAGACGCCTATGGCTTACGGTTAATTGCCGATAACGTCAAAGAGATGATCGTCTGTAGTTCTTGTTCGAAAAATTTCGGTTTATACCGCGAGCGTATCGGTGCTTGTACCATTATAGGTGAAAGTGCGCATAGCATAGATGTCGCCAACTCGGTATTACTCACTGTCGTACGTTGTATCTATTCCATGCCACCCGCCCATGGTGCAGCCATTGTTGAAACCATTTTGCATTCGGATGAGTTACGCACGCAATGGCACAGTGAGCTTAAAGAAATGCGTGATCGCATTAACGGCAATCGTCAGCTATTGGTTGATAAGTTAATTGAAAATGGTGTCACCCGTGACTTTAGCTTTATTCCACGTCAAAAAGGCATGTTCTCATTTTTGGGCATAACCCCTGAGCAAGTACAACAATTGCAAGATGAATACAGCATTTATATGGTGGGTTCAAGCCGCATGAGCATTGCCGGCATTGCCAATAGCAATGTTGACTACTTAGCGCAATCAATTGCGAAAGTGCTTTAAGTTATTTCGATAAAATTAAAGGCTTACCTTCTTATTTATCTTTGATTGTAAGCCTTGCCATTTTCAACGCCATTGTTAAAACACCTCCGTAACGCCGATAAATTATTATCTATACTTATTGTTTACTCCGACAAAATACCTATAAAACCAATTATCACAATTGCTAGGCAAGGATAAGTTGATGATCACACCACTCGCATTGGATCATATTGTATTACGTACCGCGCACTATCAACGCATGATTGATTTTTACTGCCAAGTATTAGGTTGCGTAGTCGAACGGACATTGCCCGCGGACGTTGGTTTAACACAATTGAGAGCAGGCGCTGCTCTTATCGATATTGTCGATGTTAATGCACAGTTAGGTAAGATGGGCGGCGCGGCGCCGACATCAAGAGGCAATAATGTCGATCACTTCTGCCTGCAAATCGAACAATTTGATGAACCAGCGCTGATACTTTACCTTAAAAGCAACGGCGTCGAGGTGGGTGAATTTGAAGAACGCTATGGCGCACAAGGCTTTGGCCGCTCTCTGTATTTAAACGATATTGACGGCAACAACATTGAACTGCGAGCCGCCAAATAAACGCTAATGCAATGGCATAATTTACCGACAAAATAATGGGAAAAACTGCCATTTTTCGTTATAGTGCGCGCCATTAAACAATTATACTCAGCAAGCGATTTTAATAGCCTCGGCCAAATATACGGTTAGATTTTCAGGTTATTCGCTGTGATTGACTCAGCCAGTAAGGATAAATTGTGACAACTAAAGGTAATCTTTTCATTCTTTCAGCGCCAAGTGGTGCCGGTAAATCGAGCTTGATCGCGGCATTGTTAAAACAAGCATCACCACGGCCAATGCAAGTGTCGGTATCGCATACCACACGTGCTCCTCGCCCGGGGGAAACCAATGGCGAACATTATCATTTTGTCAGCAAGCAACAGTTTGAACAATCGATTGCCGACAAGCACTTTTACGAATATGCCGAAGTATTTGGCAACTACTATGGCACCAGCGAAGTCGCGATAGATCAGCAGCTTGCACAAGGGATTGATGTTTTTCTTGATATTGATTGGCAAGGGGCTCAGCAAGTACGAATGAAAAAGCCGGAAGTGACGACAATATTTATTGCGCCGCCATCAAAGCAAGAACTGGAGCAGCGTTTACGTGGCCGCGGCCAAGACAGCGAAGAAGTTATTCAAGGACGCATGGCACAAGCACAAGCAGAATGTTCGCATTTTCAAGAATTTGATTACATTATAATTAACGACGATTTCGAGCAAGCCTTGGCCGACTTAACCACTGTGGTTAACAACCAAAGGTTAAAGCGCAGCCAGCAAGCGTGCCAGCACCAAGACTTATTTACCGAATTATTAACCTAGTAGCTTACTTAGGATCGAGTCGGCTGAATGCGCCGCTATTTTTAACTTAATGGCTTTATAAACACTCATGAATTGGCGTACATGGGCGTCATGTAATCAGTAAGCTTGTTAATATCAAGGCTTATTTGATCAATTTCACCCAGTTCGCTTGCGTGTTTACCTAAGGGTCGAGTCGGCTGAATGCGCCGCTATTTTTAACTTGATGGCTTTATAAACACTCATGAATTGTCGTACATGGGCGTCATGTAATCAGTAAGCTTGTTAATATCAAGGCTTATTTGATCAATTTCACCCAGTTCGCTTGCGTGTTAACCTGAGGATCGAGTAAACTACGCCACTATTTTATAAATTTATTTAATTGTTGGAGTGACCACATGGCTCGCGTAACTGTTGAAGACGCCGTCGATAAAGTCGGTAATCGTTTTGACTTGGTGTTAATTGCATCTCGTCGTGCTCGTCAAATTGCTACGGGCGGGAAAGATCCATTGGTTGAAGTTGAAAATGACAAACCAACAGTATTAGCTTTGCGTGAAATCGAAGCCGGTCTTATTACAACCGAAGTAATGGACAACTCAGATCGCCACGAGCAAGTACAACAAGATTCTGCTGAATTAGAAGCGGTTGCAGCAATTGTTGGTGGTAACCAATAATTTTCGCTAACCGTTAAGGTTAGTCGCAACATCGAAAACGCGTAAATTACAGTCATGTGGTTTACGCGTTTTTTATTTTCAGACGTTTTTTGCCAAAATCAGCAACAAAAATCCCCACACCTGCGCATAAACATTGGCATAGCGATAAAATAATCGTATTCTAAAGTTCTATACGCCGCTTAGAATCACTATCATCATTAAGGAATGACTGAGTGTACCTTTTTCAACCACTAAAAGAACTTGTCTCGGGTTATCTGTCCATCGCGCAAATTGACCTGTTAAAACAGGCTTACATTGTTGCCCGTGAAGCACACGACGGCCAAATGCGCTCTAGTGGTGAGCCCTATATCACGCACCCCGTAGCGGTGGCGTTGAATCTGGCGAAAATGCATTTAGATCACGAAACCTTAATGGCCGCTTTGCTCCATGATGTGATTGAAGATACCGATACTACCAAAGATGAACTCGCCGAACTCTTTGGTCATACTGTCGCCGAGTTGGTTGAAGGGGTGAGTAAACTCGACAAGTTAAAGTTTGATAACAAAGAAGAAATGCAAGCGGAAAATTTTCGCAAAATGGTGTTAGCCATGGTGCAAGACATTCGGGTTATTTTAATCAAACTGGCTGACCGCACGCACAATATGCGTACCTTAGAATCATTACGACCCGACAAACGTCGACGCATTGCCCGTGAAACTTTAGAAATTTATGCACCACTGGCTAACCGCTTGGGTATTCATGATATTAAAAATGAATTAGAAGAGTTAGGTTTTGAAGCCTTGTACCCAATGCGGGCGCGGGCGTTAAAATCAGCCATAAAGCAAGCACGGGGCAACCGCAAAGAAATAATCAATAATATTCAACAAGAAATCATCAGTCGCTTGGCAGAAAGCGGCATTCATGCCCAGGTTATTGGCCGCGAGAAGCACCTTTATTCTATCTATCGTAAAATGCTCAACAAAGAGCTGATGTTCAATGAAGTAATGGACATCTACGCCTTTAGAATTATTGTTGGTGACAAAATTGACGATTGCTATAGAGCGTTAGGCGCGGCGCATAATTTATTTAAACCCATTGAATCTCGTTTTAAAGACTATATTGCCATTCCAAAAACCAATGGCTATCAATCACTGCACACCTCGTTAATTGGTCCGCACGGTATTCCGGTAGAAATTCAAATTCGTACCTATGATATGGATCAAATGGCCGATAAAGGCGTTGCGGCACACTGGTTATATAAACAAGACGGTGAAGACACCGGCACTACAGCGCAAATGAAAGCACGTCGTTGGATGCAAAGTTTATTAGAGTTACAACAAAGCGCCGGTAGCTCCTTTGAATTTATAGAAAATGTAAAATCGGACTTATTTCCGGAAGAAATTTACGTTTTTACCCCCGATGGCCGCATTATCGAATTACCTATGGGGGCAACCGCCGTTGACTTTGCCTATGCCGTGCACACCGATGTCGGTAACTCATGTGTTGGCGTAAAAGTTGACCGCAAGCCATTCCCGTTTAGCCAGCCATTAGATTCAGGCCAAACCATTGAAGTAATAACTTCCAATGCCGCTCGCCCTAACGCCACTTGGCTGAACTTTGTCGTGACCGCGAAAGCGCGTTTACAAATTCGAACCTATTTACGCTCACAAGAGCAAACAGAATCACTTGCCCTCGGCAGACGTTTACTCAGTCACGCCTTAGGCACAACAAAATTAGAAGACATTGCCGAAGAAAAACTGATGCAAGTGGTGCAAGACTCCGGCAATCAAACCATTGAAGAGCTATTAGTCAATATTGGCTTAGGGAATGCACTGAGTATCGGCATTGCCAAGCGCCTGAAAGACGAATTTACCGAACAGGCTGATATTCAGCCAACAACCAGCAAAGGTAAAATGCCAATTAAAGGCACTGAAGGTATGATGGTCAGTTATGGTAAATGTTGTCGCCCGATCCCGGGTGATTCTATTGTTGCCTACTTAAGCCCAGGTAAAGGCCTGATGGTACATCAAAATGGTTGTCGCAATAACAAAGGTCATGAACAGGGCAGTTTATTTCCAGTTACGTGGGACAGTGATATTGATCGTGATTTTATCGCCAAATTACGCATTGAAATACTTAATCACAAAGGCGCCCTCGCCGCATTAACCAATGCTATAGCGCGTAGTGGCTCGAATGTACATTCACTTAACTCCGGTGAAAAAGATTCTGGGCTGTATCTTATTGATATGGAAATTGCCTGTCGCAACCGAGTTCACCTCGCCGAGATCATCCGTAAAGTTAAAATTATGGACGACGTTCAACGCGTTGTCCGTAACAAGTAACCTAGCTTAGGAAAAACCATGAAAACCATTATAAATACCGATTTAGCGCCGAGCGCCATTGGCACTTACAGCCAAGCGGTAAAAGTAAATAATACTGTGTATTTATCGGGACAAATTCCCTTAGTGCCGAGCACTATGGCGATAGTTTCTGATGACTTTGCTGAGCAAACTCAACAAGTGTTTAAAAACCTTGTCGCGGTGTGTGAAGCGGCCGGTGGTAATATTAACGACATGGTAAAGGTTAATATTTTTTTACAAGATCTCAGTAATTTCGCCACCGTTAACGAGATTATGAGCCAATACTTTCAGCAACCTTATCCGGCCAGAGCGGCAGTACAAGTGGCTCGATTGCCAAAAGATGTGGCTATCGAAATCGACGGCATAATGGAATTACCCAACGTTAGTTAACCTTTACTAACTGCTTGATATTGTTCAATGCTGCTTATTGCTCGCATGCCAATAATTAACCTAACTTTAGACAAGAAATATGACCCCAGATAGACTACAACGAATTAACAGCATGTTAGATCAACGCCAACCCGATTTAACGGTTTGTATGGAAGGCGTACACAAAAGCCACAACTTAGCGGCAGTGGTTCGTACCGCCGATGCCATCGGCGTTAGTGATGTACATGCGGTATGGAAAAATGAAACTATGCGAGTGTCGGGTGGCAGCGCCGCCGGTAGTCAAAACTGGATTGATGTTCATAACTATAGTCGCACCGAAGATGCTATTAATGAGTTAAAACAGCAAGGTATGCAAGTATTAGTCACTAACTTGTCGGATACAGCGGTAGACTTTCGCGAGATTGATTACACTAAGCCAACGGCGATTATTTTAGGTCAAGAAAAGTTCGGCGCCTCTGAACAAGCACTGGCAATGGCCGATCAAGATATTATCATTCCTATGGTGGGTATGGTGCAGTCGTTGAATGTTTCTGTTGCCTGTTCGGTAGTGTTATACGAAGCGCAGCGTCAACGTCAGGCCGCGGGTTTATATCAACAACCAAGAATAAGTCATCAGCGCCGCCAACGTATTTTATTTGAAGGTGGCCACCCTATTTTTGCCAAAGCCTGCCAACGTAAAGGTTTGCCATACCCTGAAATTGACGAAGACGGTCAAATTGTTGCTTCAGAGCAATGGTGGCAACAAATGCAGATGACCCAAGATGCTTGGCAAAATATTGATGATGAGTAAGTAAATCAGCGGTGACACGTGACATGGAAGCGTTAACTAATTTAGCCAAGGTGCCGGTTACCATGTTAAAAGGCGTGGGACCGGGCATGGCAAGTAAATTAGAAAAGGTTGGCCTAGTGTCAGTGCAAGATCTGCTGTTTCATTTACCACTGCGCTACGAAGACCGTACCCGCATTACTTCAGTGCGTGATTTAATGCCGGGCATATTTACCAATATCATCGGCGAAATCACCCAAAATCAAATCATCCAAGGCAAACGTAGAATGATGCTGGTTACCATCAACGATGGTACGGGCAGCATTAACCTACGTTTTTTTCATTTTTCCGCCAGTCAAAAAAATAGTCTCGCCGTTGGCTTAAGTATTCGCTGTTACGGTGAAGTCAATCGCGGCATGCGCGGCTTTGAAATGGTGCACCCTGAATATAAAGCACTGGATCAAGACCAGCCTCTAACGCCGGTAGAAGAAACCTTAACGCCGGTTTATTCCACCACCGACGGTCTTCGACAAATTTCGCTGCGTAATTTAACCGAGCAAGCGCTGATACGTTTAGCGCGCGGTCAGGTAGAAGAGTTATTACCCGCTGAGATTAGCCGCCAGCAATATAGCTTAGCCGAGGCGCTGGCGCTTATTCATCGTCCGCCACCGGATACTTCTGTAGAGCTAATGGAAGCAGGGAAACATCCGGCCCAACTTAGGCTGATCAAAGAGGAGCTGTTAGCCCATAATCTCAGCATGTTGAAATTACGTGCCTCTAGCGATCATCACCCTGCTGTTGCATTAAAAGTTGATACGGCAATAGAACAGCGTTTTTTAGCGTCATTACCGTTTTCACCCACCAAGGCACAAGCGCGAGTCAGCGCAGAAATTCGCACTGACTTACAAAAAAATATGCCGATGATGCGGTTAGTGCAAGGGGATGTTGGCTCAGGTAAAACGTTGGTCGCAGCATTAGCGGCGTTAACCGCCATTAGCCAAGGCTTTCAAGTAGCGCTAATGGCACCCACTGAAATTTTAGCCGAGCAACATGCGATAAACTTTCAAAAATGGTTTGCGCCGCTCGACATTACCGTCGGTTGGCTGGCCGGTAAAACCAAGGCCAAAGCCCGAAGAGAAGCGCTAGAGCTTATCGGCAATGGCGAGATGCAAATGGTGATCGGCACCCATGCACTGTTTCAAGAACAAGTGGCATTTAATAAATTAGCGTTGATTATTATTGATGAACAGCACAGATTTGGCGTTCATCAACGTTTATCATTACGTGAAAAAGGCGCATGGCAAGGCAACTATCCCCATCAGTTGATCATGACAGCCACGCCCATCCCGCGCACGCTAGCCATGACCGCCTATGCGGATTTAGACACCTCAGTGATTGACGAATTACCGCCCGGACGCACGCCGATAACAACCATAGCCTTGCCTGATAGTCGCCGTGATGATGTTATTGAACGTATTCGTCAAGGTTGCACGAACGACAAGCGTCAAGCCTACTGGGTTTGTACCTTAATTGAAGAGTCAGAAGCACTACAATGCCAAGCCGCCGAAGACACGGCACTATATTTACAAGCACAATTAGCCAAATTAACGATTGGCTTAGTGCATGGCCGCATGAAAGCCGATGAGAAACAAAGCGTGATGGAGCGCTTTAAACTTGGCGAGCTCGACTTATTAGTGGCAACAACGGTGATCGAAGTGGGTGTTGACGTGCCCAATTCAAGCTTAATGGTAATAGAAAACCCTGAACGCTTAGGGCTAGCTCAGCTTCATCAACTGCG
>JBMZDW010000072.1:0-9801 GCA_049614565.1 Cognaticolwellia sp. | reverse complement strand
TTTTGATAGTTAAAAGCTTTATCGGTAGCCGTAAACCAGCCAGAGATAGCTCTTCTATTTAATTGAAACTTGCTTTTATGACCATCAATGGCAACAAAACAGGCTAATGGCTCTGTGGTGTCATTTTTAATTTTTACCCGGGTAAAGCCGTTTGGCGATTCACCAAATGTCACGGTTATTTTTGGTAACGCCATAACGACTGGGCTTGTGAGCAATAATGCGACAGAAAAAAATTTTATGATAGCCATAGGTTAACTTTTTGTTTTAAAAGTATTTAAATTACTATTGTAGTGACGGAATTTCATTTAACAAAAATAATATTACGCTAATTTGCATTATACCATTGAAAGCGCTAGCGCACGTCTCCATAACTATTATCAACAACAAAAAAGTGTCAAAAACGACAACGACTAAAGACGCAGTAAAAAGAGAACTTATTCATGGCTAACGTTACCCCAATTAAAAAAGAAACTCATCAAAATATCAAAATTGCCGCTAAGCGTGATTTATCTAATGTATCAAACCAACATATCGCCCCTGTTTCTGCTCCTGAATTTTCACAAGCAGCTACAAGTTACCCGGTTGTAATGGTTAAAGACCAAGGCACTGAACGCTACCGTAGTGTTGTTATGTTGGGCTTAGAAGCCGGTGAAAACCTTTATCATAAAGAAGATTCGTGGAATGCGGTTTATATTCCACAAAGTATTGCAATGTCGCCATTTTCTTTAGGTTTAGACCCTGATAAAGAAAAAACCTTAACCGCCTGTGTTGATCTAGACAACAAGTTTGTCGGCGAAGACAAAGAGCATGAGTTATTTGATGCTGAAGGCAACGAGACCGAATTTTTCAAAGGCGTACAGGACTCGTTAGGTCGTTTATACGACAATGAAGTTATGAATGAGAAATTCATCAAAGAGTTAGTGGATAACGATTTATTATTAGAGCTTGAATTGAATGTTAATTTTGCCTCGGGCGAAACTAAAAAGTTGGTTGGCCTATATAGCGTTGACGAAAAGAAAGTACAAGCATTAAGCGATGATAAAGTGTTAGATTTCCACAAACGTGGTTTATTTATTCCAATTCACGCGATGCTAGGCTCTATTGGTCAAGTCAATCGTTTAGCGCAATTACGCAACCAAAGTGAATCAGCCGCTAAAATCAACGCTATTCGTTTTTCGCCTTTAACGGCTGAAACGGAAAAATAATTGCTAAGCAATGAACAACGCCAAAGGTATAGATAATACATTTGTACAATTGGGCTGTTGTTGAAAAAGGGGCCGTAAGGTCCTTTTTTATGTGCTAAATTTATATTTTTGAAGGTTTATTACCTCCGTTAATATTTATCAACTATGCTTTGTTGAAATATGCACTGTTGAGAAATATGTCGTCAATCTTAATTATATTTGACTAATAAACTATCGACACTGAACGCACAAAATACGTATTTTCGGCAGCTAACTAAAACGTTTCACTATTAATATTGTGAATTTCAGTGAATATCAATTAAACGTCTGCTAGGATGACTGCGCAATTTCATTGAAGAAGGGCTAGGGGCTTACACTGTATGACTGATCAGAAAAAATTACCAAGTGATATCGAAGAGAATATCCAGAATTTGGCCGGCGATATTTATTTGCAAATCGAAGATAAAATCACTGCCCTTTTGACCAGTTACAGTGGTAACGTTGAAATAACGCCTGAAATCATTACCGCCCACCCACTATTTTTAGCATTAAAAAAACAACAGGAAACTCAGCAGCAACAAGCGACTGACAGTGAAAAAAAATCCAGTGCTGAGTTAATACGCTTAAAAGAAGAAAAAGAAAATCAGCAAGTTAAATTGAGCCAACTCCAAGAAGATCTACGTAACGTTGAGAAGTTAAATAGTGTTACGTCAACAGACTCTGAAAAAATTCTAAAAGATAAACTTGCCGAGAATTCTCGTTTAACGAAACAAGTAACAGCGCTAACGCAGAAAAATTTTAAAAATCAAAACCTTCTAAAAGATACTGAAGTTGAAATAACCAAAGTCAATAAAGAGCTGAAGCTACTCAAAAAAGAAAACCAGGCACTAGAAAAAAATGATAAGGCTAAAGCAGCAACATTAGCGGTGCAAAATCAACAACATTCAGAACTTCAGCTTAAATTTGAACGTATCTCTGGTGAGTTAGAGCAACTAAAAGCTGAGCAAGATAGTAAAGCATTAGCAAATAAGAAAACCTTTAGTGAAGAACAAAAACAATTGAGCGATAAGGTGATCACCTTAGAAAAATCACTTGAAAACAAAACCGTATCTTTGCAAGAGCAACAAGACAAGCTAACCAGTACAATTAGCGAAAACAAGGGGTTAGCAGAAAAAGTTACTAACTTACAACAGAAAAATCAACAGCAAGAAAAACAACTGTCTTTACTGGAAGAGCGTGTACATAGCGAACATATTCAACACCAAAAATTTCTTGATAAAAAAGATGAGCTTGCACAGCAAACTGAAACTAAGCATCAACAAGCGTTAGCAGAAAAAGACAGCGCCCTGAAAGATCTCCAGCAAAAAGTAGATAAAACGTCGACGGATTTAACGCAACAGACCGAAAAACATGCTGAGCAATTAACAACTGAGTCAAATAAACTGGCTGAGTTACAACAAGTTCATGACAAAGCTTTAGCAAATGCAGAGCAAGCGGAAAAAACGTTAAGCGAGAAACAGCAGCAACTAGATGTAGTACAAGCTGAGCTAGAGGCGGATAAAGCAGCCACGCTGAAAAATCAGCAGATGCATCAAGAAAATAAAGATAAGCAGGAACGAGAGTATAATAAAGCGCGCGAAACCATTAAGTACCTTCGCGACGAAAATAGCGAGCTGAGCCAAAAACTTGAACAGCAAGTGAGCGAACTTGAAGACAAGATAACCGAGTATCGCTTACGCTTTGAATATGCGCAGAAACAATTAACTAAAATGAGCCAATAAGCGGCAACTGATAGTCTAGCCCGAGCAAGCTATTTTATTATTAACAACGAGATTTAATGTGGCGATTCACTTTCCGTTTAAAAAATTAAGCCAATGGCAACAAGTGGCATTTTCTGCCGCTTTATTAGAGCGCATGATCCCTAATTATCAACTGTTTGCTGAACATAGCGAGTTTGGTAACTTTAAGGTTTTACGCAACCAACTCGACCTTATTTGGCAATGGTTAGATAAAGCCAATCGCTGCAAAATTAATTATGATGCGCAAATTGCCAAGCTTGAAGAACAAGTACCTAACCCAGACGATTTTGATTTTTTAGGGGTGTTTCCTGCGCTCGATAGCGCGATGGCGTTAATGTCGTTATTTCAGGGTATGCAAGACGCAGAAAGTGATGGTTTAGGCAATATCAGTAAGTTGTCAGAAAACAGTGTTAGCTACTATGTTGAGTTGAGTTTAGCGCAACAGATGGATGAAACCACGCCGGATGATAAAGAGATCTTGATCTCGCCAGAACAAATTACTGAACACCCGTTAATGCAATGGGAAATCGCCACACAAAATGAGTTGTTTGACTTTTTAGCTTCCGCTAGCGAAAACAAAGCCAGTTGTCTCAAAGCAAAAGCCATGGCGTTAGAAGAAGGCCTGTCAAATTTAGGGGTAGAAATTAACGCCTAAGCTAATTTTTCGGATAAAAGTAACCACACCTACTTCTCGTCCCCTTATTGTTACACAAGTCTTCAGCTTACTCATTGTCATTACTGCAACTAACAGTAATGACAATAAATAGCGCCTAAAATTGGTAATCCATGGCGAGGTAGACATTGCGCCCCATGGCTGTCATTTTTTCACCAACCTTTAGCTCGCTACCATGAGCGCGATTGATGCCCGCTAGGTGATCACTATAGTGTTTATCTAATAAGTTGTTAGCGCCAAGGCGCACGACTACGCCGCTACTAACAAAGTAGTCTATTTGCCAATCGACTACCGCATAACCATTTGATACTTGCTCATTATTGAGCTGCGATACCTTACGCTGTGCGCTGTAAGCATGAATGGCGAGATTACTTTGCCAATTGCCAGATTGATAATTTAGGTTAACTCGGGCATTGAGCGGAGAAATGCGATATAAATTATCATCAATATCGTCTCGCTCGCCACGCACATAACTGACAATACCAGAGAGGTTAACGTGCGCGTTTAGGCGATAACGCCAGTTCATATCGGCGCCAAACAGTGTTGCGTCGATATTACTAAACGCTAATGGCGTATCATCACCCATCATATTCGCCACCATTTTTATCGGCATATCGGTGACGGGTGTGCCTTGAATATAATCATCAACTTTTTGATAGAATACCTGCGGCGCGATAGCGAAAGCACCTTTTTCATAGGAAATACCGCCATTGAGCTGGTATGCCGTTTCATGACTTAAGTTGATATTACCGACATAGGTTTTGCCATCGGCCAGACCGCCAGTTGCTTGCATTGGCAACCACAGATAGCGCTCTTGATAACTCGGCGCCCGCTGCTTTATTGCCATGGCATAGTTTACTGCTAGCGCTTTACTCCATTGATATTCACTACTTAACGCTAAATCAAAGCTGGTGTCTGATACCTCGCGTTTGGCGCTATTAAAGTTAGTTTGTAAGGCGGCGATATTAGGGTTCATCATCGCCATGGTATGTGAAACAGTTTTGGCGTCTGCGCGGTTGTCTTTTAGCCTTAAGCCCACAGTATGTGAAAACTCACCGTGGCTTGGCGTCCACTCAATAAATAATGAGTTACGCTGATCTTCAACTTGGTTAAAGTTTTCAATGACAAACATTTTATTTTCAGGATTACTGATCAGCGAGTTATGCTCGGCGTTATAGCCTTCAAAACCTAATAACCAGCTGCCTTGACTCAGTAATAGCTTGTAATCGAGGGTTTGGGCATCAGCGGTATTATAGCGATACATGGCCATGTTCATATTATCGCGTTGGCTAAAGTTATCCATACCGTGTGTGGCATCTTGATAACCGAGTTGCCAGTGTAATTGCCAGTTATTAAGCGAAATTGTGCCATCAAGGTTGTAACGGTCAGAATCGATATAGTCAATATCCATTGGTAAGGCGGGGGTGCCAGAATCATCTGTTTTAGCATGATGCCATGTTGCGCCGATATCCCAATTGTTGGTTTGATAGCGCGTATCAATGCCGTATTGCTGCTTGTCATATTGGCTAGATAAAATGCTATTGCCTTTGCCATCTTGATAATCTTTGCCGCTTTGCTTGGTTAAATAAAGCAACACTCCACTGGTTTTATTGCTGATATTAATATCACCCGCTAAGGTTGTGCCGTCGTTAATATCGTTATAACTTAACGCGACATCACCTGCGAACGTAGTGCCAATATCGACTTCAGCACGTTTAAGTTGCACCTCCACCGCGCCGCCTAAGGTGTCAATACCGGCGCTAACCGGGGCAATGCCGCGATATACTGACACTGACTGCACCATGATCGGGTTGATATAGGTTAGCGGCGCATCCATGGCGTTAGGGCCGGCACTAATTATTTGTTGCCCAGCAATGCTTTTCGCCACTCTATCGCCAAACATGCCGCGATATTGTGCAATACCGGTGATCGGGCCATTTTTATTAATATTGGCGCCAGGTACTGTTTTAAGCCAATCGGCAACATCTGGCATCACCAAGTTACCTTCCGCCAATGCGGTATCTGACTGGGCTAATTTGGGCGCTGCAATGGTGATCACTTCGATACTGTCGGGCGCAAGGCCCTCTGCGAAAGCATAAGTATTAGCAACTGAAAAAGTGATAGCAAGCGCTTGGCAAATTTTGGAAATTTTCATTACGGGTACGGCATCCTGATCATTGAGTAATTTTGGCTAAATAGGACAATTTTTATCTAGCGCTTGTCTAAAACAAAAGTAGAGAACTATAGTGCGGCATTATGTTGCAGCGTGATTTGATGTAGATCAAAACGCTATTTAGTTGCTGATTTTGCCAGCAAGCTGCTGAAAAATTTGCATTGTTATAACGATGCTATATGCTGTTTGGCACTATTTTGATTGCTGATCATCAAATGAATTTACCGAGGAATTTTTGATTGTTTTTTGAAGGCTCAGAAAAAAAAGCTGAAATTATTATTGATCGAGCACAAATGTCGTTATTAACTGATATCAGTGACGACTTTTGGCAAGCATTGGTGGCATGTGGCAATGCGCAAATATTATCGTCAATTGAAAATAGCGATTGCAAAGCGTTTTTACTGTCTGAGTCGAGTTTATTTGTTTGGCACGACCGTTTGTTAATTTTAACCTGTGGCAATACCCGTTTAGTGCACTCGGTGGAATATTTTTTTCAACATATTGCTCAGCATAAAATTTTGCAGGTGAGCTACCAACGAAAAAATGAATATTTTGCCCATGCTCAACTCAGTAGCTTTGGTGACGATATTGCCTTGTTAGGACAATATATTTCCGGTAAGGCATTTCGTTTTGGCGAACTAGACGGTCATCATAATTATATTTTTCATCAAGACAATAGTTATCAAATGAGTGCTAACGATAAAAGTTATGAACTGATCGCATATCAAATATCACAGCACGCATCTGAAAAACTCACTAGGGTGGGCTTGACCTCAGATGAAATTCGCACGTTTTTACAGCTAGATAGGCTGTTATCCGGTTATATTTTAGACGACTTTGTTTTTCAGCCCTTTGGCTATTCCATTAATGCCATTAAAGGTACGCAATATTTCACCATTCATATTACGCCGCAAGCGAGTAGCAGTTACGTTAGCATTCAAGCCAATATTAATTTGCTGGTACTCGCGCCTGAGTTTTTAAGCATTTTAGCCCCTAAGTCGATAGATTTATTAAGTTTTAACGAAACTGAGTTTAGTGAATTATGCGCAAAACACTTGCCGACGAGTTATATCAGTAAATCGCGATTTCAGCGGCAATTAAGTAATAATTGTTTAGTGTGCTTTGCTAACTATATCCAACCGCAACTTAGCTTTAGTCAAGCACAGGCGCTTGATATTAATGGCGAACAGCACGCCTTGTAACACTTGGTAGTGAAAATAAAAACATCACAAAAACAGACCGAAAAATAACTGATTAACCAGAGGACATTAGATGAAATTAGCGACTATCGGATTTTATGTCAGTGCATTAGCCATATTTGCGCTGCCATCAGTAACTGCACAGCAGGCAACGGCTGACGATAAAATTGACCGTATTGAAGCATCGGTTAATAAAGCCATGACGGCATTTCAAGTGCCCGGTATTGCTGTTGCCATTGTCAAAGATAATGAAGTCGTACTGAGCAAAGGTTTTGGCGTGCTTAAACAGGGCAGTAAAGAAAAAGTCACGGCTGATACCTTGTTTGGCGTGGCCTCGAATACCAAAGCCATGACCGCGGCCTTATTAGCGGGTTTAGTGGACGAAGGTAAAATAACTTGGCAAAGCAAAGTCATTGATATTATTCCAGAGTTTCAACTGCCCGATGCTTACGTGACCCGTGAATTTACCATTATTGATTTATTGTCACATAACAGCGGCTTAGGTTTAGGTGCTGGCGATTTAATGATTTGGCCAGAAACGACATTAACCAACAAAGATGTCATTAAAGGCTTAAAGCATTTACCGCAGGTATCAAGTTTTCGCAGCGAATTTGCCTACGACAATTTGATGTATGTTATTGCCGGCGAGATCATTGCAAAAATTACCGGTACCTCGTGGCAAGAAGCCATTCAAAGCCGCATTTTTGATAAATTGGCGATGAAAAATACCCGCGCCGCGTTTTCACTTATTCCCGCGAATAATAAAAACGTAGCCCGTGCTCATGTACCCTTAGAGGGCAAGTTAAATGTTGTTGGCGGTAATTTTTTAGAAAAATTCAGTTCGGCGGGCTCAGTAGCGTCTAGCGTTAACGATATGTCGCTATGGCTTAAAGCGCAGCTTAACCGCGGCAAATATGGCCTTGATGGCGAAAATGAATTAAGACTGTTTAGCGCCGAGCAAAGCCGTGAAATGTGGCAAGCACGCACCTTGTTATCGGTGCCAGAACGCGCGACTAAACAAGATAAAACCCACTTTAGCGCTTATGCACTGGGTTGGTTTGTTAAAGATTATCACGGTGCAAAAGTCATACAGCATACCGGCGGCATATTGGGTATGGTGTCAAAAGTGGTGATGGTGCCAGAAGAAAACTTAGCTATGGTAATTTTAACTAACCAACAATCAGGTTTTGCGTTTAATGCTTTATCGCAACAAATTCTCACCGAATATCTTGAGTTACCGGGCAAAGATTGGGTGGCACATTACACTGCCTCACAGCAAAAGTACTTAGCTGAAAAGCAAGAGCATATGGCCGCTGAAGCCGCGCGAGTTGATAAAAACTCAACGCCTTCTTTACCGTTAGCCAGCTACGCGCAAACGTATGTTGATAATTGGTACGGTGAAATTTCCATTAGTTTAGAAAATGACAACTTAGTGATGCAATTTGGCAATACGCCCGCGTTGCGCGGCGCGTTAGAGCACTATCAACATAATACTTTTATTGTTCGTTGGCATGACCGTACGTTAGAGGCGGACGCTTATGTGAATTTTAATTTAAACCCTGATGGCAGTATTAATTATGTCACTATGGAGGCGGTATCTTGGGCAACCGACTTTAGTTTTGATTTTCATGATTTAAAGCTACAACCTAAAGCGGTCGATAAAGCGCATTAATCACCCAGCAAAAAAGAGGCGAAAGCCTCTTTTTTGACTCTGTCTTGCCAGAATAGTGTTACTGAGGGCTATTTTGATAAAGCCGATAGACCACTTGCCCTGCTATTTTTTCTTTTAACAGCTGCCAGTGGCTCGGCATAACTTGCTCATTGTTGTCAGCTTCCATTTCTACGTAAATTAACGCATCGTCAGTTAAGCCCTTATCAATTAATAACTTAGCCGCTAGTTGTGCCAAGCCCTTGCGAAAAGGTGGATCAATAAATACTAACGAGAACGCTTGTTGATTATTTTGCAAAAAGTCTAAGGCATTTTGCTGCACAATTTGCAGATTGTCGGCCTTGAGTAATGTCTTATTGGCTTTTAATTGTTGCGCAGCCGGTTTATTTAATTCAACTAAGGTGACTAAACTCGCGCCACGTGAGAGTGCTTCAAAACCTAATCCGCCAGAGCCCGCAAAACAATCTAAACAATGGGCGTCTTGAATATAAGGCATTAACCAATTAAATACCGTTTCTTTCACTCTGTCTGTGGTTGGACGCAAACCATCAGCCATTAATACCGGTAATTTTCGACCACGATGTTGGCCGGCAATAATACGAATATGGCCCTTTTGGGCATTTTTATTTGATTGTTTTTTGAGTTTGCTCATAACTTAAACAGCTTTTGTTTTTTGTCGGCAGGTTAGGTGATACTATATCGACAATTTTATCCTTGTTTACGGCTGAATACCAACTGAACTACTCGCTTGTTCAGATAAGAACATGCTTTTTTCAGTGCGCATTCGTCGTAAACCTATACATCACATTAAGTTTGTAAATACAGTTATGTCGAAGAAAAAAAAGGTGCTTTCCTGGTTAGGTCTAGGTAAAAAACAACAAGAAGAAACTGCTGCGGTTGAAGACGCTAACGACGATATTGTCGAATCTGTTGAGCGAGACGCGACGGCTGTAGAACCGACATCGGTTGATGTTATTGATAAAGAAGTTGTTGTCGAGCATCAGCAGCAAGAAGAAACGCTTGCAGCTGATGAGATGATCACGACAGACTTACCTGCAGAGCCAGAGCCAGAGCCAGAGCCAGAGCCAGAGCCAGAGCCAGAGC
>JBMZDW010000071.1:0-9972 GCA_049614565.1 Cognaticolwellia sp. | reverse complement strand
ATAGCAGTAATCGCAACGCCTGCCCAAGTGGAAAACCGATACAGATAGCTGGCGCATATCATGAACTGCTTTTTGAAGTTGATGAATACCGTGATGTCGCCATAGATCATATCTTAACTTGGTTTGCTCAGTATCAGTAGCGACTCGGGCCTGCAAAACAACTAGTCACTGGCCTGTTCATTATTGGCCAGTTCATGACGTACAACGGAGCAGGGGTCGTGATGAATAAAAACTTCACACGGCGCTAGCGCTTGCATTATTTCCACTTCAATCACCTCGCCAATACTGTGTGCTTCAAGCAACGATAATTCATCATCTAGCTCTAGATGAAATTGAATAAAACGATCAGGGCCTGCTTGTCGGGTGCGTAATTCGTGTAAACCACGGGCGCCTTGATGCGCTAACACTATGGTTTTAATGGTGGCGAGTTCGGCATCACTTAATTCGTGGTCCATCAAGTGGTGAACACTGGTCCAGATAATTTTACTGGCGCCGAACAACAAAAATATCCCAACGGCGACGGTAAACAGTCCATCTGCCTGTAGCCAATAGCCTTGACTTAAAAATAGTGCTGCCAATACACCCAAATTTAACAATAAGTCTGACTGATAATGCAAAGCATCCGCGCTGATAGCAACCGACTTGGTTCGACTGATAACATACTTTTGCAGCATCACTAGCCCTAAGGTCATAACAATCGCGATAATAGAAACCGTAATACCGACTTCGCTTCGCACCACTTGTTGTGGGTTAATAATGCGCTCTAAGCCGTTAAACACTAATAACAGTGCCGAACCTAAAACAAAGGCCGCTTGTACTAATCCCGCTAAGCTTTCCGCCTTACCGTGACCAAATTTATGCTCTTTATCGGCCGGAGCCAAGGCAAAGCGTAAAATCACCACATTCATTATCGAGGCAAATAAGTCTAAAATTGAGTCGGTTGCCGATGCCAACATGGCACTCGCATCCGTGACAAACCAAGCGTAGAGCTTTAACATCACTAAAGTCAGTGCCGTAGTGGTGGCGGCAACTGCCGCTAGCTTAACCAGGAAGGCATATTGATTTGAATTTTCTGTTTTTTCCAACGTCAACTCCCGAGTAACTTTTAGCGCTATTTTGCTAGAGCAAAGCGCCGATAAGCGCGGTATAATATAACTTCATTATATCGTTTACTAAGCACTTAACATGTTAGATGTCGTTTTATTTCAACCACAAATTCCACCCAACACCGGCAATATCATTCGCCTATGTGCCAATACCGGTTTTAGGTTACACCTAATTGAACCCTTAGGGTTTGATCTAGAAGATAAAAAACTCAGAAGAGCCGGCTTAGATTATCATGAATTTGCCGCCTTAAAACGCCATGCTAATTATCAAAGCTTTATTGAAAGTGAGCAACCTAAGCGCGTGTTAGCGGTCACAACAAAGTCAACCGGTTACTATGGTGATATCGAGTTTAGCCAAGGTGATTACCTATTATTTGGCTCTGAAACAGGTGGGCTGCCAGAAGAGGTACGCCAACAAATTCCGGATCAAGATAAAATCCGCATCCCGATGATAAAAGACAGTCGCAGCATGAACTTATCCAATGCCACCGCAGTAATTATTTATGAAGCTTGGCGTCAATTAGGTTTTGCTAATTCTGTGTAAAATTTGAATTTGGAAGTAAGTTTAGTTTTTGTCTGGAAAAAGGCCTTACATACACGCTCCTGTGCGCCGACATGTAGGACACATTAATGTCGTGATGCCACGGACGGCAAGAAACGACCATGCACCTGCGATATACCGTACATCCTGTACATACACGCTCCTGTGCATCCATGCACCCGCGATATACCGTACATCCTGTACATAAAAAAGGCATATAACGTAAACGCTATATGCCTTTTTTTTAAAACGAATGTTTATCTGCAACTTTTATCTGAAACTATTCAAATTTACGTTCACGAGACAATAAATCTGCAGCCGCTAACTTGGCATTTTTACCACAATAAAGTACTTGATAAACCTGCTCAACAATCGGCATTTCCACGCCCATGCGCTCGGCTAACAGGTAAACTTCTTTGGTGTTGCGATAGCCTTCCACCACTTGGCCAATATCAGCCATAGCTTGCTCAACATCAGCACCACCACCTAATGCCAAACCAAAGCGACGATTACGCGACTGGTTATCAGTACAAGTAAGTACTAAATCGCCTAGCCCTGCCATGCCCATAAAGGTTGAAGGCTCAGCGTTTAGTGCACAACCTAAGCGGGTCATTTCCGCTAAACCACGGGTAATTAACGCGGTACGGGCATTAGCACCAAAGCCGATACCGTCCGCCATACCTGCGCCAATGGCAATGACATTTTTTACCGCGCCACCAAGCTGAACACCGATAAAGTCGTTGTTGCTGTAGACCCGAAATGTTCGTCCGCAGTGCAATAAGTCTGAAATGTCATTAACAAACGCTTTATCGCATGACGATAAAGAAATTGCGGTTGGTAAGCCGGCGGCCATTTCTTTGGCAAACGTCGGGCCAGATAGCACAGCCAATGAAATGTCATTACCTAACGCTTCGCGTGCAACATCTTGCAACAAACGCCCTGAGTCGTGCTCTAGGCCTTTGGTCGCCCACACTAAGCGTGCATCTTTGCGTAAATAAGGCTTGATCTGCGCCAGCATTTCGCCAAAGGCATGACTCGGCACCACCAGCAAAATATTTTTACTGGCGGCAATCACCTGCGCTAAATCATCGCTGACCATTAACGCTTCAGGAAATTGACTGCCCGGCAAATATTTTTCATTTGCACGGGTTGTCGCCATTTCAGCAACGTGCTTTTTATCACGTCCCCAAAGCAAGGTTTTATGACCATTGCGCGCTAAGCAAATGGCTAGCGCGGTGCCATAAGAACCCGCGCCAACAACCGAAATTGCTGCAGAATCACTCATAAATTAGTGCGTTTCTGTGCTTGCTTGCTCTGCACCAGCTTGCGCGGCACGTTGTTGAACATAGTTAGCAAATAACGCTTCAAAGTTTACTGGCGCTAAATTAATTTGTGGGAATGAGCCGCGGCTAACTAAGCTAGCAACTGATTCACGCGCATATGGGAACAACGTTGTTGGGCAAAATGCACCAATAGTGTGTGCTAACTGCGCTTCAGGTAGGTTACCAATAGTGAAGATACCCGCTTGTTGTACTTCAGCTAAGAAAGCTGTTTGGTCTTCAACTTTAGCGGTTACGGTTAGTGATAACGTTACTTCATAAGTATCATCGCCAAGTTTGGTTGATTTTGTATCAATATCTAACTGTACTTCTGGCTTCCATTCTTTTTGAAAAACTGCCGGTGAATTTGGCGTTTCAAATGAAATATCTTTGGTATAAATGCGTTGAATTGCAAATTGTGGCGCTTGTTCGTTTGTTGCTTCTGTGCCAGCTTGGTTTTCGTCAGCCATGTTGTTACTTCCTATATATTTACGCCTTTAAAGAGGCATTTTATGTTTTTATTCACTGATATTATTGTGCTAACAGTGAAGCTAGTTTTCCTTGCGCGTGTAATGCAAATAAATCATCACAACCGCCAATATGGGCGTTGTTAATAAATATTTGTGGCACTGTTGCAGCACCTTGACTACGTAAAATCATTTTTTCACGTAGTGCGGCATCACCGTCAATTTTTATTTCATTGTAGGCAACCTTGCTATCATCAAATAAAGCTTTCGCTCTCATGCAATAAAAACACGTTGCTTTGGTATATATGTCAACTGCCATCATAATATTCCGTTGTCTACTGGTATGCTACTTAGTGACAGGTAAGCCGGCACTTTGCCACGCTCCCATGCCACCTTTTAGTAAATTTACCCGTGTAAAGCCTGCTTTTGCTAACTGGCTTGCCACTTTACCGGCACTAATGCCGGCACTACATACTACAATGATGGGTTTATCTTTGTGCTTTTCAAGACTCGAGAAGTCATTTTTACTCACTTTTTCATTGCCAAGGTGTAAAGCGTCAACAATATGCCCAGCTTTAAACTCTTTTTCACTGCGAGTATCAACAACCACACCTGACTCTCTATTGACTAAAAACGTCATTTGCTGCGTGCTTAGTTGCTTAATCGGTGACAGTTGAATTTTAATGCTAATAACAATAATCATTAACACAATAACAAGCCAAATAGTGCTGAGCAAAGGTTGGCTCATGGCAAAAGTAATCAATTGATCCATAAGTTTTACATTCTAATTAACGAAAAATTGCCAACAGTATACAGGCTAATAAACTAAACCCAAACTGAACTTTGCAGAGAAAAATTGAATAACCAGATAACTTAGCCTAGCTGAATAGCATTTGATGCCAATCAGCGCGTTTTATCGAAACACAGCAGAAGATATTCACTTCCGGTCTTGATATACTCACTGGCGCTGAAAATTACTTTGCTCGTATTGTGTTCGTGCTTTATTTGTACTTTGTTCGTAAAAAAGGAAACCGTGATGCCAAACAAAAAGTCAACAGTTGTGATTATTTTAGATGGTTGGGGCTACAGAGAAGATCCTACGTCAAACGCCATTTATCATGCCAAAACACCGGTAATAGACAACTTAATGGCCAATAAACCAAATATGCTGATTGAAACCTCGGGCATGGCGGTGGGCTTACCTGACGGGCAAATGGGTAACTCTGAAGTGGGGCACGTTAACCTTGGCGCTGGCCGCATTGTGTATCAAGACTTTACCCGTATTACTAAAGCGATTGAAGATAAAGAGTTTCAAAAAACACCCGCCTTAGTCAATGCTGTTGAAAACGCGGTTAGCAACAATAAAGCGATACATGTTTTTGGGCTATTATCACCCGGTGGCGTTCATAGTCACGAAGATCATATTTTTGCCATGTTAGAAATGGCCGCTGAAAAAGGTGCTACAAACATTTATTTGCATGCCTTTCTTGATGGCCGTGATACCCCGCCACGTAGCGCTGAAGCATCACTAATTAAAGCACAAGAAAAGTTTGCCCAGCTAGGTTGCGGGCAAGTGGCCTCGGTGATTGGTCGCTATTACGCCATGGACAGAGATCAACGTTGGGAGCGCGTCGAACTCGCCTACAACTTAATGGTATCAGGCCAAGCCGAGTTTCAATATAGTAAAGCAACCGACGCGTTAGACGCGGCTTATGCGCGTGATGAAAACGACGAGTTTGTACAAGCGTCTGCCATTACCGATGCCAATGGTGACGTGATTCAAGTACAAGATGGCGATGCGATGATCTTTATGAATTTTCGCGCCGATCGCGCCCGCCAATTTAGCCGTTGCTTTACTGAGCCGGCATTCGCTGGCTTTAAACGCCAGCAACAACCAAAGATTAGCAGCTTTGTTATGCTAACCGAATATGCCGCTGACATTGATGCCGCTATCGCATTCCCAACCGTTACCCTTAATAACGTGTTAGGAGAATGGTTAGAGAAAAACCAAAAAACCCAGCTACGCATTTCAGAAACCGAAAAATATGCCCATGTAACGTTTTTCTTTAGTGGCGGTAAAGAAGACACTTTTGAAGGCGAACAACGCATCCTTATTCCTTCGCCACAGGTCGCCACATACGACTTACAGCCTGAGATGAACTCAACCCTGCTAACCGATAAGCTTGTGGCGGCAATTGAGAGTGGCGAGCACGACTTTATTGTCTGTAACTACCCTAATGGCGATATGGTGGGTCATACCGGCGACTTTGACGCGGCGGTAAAAGCCTGTGAAGCCGTTGATACCAGCATTGGCCGTGTGGTGAGTGCGTTAGAAAAAACCGGCGGCGAATGTTTAATTACTGCCGATCATGGTAACGCTGAATTAATGCAAGATGAGCTTTCAGGTCAAGCGCACACCGCACATACCTGTGAGCCGGTGCCGTTAATTTATGTAGGGCGAGAGGCCAAAACTGCTGCAACTGGCGCGCTTAGCGATATTGCGCCAACGGTATTGGCTTTAATGGGCTTACCTCAACCTGACGAAATGACAGGCCATAACTTATTAATGTTAAAGTAATATTAACGTGTTATTTAAGGTAAATGCCCAAAACGCAACTTTAAACGTGCGCCAGCTTATTGCTGGCTATGTGCTTTTTATTGCCGTGCTATTATTAGTTTGTTCGCCACCTGCCGTTAGCCAGAGCAGCACCGAGGCTAATAGCAGTGCAACAACCAATCAACAGCTCAGTGATATTCAACAAGCCATTAACCGGCAAAAACAAACCTTATCAAATACCAACGTAAAAATTAGTGATTTAGAGCAACAATTAAAAGCCGATGATATTGCCATTGGTAATATTGCCAAACAGTTAGCAGATACTGGTAACGAGCTAACCGTCGTGCGCAAAAAATTAGCGCAACTTGCCAAAGAAAAAAAACAACTCGAAATAGCGAAAAAGCAGCAAGAGCAAATACTAGCCAAGCAACTCAGAGCAGCCTACTCTACCGGCCATCATGACTATTTAAAATTATTACTCAATCAAGAACAACCCAGTAGCGTGCAACGCACCATTACCCATTATCAATACCTCAACGCCGCCCGTATTAAAGAAATAGAGGAATTTAAAGGCACCATAGCAAAATTAAATGATGTGACAAAGCAGGTTCAACAACAGGTTGAGCAACTGGCACTGCTGACCGATAGCCAAAATCAGCAAAAGAAAATTCTCGAATTATCAAAAGTAAAACAACAACAAACCTTAACGGCGCTGAATAAAAAAGCTTATAGCGGTCAACAAAAGTTGGCAAAATTAGAACGAGAAGAAAGTGCGTTAGTCGCCTTGTTAAAAAGAATGGCGGCCGCTGCTCGAGCTGCCGAAAACCAAGTGGGTTTAAGTAAACTAAAACGCAAACTCAGTTGGCCAGTTAGAGGGCGAATTAGTCACAGTTTTGGTTCACAAAAGCAAGGCTACTTAAAATGGAAAGGGGTATTTCTTTCTGCCCCCATTGGCCGACAAGTTAAAACTATTCACAACGGTACCGTGTTATTTTCTGATTGGTTAAAAGGTTACGGCCTAGTGACTGTGGTTGATCACGGTGACGGTTACATGAGTTTATACGGTCACAATCAGGCATTGCTTAAATCCGTTGGCGATAGAGTAGAAGCAGGAGAGCCCATTGCCATTATTGGCCAAAGTGGCGGCCAAAACAAATCAGGCCTGTATTTTGAAATTCGACATAGCGGAAAGGCGGTCAATCCTAAGTTATGGTGTAAATAATGCTTCTGATATAAATTGTTAACAATTATTGCCGTAGCATTATCGCTTTTCAGCAAATGACCTGATACTCTAAAATACTAATTAATAATAAGAAACTTTTATCGTGCTTAAATTCCTGCTTGTATTAAGCCTTTTCAGCTCAGCATTACTTCACGCCCAACCTGCACAAGTTGCCATTATTATTGACGATATTGGTTATCGAAAAAGCGATGTGCAAGCGCTCTACTTACCCGGTAATATCAGTTACGCTATTCTGCCACACACCCCGTATGGTAAAAGACTCGCACTGCAGGCAAAAGCCAAAAAAAATGATGTGATTTTGCATATTCCGATGGAAGCAAAAAGCGGTACAACTTTAGGGCCTGGCGCGTTAACGTCAACTATGACTGAAAGCGCTATTCGCGAAAATTTGGCCAATGCCTTTGCGGAAATTCCGTTTGCCTTAGGCATTAACAACCATATGGGTAGCAAGCTGACTGAGCTATATGATCCAATGGCGTGGACTATGCAGTTTCTACAAGAGCGAAACTTGCTGTTTGTGGATAGCGTAACCACCAATGCCAGCCAAGCAGAAAAAGTTGCCAGAGATTTTGGTGTGCCGAGTTTACACCGCCATATTTTTCTCGATAACCAATTAGAACATGCTTATATTCAAGGGCAGTTTGAGCAATTGATCCGTGATGCTAAACGCTATAAAACCGTGGTTGCTATTGCACATCCACACCCTGAAACGGTTAGATCTCTCGTTGAGCTGCTGCCAAGATTAAAAGCAAATAACATAGAATTACTGCCGATATCCCGGCTTTTGACGAATAAAACGCGTGTAGACAATCAATACGCGAGTGCCGACGACTGATTGCTACTCTGCTATGATGTTAGCCCTTAATGTTATGCTGCTTTAAGAGTTTATGCAGATACTTCACTGGTATCGCATAGGTAATACCGCTGGGTTTACTGATGGCCGTTTCTTTATTGCCCTGAATAAAAACCTTATTGATAATACCAACCACCTCGCCGGTATTAACATCATACATAGCACTACCGCTATTGCCTGGATATGCCGTGGCGTCTAATTGATAAACTAAATACGGGTCTTTTAATCTTTTCAGCATGGCAATGCTAATTTGTCTGGCATCACCCACCGGCGTTATTGTAGGTGTAACCGCGGCAATAATACCGCGATGTGTTGCGGGATAAAGCCCTAACACAGCACCGATGGGAAAACCGGTAAACGCGATTTCACTACCGTCGGGGAGGAAAGCATTTTTCGCTAAGGTTACGGCCGGTAGCGATTGACCTTCAATTTTTAAAATGGCCAAATCATGCTCTTTATCGCTGGCAACTAACGTAGCTACTCTGACCTTTGCCGCTTTACCTTTACCGGTAAAAATCGCTAATTTTTGTAATAAACTATCGTCTAATTCTTTTTCAATCACGTGATTATTGGTGACAATATAGCGGCCGCTACCGATAACAAATCCGCTGCCATAGAGTTTGTTTTTAGGGCGCCCCGTTGGCGTATAAATGCCGATACCCACTACTGATGGCTTAATTAAACTAACGGTATCAACTAAGTTACATTGGGCGCTGGCACTGACGATTAAGCCAACCAATATTACCAATTGCAATAGACGCATCATATTATTTGCTCTTTTGAATAATTATCGCTCTACTTCAACTTAGCACATTTTATCTTAGCTAATTCGAAAAGTTTACAATGGCTAGACCACTCGATAGCTCACGTAACATAACACCCTAAACTCAACATACCTCTAAATTTTGATAACAGCCATGCAATGGTGTAGCGAAAAACAGGTCATCGTTCAAAAATACAACTAACCAAAAAACTTCCGCTCGAATACGCTATGTTATCCATATCAATAACCTTTCAGTTCAGGGACAATTTTACGAATATTTAACGTAACTTGGTTTATATAGCCTATAATTTAGCGACAATAAGTTAATTAGTTATACAGGGATGTTTAGTGTAGCACTCATGACAGCATAACCTTGCAAATAGTAAGGAGCAGAGGTGATAATGAAGTGGAGCAAGAAATTGCTAACAGCCCCCGTTATCGGGCAATTATCTAGGAAGGTTAATCATGATGCAATGAATATTGCTGAACATTTCACCCAATTCTTAAAACCAGAAATTGCCACTAGCGATGAACTCCGTGACGAGGTTTTTCGTATTCGTCATAACGTCTATTGTGAAGAGCTTGCTTTTGAAGACATTAAAGTTGGCGGCAAAGAACAAGATGAGTTTGACGCCCATTCAATTTTTTCCATGATTAAACATGAACCCAGCGACACTTATACTAGCTGTGTGCGTGTCGTTAAATCAGCCAATGATTCTGAATTATTGCCTTTAGAAAAATATTGCCTAGCCGCTTATCAAAGATAAAAAACTGCACCCTGGTAATTTTCCACGCCATGAAATAGCTGAAATTTCTCGCCTTGCGGTAAAAGCTGACTTTGGGCGTCGGAAAGTAGAAAAACAAAAAGGCTTTGCCGTTGGCGCCATTAATGAAGCTAATTATTCTGAGACTGAGCTACGCTGTTTTCCATTTATTACCATAGGGCTATATATGGCATCGGCTATTATGTGTATCGACAGCGGTATCAAACATGTTTACGTTATGATAGAGCCAAGGTTGGCCCGTAGTATGAAATTCGTTGGCATAAAATTCATTCAAATTGGCAAACCGATAGAATATCATGGCTTACGCGCTCCTTATTATATCAACCCAGAAATTTTTT
>JBMZDW010000070.1:0-10825 GCA_049614565.1 Cognaticolwellia sp. | reverse complement strand
TTTATCTAGCAGCTATTTTTCCTTACTCCTACGTTAAATTTACTTGCAATAGACTTGCTATTGACGCGAAATTTGCCTTGAATTAAGAAAAACTATCAAGCTAGCGTGGTAATAAAATAATTTCTACTTTTATTTCAATTTGTTAAATATCTCTTAAACCGAGTTCAGGTTAACTAGTTTAGCGCTGTATTTTCTGCTTTAACCTCGATGTGATAACACAATGTCGGTTAAACGCTCATCATGCTGACAGAAAAGTTTATACAACTGTAACTGGTTTTTTGCCCGCACTAAATTATGCGTGGCATTGTCGGTTTTAAAATAGTTATCGCCATTAAGAAAGTCAGTTAAAAAGCGTATGCCGAGCATAAAAGGCATGAGTTTAATGCCTAATAATAAACTGCTGTGCTCAATACCGGTTAACGTGCCCTTAAAGCCAGCAATATAGGCCGTTGTTAACGCGCTTAAAATATCAAAATCAATTGCCATATCATCTAATTTTGCACTGTCTTCGGCAATTGACGAACAACAACTGCGCACCATATCGCCAAAATCATGCATTAAATAACCTGCCATACAGGTGTCTAAATCAATAACCGCGACAGGGTTATTGTTGCTGTGACTAAAGAGTAGGTTATTAATTTTTGTGTCGTTATGGGTCACGCGCAGCGGTAATTTTTTTGTGATATCGGCAACACTGTTGATAAAAAATTGCTGCGTGTGAATATAGTCGATGCTGCTTTGCGCTTGTTTTAGCAATGTCTCAGAACTGTTCGCGATTGCCTGCTCAAATTGTGTTAATCGCATCGATAAATCATGAAACTGCGGAATAATATCGGCTAATTGGCTACTGTCAAAATCATTAAAGGCATTGGTAAACTCGGCAAAAGCATTGGCTACAGCGCTCGCTTGTGCTGTGTTAGTGATTGACTCTAGGGTGTAACAGTTGTCGATATAATGCAGGCAACGCCAATATTGCTTTTGTAGTATGACATGTGTTTCATTGCTTTTGCTCGGCAACTGCCAAATCGGCGTTAGTGCATAGCTTTGCTCGGCATATTTAGTTTTTAAATGCGTGCTGAGCAAATCTGCATTGGCAATAACTTGCGCTGGTTTTTTAAATACCTGTTGATTTATCTGCTGAAGCACAAAGCGCTTATCAGGTGTTGTCACTAAGTACGTACTGTTTATCAAGCCATTGCCTAGTGCGTTGATCTGACATTCTGCTAGCGCATAACCAAATTGCGCTAATACCGCTGCTAGTGCTTTATCGGGCATTTTATTGGGTACTTTATTGGGGAATACGTGCGTCATTTTTTCATCAATATTCATTGTTACTATGACGACCTAACGACGCCGATTATTTTGCTATGTTAAGGTATCACCTGTGATATGGGAAGTTATCATCTGGCGTGCTATTCGCGCTAATGCGCATGCTTACGGGCAAGGCGCTGTAAATTATTAATAGCGGCGGATGATTGTGTAAACGCCAGGACAATTTCACGTGTTAACTGTAAGCCGGCAATTGGCCGAAAAACGATATCACTTTGATTAATTATTTCGCTATGTGCGGGTAAAAATGCACAACCTAACCCGGCATGAACTAAGCCTAGGGCATAATCTATGGTGGTAATTTTTGCTCTAACATCAAGGCTAATACCGGCAAGGGCTAAGGTGTCTTGTAAGTTATTCCACGCGCTGCAAGGGGTACGTTGAATAAAAGGTAAACCATCAAGTTGCGCTAAGGTTACGCTGTCGTTTAGCGCCAGTATATGATCATAGGGCAGGGCTAATAAGTAGTCTTCTTGCCACATGTTGATATATTGCTCATTTTCTCTTAATTCATCTTTTAAAATGATCCGCGCGTCGACGCTCTCAGTATGTGGCACTAAAGTTAACTCAACCGCGGGTTTTGCGGCGGTAAAGTCTTTTAGTAATAAGCTCATACGCTCAACGCCTAAACCGCGGGTAACCCCTAAGTTAAATGGTTGCTTGCTGGTTTTTTCTGAAAACACCGTTTTGATGGCGCCTGCCTGTCCCAAGAGTTTTTTCGCTAAGGGAAAAAGTTTTTTTCCCTGCTCTGACGGCGTTACACCACGGGCATGACGAATAAATAATTGCACATTAAGTTTTTGTTCTAATTGTGCAATAGCTGAAGATATTGATGGCTGGGCAATAAAACAGGCTTTTGCCGCGGCGCTAAAACTGTTGAGTTCATAAACCGAAATAAAGTATTTAAGCGATTTTAAATCCATGGTGTTATATCACTGCACTAGGTATAGAAAAAAACTATAGCAGATAAAGAAAAAGAATATTTTAACTTTGCCTTACATTTGCTTATTATTTTTGCACTTTTTACTTTCTTAAATTAAATACAGGTAATTTCATGTCTAGTTCAAGCACTGCAAACCGTCCGTCGTTTAATTGGCAAGATCCATTGTTACTTGAGTCTTTATTGTCTGAAGAAGAACGCATGATCCGTGATACCGCGCATCAATATTGCCAAGAAAAACTGATGCCACGGGTATTAGAGGCAAATCGCAATGAAGTGTTTGATGCTGAAATTATGCGTGAACTAGGGGCGTTGGGCTTATTAGGCGCCACCTTACCGGAAAAGTATGGCTGTGCAAATGTCAATTATGTCACCTATGGCTTGATCGCCCGTGAAGTAGAGCGTGTCGACAGCGGTTACCGCAGCGCCATGAGTGTGCAATCGTCACTGGTTATGCATCCGATATATGCCTACGGCAGTGAAGAACAACGGATGAAGTATTTACCAAAACTAGCAACCGGTGAATATATTGGTTGTTTTGGTTTAACCGAGCCTAATTCTGGCTCAGATCCGGCAAGTTTAGCTACACATGCCACCGCTGTTGATGGCGGCTATCGTATTACCGGCAATAAAATGTGGATCACTAACTCGCCCATTGCCGATATTTTTGTCGTTTGGGCCAAGCTCGATGGTGTTATTCGTGGCTTTATTTTAGAAAAAGGCATGGCAGGCTTAAGCGCACCGAAAATTGAAGGTAAGTTTTCTTTACGGGCGTCTATTACTGGTGAAATTGTTATGGACAACGTTTTAGTGCCAAACGAAAACCTGCTGCCAAATGTGCAAGGCTTGTCAGGGCCATTTGGCTGTTTAAACAAAGCGCGTTACGGCATTGCTTGGGGCGCGCTAGGTGCGGCAGAATTTTGTTGGCATGGCGCACGTCAATACACCCTAGATCGCGAACAATTTGGTCGCCCGCTAGCGGCAACACAATTAGTGCAGAAAAAACTCGCTGATATGCAAACGGATATTACTACCGGTTTATTTGCTTGTTTGCAGGTTGGGCGATTAATGGATGCGGGCCAATTAGCACCGCAGGCAATTTCATTAGTGAAACGTAATTCTTGTGGCAAGGCGTTAGAAATTGCCCGTATCGCTCGTGATATGCATGGCGGTAACGGTATTGCTGACGAGTTCCATATTATTCGCCATATGATGAATCTTGAGGCGGTTAATACCTACGAAGGTACGCACGATATTCATGCCTTGATATTAGGGCGAGCGCAAACCGGCTTGCAAGCGTTTTACTAAATTGAGTAATAACAAAAGGCGTATTTGATACGCCTTTTTGTTAACTGCTTTTTAACCTTTATCGCAATTTTCCCCGTGGAGATCTGATGTCTGATCGTAATCAATTGGTGAAAGAAAATTTTATCAATTTTGTTCGTGCTAACACCTTACCTGAGTCTACTTGCCCACTAACACCTGCTGATGTTGGCTTAAGCAATGCCGATATTATTGATTTATTTGAAACCCAAGTGATGAGCCGCCACCTTGATTTACAATCACGGGTGATGCAGAAAAAAGGTCAGAGTTTTTATACCATAGGTAGCTCAGGCCACGAAGGTAATGCGGCATATGCTAAGGCTTTTCGACCAACGGATATGGCGTTTTTGCATTATCGCAGTGGCGCTTTTGTTATTCAACGCGGTAAACAAGTACCGGGCCAAACACCGCTGTACGACATGTTATTATCCTTTGCCGCTTCAAAAGACGATCCTATTTCGGGTGGTCGCCATAAAGTACTTGGCAGCAAAGCGCTGTCAATTCCGCCGCAAACCAGCACCATAGCCTCGCATTTACCTAAAGCCATGGGGGCGGCTTATAGTATTCCGCTGGCAAAGCGTTTAGCGCATCAAGGTGAAATTCCCGACGACGGCGTGATTATTTGTAATTTTGGTGATGCCTCGTCGAATCATTCCACCACGCAAGGGGCAATAAATAGCACAGCTTGGGCGGCGTATCAGTCGATCCCTATGCCGATTGTTTATGTTTGTGAAGATAATGGCATAGGTATTTCAACCGCCACGCCAGAAGGCTGGATTGCCGCCAATTACCAAAACCGTGAGGGGCTACATTACCTGTATTGTGACGGTTTAAATATTTTAGATACTTATCAAACGGCGCTTGAGGCCGAACGTATTGCCCGAGAATTACGCAAACCGGTATTTTTACATATACGCACTGTACGTTTATTGGGGCATGCTGGCTCAGACGCAGAATTTGTTTATCGTGACCTTGCCGACATTACCGCCACCGAGTTTCAAGACCCTTTACTGCACACCGCCCGCATTATTCTCGAAAATAATATGTTAACCGCTGAGCAGTTGATTGATATCTACCAAAGCGTAGCCGCGCGTATTGCGGTTATTGCTGACAATGCCGCAAGCAAAGAAAGGCTTAACTCTGCTGACGCCATTATGGCGAGCATAATTCCAGAAGTGACTAAAGCTCGCAGTTCTATCGTGGTCAGCGATGAAAAACGTGCGGAAATTTTTCAGCACGAAAAACATAATCTCGCAAAAAAACAACACTTGGCTAAGTTGATCAACTGGACGCTGATCGACCTAATGGCAGAATATGGCAACATAGTGATGTGCGGTGAAGATATCGGCAAAAAAGGTGGCGTGTACAATGTTACCGCTAAGTTATGCGAACGCTTTGGTAAAAATCGTGTCATTAACACCTTATTAGACGAGCAAACTATTTTAGGCACCGCCATTGGCTTGGCGCATAATGGCTTTTTACCTATGCCTGAAATTCAGTTTCTGGCTTATGTCCATAACGCAGAAGACCAAATTCGCGGTGAGGCGGCAACCTTGCCATTTTTCTCCAATGGCCAGTTTACTAATCCTATGGTGATCCGCATTGCCGGTTTAGCGTACCAAAAAGGTTTTGGTGGTCATTTTCATAATGATAACTCTTTTGCGGTTTTTCGTGATATTCCAGGCCTTATTATTGCTTGCCCGTCAAACGGTGCTGATGCCGTTGAAATGATGCGCGCCAGTGTGCGCTTGGCACAAGAGCAACAACGTATGGTGATATTTTTAGAGCCCATTGCCTTATATATGACCAAAGATTTGCACCAAGAAGGTGATGGTTTATGGACTTTTGAATATCAGCCGCCGGCATTGCAAAGTCAGGATATTGATTTAGGCGTTAAAGTGGCAGGCTCAGGCAAGCAGTTATGTATTTTAACTTATGGTAATGGCAATTATTTATCTCGTCAGGCGCAAGCTAAGTTAGCCGAGCAAGGTATAGAGGCGCGCGTGGTTGATTTACGCTGGTTAGCACCGCTTGATGAAACTGGCATATTAGCGCAAGTAGATAACTGTGAGCATGTGCTTATTGTTGATGAATGTCGTCAAACCGGTTCAATCAGTGAAGCCTTAGTGACCTTAATTCATGAACAAGCGCGCGTAGTGCCGAAAATTAAGCGGGTAACCGCCAGTGATAGTTTTATTCCGCTAGGCGCTGCCGCATACGAAGTGCTGCCATCGCTTGATAATATTGTTGCCGCTGCTGTGGAGATCTGCCAATGAAAACTGCTAATAAAAACTCAGGCCAAAGCCAAAGCCAAAGCCAAAGCATAAGCCAAAAGAAGAAAAAAGCGGTAGTGATTTGCCCCGGCCGTGGTACCTACAATAAAGAAGAGTTAGGTTATTTACAGCGTTTACATGCCGATAAAACCGAGATCATTTCACTGATCGACGAGTTTCGTGATCGCCAAGGGCAAATGAGTGTTTCAGAGCTCGACGGCATGGAAAACTACAGTATGCGCGTGCATACCGCCGGTGAGAACGCCTCACCGCTGATTTACGCTTGTGCGTTAGCGGACTATCACGCCATTAACAAAAAGCAATTCGATATTGTTGCGGTAACTGGTAACTCTATGGGGTGGTATATTGCCTTAGCGGTGTCCGGCGCTTTAGCACCAGAACATGCCATAGCATTGATCAATACCATGGGCTCGATGATGAGCGAAGGGGTGATTGGCGGGCAAATGATTTACCCCATCATTAACGATGATTGGCAAATTGACGAGGCGCGAGAACAGCAAGTAATGCAATGCTTAGCACAGGCGAATCAGCAACAAGATTGTGAGGTTTATCTGTCGATTAACTTAGGAGGTTACCTTGTTTTTGGCGGTAATAAAGCGGGATTAGCGGCGTTAGAGAAGTTATTGCCTACGCTTGATGATCGCTATCCGATGAATTTATTTAATCATGGCGCTTTTCATACGCCACTGCTTAATGAAATATCTCAGCAAGCGAAGTCGTTAATGTCGGTCGATATGTTTAATGCGCCGAACATACCGTTAATTGATGGTTTGGGGCAAGTGTGGCAGCCATACAGTTGCGATGTAGAGCACTTGTATGATTATACGCTAGGTAGCCAAGTGGTAGCGCCGTATAACTTTTCTAAAGCAATAGAAGTGGCGATAAAAGAATTCGCGCCCGATAAGTTGATTATTCTCGGGCCGGGCGCAACCTTAGGTGGCGCCGTAGCGCAGGGCCTGATCAGCCATCAATGGCATAACTTACAAAGTAAAACTGACTTTATCGCTAAGCAAAAACAAGATCCATTTATTCTTGCCATGGGCATAGCAGAGCAGCGAGAACAGGTGGTGTTTTAAGCCAGCAATTAATTTCATGTAAAATAACATGGCTGAAAAAAAAATTATTTTATACAATAGGGCACTGACCTTTGTGATATAAAGGATCAGTCAAAAGCACAAGCCACAGCAACTACCGTTTTGAGTTAATGAATGACCACTAGCCGTAAAAAAAATGAAGCAGAATTAATACTGGCCTTTAAAGCGCTACTAAAAGAGCAGTGTTATGGCTCGCAAAGTCAACTTGCCGATGCTTTGGCTGAGATAGGGTTTAAAAATACCTCACAGGCGAAAATATCTCGCTTGTTGTCAAAGCTTGGTGCGGTGAAAATGCGTAATGCCAGCGAGCAGGTGGTGTATATTTTGCCTGACGAGTTGGCGGTGCCAAAATCAAAACAAGCCATTCAATCTGTGGTGATCAGCGTTAAGCACAATAATATGCAAATTATTTTAAAAACCGGCATTGGCGGTGCGCCATTAATCTCACGCATGCTAGATAGCTTAGGTGAGTCGACCGGTATTTTAGGTACGTTAGCAGGGGACGATACCATATTTATTGCCCCAACAGATGTTAACCGTATTGATGAGATCACCAAAGAAATCAGCTTATTACTCGGTGTATCAACACAATAGTAAATTGTAGGTCGGGCTTTAGCTCGTCAGCTGAGATTTAGCCAGAGGCACTATAGATATTTTAATAGCATGCTTCTAAATGCCTGAATCATAGCTATCTGTGTATGGTAAATCTTGTTGATATATTGTCGCGGTGGCGACAGCACCCAAAGGAATGCTGCCTCCAGCATCCCTCTGGACTCCCACGGAGCTGCTACTCAAGCATGTTCCTTCATTTCAGACAACATCATCGACCTAGCAGTAATGAAAGTACATCCATGTACAACATTACTTTTGCCACCATCCATGATGGCAATAGGTGAATAATATCTTTCATTACGGTACTTGAGCTAAGCAGAACTGGTGCTTGTTGATATAGCTGTATGCCTTATCAATTACATTATTTAACTAGGGACTGTTGATCTTTCGCGGTTAAGTTTTGTTCGAGATAAAAGCGCTTTAATCGCGGCGAGTAGGGTGTAGCCTAGTCATTCTAAGCAAATACTACTCAACAAAGAGTAAAGCGCTTTTAGCCGAATCCTTCGGACAGCGTTTGTTGGTCATTTCTACGGCGTTATCGCCTTTTTATGTGAAATAACCACATTACAAAGGCTCTGCCTTGTATAAATACCCAACAAACTGCTGCAAAAAAAATCTCGAAAGATCAACAGCCCCTAATATTCATTCGTGAAAGGTTGTTTGGATGCTTAAGCTCGTTATCTTGAGGGTATATGTACTCACCCATGTGTCGGTATAAATACCGACCTACAGCATTATCCCGCATATTCCATTATTGCCATCACCATCATTATTGCCATTATCATGGCAATAATGATGGCTTATATCGTATCAAAAACAAAGCGTGTTTGGCTGTAAAATGCTTGTTCTGGTCTCAGTATCGCATTGCTGATATTGGCGCCAGTATGCGCGTTAGCGATGCGTTGTGGCTCAAGACAAAACGCCGAATGTTTTTGATATAGACAATTATCTTTGCCGCGTTGGCTGCCATCAATATAGTTGGCGGTGTACATCACCAAACAAGGCTGATCTGAATACAAGGTTAAACGCCGGCCCGAATTTGGCTCAACCAACCTGGCGACAAAGCTATCACCATTTATTGCTGATTGGTTGCACAACCAGTAGTTATCAAAACCGTACGCTATTTTTATTTGCTGATCATCGCTATTAATATTTTTGCCGAGTGCAGTAAGCGTTTGAAAGTCATGGGCGCTGTTAACCACGCTTCTTATTTCTCCGGTTGGATAAATTCGCTCATTCATGGGTAAAAAATGTTCGGCATTCAGTTGCATTTGCTGCTGATAAACATTACCTGTGTTATGCCCTGCGAGATTAAAATAACTATGTTGGGTGAGGTTTATCACTGTGGTTTTATCGGTTTGCGCAAAGTATTCAACCGTGAGCTCATTGTGATTATTTAAGCTATATATCACTTTAAAATTAACTGTGCCGGGAAAGCCATTATCACCATCTGGGCTAGTGTGTTGCAGTATTAGGCTGATCTTATCAGGCGTACTTTTTGTGCTTGCTTGCCAAAGTTGTTTATTGAGCGCTTGATAGCCGCCGTGGAGTTGATTGTCGTTATTGTTAAGTGTTAGCTGATACCTTTTATCGCCGATTGCGAGTTGCCCTTGATCTATGCGCCCAGCGTAGCGGCCGATAATGGCGCCTAAATAATACGGGTCGGTTTCGTAATCACTAACCTTGTTATAACCGAGCACGATGTCTGCAGATACTTGGTTTTTATCTAAGGTGCTTACTGAAACAATAATGCCGCCGTAATTGCTGATTTTTACCTGTACATCATGAGCATTGGATAAGGTAAAAAGTTGCGCATTTTCACCGGTATTTAAGCGGCCAAAGTCGCTTTGGGTTATGGTGAGGCTATTAATGTTTGCTTTATTTACCATCGTATGGAGGATTGCTTAAACTGTGATAAAGCCATTGTATGTGAGTAAGTAATGTTGGGTAAAGGAAGTAAAGCAACAGTTAGCTAAAAACTCACTGTTGCTTTTTTTAAGGATTAGGCGCTACGGTTAGCGGCAATATGCGCTAACGAAATAAGTGCTTGCTTATATTCAGATTCAGGTAACAGTGCAATGGCACTAATAGCTTTGTCGGCTTCTTGCTCGGCTTTTTTCTGCGTATAAACTAAGGAGCCGGTTTGTGTCATGGCAGTAAGAATATCATCTAGATGTTCCATGCCATCGCCATGTTCAATGGCACTGCGAATTAACGCACTTTGCTGCTCGTTGCCATTTCTCATGGCGTACAACAATGGCAAAGTTGGCTTGCCTTCCGCTAAATCATCACCAACATTTTTGCCCATTTCTTGTGCGTCAGCAGTGTAGTCCATAATGTCGTCAACCAATTGAAAAGCGGTACCTAAATGTTTACCGTAGTTCAGCATGGCTAACTCTGTGGCTTGGTCTTGTTTTGCCAGCACGGCGGCCAATCGCGTTGCTGCTTCAAACAATTTTGCCGTTTTGCAGTAAATAACCTGCATGTAGCTTTCTTCGGTAGTGTCGGGATCATTACAATTCATTAATTGTAATACTTCACCTTCAGCAATAATGTTAGTGGCGTCGGATAAAATATCCATTACTTTTAAGTTATTGAGCTCACTCATCATTTGAAATGAGCGCGAATATAAAAAATCACCCACTAACACGCTAGCGCTATTACCAAAGAGGGCATTGGCGGTTTCACGGCCTCGGCGCATATTTGATTCGTCAACCACGTCATCATGCAATAACGTTGAGGTATGAATAAATTCAACAATCGCCGCAAGCTGTAAGTGTTCGGTGCCCTGATAGCCGATAGCTCTGGCAGCCAATACCGTAAGTAGTGGGCGCATACGTTTACCGCCACCATTGACAATATAAACGCCGAGTTGATTGATCAGCGCAACTTCAGAATGAAGTTTTGAAAAAATAAGGTCGTTGACCGCTGTCATGTCTTGCTGAGCCAAAGCTTGGATATTTTTGATATTCATAAAGCGTAACGAGCAACCTTTCATGTTATAGTAGCGAAATATTTCACGGCTAATTTTACACGAAATTCATGACGATAGAAGTTTTGCAAGCGAGAAGTTTTTGTTTCAAGAAAAATAATAATAAATCATCGCATTTGTGCTTGCCCTCGCCAATATCTTCGCGTAGAATTCGCGCCCTATAATTTTAAATTTAAGCGTCGTCCTTAGATGATGACGCAGTACGGAGTAGCTATGTACGCGGTATTCCAAAGCGGTGGTA
>JBMZDW010000069.1:0-10960 GCA_049614565.1 Cognaticolwellia sp. | reverse complement strand
CCGAAAGAAAATGGTGAATTCTCAAAGGCTGTTGCTCGTGGATTTTCCCGATTAATGGCCTATAAAGATGAGTATGAAGTGGCTCGTTTGTATACCAATGGCGATTTTATCAATAAACTTAACAGTCAATTTGACGGAGATATTCAAGTTAAATTTAATTTAGCACCACCTTTATTTAGCAAACGCGATCCCGTTACTGGTCATTTAAAGAAAAAAGAATATGGTAGTTGGATGATGAAAGCTTTTGCTTTACTGGCTAAATTTAAAGGTTTACGTGGTACCCGTTTTGATATTTTTGGTTATAGTGAAGAGCGCAACATGGAGCGGGAATTAATCAATGAATATGAACAACTTATCTTAGCTTTATTACCCAAACTTACTTCAGCTGCCTTTTCAAGCGAACAGTATCAAACCGCGGTAGAATTAGCCAGTAGCGCGCAAAAATTACGCGGCTACGGTCATGTAAAAGAGAATAATGTTGCCCAAGTAAAACAACAGTGGAAAACGTTACAGCGACAGATTAATAACCCCGTTAAAGTAATTTACAAGCAAGCTATTTAATATTAATTGAATTAAGGTCGTAACTAATCAGTTATAAACAGGATAAATTTTCAATAACAAGGCGCTTGATTGATCTACATTTTATTGGCTAGGAAATGGAATTCTGGTCGCTTTTATTTGCTGCGCATAATCCTATTGAGAAGCACCATTAATTATTTAATATTATTATCGTTATGACCCAGTTAAACTAGTTTTTACTTACTGTGCTCAAATAAATCATTATGAAGTTTGAAAAATTTTAAAGCCATTGCTTCCCGATACAGTAAATTTAAACTAAGTTATCTAGGGGCTTTAGCCTTGATGCTTGTTTTTATGCTTAGCTATGTGAAACAGAAGTAATGTGAACATTTAAGGAGATATATGTATATAGCAGATTTAAATCAACGTAAGGTTAATTTTGACCCCGCTGAAGTTTTTGTTGCTCATGGCGTTGTTATTATTGGCTCGGTTAACATCGGTAATGGCTCATCCATTTGGTTTAATAGCGTCATTCGCGGTGATGTTGAACAAATTACTATTGGTTGTAACACCAATATTCAAGATGGTAGTGTATTACATGCTGACCAAGGTGCTAAGTTAGTTATTGCCGACAATGTCACCGTTGGTCATAAAGTCATGCTTCATGGTTGTCAAATAGGAGAAGGTAGCCTTATTGGCATTAATGCCGTCGTGCTCAATGGGGCAAAGATCGGTAAAAATTGTATCATCGGAGCTAACGCTTTAGTCCCTGAAAATATGGTGATTCCTGATAATTCGTTGGTGATAGGGACGCCGGCCAAAGTTGTCAAAACACTTAATGCCCAACAGATTGCTCAATTAGCTATGTCAGCCAAACATTATGTCGAGAATGCTCGACTGTTTAAGGCAAGCTTATCGCTCAGAAACGATTTGATGTAACAAATATTCATCGGCTAATAATTGCTCGAAAATATAAGGTTGGATTATAGCCATAAATACCACGCACTTTAGTGTTGTCGTTTTTGCCAAATATTATACTTTATCCTGTTTGCAAAACATCTTCATATGGCAATAGTGGGATCGTGCCAGTGTATAGTGAAAATCACGCCACTTTAGCTGGCCTTGTTTTTTTATAGTTATCGAGTAGAGATGAAAAGTTGTTTTTATCTACTTAAAATTCAGCTTGTTATGGTATTTCGTTGGCTTTTGTAATTATGGGCTAATGTTTTTTTATGTCATGTTGTAGATTATTTGTACATTGACAACCACTTCTATTCCTTTGTATTTTATTAGCAAGTTCGCTCGCAACCTTGTTAGATACAAAGAGATATTTATGTTTGATAGTTATACACAACTTCCTGATTTAAGTCAGACTAATTTATTGAAAGAGATAGATGATGCCTGTAGTAAATATTCACAAAAAACCGCTTTCAGTTATCTTGGGCAAGATTATAGCTTTGAAGAGGTTGACCAAAGTGCCAATGCCATTGCTATGTGGTTACAGCAAAATACGGCTTTAGTGCCTGGTGATCGAATTGCCATTCAGCTTCCTAATACCATTCATTACCCAATCGCAGCCATTGCAGCATTACGTGTTGGTTTAGTGATCGTTAATACCAACCCTATGTATACTTCTAGAGAATTGAGTCATCAGTTCAAAGATAGCGGGGCAAAGGCTATTGTGGTTTTAGACAAAATAGCTGCAACCGTTGATGCGACACTGCCTGAAAATGATATCGAAACAGTTATTTTGGTCAATGCTTTATCATTGGCTGAACAAAAAATAAAGCCACTCACTAATGCTTCGGTGAGCGTCGATTTTGGTCAAATTTTGGCTCAGGGGCAAGCTTTACTTAAAGTTCATCCTGGTGGTTTACATAAGCTTAACGTTGATAATAAAGCGCTTGCCTTGTTGCAATATACTGGCGGCACTACTGGGGTTTCTAAAGGCGCGATGCTTAGTCAGCACAATTTGTTGTCAAATATATACCAAGTCTCGGCTAGGGTAGACGATGTTACCATAAATGGTGAAGAGACATTAGTCTTGCCGTTACCGCTTTATCATATCTTCGCTTTTACTATTTCTTATATGTATTTCGTCCGAGGCTGTTGCAGTATATTGATCCCTAATCCAAGTGATATGGATCAGTTTGTTCAACTAATTAACAATGAAAAATTCACTGCATTTGCTGGTATTAATACCTTATTGATTGGCTTGAGCAATCACGATGAATTTAAATCGTTAGATTTCAGTTCGTTGAAATTTACTATAACCGGCGGGGCTGCAACCACAATGGCAGCGATAGAAAGTTGGCATGAGGTCACTGGGTGTAAAGTCAGTGAAGGTTGGGGATTATCAGAATCTTCCCCTGCAATAACGCTTAATCCTCCTTCGGCGCCGCAATACGGTTGCGCTGGTTTACCGGTAATTGATACTGAAATAAAAATCATCGATGAGCAAGGTAATGAATTACCACAGGGGCAAGAAGGTGAAATATGGGCTAAGGGCCCACAGATAATGTTAGGTTATTGGCAGCGCCCAGAGGCTACTGCAGAGACTGTTACCTCGGATGGTTGGTTAAAAACCGGTGATATCGGTTATGTACGCAAAGATGGTTTCATTAAATTAGTTGATCGTAAAAAAGACATGATTATTGTTTCTGGCTTTAATGTTTATCCCAATGAAATTGAAGATGTTCTTGGCGGGCATCCAGATGTTTTAGAAGCGGCTGTTATCGGTGTACCAAGAGAAAAAACCGGCGAGTTAGTTCGTGCCTATGTGACCTTGAAGGCTAAAAATTCTACCACTGACATTTTAATGGCACATTGTCGAGAACATCTTACGGGTTACAAAAACCCTCGTGAAATAATTTTCACTGATGCACTACCCAAATCTCCCGTCGGTAAAATACTTAGAAGAGAATTACGTCAGCAAGCCCTAACAGAGCTTAAGCAAATGGAAGGTTTATAATGATGAAGAATAGGAAGAGTCAATTGATTGCTAGACGAATACTAAGTGGATTTATTGCAGTCTGTTGTTTGTCTGTATCAGCCACAGAAACTGACTTTGTCTCGACCATAAAAAATGGCTATTCGGCAGAAAAAGCTTATGAGTTGCATAACAAATGGAGTGTTGGAAAGTTTATCACTATTACAGAAGCAGGTGGTTATTCTTATTTGCATCTAGGTGAGTTTTTACCTCAAGCAATTATTGCTCGTGATGGAAAAGTGGCACAACTTGAGCGTAAATTAATCCCCTCAGTGGGTAAGGTTGAATTGACAAACGAAGGCGGTGACAGTTTGTCCTTGCAAGCAATGATAACGGCCAAGAATTCGCCCGTACAAGGGATGATGGTATTACATAAGGGTAAGGTGGCTTTTGAACAATACCTAGGCATGCGTAAAAATGATAGCCATGTATGGATGTCTAATGCCAAGGTCGTTGCGGGTCTACTTATTGCCCAACTGGAAGAAGAAGGAAAGGTAGACGTTGATAAACCGTTAGCTTTTTATATGGAACAGGCAAAAGGAACGGCTTGGGAAAAGATAAAAGTCATTGATCTATTAAATATGCAAACAGGACTGGACCTACTTGAAAGTGCCAAAGAGCGCAGTAATCCTAATTCAGGTATCAGCCAGTTTTATGCATCTGAAGTTGGCGCTGTAAATAATAAGGGCATCAAACAAACGCATAACGAGGCATTATTTTCTATCAAAGCATTACATGAGCCCGGCAACGCATTTGAATATTCATCTGCCGTTACTCAAATGTTAGGCCTGCTCATTGAAGAGGTCACAGGGGTGAGACTCGCAGAATTAATTTCTGATCGAATTTGGCGCCATGCGGGCATGAAAGGAGACGCAACGTTGGCGCTTTCACCACAAGGGAATGGCATCATACACGGCCTTATTAGTTCTCGCTTAGAAGATATGGCGCGCTTTGCATTACTCCACACCCCTAGCTGGAATAAAGTATCAGAGACTCGCATTGTATCTAAAAATATTTTAAATAAAATACAGCATGCGGGTAAACCACAAAATTACCTTAAAGGCACCTTTGGTCCGCATTTAACTAAAACATTTAGAGAGCAGCCATTACATAACAGTTATCAATGGGATGCGGTCTTTGCTGATGGCGACATTTATAAAGCCGGTATGAGCGGGCAAGGGCTTTATGTATCGCCAGCTCGTGATGTTGTTGTTGTTTGGTTTGCCACAGGATATGCCGAAATTCCTATTGAAGCTTATGCGCGTAAAATTGCAAAGTCTTTTAAGCCTTAAACCTTACTTGGCTATGGCTATTGCGAAGTAGTGCCATTTCTAATATATATTCAGCCAGCTCAAGATGCATGATTCAGCTTGAACTGGCTGAAGTGAAATAGCCTATTTTTCTTCATAAAAACTCAGATCAGTATGTCACTTAAACATCTAACCCGTTCACCAACTTGAAGAGTACCTTTATGCTAGTCATTCCTAATTTGCACAATTGGCGAAAAAACCTTAGCGAAGCAGCACTAAAGGATGTTAATAAGTTATTAACCTTAAAGAAGTATAGTAAAGAACAATTTGTTTATTCGCTCGGTGATTCCTCCCATCATGGTTTTCAAATTATTTCTGGTAACGTAAAAATTTGCACCTACTCAAAAGAAGGAAATGAACTTATTTTCTCTAACCTTCACCCCGGTGATTGTGTTGGTGATATGGGCTTAATTACCGGACAAAATCGTGTTAATTATGCGGTTGCTTGTGAAGATAGTGTACTTAATGTACTTAGCCGAGAGCATTTTGAAATAATATGCTTAAATCACCCCGAAATTTTAGTCTCGATCAATAAGTTGTTATGTCATCGCCTGCATTTGGCATTTGAGATGTTAGAAGAGTCCTATTTACTGCCTTTATATCAAAGGGTGGCTAAGGTGGTTGTGAAAGTAGCGTTAAGTCGTGGAGAAGCCGAAGGAAATGGCACCATTATCGTAAATAATGTTTCTCAGGAAACACTCGGTTTAATGGTTGGTGCTACTAGGCAAAGCATTGCTCGAGAGCTTAAAAAGATGGAGCTTGATAACATGTTAACCTATAAATACAGTAAATTAATCATTCCAGATTTAAAAAGTATGATTGAAAAGTTTGAACACGTTTTTCCACAGGAATATATGGTTTCATCTTATCCTCAGGAGCAATAATCTGACTCTCTCAGTCTTGGTACTATATGTCTAGCGTTACTGACTTACGGTGTATTTACCCTTTCGGTGAATAACTAGACGGACACTGAAACTCCAAATGTTACTTAGATAACAAACTTAATTACATTGTCGTGATAACGTAATCTAACGGTTAGTTCCATGCTCAATGAAACGCCTGATATCAACTAAATTTTCTTAAAGTCAGAGTTAAGTTATGGTGAAATAATAAGAATAACGACAGGAAACTATAAAAATGAATGAACATTGCATTATATTGATGACACCTTTACCGCTAACTTCGATTGATACAGATGTTGGTACATTATCTTTTATCGCCTATGCCGGTGATACCAGCATTTTTCAGCAAGCAGATATTATTTGTGTTACGCCATTTAATAATATTGATGCTGTCTTTATTGCCCAATTACCCGATAACATCAAGCTTATCGTTAATATTGGCGTAGGAACTGAGCATATAGATTTAGCCGCAGCTTGGTCAAAAAATATTATGGTGACTAATACTCCTGTTGTGACAGAGGATACGGCTGATTTGGCCTTTGCATTGATTTTAGCCACTTCAAGACGTTTAACTGCAAATGAAAGCTTTTTAAGAAATAATCAATGGAGCAGTAAAACGCCGGTTGGCATCATTGGTCAGTCTGTACACAGTAAAATATTAGGTATTGTCGGGTTTGGTGCTATCGGTCAAGCAGTTGCCCGCAGAGCTCAGGGGTTTAATATGAAGGTGATTTACCATAATCCTTCTCGAAAAGTTGAAGCTGAACAGTCATTAAGTGCAACTTATTGTGAAAGTTTAGCAGCGCTGTTACAACAAGCCGATATTGTGTCACTACATTGCCCACTATCAGAAGATACCCGCTATTTAATTAACGAAGAAACGCTAGTATTAATGAAAAATACTAGCGTATTGATTAATACCGGCAGGGGAGGACTTGTGGATGAACAGGCATTAGTTAACGCGCTGAAAAATGAGACTATTAGTGCCGCAGGCCTCGATGTTTATGAAAATGAACCTGAGGTGAGCGAAACATTGAAAGCGCAGGGTAACGTCACCTTATTACCTCATATAGGCTCTGCTACTACTGAATGTCGTACCGAGATGTTGCAAACTATGTTAGGCAATGTGATTTGTTACCTGCTCAACAAAAAAGATGATATGAATATTGTTGGTAAACACTTAACATCTGTTAAAGTAAGAGGTTAATATGTATATTGGTATTGTTTTAGCTGTAATTTTATTTATATTTTTTGCTATGCGCGGGGTAAGTATATTTCTTGCTGCGCTTCTTTGTACAATGCTCGTTGTGGTTACTAATGGTCTACCGTTAGATAAGTCTATTTTTGATTATTTTGCTTTTGGCCCACTTGGTGCGTTTTCTTTTGCGGGTAAATTCTTTCTCCTGTTTGTCATGGGCGCCATGTTTGGCCGAGTTACTGGTGAAAGTGGGGCTGCATCAAGCATTGCCGTTGCTTTAGTGAATAAGTTAGGTGCACAAAAAGCATTATGGATCACGGTATTAGCAGCCACTATTCTCACTTACGGTGGGGTTGTAGTTTTTGTGGTGATCTTTGCCATGTATCCATTAGGCATAAAACTATTACAACAGGCAAATATTCCGAAAAGATTATTTATTGCCGCGCTTGCCTTGGGTAGTGGTACTTATACGCTATCGGCATTACCTGGAACACCTTCTATTCAAAATGTTATCGCGGCAGTTTCACTAAAAACGGATTTATTTGCCGCGGGCGGTTACGGTATTTTTTCTAGCCTGATCATGTTTGGTTTTGGCATGCTCTATTTAGAAAAACAGCGAAAAAAGGCGTTAGCTAATAATGAGGGTTTTCATCCTACTGACAGAGATTTAGCCTTAATGTCAGAGGATAATACTGACGATTTACCGCATTGGGGCAAGGCCATTATTCCTTTACTTATTGTCATTGGTACTATCATTACACCCAGATTGATCACCGCTTTTGGCTATACGCCGGCAGATGATTCCATTATTTTGTATGCCTTAAAACAACCGTTATTATGGCCAAGCATTTCCTTATTATTTGGTATCATCACTACCATCATCATTTTTCCAAAATTGCATAAAAATACTTTGGTTACCGTAGGTAAAGGGGCGGACGATGCTATTATCCCTTTAATTGCCACCGCTGTTGTTATCGGCTTTGGCTCAGTTGTTACTAAAACTGATGGCTTTATCAGCTTGTCTCAGTGGTTATTATCACTTGACTTTAATCCACTGCTTTCTATTTTTGTTTCTGTCAGTTTAATATCAGCCATTGTTGGCTCTTCTACAGGGGGGCTGCAAATTTTTCTTTCATCGATGTCTGAATCTTATTTGGATAAAGGTGTTGAACCTGAAATGTTACATCGAGTAGCAACGATGGCAAGTGGTGGTTTTGACAGTTTGCCTCATTGTGGCGCTGTTGTTGCGGTTCTAGCCATTGCTGGTTTAACACATAAAGAGGGCTATAAAGATATTGGTATCGTTACTGTGGTTATTCCTGTTTTTGCAACATTAGCTAGCATTGGAATTTATTCAATTTGGTAATTGTACAAAATCAAATAATTGAACTTGCTACACATTAGGTAGATAGCTACTTGAAAGTGACAAGGTAACAAGAAAATTTAAATAAATTTCATCCTCTTGATGAGGGTGAATAAACAAAGGGTACATCATGACAAGCAATAACTATCCAAATATTTTGAAGCCTTTAGATCTAGGTTTTACTACCTTAAAAAACCGCATACTTATGGGGTCTATGCATACCAACCTTGAAGAAATAGAGGGTGGTTATGCAAAGCTTGCTAAATTCTACGCGGCTCGCGCCCGTGGTGGTGTTGGTATGATTGTTACGGGCGGTATTTCCCCAAATAAAAGTGGGGTTGTCTTTCATGGTGCCGCGTGTATGGATAACGAAGGTGAAATACCACAACATAAACAGGTAACTGATGCTGTACATGCAGAGGGCGGTAAAATATGTATGCAAATTTTACATACAGGTCGTTATGCCTATACCAAAGCATTGGTGGCACCGTCTGCAATTCAAGCGCCAATCAACCCTTATATGCCTAAAGAATTATCAGGTGAGGAAGTTGAACAACAAATCAATGATTATGTTCGTTCGGCCGAGTTAGCTAAGTTGGCAGGTTACGATGGTGTTGAATTAATGGGCTCTGAAGGTTATCTCATCAACCAATTTATTGTGCAACGCACTAATCATCGAACAGACCTTTGGGGCGGATCCTTTGAAAACCGTATTCGTTTTCCATTAGAGATTATTCGCCGAGTACGTGAAAGCATCGGTGACAAATTTATTCTTATCTACCGCTTGTCGATGCTCGACTTAGTTGAAGGGGGTAGTAGTTGGGAAGAAGTTGTTGCTTTGGCAAAGGAAGTTGAAAAACTAGGCATTAATATTATTAATACCGGCATTGGTTGGCATGAAGCACGTGTACCAACAATTGCATCGGGTGTACCACGCGCAACGTTTAGTGGTGTAACCGAAAAACTGCGCAAAGAAGTAAATATACCGGTTATCAGTTGTAACCGAATTAATACCCCTGAAGTTGCTGAAGAAATTATTGCTAGCGGACAGGCAGATATGGTCTCGATGGCACGCCCCTTCTTGGCAGATCCTGATTTTGTCATTAAGTCTGAGCAAGGTCGAGCAGACGAGATCAATACATGCATTGGCTGTAACCAAGGTTGTTTAGACCAAGTATTTGATGGAAAATTAACTACCTGTCTTGTTAACCCACTTGCGTGTAAAGAATACGAAGTTGAGGCACAACCGACAAAACAAGCTCGAAAAATTGCCGTAGTTGGTGCAGGTCCTGCTGGAATGATTATCGCAGCAATTACTGCTGAACGTGGTCATCAGGTAACACTATTCGAATCACGCGATACCTTAGGTGGTGAGTTTGAAATTGCTGCGCGTATTCCAGGCAAAGAAGAATTTTTTGAAACCATACGCTATTTCAAACGTCGTTTTGAACGAGCAGATGTAAATGTTCGTTTAGGGCAGGCGGCAACTAAAACGCAATTACTTGAAGAAGGCTATGATGATGTTGTGGTTGCAACCGGTGTACGTCCTTGGACACCACCTATTCCCGGCACTGAATCGGCAGAATATTTGAATTACCTTGATGTATTAGTTGATAAAAAATCAGTAGGTAAACGAGTTGCAATCATCGGGGCAGGACCTATTAGTTTTGACGTCGCTGAATTCCTCACTGAGCCTGAGGGACATCAACAACAAAGCAAAGAAGCGTTTATGGCAGAATGGGGAGTTGATAGTAACTTTGCAACCCGCGGCGGTATTACAAAAGCGCAACCTACACCACCAGTTGATCGAGATATTTTTATGCTTGAAGTGCGAGATATGAAAGTAGGCTCTGATTTAAGTAAAACAACAGGGTGGATTCACCGTACCGTTTTGCAACAGCGTCAAGTTAAAATGTGGGGTGGTGTTACTTTCAACCAAGTAGATTCAAAACGTGTAGACATCACCCACAAAGGCGAGAACAAAGTGTTAGATGTCGATACGGTCATTATATGTGCAGGGCAAAAATCTCGTAGCGACCTTGCCAGTGAGCTTGAAAATAGAGGTGTTAATGTGCATGTTATCGGCGCTGCACTAGATGCACGCGGTATGGATGCGAAAAGAGCCTTTGCTGCCGGCTTAGAATTTGCTACAAGGTTATAATAACAATATTTATATATAGGTGATTATTCTATATAGACTAAATAATTGACCACTAACTTACTAGTATTGGTATAACACTGTTCAACCAAAGCATACTTCGGTTCTAAGTATGATATAAATATCTCGGTCGGGAGCGACCGAGTTTTAAAGCAAGTCCAACTGTATATGACTAAGTAATTCGGGCCACAACTTAATAGTTTTTATGTCGGTTTGGGGGCGAAAGCGCCATAGGAAAGTGCATTTAATGTCAGCTAATTGAAAAAATTATCAGAGTATTTCTCTTGTTTAGTAGTAAGAGCATGAATATCGATATTTTATGGTAGTTAATTTCTAAAAAAGATAAAATTGTATTAGTAATTTAAAAATGTGTGAAACAAGGACATTTCATTATTATTCAATAGGTTAGCTTGAGTGTTGAGTTTTTAGGGGTATAAGGTGGGGTGTCAGTACTAACACCCATGCAATAAGTTTAATAAAAACAAGCGTATAAACGCTGCATGGGCGGCATGATGTAATTT
>JBMZDW010000068.1:0-11273 GCA_049614565.1 Cognaticolwellia sp. | reverse complement strand
CTTTCGTTTTGCTCTTAAAAGTTTCGGTTTAAAACTTCGCTATTAGAACAAAAGCTGAAAATAAAAACAATATTTATCTAGGAAACGACCATTAATTCGCATAATAATTGACCAAAATCATGTGCCTTAAAATGAAATTTGTCTGAAGTGGAATTTACTAGCGAATGAAAAACAAAATGCACTAGCGTTGAAACCAGTGCATTGATAGAAAAGCCAATATTTTAAGCTTATTGCTTACTAGGACGTTTCCAACCGGTAATATTGCGTTGTTTGCCACGCGCAACGCCTAAGTCATTATTATCAATATCTTTAACAATCACCGAGCCAGCGCCCGTGGTGGCCATATCACCAATAGTCACAGGAGCGACTAACGAGGCATTTGAGCCAATAAATGCGCCAGCGCCAATAGTGGTTTTAAACTTATTTACGCCATCATAGTTACACGTAATAGTACCAGCACCAATATTGGCATTTTCGCCAATGTCAGCATCGCCTAAGTAACTTAAATGACCCGCTTTTGCGCCCTCACCTAAGGTTGTTTTTTTCATTTCAACAAAATTGCCGACATGGGCATCGCGCTTTAATTCTGAGCCGGGACGAATTCGAGCAAATGGCCCAACAGAGGCTAACTCACCAATAATGGCGTCTTCAATAATGGTGTTTGGCTTAATTTCTGCGCCTTGACCAATAGTACAGTTTTTCAAAATACAATTGGCGCCAATAATAGCGTTATCCGCTATTTCAACATTACCTTCGAAAATACAGTTAACGTCAATCACCACTTCTTGACCAACGCTGACATTACCACGAATATCAAGTCGGCTAGGATCACGTAAACTTGCGCCGGCAATCATCAACTCTTCTGCCTTTCGCAATTGATAAGCGCGCTCTAACCCGGCAAGTTGTACACGGTTATTTGCGCCTTCTACTTCAATTTCACTGTCAGGGTGCGCGGTAGCAATAGTTTTACCTTCTTGATGACACGCGGCAATAATATCGGTTAAATAATATTCACCTTGGGCGTTATCGCTTGATAAATTAGCTAACCAGCGCTTTAAATCACCACCATTAGCCAACAAAATACCAGTGTTGGCTTCATTTACCAATAATTGTTCGGCGCTGGCGTCTTTTTGCTCAACAATACCCACCACCGAGCCGCTGCTGTCGCGCATAATGCGACCATAGCCAGTCGGGTTAGCTAAATGCACGGTTAATAGTGCCATGCCATTTTCAGGTTTTTGCGCGATTAAAGCTTGCAAGGTGCTGACTTTCGTCAAAGGAACATCACCGTAAAGCACTAATACATCTTCATCATCAGATAAAAATGGTGATGCCATATCTACCGCATGACCGGTGCCGAGTTGCTCTTTTTGTTCGACAAAAGTTAAATCATCACCGGTGACTTTCGCTTTTAATACTTCACCACCAAAACCATAAACTAAATAGATATTTTCAGCCGCTACTTGACGGGCGGCGTCAATAACATGAGATACCATCGGCTTTTCAGCAACTGGGTGAAGAACTTTTGGTAAAGCAGAGCGCATGCGCGTGCCTTTACCCGCGGCTAAGATAACAACAGAGAGGGCCATAATATTTCCGGTTATTTTTATAAAATTAGATGATATTTTCCACAACATTGTAACGCTAAATGATGTGCCACACTAATAAAATTCGCTTAACCTAAGTATTGTTACGCTTAATTAAATGAAGCCATGCGCGTATATCGCATATCCATAATATTTTGGTATATAATGTTCGCCACAAAAACATGCTAAACCACCATTTTTTATTGTCCTAGGATTTCGTATACATGACGCCCATCGCTGAGCAAATAGCCAAAGAACTTGATGTAAAAACCAGCCAAATAAACGCTGCTATAAACTTATTAGATGAAGGCGCAACCGTTCCTTTTATTGCCCGTTATAGAAAAGAAGTTACCCAAGGGCTTGACGATAATCACCTACGCCACCTTGCTCAGCGTTTAGTTTATTTGCGTGATTTAAATGAACGCAGAAAAGTCATCATCGCCAACATTGAGCAACAAGGTAACTTAACGCCGGCATTAGCGGCTGAGCTGAATAATGCCGATAATAAAACCCGTTTAGAAGATTTGTATTTACCTTTTAAACCGAAAAGAAGAACTAAAGGGCAAATTGCTATTGCTGCGGGTTTAGAGCCTTTAGCCAATAAAATTTATAGTAATTGGCAACTTAATCCAGACCAGGAAGCCAGTGCCTTTATCAATAAAGCGCAAGGGTTTGTTGATGTAACTACCGTACTTGAAGGCGCGCATTTTATTCTCGTTGAACGCTTTGCAGAAGACGCGAATTTAATCGAAAAATTACGCCGTCATTTACTTAAGCAAGCTCACCTGTGCAGTAAATTGATTAAAGGTAAAGACAAAGAAGCCGCCAAATATCGCGATTATTTTCAACATACTGAATTATTAAAGTCGGTACCGTCACACCGTATGCTCGCGATGTTGCGTGGTCGTAATGAAAAACTATTAGCATTGAGTATTGATGTAGATCCCGGCCAAGCAGGAGCGTTTTCAAGTGCACAACAAATAATTACTGAGCATTTTAACCTACGTTTAACGGGCCAAGCCGCAGCAGCATTTTTAACCAAAGTGGTGCAATCAACCTGGAAAATAAAGTTAAGCCAAAGTTTAGAAACAGAATTATTAGGTAAGTTGCGTGAACAAGCAGAAGTGGAAGCCATTAAGGTTTTTTCACGTAATCTAAATGACTTAATGATGGCAGCGCCGGCAGGGGCTAAAACAACCTTAGGCTTAGATCCCGGCCTTAGAACCGGTTGTAAACTTGCCATTGTTGATGCCACAGGTAAATTATTACAAACCGCCACCATATTCCCGCATGCGCCACAAAACCACTGGGATAAATCTGTGCGCACCTTAGTGAATTTATGCCAGCAACATAAAGTCGAATTAGTCGCTATCGGTAATGGCACGGCATCACGCGAAAGTGACAAACTTATTGCCGAAGTGATCACTAAGTTAGAAAAGCAACCGCCAACTAAGGTGATCGTCAGTGAAGCGGGCGCTTCGGTGTATTCGGCCTCTGAATTAGCCGCAAAAGAGTTTCCTGATTTAGATGTTTCGATTCGTGGCGCAGTATCCATTGCCCGTCGCTTACAAGACCCGCTAGCAGAACTCGTTAAAATAGATCCAAAAGCAATTGGCGTTGGCCAATATCAACATGATGTTAGCCAAAGCCAACTGAGCCAAACCTTAGACAATGTGATTGAAGATTGTGTAAACGCCGTGGGCGTTGATCTAAATAGCGCGTCGGCGGCTTTATTAACACGAGTGTCGGGTTTAAATAAAACCATGGCGAATAACGTCGTTAGTTATCGCGATGAGAACGGCCGATTTAACAATCGTAATGAATTAAAAAAAGTCGCACGTTTAGGGCCAAAAGCCTTTGAACAAGCAGCAGGGTTTTTACGTATTAGTCAGGGCACTAACCCGTTAGATAATTCAGGGGTTCATCCTGAAACCTACCGCCTAGTTGAAGAAATTTTACAACAGCTTGATAGCGATATCAGTGGCGTTATGGCCAATAAATCGGCGCTGGAAAAAATTAATCTTGGCGCATTAACCAGCGATACTTTTGGTGAAGTCACCATTAAAGATATTATTAGCGAGCTAGAAAAACCCGGTCGTGATCCGCGCCCTGAGTTTAAAACCGCGACTTTTCAAGACGGTGTAAATACTATCAACGACCTGAAAGTCGGCATGATACTCGAAGGAGTTATTTCTAATGTCGCTAATTTCGGCGCTTTTGTCGATGTTGGTGTTCATCAAGATGGCTTAGTGCATATTTCATCACTAACCAATAAATTTGTTAGTGATCCCCATGAAATCGTCAAAGCCGGCGAAGTGGTAAAAGTTAAAGTGACAGAAGTTGACCCACAGCGTAAGCGTATCAGTTTAACCATGCGTTTAGATGAAGCTACACCGCAAGCGAAAAGTCATACCTCAGAAAATGCGCCAAAAGCAGGGCACAGCGATAACAAAGCCAAACCAGCACAGCACAAAAACCAAACCAGAGCGGCAAAACCTAAAGCCAACAAGGCGACAAACAATGCCGCTATGGGTAATGCCTTTGCCGATGCCTTTGCCAAAATGAAAAAATAGCCCTGAATCGTTATTAAATAATATGAAGAGCCGCAGCATACGAGTTGCGGCTTTTTTAATTGTGCTTCATGGCGTTAAAAATAAACTGCCTTAATAAACCAATTTTACCTTGCAGGAAAAAATATACTCGCTAGGATACCCATCTTTTTAACCACATCAACTTACTTGCGATTTACTCTGCTTCGGAAAGTCATGGAACTCAGCAATTATTATCTCTATTTTAGTATTTCACTTGTTGCCTCTATTAGCATTGGCCCGTCAGTTATATTAGCAGCCAGCAATGGCGTAAATTTTGGCCGTAAGCGCGCCTTAGCTGGGGTATGTGGTCATGTCAGTGCGGTGATGATTTTAGCGCTAATATCGGCTTCGGGTTTGGGGCTTATTCTGATGGCGTCGGATCTCGCCTTTACCATTATTAAATACGCCGGTGCCGGCTATTTAGTTTATATCGGTATCGCGATTTGGCGCAGTAAGGGTGCTTGGTCGTTTGCTAATAAAAACAAACAAACACCGGCGAAAAGAGCGCTATTTAAACAAAGTTTGTTACTCGGTTTGAGCAACCCCAAAGCTTTAGTGTTTTTTTCCGCGTTATTTCCACAGTTTATCGAGCCAAGCCAAGCGATACTGCCACAATTTTTGCTGCTGGCCGGTACTAGCTTAGCAAACGCCTTTATTTTCACTTCTTTGTATGTGTTAGTGGCATTTCGTTTTAGAGACTATTTTTTATCCTCAATAAGCCAACGTTGGATTGGTAAAGCAACAGGGGGCATCTTCGTTGGTTTCGCTGCCGCGTTAGTGGCAAATTAAGTAAGTTAACAGCGAAGAGAAAGAAGTGCTAGAATGCTGAAACCCTATTTTTACAATTGATAAATTCAAGGTAATACATGGTTTCAAAGATAAAACACTTACCAGCAAGCGTTATTTTAGCCTGCGTGGCAAGCACTGTTTCGATGGCTAATGCAGCCTCATTAACTATTGAAAAATACCAACAAGCAGAGCGACAACTCAGCAAATTTACTGATAAATTGGTGACAGGTAACTTAGATTACCCGACATGGACTGAAAATAATCAGCTGACTTACCGTAGCCACACTGCACAAGGTCAGCGATTTTTTATCCTCGACCCAAGCACCAAACAAAAACAATTAGCGTTTGATCATCAAAAGCTTGCCAACGCCCTGACTCGCGCTTTAGTTAAAGAAGCCGAACAAGAAAACAAGCAAGACCTAGATCAAGCCGATTTACCTTTTAACCACTTTGAATTACTCAGCAATAACCGTATATCGGTCGATATTGATGATCGGTTATATCAGTGTGATCTTGAAAACTATCGGTGCCAACACGCTAGCAATGCCGTTAAGGAAAACGAGTTTATCTCCCCTGATGGTAAACAAGCAGTTTTTATTCGCCAGCACAATTTATGGTTGCGTAACCTCAACGATAACAGCGAAAAACAACTTACTACTGATGGTATTAAAGACTTCGGTTACGCCACCAATAACGCCGGTTGGCTGCGTTCAGATAAGCCAGTGGTTAAATGGTCGCCGGACTCGAAAAAACTCACCACCTTTAAACACGATGGCAGAAACGTTGGCGAAATGGGCATAGTGTCAACCGCGGTTGGGCATCCCGATATTGATGTGTGGAAATACCCATTACCGGGTGATGAGCATATTTTCAAAATTCACCGTGTGGTGATCGATATTGCTCATGGCAAAGTCACGGCGCTTGATATGCCGGCTGACGATCACCGATCGACCATTACTGATCACGTTGCTGGTAATGATGGTCAGTTGTTAGATATTGACTGGTCTGCTGACAGCAGCCATTTTGCCTTTGTGTCATCAACACGCGATCATAAAACCGCGACGTTAAAAATTGCCGATGCCAACACAGGTAAAGTCCGCACTGTGATGAGTGAAAGCGAGCAGAGCTTTTTCGAATCAGGTGTTAGTGATATTAGCTGGCAGTATCTTGATAAAAGCAATGAGTTTATTTGGTTTTCACAGCGTTCAGATTGGGGGCATTTATATTTAGTTGATGCGACAACAGGAAAAGTTAAAAATCAAATTACCCAAGGTGATTGGACGGTATTAGCACTGCTAAACGTTAACCAAGATACCGGCAAGTTGATTTTTACTGGTGCAGGAAAAGAAGGTGGCGACCCTTATTATCATTATCTTTACAGTGTTAATAAAGACGGTTCAAATTTAACCTTATTAACACCAGAGAAAAAGCATCACCGTATTACTTTAAGCGATAATGCGGAGTTTTTCTTAGACCGAGTATCAACACCGAATCAGCCAGAAACCAGTTTTATTCGTAGAACGACTAAAAAATCAGGCTTTGTCGTTGAGCAAATGGATATCACTAAGCTAGTAGATTCTGGCTGGCAAGCGCCAACACCCTTTATAGTTAAAGACCGCAACGGCGAGCATGATATCTACGGCTTGATGTATAAGCCTAGCGACTTCGACGCTGCTAAGACTTACCCTGTGGTGAATTACTTATATCCTGGCCCGCAAGTGGGCAGTATTCGTGGTCGTCATTTCAGAGCAGCACGCGGTGATAACCAAGCGATTGCCGAGCTAGGTTTTATCGTTATTGAAATCGACGCCTTAGGCACCCCTGGACGTTCAAAAAGCTTTCATGAATTTTATTATCAAAACATGGGGGATAGCGGTATTCCAGATCAAGTGGCTGCCATTAAGCAGTTAGCAAAACAACATAGTTGGATTGATAGCACACGTGTTGGTATTTGGGGTCATTCAGGTGGTGGCTTTGCGTCTACGCGTGCCTTATTAACATTTCCAGACTTTTATTCTGTGGCGGTATCTCAAGCGGGTAATCACGACAATCGAAACTATGCCGATGAGTGGGGCGAAAAATACCATGGCGTGCTAGTAAAAAATGAAGATGGCACAACAAATTACGACAGCCAAGCCAATCAACTCGTGGTTGAAAACTTAAAAGGTAAGCTGCTAATTGCCCATGGCACCACAGATACCAATGTTCCACCATACAACACCTTAGTGGTGGTAGAAGCGTTAATGGCTGCCAATAAGGACTTTGATATGCTAATGCTGCCAAATCGCGGCCATGGCTTTGCGAGAAAGCCGTATATGATGCGTAAGCGCTGGGATTACTTTGTTAAACATTTAATGAAAATAACACCACCGAAAGAATTTACTTTTAGTGAGTAGTTTTCACAGTAAGTAGCAAAATAAAATGCCAGTACTTTTATGAATACTGGCATTTTTATTTGCACTAAACCTAAAATGCTCGGCATTATTTTAATCACAAAAAAAGGGCCTTAGGCCCTTAATAGTTCACACGAAAATAATTTTATTTTCGAATACCTTCAATATGTAGTTTCAATGCCACTTTACCGAAGTCTTTTTTAAAGCCAAAATCAGCCATAGCGATAGTCGCTGTACCGGTAAAACCTGCGCGGTAACCGCCCCAAGGATCTTTACCTTCACCCACTTTAACCGCAGCAATCGTTAACGGTTGAGTAACACCATGCATAGTAAAGTCGCCGGTAATAGCAAGCTTTCCTTCACCTTTATCAACCACCTTACTGCTAACAAATGTCGCTTGTGCATACTTGCTGACATCTAAAAAGTCATCTGAGCGTACATGCTTATCACGCTTAGCATGGTTTGAGTCGAAGCTTGAAGTATCTACGGTTACACTAATTTTCGAGGCGGCTACATTGTCTTTATCGTAAGAAAACTCACCTGAAAAGGTGTTAAAGCGCCCAGCCAATACACTAAAGCCTAAATGACTAGCTTCAAAATTAATCGAGGCATGTGCGCCTTTAGTGTCAATAACATAATCAGCGGCAAAGGCTGGCGTTAACGCGCTTGCAGCTAGTAGGGCACTCGCCATTACTATTTTTTTCATTTCTATTCCTTTAATTATCAGTTTGTTAATTGTTACTTTGTCATGCGTCTAAGCGTACTATCTTTATCAATAAAATGATGCTTCAACGCGGCAAGCGCATGAATGATGCTAAAAAAGATTAAACCATACGCCAAATAATAATGCACAGTGCCGGCAAGGTCTTCTTGATTTTCTATTGCGAGCACTAACGGCGGAATAGTAAACCAATCGAAGACGGCAATGGCTTTACCATCGGCAGCAGTAATAAAATACCCTGTAATAAAAATGCCAAATAGGCCGATATATAAAAGATATATCATCACTTTCGAGGCGAATTTTTCGATTTTGCTATGACTAGCAACTGCTTTAGGTGTACCAGCAATACTACGCCACAGCAACCTCAAAACCGTAAGCAAAAATAACAGCACGCCAAGGCTCTCATGCCAATGCGGTGCGCGTTGATACCACTCGCTGTAATAATCAAGCTCAACCATCCAATAGCCCAACGCAAATAGTCCAATAATAGCCAGCGCTGAAAGCCAGTGAAATAACTTACTCAGCAGCCCGTATTGCTGCTGATTATTTTTCCACAATGGTGTGTTAGTCAACATGTTACTTCTTTTTTATTGATAGTTTATTTAGTTTAGCGACTCACCAACAAGAAACCTAGTAATTTAGCAGCAAAAGATCGGGCTTTATCGAATTTAGGCTAAGAAAACCCGAATAATAATATGCTGAACTTGGCGCAATTATTGCGCTAGATCAACGCGATTTTCCGTAACAGGCATAAACTAAATATAAAGGAGGTAAGCGAATGAAAAATGAAATATTAGACAATTTACGCGACAAAAAAACCGAACTTCAACGCCGTATTGGCGCAATAGAAGCAGACTATCGACAAGGGCGATCTCAAGATTTTTCAGAGCAAACCAGTGAAAACGAAAACAATGAAGTACTTAATGAAATACATCATGAGGCCAAGCTAGAACTTGCCTTGATCAACCAAGCCATTGTCCGTGTTGACAATAATGAATATGGCATTTGCAGCCAATGTGCAAAAACCATTAACCCTGAGCGCTTACGCGTATTACCTTACATTGATACCTGCATCGATTGTGCAAAATAGGAGTGAACATGCTAGAAAAACACGATTTACACCACGAATTTCCTGAGTTTGAGCAACAGATCCATCATTTAAAAATGTCAGATGGACACTTTGCTCGCTTATTTAAGCGTTATCATGAATTAGATCATGAAGTTCACCGCATTGAAAGCGGTGTTGAGTCAACCGCAGATGAATATTTAGAAAAACAAAAATTAGCTCGCTTACACTTAAAAGATGAGTTATTTACTATGTTAAAGAACGCGAAATTGCCAGCATAAAGTGATTTTGCTTGTTGTAAGTATGAATAATACATAAAAGCCACACCCCGGATAAAGGGTTGTGGCTTTTTACCATAGCCTAACTTAACGGATTAGAAAAATGCCGACATCGCGTAGGCGGTTTTATCAAACATTAAAGGCTGTGCTTCTTCAAGCTCTAAATTCGCTTTATTAGCCGTTGTTACCACGCGAGTTCGATACTCTTTTAAGTTAGTCGCTTCAGAATAAGTTTGTGTGGTTGCGCCATCATCAGATATTTTGGAGTTCACTTTCGAGTCGCGACGGACAATAACGCCTTTTCTAGCGCGCTCTTTTATTTGAATGTCGGCGACCAACAAGTACATAACATCTTGCACAAAGGCATTGGCAACGGTTGACGCTAACCCTACAGCAAGCCCTGCTGCTGCCGCACCACGATAGGAACTACCTGTTGCTGCTGCCGCAGCCGCACCAATACCTACCCCTTGAAAGCCAGCACTTAATGCTGTTGCCGCGGCTTGTGGCGTGGTTTTTTCTAAATTACGTACAAATATACTCATGCGATACTGAGATTTTTCAGGATCATCGGTTAAGGTATAGCCGTTACCGCTATTGACCAATTGATGAGAAATAGATTTCCGAAATGCATTGCGATCAAATTCCATAACGGCACTTCTCACTTCTAGGTAAATTTTTCGTTTATCGGCTGGTACAGGATCAACAAAAATAGAAGTACTTAACTTAGTTTGTACATCTAAATCTCTTTTCGACACCGAGGTGTGAATAGCCGAGCAACTTGCTAGTGTTGTAATGATTAAACCAACAAGACTAACCTTGATGAACTTATTCCATTTTTTCATAGTTTTTGCCTTTCTTTAGTTAGTATTTAAATTTACCAATGAAGTTAACCAGAGCTCGTTGTACTAGTAATAGTAGCGGCCATGATAGCGATAGTAGTAGCGACAGTTACGATATTGCGTCCAGTTGTAACGCAGTAGATCACGACAAGTGTAGCCTCGACGCCAATAAGTACCGCTATACTCAGGCGGCGTAACATTTTTTTCTAACATGCTTTTAATATAGGCATCGACTTCTTTTGGTCGTTCAGCGAGAAAAGGTTTCGATAACACCTCGGCGTTCATTTGTGCTTGCGCTTTTGCCATAGCGTCATCTTCTTCACTCGCATTTGCACTAACACCAAAAGTAACACTGACCATAAGCACAGCGTATTTTAAAGTGTTGCTAAAACACTTTTTCAGTAAAAAGTTAATATTGTTGTCCATAAATAATCCTTAAGCCGCCTTATTGGCGCGACTATTTAATATACATTTATAGTAGCTTTTACAAACAAATACCAATTTTGCACAGCTAATATATCTATGAAATTAGACAGATGGAGAGTAACAAGAAAAACGCTAGTTTAATTGCCTGTTTTGAGAGGGGATATGCGCTAATGATGCGAATATTTAGGCTGGGTCATATCAATGAAACAAAAAAGCGACGTTATCAGCTGATAACGTCGCTTTTTTTAATCACTAAAACTTAGTGTAAGTATTTAGAATGACTTGCTATTTTTTGCTTGTTGCTTGAATTACGCGTAATTGAGCTACTGCTCGAGCTAATTCAGCAGCAGCTTCTGCGTAGTTCACGTCATCACCATGAGCGTTTAATTGCTCTTGTGCACGTTGCTTCGCATCTTCTGCCGATTGTTCATCTAAATCACTGCCACGTACCGCAATATCAGCCAGTACCGTAACGTTGTTAGGTTGAACTTCAAGCATACCGCCAGAAAGATAGATAACTTCTTCGTCGCCACCTTTCTTAACGATTCTAGCCATACCAGGTTTTAGTGAGGTCAGCAAAGGTG
>JBMZDW010000067.1:0-11325 GCA_049614565.1 Cognaticolwellia sp. | reverse complement strand
CGCAACAACTAGCTCGCAACAACTAGCTCGCAACAACTAGCTCGCAACAACTAGATCGCAATAACTAGCTCGCAATAACTCGCTCAGGCTAACAAAAATTCGATGATCATTTAGCTGATCATTTGATATATTTTTTGCACTATAGCTTTCAGTCCATTGCCTCGTGAGGGGCTTAAATGCTGCAACAAACCAAGCTCAGCAAAATAGTTATCCATATCAAAAGCGATTATTTGCGCGGCAGTTTTATTATCAAATGCGGCCAATACAATCGCCTGTAAGCCGCGAATAACTTTTGCGTCACTATCGGCTTTAAAGCGAAATATGCCATCAATATCTTTGCGACAAACTAACCACGCCTGACTTTCACAGCCAGAAATTAATGAAAGCTCGGTTTTATCTTCTGGTGGCAAACGCGCTTGCTTTTTACCCAAGATCATAATTTCACGATGCTTACTGTCCCAGCTTTTCGCGTTAGCAAATACCGCTAAAATATCGCTTACCGTTAAATATGCACTACTGGCGCTTTTAAGATCAGAAACCACAGCGGGTTTAGTGTCGGTATTTTTAACTTCAGGGCTGGATTGAGTTAACGCTTTTAATTGTTGTACCGCAAAGTCAATTTCTTCAATATTATTATACGCTGCCAATGATAAGCGAATGCAACCATCAATATTGAGATATTGCATTAACGGCATCGCACAATGATGACCCGAGCGCACAGCAATGCCTACGCTATCTAGCGCGCTGGCAACATCATGATTGTGATGCCCAGTAAGGGTAAAGGAGAACACCGGAATATCGGGCGCCTCATCAACAATAAACTTTAAGCCCTTTATGCTCGACAGTTGGGCATAACAATACGCTTTTAACTGTGTTTCATAGCCAAGTAATGCGTCATGACCATAGTGGTTAATAAAGCGAATAGCCGCGCCAAAAGCAACATTACCGGCAATATTTGGTGTTCCTGCTTCAAACTTATGCGGTAAAGCGTTAAATGTCGTGCCATCAAAACTGACAGATTTGATCATTTCCCCGCCCGCTTGATATGGCGGCATTTTTTCTAATAACGCTTGTTTACCATAAAGTACACCAACGCCCGTTGGGCCATACATTTTATGGGCAGAAAACACATAAAAGTCACAATCGAGTTCGCTAACGTCAACCTTTAAATGGGCGATCGCTTGAGCGCCGTCAACTAAGGTTAAGGCTTGATGTTTTTTCGCGATATTAATGATGTTTTCAATCGGGTTAATTCGGCCAATAACATTGGAGATATGACCAAAACAAACAATACGCGTGCGCTCACCTATAACTTGCTCTGCTTGCTCTACATCTATTTGCCCAGTACTCGTTAGCGGTAATATCTTTATCTTGGCACCGGTTTGCTCTGCAACAATCTGCCAAGGCACAATGTTAGCGTGGTGCTCACTGTAACTGAGCACAATTTCATCATTGGGCTGTAAAGACGAACGCCCCCAGCTTTGTGCCACTAAGTTAATACTTTCGGTGCTACCTTTGGTCCAAATAATTTCTTTGTCATCATGAGCATTTATGAAAGTTTTTACATCTTGTCGCGCCTGTTCATATGCTAAAGTCGCCTTTGCACTTAGGGCATGAGACGCTCTGTGAACATTGGCGTTGTTAACTTGATAATAATGATTATGGCTATCAATAACACAGCTGGGCTTTTGGCTAGTGGCTGCATTGTCAAAATAAACTAGGTTTTTACCATTAACTTTGCTGTTTAAAATGGGGAATTGTTGACGAAAATCAGTAAAAGGAAATGGTTCCATAAAAATATGATAGCTTGTTCATTAAGTTAAAATAATTATATCTTAAATTGGCGGCGAATATCTTTTTGTGGTGAATGAAAATTGGATATAATGACAATAAATGCGCCATTGCTCAGCAAAAATAGCCAATATACGCTATAACTAAGATAACTAATTTAAGGAGCCTGGAGTATGACATTATTTTCTTGGTTTATTAAAAGGAATAAAGCTAACGCGACTAAAAATAATAAAATACCGTTAGAGCCAGAATTACCAACATACAATAACAACACCATGTGGCCAACCGCCAAAGTAAGAAGTAACACCGTTGTACAGCAAAAAGAATATGTAAATGTCGTATCAAATTTAAAGAAAGAAACAAAAGTAAACGTTTTAAAGGAACGTACAAGTGAAACTTGAGCCCGTTAATATGGCTTATTCCTAATATCCCAGTAAATTTAGCCAATTTGTACTATGTTTAAATCATTTAATTGGCTAGGTTTATACTAATCAAATTGCGTTACCTGCAGTACCTCCCTTGCCTTAACACTGTCCCCTTGCTTTGCGATGTCTCGACTCATATTGTAATGATAACTCGGCATTAAGTAGCGCCTAGGTGCCAACATCATGATATCAATATAACTTTTCGGTAAGCCAAGTTCGAAGTACTGTAATTTCGTACGGTTAGCCACGGGTTTAAAGGCCTGAATATTAGCTTGCTTATCACACGAGGCGGCGTTAAATAGCCCTATTTCCGCTTGGTGCGTTTTTGGTGTTGCTAACTGCCAGCCTTTTTCATGGGATGATAATATTGGCGTTGAGGCTTTTATTAAATGGCGCCATGGCACCTGAGACAATACCTTTGCTCGAACGTCTGCACGCTTGCCTTGATAATAATCAGCTAGCACCACCAGGTTGTGAGCAAAACTTGCTTGCTGAACTTGTTGGCATTTTTGATGCTGATTTGGTAGCGGATATTCATCAACAAAACCGATAAAGTGACTCAATTCATGTACTAAAACATCAATATTATCTTGTTGATCTAGGTACATAATACCATTATCTACATTGGCGCCACCTTGTTCGACAATAACGCCAAGATAACGCGTGCCTATGTCCTTTCGCCCGAGCCAAACACTGGCATTACAGCTGATTTTTTCATCAGCTTGGTGCTGGCAATTAAGTGCATTTTCGGGAATATACTTCGGCGCTCGTAAACAAAAGTGTTGGGCGAGTACATCATGTTCAAATGCTAAGCTTAGTTGCTGAGCGTGTCGTAATCCCGCTAAGTTAGTGGCAAAAAGTTGTACATCAATCGGACAATCAACACTTTGCTGCAAAATACGCTGTCCCTCTGACAGACCAAAAACGCCATACTGTTGTAACTCTTGGTAAAATTGCTTATTTTCTCCGTGAGCTAACTGGTACTGATAGTCGGCGATAAATGTTAAATCGCCCTGCCGCATTGCTAATTTATAGGCGATTACTAAGGCCTCGTCATTGCCCAAAACAGGCTGTAGCAAAGGTTTAATACCAGCATAGTTTTTTTGTTGATAATAAATATCTGCCAAGGCAATTCTCGCCTCAACATGTTGCTGACGTATCGCCGCTTGATACCATAATTTTGCGGTATTTAAGTTGTTACTATCGCGAAAATATTCTGCTAACGCAAAGGCGGTATCTGCGTCAGTATCTGCATAAAGTGTTGCTAAATGCAGCCAAGCACGACGGTTCTCACTTTTTAGCAACCTCGTTAAACGTTGCTCTGTCGTAGTAAAAACGTCAAGGGTCTCTAGTAAGGATAATTGATGTCGGGTTATGGCGGCATTTGCGATTTTTTCACGATATTCAAGGGTGAAAAAAAATAAGCTTAGTAATGCAATCATCACTAAGCTTAACAGAATTTTTTTACCTATATTCATTGCTTGATAACGGTGAGGCTAAGGCGCACTACTTTGTTGTAGGCGTTGACGCATTAAATCTAGCTCTAGCTTGGCATATCTATGTTCAACAAACTCATAAACATTAGTGCTCAAGGCTAATTTAAAAAAGTTAATGGCGGCGTTAACATCACCTTGCATTTGGCTGTATTTTCCCAAATAAAAGTACGCTTCACATAGGCGCTCAGTTAAGGCCTTATTCGAGGTAATATTGTCTGCTAACAACGAAATAAAGGTATTTTGATTAATTTCACCTAAATACAGTTTGATAACATTTTTCGCCCAGACACTTTCATTGATTAACAAGGCATAGGACGCTAAATTTTGCTGCGCTTTTATCTGGTCGACCTCTAAATCCGCGAGATATTGCCACAATACACGATAAGGATCCTTTTGTTGGTATTGTCGAAAAATTTTAAAATCATCTGCCGCTAAGCTTGGGCGACCACCGTAATATAAAGCAATACCACGGTTTAAATACGCATATTCGTGCTCTGGCGCCAATTCTATTGCTGAGTCAAATGCGTCATAGGCTTGGGTAAATTCTTGTAACTGGGTAAAGTGAATCCCTAAAAAGTTATAGGCATCGACCATATCGGGCTTTAAACTAAGCGCTTGGTTAAAGTCAAAGCGTGCTAACGCGCGTAAGCCAACTTTATCGAACTCGACACCGCGTTGATAAAACAACTCAGCCCGTTGGCCATCATTAATTTCTGCCCGTTGTAGCACTTGCGTTAATCGTGCTAAAGCCACTTCATTCTTATAGCTAATGGCAATAGGCTCTGCAATGATCAATTCGCCAACAACCGAATGCTGCTCAGTGGTACTGACGCAAGCTTGAGTTAGTAACAGTGTTGATAACACACATAATTTGCTCAACAAAGTGGATGAAAGTTGAGTTTGAGAAAACAGTTTTTTATAAAATAAACGCACGAAAAACATGACCTTTAATAAACTTTAACTTAGTCAGTATATAAAAAAGGGAGCAATTAAGCTCCCTTTTTATCAACACTTTTCGTTACGCTAAAACAGCTACGATGAATGAGCTGCCGCGCTTAGTTTACACTCAACGAATTACTCAGCAGAGTCTGCTTCTGGTGCTGGTGCAGCTGGTTTTTCAACAGCTTCTTTCATGCTTAAACGTACACGACCTTGACGGTCAACTTCGAGTACTTTAACCGTAACTTCTTGACCTTCTTTAAGTACGTCGCTTACAGCGTTAACGCGCTCTTCAGAAATTTGAGAAATATGCACTAAGCCATCTTTACCTGGTAAGACATTTACAAAGGCGCCAAAGTCAACGATACGTACCACTTTACCAGTGTAAATAGTGCCTACTTCAATTTCTGCGGTAAGGGCTGTTATACGGGCAATCGCATCTTTAGCTTGTTCACCGTCAGTAGCGGCAATTTTCACTGTACCGTCATCTTCAATTTCAATGGTCGTACCCGTTTCTTCGGTAAGTTGACGAATAGTCGCGCCGCCTTTACCGATAATGTCACGGATTTTATCTTGTGCTACTTTCATGGTGTGAATACGTGGTGCAAATTCAGAGATATCTTCACGATGTCCGCCAATCGCTTCATCCATAACACTTAAAATATGCGTACGTGCTGCTTTTGCTTGATTCAAGGCAATTTGCATAATTTCTTGCGTAATACCTTCGATCTTAATATCCATTTGCAGAGCCGTAATACCACCGGTAGTACCCGCTACTTTAAAGTCCATATCACCTAAGTGATCTTCATCACCTAAGATGTCAGAAAGTACGACAAAGTTGTCGCCTTCTTTAACTAGGCCCATTGCGATACCCGCAACAGACGCTTTAATTGGCACACCTGCATCCATTAGCGCTAATGAAGTACCACAAACAGAAGCCATTGAAGATGAACCGTTTGATTCTGTAATTTCAGAAACAACACGCACTGCATACGGGAATTCTTCTGCAGAAGGCATTACCGCTAACATACCGCGTTTTGCTAAACGGCCATGACCGATTTCGCGACGCTTAGGCGAGCCAACAAAACCCGTTTCGCCAACACAGTATGGAGGGAAGTTGTAATGCAACATAAAGTTGTCAGTTTTCTCTCCCATAATGGTATCAAGACGTTGTGCGTCACGTTGCGTACCTAAAGTAGCAGTTACTAACGCTTGAGTTTCACCACGAGTAAATACTGACGAGCCGTGAGTTCTTGGTAATACACCTGTCATTACGTCTAGTGCGCGGATCATTTCAGGATCGCGACCATCAATACGTGGAGAACCTTGTGTGATGCGACCACGAACCACGGTTTTTTCTAGGTCGTGGAATAAATCTTTGGCTTCTTGTACGTCTAATTCTTCATCCGCTGCAACTAACTGCTCTAGTACCGCATTGCGAATTTCGGCAATTTTTTCGTAACGAACGGCTTTTTCAGTAATTTGGTAAGCTTCGTTAACTTGCGCTTCAGACAGCTCAGCAATTTTAGCAACTAGCTCAGCATTTTTAACTGGTGCTTGCCATTCCCATTTAGGATTGTTAACTTCTGCAGCCATTTCTTTAATCGCAGTAATAGCTGTTTGCATTTGCTCGTGGCCGTATACCACAGCGCCAAGCATCACTTCTTCAGATAACACATCGGCTTCAGACTCAACCATTAATACAGCAGAATCTGTACCAGAAACCACTAAGTCTAGTTGTGATGTGGCTAGCTCAGACTGTAATGGGTTAAGTAGGTATTTACCGTCAGTATAACCAACACGCGCAGCACCAACAGGGCCACTAAATGGCATACCTGAAATCGCTAAAGCTGCTGAAGTACCTAATAATGAAATAATGTCAGGGTTAATTTCAGGGTTAGCTGAAACCACCGTGATGATCACTTGTACTTCGTTAGTAAACCCTTCTGGGAATAACGGACGAATTGGACGGTCAATCAAACGTGCGATTAATGTTTCTTCTTCTGAAGGACGACCTTCACGTTTAAAGAAACCGCCTGGAATTTTACCGGCCGCGTAAGTACGCTCTTGGTAGTTAACTGTTAATGGGAAAAAATCTTGACCTGGCTTTGCTTCTTTTTTACCAACAACAGAGACTAATACCGAGGTATCGTCCATGCTAGCCATTACGGCACAAGTGGCTTGACGAGCAATAACACCCGTTTCTAACGTTACGGTATGTTGACCGAACTCAAATGATTTAGTTACTGGTTTGAACATATTATTAGTTCCTTAATATATTTTGATTTTAATCAATCTGTACAATTATTTATTCACTTAAGTTTGAACGGTTCACAACGAGTTAACCGCTAAGTAGAACAAAAAATTATACAGTTTGATTGATTAGCTTTTTGCAAATAAAATTTTCGCACGCACATTATACTTAACCGTCATGTTTTTACTAGCGTGAAAGCATAAATGTTATGGGGTAAACGCCAAAAATATTGTTCTGTAAACATTAACGAATTTTAGTGATAAAAAAAGGAGCCATAAGGCTCCTTTTGCAAACTGTTGCTTTTGGAAATAAAGCGCGTCTTATCGACGTAGACCTAATTTACCAATTAAAGCAGTGTAACGTGAAACGTTTTTGCCTTTTAAGTAATCAAGTAATTTACGACGTTGGCTTACCATGCGTAATAAACCACGACGTGAGTGGTGATCATGGATGTGCTCTTTGAAGTGACCTTGTAAGTGGTTGATTTGTGTAGTTAACAAAGCAACTTGTACTTCTGGAGAACCCGTGTCACCTTCAGCTTGTGCGTATTCAGCAACGATTGCTGCTTTTTCTGCTGCATTTAAAGACATAATATTTACCTTAATTTTAGTGTTTTAAAAATCGCGTCTAGCCGAACACTAAATCAGCAAGACGTTCTAAAGAGCGCGTATTCTATCAACAATAATGACAATTGCAACTGAAAAGCGCTTTGCCTCAACGACCAACTCAGGCAAAGCGCAACCGGGTAATATCTTTCATCGTTAGTTTGCAAGCACGGCCTGTTCAGTCAGCGCTGCTCTGCCTTCTAAAATAGCGGTTGTTAAGCCGTTTTAAACTGACTCACTAACTGTTTTATTTTGCCGGACAGCTCAGTGGTATATTGGCTGCTACTGGCCGTTTCTTGTGAGCCTTGTACGGTTAGCTCAACATGTTGATTGATAGTATCAACATTACGCTTAATTTCATCAATGGTGGCATTTTGTTCTTCAGTTGCCGCGGCAATTTGAGTATTAACATCATTAATAGAGGCAACAGATTCGGTGATCTTTATTAATGAATCACCTGCTTCACGGGTATTGGTGACACAGGCAACTGTGCGACTTTTACTTTGCTCCATCACTTGCACTGCACCTTTGGCGCCAACCTGTAATTTTTCAATCATGGTTTGAATTTCTGATGTTGAGTCTTGCGTTCTTTGCGCTAAGGTGCGTACTTCATCGGCAACAACAGCAAAACCGCGCCCTTGCTCTCCCGCTCGTGCTGCTTCTATTGCTGCGTTTAGTGCTAATAAATTGGTTTGGTCGGCGATGCCGCGAATAACATCTAATACCGAGCCAATATTATCTGCATCACGCGCCAGAACTTGAATAACACTTGAAGCATTATCAATATCACTATCAAGCACGTCAATATTACTAATCGCTTGTTCAACAACGTTTAGCCCCTCTTGCGCTGCGTGACTTGAGGCATGTGTTAATGTAACGCCTTGTGCAGCACTTTCTGCTACTTCTCTAACCGCAGGTAATATTTGCTCTAGTGCCGTTAACAGTTGCTCAATCCCTAGTTTTTGCTCTGCAATGGCTTGATCGGTACGACTCGCGGTAGCATTAAGTTGTGTCGACGAGGCGGATATATCATCAATTACGCTACCAAGCTCAATAACCACATTTTGAATATGGCTAGCAAAAAGGTTAAAACCACGCCCTAATGAAGATAGTTCATCACGGCCTGTTTCCCGTAATCTTTTACTTAAATCGCCATCGCCTTCGCCGATATTTAACATGGCATTAATCGCTTTTTGTAGCGGATTAAACAGTGCCTGTACTGCAAAAAATATCAATATGATCACCACGATGGCAATTAACACTTGTAGCGACAAACTGATGTTTAACCAAAATGCTGCGGCGGACTGTGAGGTTAATAATTGGCTTGATGTGCGTTGATCAAGCTCTGTAAGAAACTGATTGACCGGTGCCATAATATTTTCTACTTCTTGATGATAATCATCACTAAATACAATTCTTAAGGCAAAGTCATTAACGCTTTCATTGGCCATTGGTGCATAAGGACCGTTAACAATTTTCCCTGCTTTAATTGACTCCATCGCTTGGGTTTCGGCTGCGATAAGTGCATTCGATTTCACATTCGCTTGTTCGAGTAAGGCAAATTCTTGTGAAGAAAATTCAAGCTCTTTCATAATATCACTTTGTTTTTTGCGCTCACCGCGATACAAGGCCTCGTCAACATAATCTGGACGCGCTATCTCACCATTACGCCACTGCACTATTTGCCAATATGCCTGCCAATATTTCTGTTCGCCGGTGGCAACATAAGTTCGACATAGCCTTGTTAAGTCTTGTGAGGTTTGACGAAATTCATCGGCCAAAATATAGGAGAGGTAACGGCTTGAACTATTGCTAATTTGTTCATCGTTTTTATAACGCGCAAGGAACTCCGCGACAATGGCACTAAAGATGAAGATAATAATGGTAAGTAAAATGGCAAGAAGGCGAGCTTTAATGGTCATATCAATCCTTGGTATTTTATAGTCAATAAATATTATAATGACAACAGCAACAACACGCACTGCATGATATACACACTATAATAGTACATTTATGCAACAACTAGGTGATTTAAAAGTACATCAAAAATTGAGAATTTACAAAGTTTATTTGTTAAAGGTTTAATTTATAAAGTTCACATAAATAACAATAACTTACAAAAATTAGATGCCTGTGACTTATATCACATAATTACCTATTGAATGATGAGAAAATTGCAGAAAAAATAACTGGAGCTATAGTGCTATTCGGGTGTATTCGCACATTAGGATAATAAAACCTTTCGGTAATTTGTATTTAAAAGTAGACGGGATTTAAGTTTATAAAAACAAAAAAATGAGCACTTAGCGCTAGAGAACACTGAGCAAATTTTATTCTTGCTCTCGTTCATCAAAACTCATCATGCTCATTTTTAATTTAAGCTGTCTGTTTAAGTGCTCTTGAGTTTACGCTGTATTTACGCACTATTTATGAAAGCACCGTAATACGTTTCGGGGCAACCAAGCCATCATCATCAATATGACCAACGCCAATAAATTCACCTTGCTCGACATTATCACCAACAAATACTTGTACTAAGCCGTCACTGGGCGCATTAGCACATTGTACGGGGTTACCATGGCGTAAAAAATTGGCAGACATATCATCAACAAAAACCGCTGGAATACCATCACAGGCTGACGTCATCGGTAATAATAGTGGATCTAAATACACTGACGGTGCAACTTCTTCTGCTTCTGCTTGCGTTAATAATGCTTCTAATTGTGCCATTGTTACCATGCGCTCAGTAGGATAATTACCTACCGCACTGCGACGTAAATGTGCAACATGGGCACCACAGCCTAACAGCTCACCTAGGTCATCAATGATGGTGCGAATGTAGGTACCTTTAGAGACATGAATATTTAACTCAACCTCATCACCTTCAAAACGCAATAAATCTAAGCTAAACACCGTAATTTCACGCGACTCTCTCGGTACTTCAATACCTTCACGGGCATATTTGTATAACGGTTGCCCTTGATATTTTAATGCCGAGTACATGGAAGGAATTTGCTGCGTTGTGCCACGAAATGCGTCTAATGCTGTAGCTAATTGCTCAGCGCTTACATCAACAGCTTTTTCACTCACTACATCGCCATCAATGTCACTGGTGGTGGTACGAATACCTAACTTAGCCGTTACTTGATAGGTTTTATCGGTATCGAGTAAAAATTGTGAGAATTTAGTGCCCTCACCTAAGCATATAGGCAGCATACCCGTAGCAAGTGGGTCTAACGCACCCGTATGGCCTGCTTTTTGGGCAAAATAAATGCGCTTAACTTTTTGTAATGCGCTATTTGAGGACATTTCATAAGGCTTATCCAGTAATAAAACCCCGTTAATAGCACGGCCTTTTCTTTTCTTAGCCATGATTATTCACTCTCTGAGCTGTCGTCGGTTTCACCTTGGTGGTTCTCTTTATCTTGTGCAACCGCTTTGTCAACTAAGTGCCCCATGCGAACACCTTCAACCATAGAGCTGTCATAAATAAATCGTAGCTCCGGCATAATACGCGCTTTAATACGCTTAGCTAACAAGGTACGAATATAACTTGCCGCTTCGTTGAGCACTTCAAGAGAATGATCAACATTTTGACCTTCTAAAGTGAAGAAGGTGACAAATATTTTTGCGTACGCTAAATCACGGGTAATTTCTACCGCATTAACCGTAACCATGCCTAAGCGTGGATCTTTGACTTCGCGTTGAATGATCATCGCGATCTCTTTTTGAATTTCTTGGGCCACTCGATCGGTACGAGCAAATTCTCTAGCCATTTTAAACTCCTAACAAAAACGGAGGCTAAGCCTCCATTT
>JBMZDW010000066.1:0-11455 GCA_049614565.1 Cognaticolwellia sp. | reverse complement strand
TGGAGTGAAGAAAAGCCAGCATCACCATGGCAACTAACTGGCTTTTTCGAAGCGGGCTACGGACAGTTTTTACAACATAATATCGTAAAAAATAGTGCCTCACTCAATGAAGTTAAGGCTAGAGTTAACCTAGATTACCGTCATGAACTATTCACCCTTAGTAGCAAAATTGACAGTTATTACGACGCGGTATTGGCAAAAGCAATTTGGCATACCCGAGAGCTTAATATTAGCGCCAGCCCGGCAAGCTTTGTCGATGTAAAAGTTGGTAAACAAATACTGACTTGGGGCACAGGGGATTATCTCTTTGTTAACGATTTATTTGCCAAAGACTGGCAGGCCTTTTTTTCTGGTCGAGCCGACGAATACTTAAAAGCGCCATCAAGCAGTATCCGCAGTGATTGGTATTTCTCGACCGTCAATTTCAGCTTAGTGTGGACGCCTGAATTTACCCCTGATAACTATATTAATGGCGAACGCTTTTCGTTTTACTCACCGCAAGCACAACAGATAGTGGCGCCTGTGCAGGGGTTTTCGGTCGACAAAACCAAACAAGCCCAATGGTCAGCGCGCATAAATACCCGCATTAATGATATCGAGCTTTCGTTGTACGGTTATCAAGGTTTTTGGCCAACCCCAACTGGAACAAAACTGAGTATGAGTAATACCAAGCTCGGCCAAGCTTACTTTCCGAAATTAAACAGCTGGGGTTTTAGTGCTTTAACCACATTTCAAGGCGGAGTTATCAATCTGGAATACGCATCGTACAATAGCCTTGAAGATAACCAAGGGACGAACGCTTTGGTTGCCAATGGTCAACATAGATTGCTGATCGGCTATGAGCGCGAGCTAGCAAAAAACTTTACTGCCAGTGTGCAATATTACCTGGAGCGTACTAAACATTATCAAGCACTCGTGAACCATAGCGCTGCACCTGAGCAATTAGTTGATAAAAATCGACAGTTATTAACCTTACGGTTAAGTTATCGAACCCAACAGCAAAGTTTAGTTTATTCACTGTTTAGCTTTTATTCGCCAAGTGATCAAGATGGCTATATAAAGCCGTCAATCAATTATCAATATAACGACCAATGGCACTTTAGCACCGGCGCTAATTTATTTTTTGGTCAAGATAATTTTTCTTTTTTCGGCCAACATCAGGACAATAGTAATGCTTGGCTACGCCTGCGCTATCAATATTAAAGCCCCTGAATTCAAGTTAAATAATAAGAAAATAAGCCCAACTCACTACCAGCAATAACCAAGGCAATACAGTTAACCACAATGAACGACTCGCTGACTTCTCTACGGTATTCACTTCTGTTGACAACTCAGCTGCCTTTGCTTTGGCCGCAACGGTTTTCTTTCGTAGTTTGTCACGTTCTCGTGCTTTAACCTTCTGCTGCTTTTTATATTCACTGATTCCCTTTTCAATACCTTGCGCAATTAGTTTTGTTTGCTCTTTGCTTAACGCTTTTTTTTGCGTGCTTTTGGCAAGGCGTAATGCCTCACTTTGTACTTCGTTCGATACTGGCGTCGTCACAAATACTCTTCCTAAAAGGTGATTTTATTGTATTATACCCGTTCAACTTCAAGATGCAGCTTCTAGCTTATTTCCCTATGGCCAAGCATCAGAACAATTCCAATACTATAGAGAAAAGCATGAGCGACTTATTAAGCACAGCGAAGAACCAAATTAGCCAAATGTTATCAATGCAAGATGCTATGAATTCACGGGTTAGTGAAACTTGGCGTGAAAACAATTATCAATGGTATCGCGCCATTTGGGTTGAGTGTGCAGAAATGCTCGATCATCACGGTTGGAAATGGTGGAAACACCAAGAAATTGACGTCGCTCAAGTACAATTGGAATTAGTTGATATTTTTCATTTTGGTCTAAGTTTACGGTTAATGACTGGCGAGGCAATTGCCAATATTAGCGAAACCTTAGCAACAGAGTTAACCCAAAGCAGTGGCGAGCAAGACTTTAAAATTGCCTTAGAAAACCTAGCATCATCAGCGGTGAGCCATAAAGCGTTTAACGCGGTGGCACTGGCCGATTGCATGCGTTTAATGGCGATGGACTTAGACGAGTTATTTCGCCAATATGTGGGTAAAAACACGCTAAATTTCTTCCGTCAAGATCACGGCTACAAAGACGGCAGTTATATCAAAATCTGGCACGGCGAAGAAGACAACGAAGTGCTAGCAAACTTAGTTACCACACTTGACGCCAGCGCTGATGATTTTCAGCAACAGCTTTACAATGCCTTAGCCGCTAAATATCCAAAATAATCAAACTATAAATCAATTAGTTACTTGATTTATCAAAGTTCACTGAGTGAGTTGGGCAATTTAATTTTCATATTTACATCTCTGGCGCAATTTTTGCTTTATTAACAAGATTAAAATAAACGTCAAAAAATTGAATTGCCGGAGATGTATATGGAACTTATTCTATTTGCCATGATCAGCCTAATTGTTATTGTTGCTATGCTTGCCAGTCGCTTAAACGATAATAGCTTTCCCTTTCCTTTCGATCGTAAAACGGCCTTGTTTACCCCCGCAGAAAAGAACTTTCAAAACTTGGTTGAACAAGCTATGGGCGGCAGATACCGCATTTTAAACCGTGTTAAGCTTGCCGATATTGTTAATATTCGCAATGGGGTTTCTAATCGCGCAAGTCAAACCGCCATTAATAATGCCAATAGCAAATATTTAGATTTTGTAATTTGCGAACGCGATAGCATGAAATTACTTGGTGTTATCGATTTAGTCGACACTAACGGCAAAGGCTATAAAGTTAAAAAAGACTGGTTTGTCAGTGGCGCACTTGAAGCGGCAGCCATTCCTCATATTCGCATTAAAGTAAAAGCCAATTACACCATAGATGAAATTCGAGCTTGTATTAACACCCGCATTTTAGGCAACAATGCACCATCACCTCAGGTGAAAGGGCGTGTTATTCCGGCGCCGTTAGTGAAAGCTCGCCCAAGAAGTACAGGGGTATTATCCCCTACTGCCGCACAAGCCACACTGCAAAATGGTAATCCAGCTATGGCGCGACAATTGTCTTCACCGCAAGTGGCAGCACTACCCCACTAAGCTATGGGTGAAAGCAGCCAATAAAAATCGAAAGCAGGTAACAATACCTGCTTTTTTGTTGATAACGATAAAAGATTTTACTGGCAAGTCGCGCTATAATCCGCGCATAAACCAAGGCGAAATGCGTTCGCCAATATTTTTACAGGATTAAAGTTAATGAAAGCAGGCATTATCGGCGCAATGGAGCCAGAAGTTGCAATTTTAAAAGCTAAGTTAGTAAATTGCCAAACCTCAACCCATGCCGGGTTCACCTTTTACCAAGGACAATTGAACGATTCTGACGTGGTTATTGTGCAATCGGGTATTGGTAAAGTTGCTGCAGCATTAGCAACGGCAATTTTAATTGATAAGTTCCAACCTGATTATGTCGTAAATACTGGTTCAGCCGGTGGCTTTGAACAATCGCTGAAAGTCGGCGATATTGTCATCAGCTCAGAAGTTCGTTATCACGATGTTGACGTTACCGCGTTTGGTTATGAAATTGGTCAATTACCGGCTAATCCTCCGGCTTATATCCCGCATGCTACTTTGGTTGAAGCAGCAAAAGTTGGCATAAACTCACTTGATAATGTGCAAACCTTAGTGGGCTTGATCACCACAGGTGATACCTTTATGACCAAAGATGACGATATTGCCAAAGCCAGAGCCAATTTTCCAACTATGGCGGCCGTAGAAATGGAAGGTGCCGCTATCGCTCATACTTGTCATCAGTTCAATACGCCATTTGTGGTTATTCGTTCAATGTCAGATATTGCCGGCAAAGAGTCACCTACCTCATTTGAAGCCTACTTAGAAACCGCCTCGGTTAACTCGTCAAAGCTAGTCACTAGCATGTTAGCAGCATTACAAGGTAAAACGCTTAACTAATGGAACACTTGAGTAACATCCTGACTAGTCCTAATTTGTATTCTGCTGCCGTCACGCTGTTATTGCTGATCGCGCTAAAAGCAGTTATTGGCCAGTTTGTTACTCAACATCCCTTAGCTTTTTTTAATTTTTATTGTCAGCGCCTGGCCGATAAAGTCAATAAACCGAGTAATAGCCCACGCCAACAAAATATTTCTGGCTTGATCGCCATTATTGTTACCTTAACGCCGTTATTAGTGATTTTATGGCTGTTTGAGGCATTTATTGCAGTGCATTGGCTTTGGCAGGCTTTACTGCTTTACATAGCGCTTGGCAGCTTTGACTTAGGTAGAGCTAGCAAAGCGGTAGCACGCGAATTAGTGGCAAATAATAACTACCAAGCAAAACAAAAATTAGCGCCGTTATTGTTACGCGACACCGAGCAATTATCCGCATTAGGCATCAGTAAAGCCTGCATCGAAATGCAAATATTGCGCAGCTCACAATTACTGGTTTGCGTTGGCTTTTATTATCTTATCTTCGGCCCATTAGCCGCGTTAGCGTTTCGTTTATTGCTAGAAATGCATTACGCTTGGAACATAAAACTACAGCGTTTTAGTCATTTTGGCGCCGCGGTAAACCATATTGTCAAGTTACTGCAGTGGCTGCCATCGCGCTTATTCGCCTTGCTGCTTTTACTCGGCACTGTTGGTCAAAATACCTTACTTTATTGGCGTTTAATACGCGGTAAATTCTTCCAAATTGACAATAATATATTGTTGCATGTGCTCGCCCTAGGCTTAGAAATAAGACTTAGCGGTGTCGCTATGTATAACGGAAATAAAGTACGAAAAGCTAGTTTTAATGACAGCGCACGGCAACCACAAGCCACAGATATTATTCACGCCCGTAAACGCATAAACTACGCGTTATACCTGTGTATTTTACTGATCATGATGTTGGCGATAATTTCGTATACAGTGTCAGGTTAAGGTAAACTACGCAGGCTAAACCTTCATTACATGACAAGGATCTCTTATGAAATTTATTAAATCAATCAGCATTATATTGTTAACCTTAATGTCATTTATCACTTTGGCCGAGCAAACGGCGACGATTTCTCAGCAACAATTATTAAGCTTAATGGGCGCGCCTAAAACGAACATTTTGGTGTTAGATGTTCGCAGCGCAGAAGAATTCGCTCAAGGGCATATTAAAGGCGCGGTAAATATTAGCCACCAGCAAATCAACGAGAACCTTAGCAAAATTATCGCCTTTAAGGATCAAACCGTGGTGGTACATTGCCGCTCAGGTCGCCGTGCAGCAATTGCTGAAACCGCACTACGTGCCGAAGGTTTTAGCGACCTTCGCCACCTAAAAGGTGATATGAATGACTGGCAAGCCGCTGATTTACCCTTAGTAAAATAAAGTTACCGATAAATGTTTGAATTACTGTATTGGCTTGACCTATTTGGCATCGTCGTTTTTGCCTTTTCTGGGGCACTCATGGCCGGTCGCTATAAACTCGACCCGTTTGGCGTGGTGGTATTATCTGCGGTGACCGCCATTGGCGGCGGCACAATACGCGATGTTATTTTACAAACACCGGTATTTTGGGTGCAAGACCCGATCTATCTTTATGTAATTTTGGCAACCGCAGTATTAACCATTATTTTTATTCGTTGCCCTAAACGTATCCCTAAGCGTTTTTTACTCGTGTCAGACGCCTTTGGTTTAGCCCTATTTGCCGTGTTAGGCACAGAAAAAGCCTTAAGCTTAGGCGCAGCGATTCCGGTTGCTATTTTAATGGGTATGATGACAGGCGTGGTTGGCGGTATGATCCGCGACGTATTGTGTAATGTGATTCCAATGATTTTACGACAAGAAATTTATGCCACCGCCGCTATTTTAGGTGGAGCATTATTTGCTTTATTTACTAGCCTTGGTTTGGCAGAGCATTTTGCCATTATTGGCGCGATATTGGGGGCGCTATCATTACGTTTAGCGGCTATTTATTGGCGTGTAACTTTACCTGCCTTTCAAATAATTGAACAAGATGAATATAAAGCTGATAAATAACAATAGTTAGCAGATTATTGAGAATTAGCCGTTGGCTTAGCAAAGAAAACAAAGGGAATCGCCAATGGCCCCGCCAAAAAGGCGGCAAGCAGCCAGAATACGGCGTTGGCATTACGACGCTTAGCAATAACATAACACAACACCATGCTGACGAGTGTTATAATTAATAACATAACCATAGGTTGTTCCTCGCTAGTGATTTGCTACAAAGTGATGGTAGATCAGTTATTTATCAGCTATTCGTCATGCGACTGGAGATCACATTTAAGCTTCAATACCCCAACCATCGTTGTAGCCTTTAAATTTTGCCGCTAATTGCTCAAACTCAGCTTCTTGGGCAATAATGCCATCGTAGCTCGGGATCATAGCGACTGTACAATTAACGTCCCAAACATTGGGCAACTCGTCAGGCACTAGCTCAACTTGCATATCCGGTGCTTGCGTAGCCAGATGCTCAACTAAGGCTTTCGCTTGTAGTTCTTGTTCAAATAATTGAAAAAATACCACGTTGTGCATGGCATTTAAATCTATGCCTGCAGCTTGCATTTCAGCTAACACTTGGCCTGTTTCATCATTGGGAAAGGTCATATCACCTACAAATTATTAACAACAATGCACCATTATAATTAAAATGCTGACGGTGAGGAAATTAAAGTGCAAATATTTTGCTGACAGGCAAGTTTATTCGGCTCAGCTACCATTGGGCAAGTGTTCATTGCCGCGGTATTAGTCGCTATTTTTTTAAGCTCTGACGCACCAATCACATTAACAGCAAGCTGACAGTCAATATTGCTAAATTTCACGGTAATTTTTTTGCATTGCTCTACTGAAACACAAGTTAAATTGTTAACTAGCGTGCGTTGAAATTTTTTCAGGGTTTCGGCATTCGCGTGTTTTGATGATGATTTTATCGAAAGCTCAGATAAGTTTTTTGGTTCAGGCATCGGCACAGCGCTTTCGCTATCGACTGAGGTCAATATTTCAGTATATTGCTGGCGTGTGCCACGCTGCTTAATTTTTTCTTGTTGCGCTAACGCTGCTTGCTCTAGTTGGTTTTTCAGCGCTGTGGTGGCTTTTTCATTTTCCGACAGTAGATAACCTAAGCCGAGCAGCACCACCATAAAGCCGCACAGCACTACTAGGGTGATCACTAGCCACTTAATCATGACAAGTCTTAACCCGTATTCGAGCTAGCTTGCGGGTTGTCTCGTGGATAGTCTCGCAGCATATTGTCGATTGCAGTAGAAATTTTTTCTTGCATTTCACGGCTATTATCTTTTTCCTTAAAACCTAATGCGTAAACGCTACGCCACACTGAGCGTTGGCTTTTCGGGTCAATAATATCAAGAATCAAACTACCGGGGCGGAGTTTCTTTTCCAGTTCAACACGGCTAGCCTGACCCGCTTTCAAGCAGTAACCGCAATACTTAACCTGTTTATTGTATTGTTTGAGCTCAGACATATTGCGATTAAGCAGATGATAGGCAATGACAATATCGGCTTTTTTAATAGTTTTATAGCTAAAGCCGTTTTCATCAAAGCCCTGTTCAATCGCCAGTTCAATGGTGTTGCGGGTACTATCACTGAGATTTTGTAATTCACCAAAGGCCGAATTTCGCCCGTAAGTGCTGTAGCTTTGCACCGATGAAAAATCAAAATTTGCACGAAACGTCGTGGTCGCATCATGAAGTGATGAACAGGCGACAAGGCTGAGCAATAACGCCAAACAGCAAAATAATCGAGTATTGAACATGGTGGTTTCAAAGAAAAAATAATACCACTAGATTACCTAGCTGCGGCTAAATTACAACTTTCACCGTTAGGTTATGCAAAAAATAGCATCTTTACTGTAATAGCTCATAGTTGATGGCATTAAAGTCGATAACCTGACCGCCAAATTCTAGCGCAAAAGCCTCGGCATCGTTTTTTGCTGAAAAGCTCGCGAGGGTTTTGCCCATAGCGCCGCGTTGACTGGAGCCAACCACATAAAAAGCTGTGCGGGCATCAATAAAAAATTCATCTTTCGGGGCATGCCAAGGCGCTTTACTCATGTCGTGTACCAATATCGTGGTAACGTTACGTTTGTTTTCTGGGTCGAGATAAAAGCTAAACATATCGCGCGTTGAGCAGAATTTTTTCACACTATTGCCATCCGCTGTTGTTACGCCTTTGCGAAATAGCTCGGCTTTAGGGCCGGCAAAGTTACTGATCAGCATGCCACACAAGTGGCATTCATCAGCGCTTTCAATGGCAACAGCTTGATGAACCATTTGCTGTTGTGCTGACTGCTCTGAACAGCCAACAGCGCCTAAGGTCACTACCACTATCAACACTAGAGAAATAATTAATTTTTTAAGCATATCGCCTTGATACCTTTTAAAGCTTTTTGTTTTTGAAAATAATGGCAGCCATAACCAATGGTGCCAGCACCCAAGTCAATAATATCAATAATAACTGGCCTTGGCTTAAATTTGCCTTAATCGCGATAGCCAGTGCGCCATTAACGTCAGTGCTGTCTAAACCGGCAAGATTAACTAAGCGAAAAATATCAGCAGGATTTAACATCATTACTTGTGTTAACGCCGATTGGCTTAAGCCCGCATCCGCGCCCACCAACAGTGCCAACAAGGCAAGGTCAAATACCAAGGCAAAGAAAAACCAAGTGATCAAAGCAACGCCCGCCGCTTTTGATTTTTCACTGGCCACTAAGCTGATCATATACGCAATTGCGGTAAAACTTAAACCCAACAAGGTGGCACTGAGAATAAAATAACCAAAGGTGATCACAATAGCCATATCATGATGTTGGATAAATAACAGCAATGCCGAGGCGCCAAAACCGAGCAATGTCGCTAAGGTAATAATGCCGCCTTGGCCAAAAAATTTACCCAATAACAATTGGTTTTTACTGAGTGGGTAGGTCAGCAACAGTAATAACGTACCACCTTCTTGTTCACCCACAAAACTGTCGTAACTGAGTAGTAGCGCGATAAGTGGTATTAAAAATACCGCGAGACTTGCTAAACTTGCAATGGTGGTCGACAACGAAGTTATCCCGACTGTGCCTGAGGCGGCGGCGCCAAAATAGGTTAAACCGACCGAAAGCACGGCAAAAATTAAGGTAATAGATAATAACCAACGATTACGTAAACCATCGTGAAACTCTTTATTGGCAACGGTAATAATTTCTCTCATTATGCACCTGCCTTATTATTTGTGCGCTCGGTTTCAGTTTTCATCTGAGCTGCTGTTGATAAATAGTATTGATAAACTTGCTCTAAATTGGCTGATTCCACGGCAATATCGGTTAAGTTTTTATCGGCAAGTAAATGACGCAATACCTGTAACTTCTGCAATTCAGGTACTTGTATACTTTCAGGGCCGTGCAAATACGGTTGCAGTACGGCATCGCTTGCTAACGCGCCATTTAAGCCTTGCGGTTTAATTTTTGTCGGTAAATTTGCCTGTGCTCTAAGCTCAGCAATAGTGCCAAGCGCCAAGGTTTTACCACCGGAAATAATCATCGCGCGGTCAATATGTTGCTCAACACCCGGCAAAACGTGAGAGCATAAAATAACGCTAGTACCTTGGGTTTTTAGCTTATCGACACTGTGATAAAAATCAGCCGTGGCGCTGGGATCAAGACCGACGGTAGGTTCATCAAGCAACAATAATTTCGGCTCGCCAATAAAGGCTTGCGCCAAACCTAAACGCTGGCGCATGCCCTTAGAATAGGTTTTTACCGGTCGCGCCATGGCATGAGCAATGCCCACTTGCTCTAACAATGCTTTAGCGTGACTTTTGGATTGACCTTTTAAACGGGCAAAATATGTTAATACCTCTAAACCGGTAAGCTGCTCATAAAACATCACGTTTTCTGGCAAATACCCCATTTTAGCGCGCATATGCCATGCTGACTTATCGTCAGGCTGCATGCCCATCACGCTAACATTGCCGCTATCGGGCGAAATAACACCAAGAATAAGCTTCATCATGGTGGTTTTACCGGCGCCATTGTGGCCAAATAAACCGAGCACTTCGCCGGGGGCTAATTGCAAATTTATCGCTGAGAGAGCGGTGAGGGTTTTATAATGTTTACTAACATTTTCAAGAGAAACTAAAGGATTATTCATTGCGGTTTCGTCGCCTTATTCGCATAAATGGTGTCACTTTACTCGCTAACCATAGGGTGTTTTACCACAGATATTGACGAGCGTGTTTGGCCTAAGGCATGAGGCGAGCGCATTAGTGGAAAGCTATCTTTCACGCCGGGCGGTTTTAATACCGGAAACTCTTTTTGTATCCAACGCAGTATTAATACCACGGGGCTATCCATGATCATTTTCATTTCCGGATACTGCCAAATCAGTTGGTCGATACCATCATTCGGTTCAAAAATAACATCACCGATATTATCGCCGTTCATATCCCAACCTAAGTAGTTGCTCCAGTAATTGCCTTGCCCTTGAAAGCTCCACTCTTGCTTTTTATTTGAGACGTATTTCACTTGCACTGGGTTATTCATAAAACTGTTGCCATAAACTTTGGTTTTTTCAGAGCCGGCAGTTAAATGAATGCCAATTTCAGCGCTATCGACTCGGTTGTTTTTTATGGTGTTATACCCTGAGTTATAAACAAATAGGCCTTTACCGTCGCGCCCGAGCACTTTGTTTTCCGGCTTGGTCCACACTTGTTTAATATCATTATCTTCAAAAGTTGATTCGGTAATAAAGTTCATTAAAAAACCGTAATCTTCTGAATTGGTGGTTTTATTACCTTTGATGGTTAAGCGGCGTGAACTCATCAGCGCATAGCCGGCACGGGTATTATAAGCGGTATTATTGATAACCGAATTGTCATACGAATACATGTAATGAATGCCATAGCGTAAGTCGTGCATGGTATTACCTTGAATAAGGTTATTTTTACTGGCAATCACATAAATGCCATCACGGACCTCACTGGTTTGGTTATTTAAAATTTCGGCATTTTCTATGCTCGAGATTTGAATGCCATTGCCACGGTCTGCCGAGCGAATAGTTACATTGCCCTTAACGGTATTATTAATCACTTTCGCATGCTTAATTTTATGGAGCCAAATACCGAAGCCATCGCCAGTTAATTTATTGTTTTTAACAATAATATTTTCAGCTTTGGTTGCTGAGTAAATGCCGGAATTTTCTTCGGTTAAATCATCTCCCCAATTTTCTATGATGAGGTTTTCAATGCGAATATTGGAGTTTTTTAGCAATAAAACATGGCCCTGACCCTTGCCATCAAGAATGGCATTGGGCTCACCAATTAGGCTCAGCTGGTGATTAATAACAAAATTACCGAAATAACGGCCAGCGCTTAATTTAACAATATCGCCATCGGCGCTAGCGTCTAGTTTTTGCTGCAAGTTATCGCTTGGCAACACCACAAT
>JBMZDW010000065.1:0-11493 GCA_049614565.1 Cognaticolwellia sp. | reverse complement strand
AAAAAGGGGCTGCGGCCTCTTTTTTATTGGCTAAAATTCGCTAGTTCCGCAATATTTATCGTTAGTTTAGCGCATGTTTTCTTGTTTTTCGGTACAGATATGTACTGAGTAATATCGCAACAGCGAGCAAGATAAAACTGATGATAAGTTGTTGCTGGCCATTCACTTGCAACCCTGCTCCCATCAATGAAAATATCGTCATCTGTGGCACAAAACCGAATGCCGAGCCGAGTATGTAAGGCTTTAGTGGCGAACGTGCCGTACCCGCCAGCACATTGGTGAGAAAGTTAGAACCGGCCGGTAATAGTCGAATTATTAGCGCTTTTAAAAAGGTGTTATGAGCAAAAAAATGACTAACTTTGGCTAACGGTTCTGGGTAATGTTGTTGTACTAAGTTGGCAAATAACTTGCGGGCCAGCAGCAAAGTTAAGATACAACCCAAAATCGCCGATACTGTCGCTAATACGACACCATAGCCTACACCAAACAAGAAACCAGCGCTTAAGGCGGCTATTTGTCTTGGTAAGCCGATAGCCATTGCCGGTGTTAGTAATACTATGAATGTTAACGCGCCGAATACGGTGTTCGGTATCACGGTATTTAAATAATTCTGCAGCTCAACGCTATGATCACCTAACAGTATCGCGGCTAAGGCCATTGCCAGCAGTAATGACAATATTGTTGCGGTAACGGTTAATTTTAATGGTGATTTTTTTTTAAACACGTGATGACTCTTTGTCTTTTATAACTCAGTAGCGGCTCAGGGCACCTGCTTTGTTTTATTTTTCTCGGAGAAAAGCCTTCGAAAAACCGCTGGAAAAATAGTTTCGACCGCATTGGCATAACGTACAGCCAATACGGAAGTAAGTCGCATTTTGCGCTGCATTGACATGAAATACAAGCAAGATGAAGTCGTGTTGATAGCGGGTTATAGCACGAATTATGATTCGTTGGCCAAGTCTTTTAAGATTTTCGCTTTGGCATGATTAAATTCACTGTCATTCAAAAAACCTTGTTTTTTCATCTCCACCAACTTATCTAACGCAGAAACAAGTTGAGTGTCTAAATTAGCAGCATCTTCCGTGCTAGGTTGCAATTTGCTGCTTATCGATGAGTTATTTAGGTCATGACTATCGTTTTTGTTCGCGAAATCTGACGGAGGTGCTATTGAGTTACTCATAGCATTGACTTGCGGTTTCGCAGGTGATGGCGTTGATTTTTCCCGCTTCGGCTTTACTTTTATTTTCCGCTTTTCGGTCGACTCTGGGTTAATGTATTGAGAAAATAGCCAATGCCAATCAATGGCCTTATTGATCACCTTGCTGTATTTAAGCTTGGTGTGCCGCATATTGCCGACCCGATAATATAGACAAAACAGGTATTTGTTTTTTTGCTCATCAACTAAAACCAGTTGGATTTTTCGATGCATGTCGTTGAGCATTTTAGCTCTGTGTTCTTTGGCGAAAATAGCCAAAACATTTTCTTCTAAGTGATTAGAAAATACTTGTGTCGAATCAGCGCTGACGGTAGAAATAACGTCATCATTTAACAGTAATTCGCTGCTAACAATTGACGATATTTTAAGAATTTGTTCAACACTTTTATTGTGACGCTTATACAAAGACAACGATTTGGTCGCTGGGTTGACATCAAAGTTCGCCCACTGTTCGTATAAAAAGTGTGACTTACCAACAGCTTTTTTTCTCAAATACCAAAAGTAGCTGCTTAGCACAACAATGGCGAAAAAAAGCAAGGCGAAAGCCGTGGTATTGTCTGATCGGGATGCTTGCGGGTAGTGTTCAGGCACGTGGCTTATGGTTAACTTAGGGGCTTTGATCGTATATAAGCGTTGTTGATTGTGCTCTAGTAGTAATAGTTCGCCATTGTGACGTTGATGCAAACTAAACCGTGCTTGTTTTTCAGCATTATAATTAGCCAATCTATGAGCAGGGCTAGATACTTTTGTTTCGCCATTTATTTCACTGCCAAGCACGGAAGAAACCATGGATGCTTGTAACTGCCAAACATTATTTTGTTGTTGCAAATGGAGAAATTTCCCCCATAAATCTTTCAACTCTCTGCCGTGATAAAGCAAGGTTTTGTCTTGTGCTGTTGCTGGAGGAAGTTGTTGTTTTATTTGCGCTTGTGGAATGGATTGACGCCAGTCTTCTCCAACGTTTGCTTGTACCAATACATCGGCATTTTCTTGATTTAATTGCACAATCAGGCTGTGACTTGATTTTTTTATCCAATCAAAATGCTCGGTGTTCTCTCCGGCAATAAAAACAATTTCATTTAAAATATCTGCGTTGCTCGTAAAAGGATTGTTATCTGGAATCGTATAATTACGTAGCCCATGTCGATACGGTTTTATTCGCAGTATTGCGCCCGCATAAAGTGCTTGGTTTTTTATGATCGTACTCTTTGATAGCGAAATAAAAAGTAGCCCATAATTGTCGTGCCAAGATTCAACATAAGGATTAAAGCTTAATTGTTGTATATGTTCATTCGCCTGAGCAACCCCAATACGCATCACTTCGCTTTGCTTGCTGATTTTAGGCGCTTGGTTTGGAGTAAGTGTCACTTGCCAGCGCATTAGAACTGCGTCATACGGCAAGTTGAGCGTAGTATCTGATGGGGAAATTTTTTTCTTGGATGCTTTACTCGGTTCGGTGTGCGCCGTATAAAACGTATGATAACCATCGCGATCGCGATAGTTAAAACTGGGATCTAAGGTAATCGCAGTTAACGCCAGAATATTGGGGTTATTTATCGCTAGTTTTAGATCGAAAAAAGCGCTTTTTGCAATTTCATTATCTTGTAGTTGATAAATTTTTCCGGCTTTAGTGGCAACATAATATTGATTTTTATTGCCTATTACAGGTATTACTGAATGCCATTCGTCGTTTTTCATCGCGGCACTAGCTAAGCTAGCAATAGCTGACAACTCCAGTTCGTGCGGTGCCTGCTCACTCGCATGAACGACATGGTTAAATACCATGATTAAAATGAAATTCAAGTAAAATATGCCAATATGTAGCCAGCTTTTTTTGTCCATAAAACGGCGAATTCCTTTAAAATTAATTGTCGGGAGATGGCGTTACGGTTTGCTTATTAATACTGCCTTTTGCGCATCTATAAATTGATTTTTATGTTTATTATTAAGATAGCTTAATTTTCCGTCAATGATTATTTGATCATTTTTTTTGCCATGCTCTGCCAGATAAACTGCCTGTTTACCCCAAATATGCACCGGCCTTTGTATACTTACTACGTGACTTTGTTGGGTTACGTTGGAAAATATATGCTGTTTCGATTCAATAACTATTTCGGTTAGCTCTTTGTTGTGTTCAGTGGTTATCACCTTGATATCCGAAATAATATTGCCGCTGCAATGAATTTGGTTAATAGACTGTGCATAGCCTTTGGCAAAGGTTTGCGCGTAGCTGGCATGAATGATTTCACGATTATTTTTTCGACTGTTAATTAAGTAGCCTTGCACTAAAATAATATCGCCCTTACCCGCGTGAATAAGCGCGCGCTCAACAATATCGCCAATAACTTTCACGGTATGATAACTAGTCCATTCTTTAAATTGTTGACTGACTTTATCAAACCAACGGCTATGTGTGGCTAATGTTAGCTCAGCAAAGGCCACCACAGGGTTGGCTTGGTAGCGAATGTCGGGCTTATTCACCAAGTTACCTAATAAGGTTACGTTGCATAGATGGTTTTGTGGTAATTCAGATAACATAGCGCTGCTTGTTGTTCCGTGGCATAAAAGTTCCTAATGTGACCATGCTGAAATAATTACAATAAAAATCGACTGTGAATTTCGGTATCAAATAAGCTTTTGATCAATATCGCAAACTCTTTAATAAATTCCACTTGTTCATCTGTCACGGCGTTATTGATCACGCCGGAAAGTATTTCCTGGAGGTCATAAACAATAGCATCAATTTCTCGAATAATAGTATTACGCTGCGTAAAGGTTAGTGCTTGGTTTTGATCGCATAAGCTGATGATTTGTTCGCTCATTTCTTGCTCTATAACCTCTAACACCGAGCTTTTATGATTGACAACTGCCGAGCTATTTTCAAATAGGCTTAAATGCTCGGTGAGATATTCAATAATATGGGTATAACCTTCCGTATCTGTAACCATAACTGCAACTACTTTTGCTTATTGTGACTCTACTTTACTCGTAAATTATGTTGATGATCAAGTCGCAACAAGATTGATTAAAAAGCCAATTTTTCATTGCCTGACTCATCAAGCGAAAAAGGAGGGGGAAAGGGAGGGAAATAAGCACCTATTGATAAACAATAGGTGCATAATATTGATAGCTTACGCAGCGGCGTTAGTACTTTCAAATATTTTGTCGGCAGATGCGGCAACAAAACCAGTATAAAGCTCGCCATTTTCCATTGGGTAGCGTTTAGCAAATTCGTAAAAACAGCTCGGAATAGCCACGGTTTTATCAGAAAATTCAACAAGTACATGGTCGGCCATAGTAGATGATTGCTCAAGCTTAACGCCTTCATCACCTTTGATTTCACCACCTGTAGTGTTCAATGTGAACCCACCAGCTTTCACGGCTTCATTCACCGCTTCAATCGAATCGTAATCTGCTAAGTGGTTAATGCTAACCGTGAAGTGGTTAGCGCGGTAGCCCCAGGCAGCAACCCAAGCCGCATATTCGCTTTCTTCAAGCAGGTCTAAGTATTCTTGGTGGCTCACTTGCCAATGCGTACCTGAGTATAAAAAGCTTTCAACGTTAATATCGCCTTCATTGATATTGGCCACCATTTTTTCAATAATGCTTTGCACACGTGGTGAGAACTCTTCGACTAATAACTCACTGATAAATACTTTTGGTAAGTTAGTATCTGTGTGCTCGAAGTGTTTTGCGTATAATTTTTTCGCTTTAAAGTGGTATTCACCACATGCTTTGTAGCCTAAGTTAACTAAATGAGCAGAAATTTTTTCAATATTCACTTTCGCGATATTAAAGGTGCGGTATGCAACGTGGTCGTTGATCAAGTCGTTACCTGTACCTAAAAGCTGGTGTACTTTGTCTGCTGACGGAGTAACTTCTAAGTAGTTTTGCCAAATGTTGTTAAATAAATTCTTAACGGCTGTCATGTTAAATTCCTAAATGCATAAATAAAATTTTTGTCGATAGCTTTTTCGATAGTAAAGTCGGCTGAATGGTATTTAGGGCGATTTAATGATTATTTAAATCGATAGTAAAATAACGAGTTAAATAATAGTTAAGACAAGCGCGATGAGAACCACTCAGAATAAGCGGCTATATTTGATCGATATTTTTGAAAAAGCTGGGACGGATCCCAGCTTTTTTTAATGGGCAGTGAAGCTTCATACGATTAAAGATGACTAATTACTTAATCGATAAGCCAGGGCTTAAGCTTGCTGGTAGGGCAACTTTTTCAGCTTCAACCGATGCCACTGGGTAGGCACAGTAATCAGCCGCATAAAATGCGCTGGCTCTGTGGTTACCACTGGCGCCAATACCACCAAACGGTGCTGCGCTGCTAGCGCCGGTAATTGGCTTGTTCCAGTTGACGATGCCGGCACGAATGCGACGGAAGAAGTGATTGTATAGCTCTTCGCTGTCACTCAATAATCCGGCAGATAAACCAAACGAGGTATTGTTGGCTTCATTAATCGCGGCGTCAAAATCAGTATAACGATAGACTTTTAATAACGGACCAAAATGCTCGTCATCTGGCATAGCGGTGATGTTAGTAACATCAACAATGCCCGGAGAGATAAAGCCGGTACCGACTTCAAGGTGTTTCATCATCACAATTGATTCACCGCCAAGGTCAAGCAGTTGTTGCTGCGCAGCAACTAAACCTAAGGCAGCTTTTTCAGAAATCATCGAGCCGATAAAAGGCTGATCTTCATCGTCAAAGTAACCAATTTTGATCGCTTGGGTGCTGGCAACGAGTTTCGCTAAAATAGCATCGCCTTGTGCGCCCGCTTCAATAAACAAACGACGAGAACACGTACAGCGTTGACCCGTAGTAATAAAGGCAGATTGTAAAATATCATGCACTACTGCATCGATATCAGCGACATCTTTTACCACCAGTGGGTTATTTCCGCCCATTTCAAGTGCTAAAATTTTGCCCGGCTGACCACCAAATTGCTCATGCAATAAATGACCTGTCGTTGAGCTACCGGTAAAGAATAAGCCGTCAATTTGCGGATGACTGGCTAAGGCTTTACCGGTTTCAACTTCACCTTGCACCATATTGATCACGCCTGCAGGTAAGCCCGCTTGTAACCATAGCTTTAAGGTTTCTTCCGCTACCATAGGAGTTAATTCACTTGGCTTGAAAACCACGGTATTACCAGCAATAAGAGCCGGAACAATATGACCGTTTGGCAAGTGACCTGGGAAATTATAAGGGCCGTATACCGCAACAACGCCGTGTGGCTTGTGACGAATAAAGGCTTTTGCACCCGGCATCGGGTTTTCAACCGTGCCAGTACGCTCTTCATTGGCTCGCACTGAAATCGCGATTTTACCCACCATAGCGCCGACTTCTGTGCGGGTTTCCCACAGTGGCTTGCCGGTTTCAAGGGCGATAGTTGTTGCTAACGCTTCTTTATTTTCCGTTAATAACTCTGCAAACTTAACGGTAATGGCAATACGTGCTTCAATTGGCATATTAGACCAAGTTTCAAAGGCCGTACGGGCCGCGGCAACCGCTTCATCAACCTGTGCTGGAGACGCCGTATTACCTTGCCAAATAATTTCGTTTTTAGCCGGGTTTTTAGAAAATATTTCATGGCCTAAACCGGTTGTCCAGTGACCATTAATTAATTGTACTTTGTCTGACATTATTGTTTCCTCTGCGCGTTTACCGCACTTATTCAATTTATGGTTAGTTGGCTACTAGGCGAACCCAGTCTCCTTCGTTAACCATTAAGGCATCGGCAACCGCTTGTGCTAGTACCACTTGATTGGCGGTTTCACGTAATAATACTGGCGCTTGTATTGCCCTAAAGTCAGCGACTTTGCCATTACAAATAATATATTTATTATCATTGGTAACATCGCCAATTAATACTTGGCATTTTTGGCTTTGACGCACGGTTTTTACTGACGCTGTTTGGGTTTCAACCGTTGGGCCGCCATCAAAAATATCAACATAACCCCGACGAGAGAAACCTTCCGCTTCAAGCAATCTTAACGCTGGTACCGTTTTAGGATGCACCTTGTTGATCACTTTTTGCGCATCGGGGCTCAGTAAGTTGACATAAATCGGGTATTTTGGCATTAATTCCGCAATAAAGGCTTTTTTACCAATACCTGAGAGATAGTCGGCGGTTGGGAAGTCTAATGAAAAAAAGCTTTCCTCTAACCATTTCCAAAACGGTGATGAGCCGTCTTCTTCAGACACTCCGCGCATTTCAGCAATAACGGTTTCTGAAAAACGTTCAGTATGCTCTGCCATAAACAGAAAACGGAAACGCGATAAAAAACGGCCGTTGCTATTTTTACGGTGGCTTTCACCTAAAAACAGGGTGCAAATTTCAGAAGCACCGGTGTAATCGTTACATAGTGATAACGTTTCCACCGTGTTGTAAATATTAAGCTCGCGAGAGCTGTGCACGACCTTGCCTAAATGGTAATGATAAAAGGCGTCATCAAGTCCTACGGCCGCTTCGATGCCACTGGTACCAACCACTTGGCCGGTTTCGGTATCTTCCATCACAAATAAGTAGCCTTCATTGCCCGGCTCAGAAACCGAGCGGTTAAAGGAGACTTCAGCATGAGAAATACGTTTTTTCAGTAAGGCTTCGTTGACCGGTAGTGATGTAAAACCGTGTCCTGACTCAACGGCAATTCGATGCAGGGCATCATAATCACTGTTTTGTATAGGGCGTATAATAATCATAGAAAACTCTCAATGGCACGCCTAAACACCCTGCGAATGAGGGTGTTTAAGTGTTTTAAAAATAGTTGGTTTACTTAGCTAATTTAGCAACAGCTTTTTCAAAACGCGCTAAACCTTCAGTGATATCTTCATTAGGGATCACGAGAGAAGGTGCGAAACGTACAATGTTAGCGCCGGCAACTAATGTCATCACGCCTTCATCCATTGCAGCATTTAAAAAGTCTTTCGCTTTGCCCTGATAAGCTTGCGTAAGCACGGCACCAATTAATAAGCCTTTACCACGAATTTCACTGAACACGTTATATTTAGCATTAATCGCATTTAAACCATCGATATAAAGTTGTGCTTTTGCGGTTACGCCATTTAACACTTCAGGGGTATTCACGGTATCAAAAGCGGCTTCTGCTACCGCACAAGCTAATGGGTTACCGCCGTAAGTGCTACCGTGTGTACCAATTTTAAGGTGCTTAGCAATGTCTTTAGTGGTGATCATTGCGCCAATTGGGAAACCGCCGCCAAGCGCTTTAGCTGTGGTCAAAATATCAGGTGTTACGCCTAAGCCCATGTATGCATATAACTCGCCTAAACGGCCAACACCAGTTTGTACTTCATCAAACACTAATAAGGCATTGTGCTCGTTACAAAGCTCACGTACGCCTTGTGCAAATTCATCCGTTGGTGAAATAATACCGCCTTCACCTTGTAGTGGCTCCATAACAACAGCACAAGTTTTGTCAGAGATAAGTGCTTTTACACTTTCTAAGTTGTTGTACTCAGCATGTACAATATCGCCAGGCTTAGGGCCAAAACCATCAGAATAAGCTTCTTGACCACCAACCGTTACGGTAAAGAAGGTACGACCGTGGAAACCTTGTTTAAAAGCAATTATTTGCGATTTTTCAGCGCCGTAGTTATCTAGTGCCCAACGACGAGCGAGTTTTAGTGCCGCTTCGTTTGACTCTGCGCCTGAGTTGGCAAAATATACTTGATCAGCAAAGGTGCTATCGGTGAGTTTTTTCGCTAAACGTAAGGCCGGTTCATTGGTCATTACGTTTGATAAATGCCAAATTTTGTTGGCTTGTTCTGTTAATGCGCCAACCAATGCAGGGTGACAATGTCCTAAACAGTTCACGGCAATGCCGCCAGCAAAATCAATAAATTCACGATCTTGTTGATCCCAAACCCGTGAGCCTTGACCGCGAACAGGGATAACAGCAGATGGTGAATAGTTAGGTACCATTACATCATCAAATAATTCACGATTGACTGGAAAGTGGTTAGACATTGTTAATTCCTCTTATATTTAGGATATTGTAATCAATAAGTGTTTCATGCTTTTACCTGCGTTTGCCGGATAAAAACCGATAAATTAGTCAGTGTCGGATTGAATCAACGCCACGACCAATTAAAAAATAGGCAGGGATTATGACAGAAAAAACCGTTACTGTCTTGTCAGAATGCGCTGTACCCCTTGTAAAATAAAGGTTTGTTTGTTTTTATTCATCTTTCTTGCATAACTATGTTTAGCGCATTTTTTTGCCTGAGTGCAGTTTGCTAGCGCAGCATGTTGACGAGCTAGATTTACAATTAGCGGTATAATTTCATAATTACGCAAAAATAAATTACCACGATTGATCGTGATGGAAAGTGATAAGCTGGCTAAAAAACAAATTTTTCCAGTTAACGGGTATTGGTGTCGAATAAACCGGCCCTAACCAAAGGTCAGTTTGATATGGTCAATATCGCTTTTCTTTAATAGGCTAATGTCATCACTGGTTAATTGACCAGCGCTAAGTAGTATTTTCGCTTCTTCTGCGCTGATCAGGTTTTCTTTTGCTAGGTTTCGAAAGGCAATATAGCTTTTAGCCTTAGTGACTAATTTAGCAATTGGACACATGTGGCTAATGTTGATGGCATAGGCAAGATCGAAAATGGCTTCGGTAATATCTAAACGGTCAAAACGCATTAATTCCACCATATCGGCCGCCACTTTACTGCTGCGTTGTTGTAATTGCTCCAGCAATAGCTCGGGAGAGGCATCAAGCTCTACCAGTACATCATGCAACTTTTTATCTTTGCTTTCATAGGCTTCGCGCAAGTCAGCGCTGTAAAGATTGCTGTAGGTGGTTAAAAAGCTTCGGGTTACGGCTAATAAACCTAAGTTACTTAACATGCCGGCGGTAAAAGCGGCGAATTCATCTAACCCTTGTTCCTTGGCTAATAGCTGAGATGCTAATGCTATTGATAAACTGTCATTCCAAAGCTTTCGCTTCATTAGCGGAAAGGGGGCGGTACTTGTTGGCAACCAATGCTTTAGCATAAAGGTTGGCATCAGCAATTTCAGGTTATCTAGTCCGACATAGCTTAAGGCCAAGTTGGCTTGGGTGACTTGTACGTCTGAGCGTTTACGGTACTGAGGTTTATTAACTAAGTTGATTAACTCGGTGCATAACCAAGGCAGGGCTTTTGCCAGCGGAGTAATACGATTGATGCTGGCGGCTTTTAACGCCAGAATTTCCATAATCGCCGGTGCGGAATCTTCTATCCGTAGTATGTTAGTATAAAGGTGTTCTTTATTGTCAAACTCTTTATTTACCTGAAGGGTGACGCGGCTAAACAGCTCGCTCATCACCTGAGCCTTAAAATGCTCTTTGCCATGAGCCTGAATAATTTTATTTTTATTGGCTTCTTCTTCAACCGCCAGTAACTCACGACGACGATTAAACTGCTCGCTGTCTTGATGTTTAGCCATGGTAATTTTACCATTTTTTTGCTGGGCAAACTCTTTACTAATAGCCAGGCTAAGCGCGCGACTATAGATGGGCGAAACTAAAGTATTGTCTTCAAATATTTGCATTTGGGCTACGTTATTCGTGTTCAGTATACGGTGTAGTCGTTCTAGATAGGTTATCGACTCGTTAGCTTATTTCATTAATACTATCTTTTTATGCTGCATATTGCGTTATAAAATTTTGCAGTAACTGGTGGCCTTGCTCTGTTAATATTGATTCTGGATGAAATTGTACACTGGCAATAGCTAAGGTTTTATGTGCAAGCGCCATAATTTCTCGCTCGCCGTTGCTGGTGAACGAGGCGGTAATTTCCAGCTCATCTGGTAAGGTTTTTTCATCAACTATGAGTGAGTGATATCGGGTGACGGTTAATGGTTGCTGTAAAGCGGTAAATAACCCTTGTTGATTATGGCTGATGGCACTGGTTTTACCATGCATCACTTGCTTGGCTTTAATCACCTTAGCGCCAAAGTGTTGGGCAATACATTGATGACCAAGGCAAACACCTAAAATGGCAATTTGGCCTTTAAAGCGTTCGATAATCGCCAGTGATAAACCGGCAGCGTCCGGATCACAAGGCCCGGGTGAAATTACAATATATTGCGGCGCGAGCGCGGCAATATCTTCTATGCTGATTTCATCATTTCTAACCACTTTCACCTCTTGGCCCAGTGCCTGAAAATAGTGCACGAGATTAAAGGTAAAAGAGTCGTAATTGTCGATCATAAGTAGCATACAGGCATTACCTCATTGTTTTAATTGTAAAT
>JBMZDW010000064.1:0-11770 GCA_049614565.1 Cognaticolwellia sp. | reverse complement strand
TGTACCAAGAAACATGTTTACGGGCAAAGCGTACACCCATAAAGTCACCGTAAAATTTGTGTAATTCCATTACATGTTCAATTAAAATTGAACGTACTTCTTCCAATGACGGAGCAGGCAAATGCCTGCCCGTTTTCAAGAAATGATTAATTTCTCGAAAAATCCAAGGTTTCCCTTGGGCACCACGACCCACCATAATGGCATCGGCCCCAGTGTAATTCAGCACTTGTACCGCTTTTTCCGCACAAGTAATATCGCCATTAGCCACAACAGGAATATTCACCGCTTGCTTGATTGCTTTAATGGTGTCGTACTCGGCATTGCCTTTATAAAAGTCATTGCGCGTACGGCCATGCACAGCAAGTGATTGAATACCGTTATGCTCAGCAATATTGGCTATTTCAATACCGTTGCGAGTGTTTTCACACCAGCCAGTTCGAATTTTCAACGTTACCGGAATATCTACCGCATTAACCACAGCTTTAACAATTTGCTCGACTAATTCGGGTTCTTTAAGTAACGCTGAACCTGCTAATTTTTTATTTACCTTTTTTGCTGGGCAGCCCATATTGATATCAATAATTTGCGCGCCGTTATCCGCATTAAACTGAGCAGCAAAAGCTAATTCTTCAGGATCTGAACCGGCAATTTGCACCGACCGTATACCTGCTTCTTCGCTATGTAACATACGACGTTGAGATTTACCGGTGTTCCACACTTTAGGGTTAGACGACATCATTTCTGATACCGCTAAACCTGCCCCCATTTGACAACATAATTGTCGAAATGGTTGATCAGTAATGCCTGCCATGGGCGCAAGCATAGTATTGCTTGCTAATGTATAAGGACCTATCTTCACGCTGTTGCTTTTTTGAGCTGCTAGTCACAAAAGGGCGCTAAGTTTACGTGTTTTTTTTCGGATTGAAAAGGATATAAATTGAACAAAAAGCGCTTTTTTTCGCGTTTTTTATATTGACATTTTATAAAGTATAAAAGCGAGTAATTTTCGTACAAGTTGCTAGGGCGTGTTGACCTTTCACGGTTATATTTTGTTCAATGTAAAAGGGGTTTAGTCACGGCGAGTCGTATGTAGCCTAGCCATTCTAAGCAAATACGACTCACTGCCGCCGCATCCTGCTCTCGCTAAGTACCGACTTCCATTTAGGCAACAAAAAATAAAGCGTTTTTAGATGAATCCTTTGGACAGCGTTTTTTGGTCATTTTTACCGCGTTATCGCCTTTTTATGTGGAACAACCACACAGCAAAGGCGCTGCCTTGTATAAATACCCAACAACTCGCTGTAAAAACAATCTCGAAAGATCAGCACGCCCTCAAAAAAGCTGCTCATTTTTTAAGGGGTTAATTGCTGTTATTTGCGTACGCCAGACAAACGCACCCATTCATCTTGCACGGCAATGGCATCCATCTGACAAAATTCGCCATAGATAGTTTGCAATTGCTGGGCTTGTTCTTCTAAAACACCCGACAATGCCAGTACGCCGTTACTAGCAACATACTCAATGATCACCGGTGCAAGTTCACGCAATGGCCCGGCTAAAATATTAGCCACCACCACATCGGCTTTAAATGCGGGTTGGTTTTTGGGTAAAAACAATTCTAGTCGGTCTTCACAGCCATTGCGTTTCGCGTTTTCTAAGCTCGCTTGTAATGCTTGCGGGTCAATATCAATACCGATAACTTTTTTGGCACCAAGTTTAAGCGCTGCTAATGATAAAATACCTGAGCCACAACCAAAATCGACCACGGTTTTACCGGTCAGGTCTATGCCATCGAGCCAAGTTAAACACAAGGCGGTAGTGGGATGAGTACCCGTACCAAAAGCTAAACCTGGGTCGAGCATCACATTAACCGCTGTTGGGTCTGGCACGTCACGCCAGCTTGGACAAATCCATAAACGTTGGCCAAATTTCATTGGATGAAAATTATCCATCCACTCACGTTCCCAATCTTTGTCTTCAAGTTGCTCTAACTTGTAGGCCATTTTGTCTTTTGCAGGATGAATACTTTTTAGGTAGTTCAGTACTTTATCCATATCATGACTGGCATCAAATAGACCCATCACCACGGTATTATGCCAGTAAATAACGTCATCACCCGGTAAAGGTTCATATATTGGGGTATCTTTGGCGTCGATAAAAGTGACCGCTTGCGCACCACAAGCGCTTAACCAATCACTGTATTTTTCGGCCGTTTCTTCATCGGCACTTAACCTAAGTTGGATCCAAGGCATGTTGTTTCTCATTAAAAATCTTTCGCTTAGTTTAACATTCAATAGCGCGACAACCTAGCCAATTTAACACTAAGCCAATCTTGAAATTTTATTGTACTTATGTCTAAATGCAGGCTGTTGATAGGAAATCAAGTCACGATAGGAAATAGCAAGAATGCTAAAAGCTGTATTATTAATATTGAGTTGTGCTGCAACAATTGCCTTAGCGCAACCGCTAAACATTGTCAGTGAAAAAATTCCGCCGCTACAAATGCAAGATAAAAAGAATCAACCCACCGGGGCTATGGTAGAAATTGTTCAAGCCATGCTAAGCAAAGCAAAACTGTCTGCTGACATTAACTTCTACCCTTGGGCTCGTAGTTATCAAAAGGCATTAAGTGAGAAAAACACCATCATTTTTTCACTATTTAGAGATCAAGACCGAGAAGACAAATTTCAGTGGATTGGTAAGCTTTATACTCTAAACTCCTATTTAACCACGCTTAAGTCCCGCTCAGATATTAAAATTACCAGCCTTGATGAGGCAAAAAATTATAGCGTCGGCACCATTCGCAGCGACCTAGCGCAGCACTATTTAGTTGAACAAGGCTTTACCACGAATAATAACTTATTTATTAGCAGTAAATACGATGTACTTTGGGAGCTACTTTATAGTGGTCGCATTGATGCCGCTTTTACCAATGATGTGTTGTGGCGTCACGAAATTAAATCGCTTGGCCTTGACCCTGAAAAAGTACAACTAAACTTTAAAGTGCCTGACTTTGCTAGTGACCTATATATAGCAGCAAGCTTAAATACCGATAAAAAAATTGTTAGCGCCTTAGCAACCGCCCTTAACACCATGAAGGCTGATGGCAGTTATCAAGAAATTTTAAGCAAATGGCAATTATAAATAGGCAGTTTTTTACCCTCCGCTATAAGCTTATCTTATAGTCACTATTCCCAATGGTGAAAGATCCAAGCTTTATGTTCTGCTAGAGTATAATGACATTCATATACCACCACTACTTAAAGGAAACCTATGCTAGATCTACTGCCCGACTTATTTGATGATCATGCAGATAAACTCTCTTTAGCACAGCCTCTTTTTAATGATTACGGCGGCAAAACAATATTTTATGGTGAAATTGTCACTGTCAGTTGCGTTAACGATAACTCAAAAGTCAAAGAACTGGTCGCCACTGATGGTAGTAACAAGGTAATGGTAGTTGATGGTAGCGCCAGCATCACCCGCGCCTTATTGGGTGATATGCTAGCAGAACAAGCAGTGAAAAATGGTTGGCAAGCCATAGTAATTAATGGCTGCATTCGTGACGCCGGCACTATTGCCACTTTACCTCTTGGCGTAAAAGCACTCGGTTGTTGTCCGATAAAAACTGAAAAGTTAGGAAAAGGCGAAATTAACACCGTAATTAGCTTTGCCGGCCTTACCTTTATTCCAGGTCAAACTATTTATGGCGATAGTAATGGCTTAGCCATCAGTAAAACACTATTATCACTTTAATAATATTAACCTGAGTAGGCGCGATAAAGAGTCGCGCTCTAGCTCGCGTACAACGCAACGCCAAACACTAGAGTACAGCATGAAATATTTTCCGATTTTTCTCGAAGCAAAACAAATCAACGCTATGGTTATAGGCGGTGGCGAAGTCGCAGCGCGCAAAATCGACTTATTATTAAAGTCGACCACGAATATTTCAATTATGTCTGCAACACTTAACGCCAATGTCGAGCGCTTGGTGAATGTTCATCAACTCACTTGGCTCAAGCACAACTACCAACCGGGTCATCTAAGTTCGTGCAACTTAGTGATTGCCGCTACCGACAATGCAGAAATTAATCGCGCTGTGGCAACAGAAAGTGCTGAATTAAAACTACTGACCAATGTTGTCGACCAGCCTGAATTATGCAGCTATATCACGCCGGCGATTATAGACCGTTCGCCGATGATCATTGCTATGTCGAGTTCGGGCAGTGCGCCTATTTTACTGCGCATGTTACGAGAGCAAATTGAAAAAAGCTTACCCAATGGTTATGGCAAGTTAGCAGACTTTTCTTTTAAATTTAGAGATCACGTTAAAGCACGGGTAAAAAGTATGCGTGAACGCCGTACCTTTTGGGAACGGACATTGCGCGGCAGTATTGGTCAAGCCATTTTAGCCGGACAAACCACCACCGCAGAACAACAGCTGATTGCCAGCTTGAAAACCCAAACGCCGCCACCTAATGGCGAGATTGTCTTTATCCATACCGGAGACGGCGATCCCGACCACTTAACTTTAAATGCCCATCGCGAAATGCAATTTGCTGATGCGGTTTTTTACGACCAAGAGGTCAATACCGATCTGATTGAATATATTAGGCGTGACGCCAGCAAGTATGAACAAAGCGTGCCGTCTAGCGTGTTGATTAATGTTCAACACGCCTTAGAGTTGGCTGAGCGTGGCGAAAAAGTGCTTTACCTCTTTCATGGCACGCTTGAATTACCTGACAATAAAACCTTAAGCGAAAGTACGATTACCACTAAACATCTATATAGCGGTGGCTAACGCTACTATTCGTGTTGGTGCTCATGCTGACGGCTATGGCTGTCAACGCTACTACGAGTAGCTTGCACCGAAAAACCTTGGTTGATCATTGCCGCTAAAAACGGGATAGATTCATTATCGCCAATATCGGCATAATCAGTACTTTGGTAATCAGCATATTGCGCAAAGTGCGAGGCGATAACGTCAGGTTTGGACTGATACTTGGTCATTGTCCACGTTTGGCTTGCCTGAGCATTTTTACGTTGAAAGTATTTAACTAAACGTAAATTAGGCAACCAAACTAATTGATATTCCACATTGTTAATCGCCATTACGTAATGTTGTTCAAGCTGGCAGCTGGCATTTTTTTCTGCAGCTAATGTCATCTCTTTCAGCTCAGGCGTGGTGACTAACTGAGTAATGTCTCGCCATTTTGGCTGGTATCTTAATTCATTACTTTGATACTCAATGGCATGCTGATACTGGTCAAAAGCTCTGCTTAACGACATGCGATGTCCGGTTTTTGTCCAAACATCATGAATACCTTGACTGATATTACGCTGTAATACGCTATGGTTATCGCGATGCAATTCAAATAACTGTGGCTGAGATTCTTTAGCGTGTGCGGTTTGCGTCGTTAATTGATAATAAGCACTGATGCTATTTGACGACATGTCACATTCGCTGGCGACACTGCCAATTGAAATTGTTAATAATAATGCTGAAATAATTTTCATAGTAAAACCAATTATTAAATAAAATCAAAAAGGAAGTTACTGCCTCTGCAGCAACTTCCTTATCTTACAAACTCAATGAGTTTTCTCATTAATTAAGAGCTTGCTCTGCTTTGGTGACTAAATCCGCGGCATAGTCCATAACATGGAAGATAACGCTTTGTTCATTAGTGCCGGTAATTAAATGCGCCCCTGGACCTTGTGCGTGAATACCAACATCTTCACCAGCATGAGTTTCTGAGCCTAGTGGCACGACCGCTTCTTGGTGAAAACCTGAGGTATTGGTATCAACGGTTGAAAGGTCGACACGGCCAGTAACGGCTGGTGCGTAGTAGCTTACATCGGCATTAGTTACTGCGCCTAAGTCTCGATAGCCTTTACCATTGGTATAACCTAAGGTGGTGTATGGCATACCATCGCCCGCTAAACTTGGCTCTGTGCTACCCACGGCAACCACTTTACCTAGAATAGGATTGCCACGTTTCGGGTAACCTGCCATGGTAAATACATGGCTATGATCAGCGGTGACAATAATTAATGTTTCTTCGGGGTCAGTAGCATCAACAGCAGCTTGTACCGCATCAGCAAATGCCATAGCGTCGGTTAACGCGCCGTGCGCACTACCGGCATGGTGACCGTGGTCAATTCGACCGGCCTCTACCATTAAGAAAAAACCTTCATCATTATTATCAAGTACATCAATCGCTTTGCTGGTCATCGCACGTAAAGATGGCTCACCGGCAATGTCATTGGCGCGATCCGCTTCATATTGCATATGAGATTCATTAAATAAACCAAATAACTGAGGCGTAGTATCAGCGTCTACCGCGTCAAAACCGGCTTGGTCAATAACAAAATTGCCGCTTGGGTATTGTGCTTGCCATTCCGCGGTTAAATCTCGACCATCGGTTCTGTCACCTTCAACAGCACTTACTGCATCAACCGTATTAAATGCGGCATCTTTCGGTAAAAAGTGTCGTCTACCGCCACCTAATACTACTTCAATACCATCAATATCAGCACCCGCGTAGCGCGCTTCAACATCGCTTTCAAAGCTGATCAGTTGCGCAGCAATATCTCGACAACCGGCTGCAACCGCTGCCGCTGGCATATCCGAAATATCTTCCCAATTACGATCAGGAGATTTTGCATAAGTGGCTGCTGGTGTGGCATGAGTAATACGCGCCGTTGAAATAATGCCGGTTGATTTACCCGCTATTTCGGCCAGCTCTAAGGCGGTCACTAAGTCATTGCCACTAGCTGTTGAACAATCGCCACGAGTAATGTCTTCGCTTAAGCCAAGTACGCCAACATCGGTTTTAACCCCTGACATCATCGCGGTCATAGTGCCAGCTGAATCTGGTGTTTGCCCGTCAACATTATAGGTTTTGGCAAAACCTGAAAATGGGAATTTATCAAAGCTTAATTCATGCTCTTCGCCCATTTTTCCTAATTTCTGTCCAGCCAAAATACGAGTTGCGGTTACTGTTGACACCCCCATACCATCGCCAACAAACAAAATTACGTTTTTCGCTTTACCTTTAGCATTCACCAAAGATTTCGCATTTACTTGCGCTTGCGCTAAAACGCTTTCGCCTTGTTCATACCATAAATTATTCGTGGTTGCCGTTAAGGCCGGACCTTGAATTTGCGTTAACGTTGGCGCACAAACGTATTCAGTGCTATCAACTTCATCGGCATCTAAAACCCCTGAGCCATTGTTATCAACACCTGAGTCTATTTGCACACCACCATTACGACATTGCTCATGCCCCACTTCGAGTACGGTTTGGCTAACAAGGCTACTCAAGCCATTGGCGCCGTTAGTACCATTAGTGCCATCAATGCCGTTAACACCATTACTGCCGTCAAGTCCATTTATGCCATTGCTACCGTCAATGCCATTACTACCATTTGAGCCATCATCGCCACCACAACCGGCTAGCGCAGCCACTACGGCTAATGTTAAAAGTTTTACTGTATTCATGATTAATTCCTTTAAATTAGCAAGTTAGTTAGCAATTAAGCCAAGAGATTTATTAATAATATGGAAAACGACACTTTGCTCGATAACACCTTGTGCTAAGTGTGCGCCCGGACCTGAAGCGTGCAGCGTAATATCTTCACCGGCATGGGTTTCTGAACCCATAGGTACGGTTGTTTCTTGGTGAAAACCGCTATTGGTGGTATCAACAGTGCTTAAGTCTTGACGACCAGCAACGGGTGCAGCGCCGTAGCTCAAGTCTGCATTAGTTTCATCGACTAAGTTACGAAAGCCACCGCCATTGGTATAACCTAACGTGGTGTATGGCATGCCGTCGTCAGCCAATGCAGGCTCGGTAGCACCAACGCCAACGACTTTGCCCAAGATTGGATTGCCACGTTTCGGGTAGCCAGCAATCGTGAAAACATGACTATGATCTGCGGTGACTAAAATTAAGGTTTCTTCTGGGTCGGTACTATCAATGGCTGCTTGTACTGCATTGGCAAATTCAATGGTGTCCGTTAACGCGTTGTAAGCAGAGCCGGCATGATGACCGTGATCAATACGCCCCGCTTCAACCACCAACATATAGCCTTTTTCATTGTTATCTAAAATATCGATGGCTTTGCTGGTTAACTCAGTTAATGAAGGCTCTCCAGCAACATCATTGCCGCGATCGGCTTCATATTGCATATGCGACTCATTAAACAAACCCAATACTTGCGTGGTGCTATCGGCGTCAATGGCGTCAAAACCCGCTTGATCCATGACATATTGGCCGTGTTGATATTGCTCTTGCCATTTAGCAGTTAAATCAACACCATCGGTGCGATCACCTTCAATAGCACTGACCGCATCATCACTATTAAATGCGGCATCTTTTGGCAGAAAGTGTCGACGTCCGCCACCGAATGCTACTTCAATACCATCAACATCAACCCCCGGAAAACGTTGCTCGAGATTTTTTTCAAAATCGACTAACTGCATGGCAATATCAGCACAACCAGCCGTTACAGCCGCTTCAGGCATATCAGAAACATCTTCCCAGTTACGATCCGCTGACTTTGCGTACGTTGCCGCCGGTGTGGCATGGGTAATACGTGCAGTTGAAATAATGCCAGTTGATAAGCCTTTAATTTCAGCCGCTTCTAATGAGGTAACTAGCTCATTGCCGCTAACGGTTGCACAATCGCCACGGGCAATATCTTCATCAACACCTAACACGCCAACATCGGTTTTAACCCCAGACATCATCGCGGTCATGGTACCGGCAGAATCGGGGGTTTGAGCATCAACATTATAAGTTTTCACTTGCGCTGAATACGGAAACTGTTCAAAGCTTAAATAGCCTTCCTCACCTGACTTGCCTTCATTTTGCCCGGCCAGAATTCGCGCCGCCGTTAAGGTAGAAACGCCCATGCCATCGCCAACAAATAAAATGACATTTTTCGCTTTATTGCGTTGTGTTAATTTAGTTTTAGCCATAACCGCTTGTTGGCCTTCAACAAACCAATGACTTTCTTTTTGCACATTTGGTAAAACGCCAGCGCTGGCAACGCTAGAGAGTAAAAAAGATGACAAAGCTGACAGTGAAACCCAGTTCGAGTTCATAATGCTTCCTTTGATGTTATTTTAATTGAATGAGTATCGTTAACGCGCCTGCATTAACTGCCACAGCATGCTAGTCATCCAATGTGACAATCAGGTAAAGGGAATATGAACGACCGATGAAAGCTTTATTGCAAAAATATGACAGTGGTGTTGATAAAGAAAAATAGCTTGAGGTTTATAGCAATGACTCATCCAACACTAAAACTAGTGAGAAAATGAAATTATCGCTGTGAGGGTGACTGAGTTTTTAGCGAGGATAGCAATTAGAAATGTTGCTTTCGTCCATGTATGAGCCTTTAAAATAAGGACCATACATAGACATAATAGCAATTGAATGGCTATTAATACGCGCCCGCAGCATAAGTGAGTTCATAGCTATGGCTATAAATTTCAAGAATATTACCAAAAGGGTCTTCCATATAAATCATACGGTAAGGTTTTTCACCCGGATAATAATAACGCGGCTCTGCCATACGTTTTTTACCGCCCGCGGCGACAATTTTTTCCACTAATTCTTCAAGGTTGGGATCTTGCACGCAAAAGTGAAACACGCCAGTTTTCCAATATTCAAAATTGTTTTCTGGGTTCTGCTGATTTTTAAATTCAAATAATTCAACACCTATACGATCACCTGTCGACATATGGGCAATTTTGAATTTTTCCCAATTTGCGCCAAAGACATCGGTGCACATTTCACCTATCGGGCTATTGTCTTCTTCGATTTCAGTCGGCTCCATTATCAGGTACCAACCTAAAACTTCAGTATAAAATTTAACGGCTTTTTCTACGCTCGGCACTGAAATGCCGATATGTGAAAATGTTCTTGGGTATGCTTTGCTCATGCTAATAGCCTTTTTTAATTTGATGGACAAAGTATAAGCAAGACAGTAAATTATAAAAAATTATCATTTATTATAAATATAAGTACATTTCGTTATGATAAATCTTGTTTGGTTAAAAACATTTTGTACCTTAGCTGACGTAGGGCACTTCACTCAAAGCGCTGAAAGACTGTTTATGACGCAATCAGGCGTCAGCCAACAAATTAAAAAACTTGAGCAGCAACTCGGCACATTGTTATTAATTCGCCAAGGTAAATCCTTTACCCTGACTGAAGCGGGTATCAAGTTGCATCAACAAGGACAAGGTTTATTAACTGCAGTGGCAGCATTAGAAAATTCAATCGCAGAAGATGACCCCTATATTGGTGAGGTAACAATAGCCACGCCTGGCAGTGTTGGCTTAAAACTCTACCCACATATGCTCGACATTCAACAGCAATACGAAAAGCTCACCATTAATTACTTGTTTGCGCCTAATAAAAGTATTGAGCAACAATTAGTTGAACGTAAAACTAATCTTGGCTTGCTCACCTCACTCAGTAACGAGCCCAATATTATCAGCGAAAAAATAGCAGTTGAACCACTAGTGTTGGTGACATCGAGTAAAGTACAAAATATAAATTGGCAGGTATTAAATGCGCTTGGCTTTATCAACCATCCTGATGGTGAGCAACATGCACATGCATTGCTCAGTAAAAATTATCCGAAGTTTGAACACATTCAGCAATTTGTAGCGCAAGGTTTTTCCAATCAAATTAGTTTAATTCTTGAGCCGGTAAGTCGAGGGTTAGGCTTTACTGTTTTACCTTTGCATGCCGCCAATGCTTTTAGCAAACCGCACGCTATTCAGATACATCAACTCGCGCATTCGGTTAACGAAAGCTTATATTTAAGCCAGAATAGACATTCAATTGAGAGTAATCGCTGCAAATTTATCAAAGCGGAAATTATGAACTTTATTCGCTAACAGCCAAAAGCCTTACTTTTTCTGCAGCAATATTGACGCCTGATTTTTTTTGATAATTTTACTCACCACTAACATATATGAATTACCCGTCATGCGCTCACTAGCTACGAATAGAGAGCACCTGCGGAAATTGAACCATCTAAAATGATTGTGTCCCATTGCCCTTAATCAGCTAATCGTTAGTGCTGCTACTTGCCTGTTAAGGGGGACAATATTGAAACAAAAAACAAAATGACCTATTATTAACACTCTAAAAAGGTTTAATTGGAAACATAATGCATACTATATTAGCTGAAAGCACAACAAGTATTTCAGAGCTTAAAAAAAACCCGATGGCAGTTGTTGACCAAGGTGATGGCTTCCCCGTTGCTGTACTTAATAGAAACCAACCTGCTTTCTATTGCGTCCCAGCAAAAGCGTATGAGCTTTTAATGGATAAACTAGAAGACTTGGAACTAGCACAAATAGTTGAAGAGCGTAAAAATCAACCTGAAATAAAGGTTAGCTTAGATGACTTATGAGCTAGTTTTCAAACAAGATGCACTCAAAGAATGGCAAAAATTAGATTCAACTATCAGAACTCAATTTAAAAAAAAGCTAATCGAAAGATTAGAAAATCCCAAAGTTGAATCTTCTCGCCTTAACGGTATGAAAGATTGCTATAAAATTAAACTTCGCAAAGCGGGTTATCGTTTAGTTTATCAGGTGCGCGATTTAGAAATCATAGTGTCAATTGTCGCTGTTGGCAAAAGAGAGAAAAATGCTGTTTATAAAATTGCCGCCAAACGCATTTAGCCACATAAAATTATCTTACAAATGCACTACTAGCGACGCCTGATCTTTCTTAGTCAT
>JBMZDW010000063.1:0-11779 GCA_049614565.1 Cognaticolwellia sp. | reverse complement strand
AGGCAAAAAAACAATGCAACAATTAGGGTAAGCAGTAATAAATGGTAGCGGCTTTTCATGGCTTGCATGTGATTATGCTGTTGAACAATTATGTTATTTATCATATCAGGGCGGCACAATGAAAACTATCATTGTTGCTTGCAATTGAATGCATTAATTCAATTGGTATTAATGCTATATATTGATAACATATCTTCAATTTTTGTTAGATAGAGAATGCTTATGCCTTCGATGGATATTGTTTCCGAAATTAATTTGGAAGAAGTAAAAAATGCAACTGATAATGCTAGCCGAGAATTGGCAACACGCTATGACTTTCGAGGTGTAGAGGCTAGCTTTAACTGGAAAAGCCCTGCAGTGACCATAAAAGCTGATTCGGATTTTAGTATAAAGCAAATGGCCGATATGCTGCGTACACAATTAGTGAAACGTAACGTCGATGCCAAGGCTTTAACATTGGGTAGTATGGAAAGCTCAGGCCGTAACTTTAGTCAAGTGGCAACATTTAAAGAAGGCATTGAACAACCGATCGCTAAAAAAGTGGTTAAGTTAATTAAAGACAGCAAATTAAAAGTTCAAGCGTCAATTCAAGGTGAAAAATTGCGCGTTACCGGTAAAAAACGTGATGATTTACAAGCCGTGATGCGATTAGTCAGAGAAGCAGAATTAGAGCAGTCGTTTCAATTCGATAATTTTAAAGACTAATTTTTGTCGGCGCTGCTGATGACGATAATTGTTTGAAAATAAGAGGCTTAGGCCTCTTTTTTCTTTTAGTGATTAAGCAATATACTCGAATATTATTTAACCAGTAAGTAAATCTTTACGATAAAAGCATGGCTAAAAAGCGCCTAGATAGTGATATTTATCAATAAAGGCTGTTTTTTTCTTACCAGAAAAAGTAAATTAACTTATTCAAAAAATAATAATAATGGTTATACATGGCTGCTTCTAGAGGTGCGTTCAGTTCTCGTTTAGGTTTTATCATGGCTGCGGCGGGTTCCGCGGTAGGATTAGGTAATATATGGGGTTTTCCAACCCAAACCGCCAGTAACGGTGGGGCGGCATTTGTGTTGGTGTATTTAGTGTTGGCGTTTTGTTTGGCGTACCCCGCATTTATGGCGGAGTTGCTAATAGGACGTTATGGTCAAGCGAATGCCGTAACGTCATTACAGAAAATATCGCGGACAATTTTCCATAAACGCTTTGCGTTTGTTGTCGGTTTTGGCGGCATCATATGTGCGGCGTTGATTTTAAGTTTTTATGGCATTTTAGCGGGTTGGATGATGTCGTATGCGGTCGAACCATTTTCGCGCTTAGTCGGCATGGAATCAACGGCCGATTGGGTGATCACGCAATCTTTGCCACGTAATTTGTTATTTTGCGCTTTATTTATGTTTCTCACCATTTTTATTATTCGTCGCGGCGTAGAAGAGGGAATTGAAAAATGGTCGAAACGTTTAATGCCGATCCTTATTTTTTTATTACTGGGTTTGATTTCTTATGTAATGACCTTAAAAGGCGCGCGTGAAGGGGTTAATGCTTATTTAAACCCTGATATTAGCCGCGTTTTAGAGCCGGAATTACTTATTAGCGCATTAGGTCAAGCGTTCTTCTCGTTATCGCTCGGTACCAGTGTTATGGTGATATATGGCTCGTATATTTCTAAAAAAGAAAACTTAGTGACGTTGGGCGCGCAAGTTACCTTAATTGATGTTTCAATCGCGTTTTTAGCGGGTTTATTAATTATTCCTTCAATGTATGTTGCCCAAGCACAAGGTGTGGCGATATTTGCCGCAGATGGCAGCCTGATCTCAGGATCAAGTTTAGTGTTTACCGTATTACCGAGTCTGTTCAATAGCATGGGCAATATCGGGCTATTTGTTGCGTTAGCATTTTTTATTTTGATGTCAGTCGCGGCGTTAACCTCCAGTATATCTATGCTTGAAGGGCCAGTTTCTTACGCGGTTGAACGCCACAATATTGAACGTAAAAAAGTCACCACTTACATTGGTATTGGCATTTTTATATTAAGCGCGGTGATTATTGCCAATATTAGCTTTATGTTAGATTTTGTCGCCACATTAGCAACCCAATATGGTCAGCCGATTATCGCCATGTTGTGTTGTGTATTTGTTGGTTGGATATGGTATCGCAATGATATTTTGTCTGAGCTTAAACAAGGTAATGACATGGTTGAACATTCGTTATTTTGGAAAATATGGCCTTGGTATACTAAGTTTGTTTGCCCGACCGCCATCGCCATCGTATTTTGGCATTCGCTGTAACAGGTTAAGTATTCATTAGTTGTTAAAAAGGGAGCTTTAAGCTCCCTTTGTTATTTTAGTAAGAAAATTTTATAACCTTGGCCACGTTTGCTGCCAAGGCGGTGTTAGTTGTTTGATAAGCGCTAGCGCTGTAGGTGTGTTGAACATACTGCCAGTACTAGGTGCTAGACAGTATTGGTATTGCTGGTTATTAAAGTTAAACGCTAAAGCAAAAGCATGTAAATAGCCACGATCGCCGCTTTTATCAACGTTGTAGAGTGGGTCGCCAAGTATTGGTACGCCAATGCTATTAAGTGCTACGCGAATTTGATGAGTTTTACCTGAGTGCGGCTTAATCAAATAAAGCCGTTGTTTTGGCGCGATAGTGAAAGACAAAAACTGGCTGATGGCAGGGTTGTCCATAGTGCGCAGTAATTTCCACATACCTCGACGACTTTTTTCCATATCACCTTTGATCAAGCCTTGTTTTTTCTTTGGTTTACCTTGGGCAATGGCGAGATAATATTTTTGCACTTGATGCTGCTGAAATAATGCTTGAAACGCGCTTGCAGCGGCACGACTTTTTGCAACAATGATCAGCCCAGAAGTCATTTTGTCTAAGCGATGCACCGGATAAAGCTCAGTGATAGCGTGTTGCGATTTTAGCTGTGCTTTTATTTGCGAAAATAAACCGCTACCTAGGGTGTCTTCATCATGAAAACTGGCGTTTTCTGGCTTATCAAGCACCACAAAGTCAGCTTGGTGATCAACAACCGTGAGTTGAAACTCAGCCATTAGAGACTCAGGCCAATAAGTATATAGGCCACTAAGGTGATTAATGCCCCAAATAACGCATAAGGTAACTGGGTTTTAACATGCTCAAAGTGATCACAACCACTGGCAATCGAGGCGACGACTGTGGTATCAGATATGGGTGACGCATGGTCGCCAAAAATACCGCCACCAAGTACTGCTGCCACCAAAAACTCAACCGGTAAACCGCTTTGCTGCGCAATAGGCACAGCAATTGGAATAAGAATGGCAAAGGTGCCCCATGAGGTACCCGTAGCAAAGGCCATTATGGCAGCGGCAATAAACAAAATTGGTGCCATCAAAAATAACGGCACTTCAACGTTAATCAGTTGGCTAACATAAACCCCAGTACCTAGCGCTTTAACACCGTCACCAAAGGCAAATGACAAGACTAAAATAGCGACGGCAGGCGACATGTATTTTATGCCGGTAACGATTGCTTTAACTATATGGCTAAATGACATCAGTTTGTGGCTTAGTATCAATACCATTAACAACACTAAAGCACTGATCACTGACCAAAATACCGAAAAAGCGCCTGAACCGCGACGTATATCCCCATCGCCTGTAAACCAAAGTAAGACAAAAGTGGTCAGTAATAGTGTCAGCATAGGTAGCCACATAATGCGCGCCGGCGCGACATGATCTAGTGTGGTTTTCGGAGTGTTTTGTACCAATGACTCTGCATGTTTCATTGGCCCGAACACTTTGCCACTAAAGGCGGTGTAGTAAGCTAAGGCTACGGCTACAATGGCGTAAATATTATAGCCAATGGTGCCAATTAAAATGCCGACAGGATCATCGAACGAGTAACCGTCTAGTAAACCTAAAACATAGGCTCCCCAACCATTAACTAGAAATAAAATGCTCACCGGCGCACAGGTTGAGTCAACCAAATAAGCTAGCCGCGCGCGACTCAGTTTATGTTGGTCGAATAGCTTTTGGCTCGCCATACCGGCGGTAAACATACTGAGATTAGTGTCGGTAAAAATGCTGGTGCCGATGACCGTAGGTAACATGCTTGCTTGTCGGCTGTTTTTAACCAAATTTAATGACGCAAGGTGGTTAATAAAGCCATTTACCGCGCCGGATTGATTCATTAAGGTAACAAGGGCACCAATTAATAAACTAAAGCTGATGATATAAACATTGCCGAGAGAACCAAAAACGCCAGCAATGCCAGAGACTGTAGCAATTATACTCTCAACTGGCTGGCCATTTGCCATCATGACATAACAAAGCATTACGCCACAAAAAAGAGCAAAAAGGGCATTTTTTTGCCAAATGGCAATAACGATAGCAACGAGAGGGGGAAGTAAGCTAAACACGCTGTCTTGCATAGTAAACCTTTATTATTTTTTTAGGTGGAATTGTTGTAAATGCCGCGTAAGCGATAAAAATCAACATCGATTAATTTTACCGTAAGGCAAGCCAATAAGAAACTGTACTGATAATCAGCGGACTAGCTTAACCAAGTTAACGCATATTAATAGCATCAATTATCAGCGCAGCAATATTATCATAGGAAAAATAAGGGTGTATAATGTTGGCGTGATCATGATTTTGTACTTTAATACGGCTATTTCGAATTTTTGTTGCTATGGTATTTGATTGATCTAACGCATAATAAAGATCAGCCTAGGCATTGAAAATTTACATTTCACCCTTAAATAATAGCTCTTACTTACTGGCGTAACGCTTCAGGAATTATTTTGACATTATCATTAAACGAATATATCACGGCTTTTTCACTAGAAAAACATCTTCACTCCTTGAGTAAATTTGGCCGTGGTATCGAGCGTGAAGCACTGCGCGTGTTGCCTGAAGGACGTTTATCTGAACGTGTGCACAGTGAACGTTTAGGCTCAGCGTTAACCCATCCTAATATCACCACCGACTACTCAGAAACTTTGCTGGAATTTATTACACCCGTGAGTTACACGCCAGAAACCGCGATTGCACAACTTGAAGATGTGCAAAAATATACCTTAAGCCAACTTGATAACGAGCTATTATGGCCAATGAGCATGCCTTGCTTTGTTGAAGACGATAATAAAATACCGCTAGCCCAGTACGGCAAGTCCAACATCGGCAAAATGAAAACGGTTTATCGTCAAGGATTGAAAAACCGCTATGGCAGCATGATGCAGGTTATTTCGGGCATACATTTTAATTTTTCGTTTCCAGAAAGCTTTTGGCAGTCCATGCAAAGCTTGGAAAAAAACACCGATGCGCTTGACGATTATATTTCTGATAAATACTTCGCACTGTTGAGAAACTACAAACGCTTTTGTTGGTTAATTCCGTATTTATACGGTAGTTCACCGGCAATTTGTGGTTCGTTTTTACAAAATAAAGCCACCCAGTTACCGTTTAAAAAAACCGACAAAGGTTATATGTATCTCGAGTATGCTACTTCGCTACGGATGAGCGATTTGGGCTATACCAATAGTGAGCAATCATCGCTACAAATTTGTTATAACAACCTTCCGGGCTATTTAGATGGTGTAAAAAATGCGATTAATTTACCATCGAAAAAATTCGCCGAAATAGGCGTTAAAGTTGATGGCAACTATCAGCAACTTAATAGCAATGTCTTGCAAATAGAAAACGAATTATACGCGCCAGTGAGGCCTAAATGTGTTGCTAAGGCTGGCGAGAAACCGTCTGAAGCGTTAAAAAATAGAGGCGTTGAGTATATTGAAGTTAGAGCGCTTGATGTTAATCCATTTTCAGCCACCGGAATTAGTGTTGAACAAGTGCGCTTTCTCGATATTTTTCTGACCTTTTGCTTGTTTGAAATGAGTCCAACACTGAGCTGTGAAGAACAAACTACCAGCGAAGAAAACATGGATGCCGTTGTGGTACGCGGCCGAGATCCGAAGTTATTGTTAGACGATAACGGACAAGAAAAATCGCTGCCGCAATGGGGCCGTGAACTATTTGCGAAAATGACTGATATTGCCAACTTACTCGACCAAACCAATGGCCGTTCGCAATACCGAGACGTGTTAACCGTAGAGGCAGCAAAAATTAATGACGCGAGTTTAACACCTTCGGCGCAAATTTTAGCCGCGATTGTTGATGACAACCAGTCGTTAACCCAAATAGCCTTAAACAAGGCGAAGGAATATCGGGCAGAGCTGTTAGGCAATGACTATCAAGCGTTCAATGCCGAGTATTTTGCCGAAACTGTTGCTAAGTCGCTGCAAGATCAACAACAAATTGAAAAAAATGATCAGCTCGATTTTGATGCCTTTTTACAAGATTATTTCGCATAAATTATACCAAGGCATTAGTGCGGATTAAGCAACAGTGAACTCCTAGTTACTATATCGCGAACAAAAAAAAGCGCGTTAGGGCAACGCGCTGTAAATAATAAGAAAGCAGTCCAGGGAGGTTTTGCTTTCAAATGTTTTGACTGATCCTTTTTTCAATAGTTCACTTTTTGTTCGTTTTATTTTCGTTATTTTTATTTTTTTAAATTGTTTATCATTATCAATTGGTTACTAGTCTTGTTTTCGTCAGAAATAGCAAGCGCTATCTCGTTGCAATGAGCACTATCATTAAGCTTAAACGAAGAGAAAAACTGAAAAATGATGATATTAATCTGTCAATACGAAATTATTCTGGCATGATATTGCCACTACCAAATTAAGTTATTTTGTTGATGCCTTTATTTAAAACCTTGATCATTTCGATGCTAGCCTGGATAACCCTATCGAGTTGTTCTACGAGCCCACCGAAAAACCCTGAAAATCTCTGTGAGATATTTCGTGAACATAGCGATTGGTATTTTGCCGCTAAAGATGTCCGTGAACGCTGGGGCGTTCCGATCCATGTACCTATGAGTATGATGTACCAAGAAAGCTCATTTAAAGCCAATGCCTTGCCGCCAAGAGACTATGTGTTAGGGTTTATCCCATGGGGGCGTGTCAGTAGCGCCTATGGTTATTCGCAGGCGAAAACCATGACTTGGGATGATTATGTCAGGGAAACAGATAACTCGGGTGCTGACAGAGATGATTTTGACGATGCTATTGATTTTATGGGCTGGTTTATTTTTAAGACCCAAAAAATCAATAAAGTCTCGAAATGGGATTCATACAGCCAATACTTAAATTACCATGAAGGTTGGGGCGGTTTTAAACGTAAAACCTACAAGAATAAAGCTTGGTTAGTTAAGGTCGCACGCAAAGTCGATAACCGTGCTCGGCGCTACAGCAGTCAACTGAAAAGCTGTGAAGAAGAACTAAATCACGGGTGGCTATGGCGAGTATTTAACACTTAGTTTTTAGCTGGTGTTAAAGAGTGGAACGCTAAAAAGCAGAAATAAAAACACCAGCTTAAGTGGCTGGTGTTTTTTTGACTAATGGTCAATATTAGACCCTTCTTTTAAATCGGCGTGATGCGAATGCCACAAGCGCTAAACCTAAAATAGCAATTGTGCTTGGCTCAGGTACGGCACACGGTGGTTGTCCTGCTTGGCCACATTGCGGAGGGATAACGTCTTCTTCAATGCCCGCATAGCGTACTTGTGGTTGAGAAAAGTTGTAGAAACCAAACGAACCATCTTCAAAGGCGCCATTAATATTGAACTGTTCAATACCATCAACCAGTACTGTGATGTTGGTTGCGGTAAAGCTGATATCAAATTGATACTCGGTCGCGTCAGCCCAGCCGATAGCGCCAAGCGTTGCTGCACGTTCAATAAATGAGACATTGCCGATGTGATCCCAAGCATCAGCATTGGTATCGGTGCCACCGGCATCAATGGAGCCCGTTACACGAGAGATAGACATGCCGGCATCCCAACCGCCTTGCGTGCCTTGTTTCCAATCGACTAATATATAATTGGTTGTGGCATTACTACCAAATAAATCATCATTATCGTAGCCCAGTACAAAGCCAAAAAAATCATCATCACCACCCGATTCTTCAACTTCAATCGAGCCAGACAAGGATAAACCTTGGCTATTCATATCATTAAAAAATACCGTTGGTCTGCTGTTTAAGGTTTGTAAAACAGAGTTATTATCACCACCTGGTAGTACCCAGCTGCCCGAGCCGTCGCGCTCCCAAGTTGATAAGTCAATTAAGCCAGCGTGTGATGGAACCGATAAAATAAGCAGTAAAGTTATGGCAAAAAATTTTGATAACGCTGCTTTTTGTTTATAAAACATTGTAACCTTCCTTATCGACAATTGCCTGATAGTTAATATAGGCAATTTTTATACCCCATTATCAATGTTTATATTTTTCAGTATGGTACGTAAAGTACACTGAAGGCAAAAAGCAAAAGTGTAAATATTTCTGACGAGTAAATAACTTCTGAGCAGCTTATCGCTGTCTTGAAGCTTTGCGAAAAATCATCATTATCATAAGTGATTCTCCTGTCTACAGGTGCCTTTTCAGTAGCGGTTATCAAAACGCTATTCGGCAGTTTTAATGATGATAAGTATGCACTATGATCATTAATTCTTTTGCCGCTTTTTAAGCTTTTTTCTGCTTGAAGGGAACATAGTACTACCTGCATAGTTCTTGCCAAAACGGCTAAAAAGAGCATCATTTTTCAGCAACTCAAGTGGGAATAAGGGCTAGAAAATAAGCAAAATAATTTTGAAAAAAAACTTCATTTTTTTTCGAAAAATCGTTTGCAAAATACAAAGCCTCTTTCTAGCAGGGCTTGCATTTGTTATCCACAGAAATTGTGGAAACTTGATCCTTAGATCTAAAGCTGTGCATAACTTTGTGATTAACTTTTAATGTCGATTGTTCTATCCACAAAATGGGACAAAGTGATCAAAAAATATTTTTATATCGCAAAGTCATTAACTTATAAGTACTGTCGGAGGGAAAATCCTAACAAATAATGACAGGGGTAATTGAATATTTGTGCTAATAAAGTTGTGATGATGCACGAGTTAAGGGCAAACTTAGGAGCTAAATACTATAAGGGCACGGTAAAATTAATTAACCGTGCCTTAACAAGAGTGTTTCTTAGCGGTTAGTGTTCGACGACTTCACCATCATAAAGATCCGGTAAGATCCTTACCGTTTTGATCATGTTATCTTTGACGTCGATGATCTCAAGCGGATAACCGGAAATACGGACACTTAAGTTAGCTTCGGGAATATCTTCAAGGTATTCTAAAATTAAACCATTAATGGTTTTTGGACCATCAGTGGGAAAATTCCATGTCATCTCTTTATTAATATCTCGCACCGTAGCACTGCCATCGACTAAATAACTGCCGTCGGGTTGAATATTTACTTCATCACTGGTGGTGGGGGTCATGGTGGTGGTGAAATCACCGACAATTTCTTCGAGAATATCTTCAAGCGTTACTAAGCCTTGAATGTCGCCGTATTCATCAACGACTAGGCCGATACGCTCTTTGGCCCGTTGGAACTTTAATAGCTGCACATTTAGTGATGTGCCTTCTGGAATAAAGTAAAGCTCCCGCACTGCACGCAATAAAGTGGCTTTGGTAAATTGCTCTTTTGATACTAGGCGTAAAGCATCGCGCATATGAATATAGCCGACAACGTCATCAATATTGTCACGGTATAGCAATACGCGGGTATGATTGGCTTGGGTTAATTGCTTTTGTATACGTTTCCAGTCTTCGTTAATGTCGATACCAACTATCTCATTTCGCGGGATCATAATATCTTCAACGGTAACGTTTTCTAAATCGAGGATCCCCACCAACATATCTTGATCTTTAGATTTCAACAAGGCGCCAGATTCATTAACCACAGTACGTAATTCTTCCGTGCTTAAGCTATGTTGTTCACGTTGCTCTGAACTAATGCCTAACATAGTAAGAATGCCATTGGTGATCCAGTTGACCGCGATAACAATCGGGTAAAGAAGCTTTAACAGCAGAGTTAAAATAAGCGAGCTTGGAAATGCCACTTTTTCAGGATATAGCGCCGCCAAGGTTTTTGGTGTGATTTCGGCAAAAATCAAAATCACTAAGGTCAGTAACAAGCCCGCGTAAAATACCCCTGCATCACCATACAAGCGCTGCGCGATAATACCAGTGATCAAAGTGGCAAAAATATTGACTAGGTTGTTGCCAATTAAAATTAAGCCAATCAATTTGTCTGGCTTGGACAACAAACGACTGACCCGTTTAGCACCACGATGCTTTTGTTTTTCTAGGTGTTTTAATCGATAACGATTAATCGACATCATGCCAGTTTCAGAGCCAGAGAAATAGGCTGATATAAATATGAGTATGCCAAGCATGACAAACAGCATATCAGTAGAGATGTTATCCAAAAAAAGTGATCCTATGTGAGTAATTTATAACTTAGTATTACCCCGTAAAATGAGAAAGGTAATATTAAGCTAACTTATACCTTAAAACTTATAATAAGAGAAATTCTTTCACGAAACGGCTACCAAAATAAGCCAAAGTCAGAGTAAAGGTCGCCATTATCGTTAATATCAAGACGCGTTGGCCGCGCCAACCTTGTTTGAAATGCCCCCATAGGGTCACGAGATAAAGTGCACAAGCGATAAGCGACAGTATAGTTTTATGAGCGTTTTCTTTTGCGATCATACCGTCAAGAAAAACAAAACCTACCACTTGGCTGAGTACTAAACAGGCGGTCCCTAGCAGTAAAATTGTGAATAATTGTCGTTCAACTTGCATTAACGGGGGTAATTGGTTAACCGCTTGTAAGTTTTTAGTTTTTAATTTCATATTAATATAAGCCACTTGAAATGCATATAAGGTAGCAATCACTAAAATGCAATAAGCAATGAGCGCTAGGGTAATATGGCTTAACATGGCCAGTTTATCGGCGACGACTTCCATATTACCCATCGGAGCTATAAAAATCATACTGAGCTGCCAAAGGCCGGCAAACCCGTAAACCACCGGTAGTAATAAATTCACCTTAAAGCGTAACGCCACGGTTGAAATTACTAAAGTAATAATTAAGCTCACCAGGGACACTACATTAGGTAGTGAAAAATTGAGGTTGCTATCGGTAAATAAAAACTGCGAGATCGCTAAGGCATGAAAAATTATCGCTAGCGAAGCAAAAATCAAGGTAACAAGTAAATTCGGCCCTTTCGGGTGAAATAGTCGCGATAATATTGATAAGGTTGCGATGCTATAACAGGCAAAGGCAGTAAATGAACTGATACTTGAAAATTCCACAAAATGCTCCGAAAAATAAAAACTGTCTTATGCGCTAAAATTGAACATGAAATTCTAGCAGAATAGCTGCCAGAGACCATCACTAATGTTTATTTTATATCAAGTGTTTACGTAAAGGTTTAATTCCTAAAAACACCAAGATAGCAACACAGGTTAAACCAAAGCCAAACGGCAGTAATTCGTGGCTGTGTTGCATTTGATGGCTAATATCGATAACAAAATAGCTTAACCCCCAATCGAGTAGTAAGCCAAAGCTAATGGCTGAAATACTAATGCCGAGTAAATACTTGATTAAAACTTGAGTGCCCATTTCGCTTTTTATCACACCTAGCGTTGATATATTAGTTGCAGGTCCTGCCATCATAAAGACTAATGCCGTACCCGGCGATATACCGGCCATAATAAAACCGGCAGCAATGGGGGTAGAAGCCGTGGCACAAATATACATAGGAATTGACATCGCAATCATCACTAACATTGCCCCTATTCCGCTGCCATAACTTAATAAAAATGAGGTCGGGA
>JBMZDW010000062.1:0-11826 GCA_049614565.1 Cognaticolwellia sp. | reverse complement strand
TGATAGACATTTAATTCAATTAGTATCAATTGTTATTTGTAGCCTTAGTAAACTAACTGAGGCTATTGCAGACAAGGTGCTCAAGAAGGAGAAACAATGAGAAAAACCATATTACTCACGGGGGCAACAGACGGCATAGGGTTGGCAACGGCAAAACTGTTGACCTCACAAGGCCATAATTTGTTAATTCATGGTCGTGATGCAGAAAAACTAGCGCATGTCGCCGCGCAATTATCCGTGATAGCGAACAATGCCGCTGAACCGGGAACTGCACCGAGTTATATTCAGTGCTACTTAGCCGATTTGTCACAACTTTCTCAAGTACGGGCGTTAGCGAGCAAAGTTCTTACTGAACATCAAAGCCTAGATGTCCTGATTAACAACGCCGGTGTTTTCAAAACTTCAAACCCGATTGCAGATAATGGTCTTGATTTACGTTTTATGGTTAATACCATAGCACCATTTTTGTTAACTCAGCAGCTTGCGCCATTGTTGGGTAGCTTGGGTCGCGTTATTAATTTGTCTTCAGCGGCGCAAGCGCCGGTTAATATTGATGCCATCAAAGGCAAAATACAGCTAACGGATATGCAGGCATACGCCCAAAGTAAGTTAGCCATAACGCTTTGGACTCAGCATTTTGCTAAGCAATATAAAAATAACGGTCCTACCATGATTTCGGTAAATCCAGGGTCTTTACTGGCCAGTAAAATGGTAAAAGAAGGGTTTGGTGTTGCCGGTCACGATATAAATATTGGCGCAAAGGTGTTATCTGATTTAGCGCTTAATGATGGCATGGAGCAATACTCAGGTCAGTATTTTGATAACGATATCGGCCAGTTTACATCGTCACAACCTGACGGTATAAGCGCACAAAAAGCGGAAGAAACTAGCGAGACAATAGCGGCTATTATCAATGCTCAACGCTAGCTACCCGGACATCAATACATTCAAGTGTGCTACGCCTCAGATGATAAAGGACTAACCTCTGCGCGAGATCAGCACGCTATTATTTATAAGGGTTTTTTGCCGATTTTTTAGGTTTTTAACAAAACCATGATTGAGAATAATATAAGGCTAATAAATTTCACTATTATATAGAGTTTTATGGAGTGCAATTATGCCGCCGCTAGACAAGCAAGTACGCCGACTCGAAGGGAAAGGTTTTGGCATGATCACTACCATGTTTGAAAACCGCTTGTGGGCACAAATATTGTTTGCACTTGTATTGGGCGTGATCGTCGGTACATGGATTTCACCCGATGGTGGCCAGGCATTATCAGCAGAAAATGCCTACAAACTGGCACAATGGTTAAAATTACCCGGCACGTTATTTTTAAACTTAATTCAAATGGTGGTTATTCCCCTGGTGATAACCTCAATCATGCTGGGCGTTGCGGGCAATGGCGACAGCAGCACGCTAAAAGATGTTGGCCTGCGTATTGCGCCATATTTTGTTATTACCACCACGATTGCTGTTTCTATTGGTATCACGTTGGCGTTACTGTTAAAACCGGGGCTTTACGTCGATGTTACCGCGTTTAATATCGTTGCAGCAGACATACCAAGCAGTATCAGTGAACGCGCCATGGTGTCTATCCCCGAACGCATTAGCCAATTAATTCCCACTAATATCACTGATGCTCAAATGAATCAAAGCATGTTACAGCTAGTCGTTTACGCCATTATTATGGGCTTAGCGTTAACTACGGTTAGTCCCATTCGTGCCAGCGTATTACGCCAAGTGATTGAAGGTATACAAGAGATTTCAATGAAAGTGGTGAATTGGGCAATGCTATTGGCGCCCCTTGCAGTATTTGGTTTAATTGCAGATATTGCCATTAGAGTCGGACTCGATGTTTTGCTGGGCATGTCAGCGTATGTTGGCACGGTATTACTTGGCCTAGTATTACTGTTTGTGTTTTATATGTTGATTGTTGCCCTTATCGCTCGAAAAAATGTTTGGCAATTTATGCAGGTGATCAGGCCGGCACAATTACTGGCATTTTCTACATCGAGCTCTGCTGCCGTTATGCCACTTTCACTACAAACCGCCATTGATGAATTAAAAATAAATAAAGCCACTGCTCGGTTTGTTATTCCGCTAGGGGCTACGGTAAATATGGATGGTACCGCCTTATATCAAGTAATTGCAGCGGTATTTTTAGCGCAAGTCTTTGCTATAGATATTGCCTTAAACGAAATCGTTTTACTGGCTATCACTACGGTCGGCGCCTCAATTGGCTCACCGTCAACGCCCGGCGTTGGTATTGTTATACTTGCCACTGTATTAGCCAGTGTTGGCATTCCACCCGAAGGCATTGCCTTAATTTTAGGTGTTGACCGTATTTTAGATATGTGTAGAACATCGGTAAACGTGACCGGCGATTTAGTGGCGGCAACCGTGATGGAAAAAATAATTCCAAAAGAAGAAAACCAGCAGCCATTAACCGAGGTAAATACTTAAACTGCTCGTCCTTAAATGCGCAAAATGGCAAGTTTTAGCCATTGCCGAGCATAAATACTCATTCAATCAAGTTACTGATTATATGAGGTTTTGTAAGTAACGCATAACTAAGGGGTTGCTTGGAATATTGTGACGCTAGTGTGTAATTGTATGCAAGGCATTTTAAATTTTTACCGAATGGCTAAGCTTGGTATAATTGTTTGATTCATCTTTAATGATGCCGGTTGCCAACTGGTATCGTCTTTTATAGGTAAGCCATGTTTAACAGTACAGATAACTATATTGCGTCCGACGAACTTCGTTTAGCGGTTAATGCCGCCATCACATTAGAAAAACCCTTATTGATCAAAGGCGAGCCCGGCACAGGTAAAACTCAGCTTGCCGAAGAACTAGCAAAATCACTAAATTGTAAATTATATCAATGGCATATTAAATCGACCACTAAGGCGCAACAGGGCTTATACGAATATGACGCCGTGTCGCGACTGCGTGATAGCCAGCTCGGTGATGAGCGGGTTAACGATATCTCCAATTATATTGTTAAAGGTAAACTTTGGCAGGCGTTCGAAGAAGAGCAACGACCGATATTATTGATTGACGAAATTGATAAAGCTGATATTGAATTTCCGAACGATTTATTGCAAGAACTTGATAAAATGGAGTTTTTTGTTTACGAAACCCAACAAGTGATCAAGGCCAAGCAACGTCCTATTATTATTATTACCTCAAACAATGAAAAAGAATTACCCGACGCTTTTTTACGCCGAAGTTTCTTTCATTATATTAAGTTTCCAACCAAAACAGAAATGGAACAAATTATTGCCGTGCATCACCCGCAGGTAAAACAAACGCTGTTAACACAAGCATTAGAAGTGTTTTTTGACTTGAGAGAGCAACAAGGTATTAAGAAAAAACCGTCAACCTCTGAGCTGATTGATTGGTTAAAGTTACTGATCGCTGACGACATTGCCCAAGAGGTGTTGCTTAATAAAACCTCAGATATTATCCCCTTATTTGGCGCGTTACTTAAAAATGAACAAGATGTAGCCTTGCTAGAAAAACTTGCCTTTTTAAACCGCAGAAACAGGTAATAGTCGTGTTTATAGACTTTTTTCTTACCCTTAAAAAACATAAGGTACCTTGCAGTTTACGTGAATTGTTAGACCTTATTGCCGCGTTAAAGTCTGGTGTGGTATTCGCCGATGTTGAGGGCTTTTATCAGTTAGCAAAAATAGTGATGGTGAAAGACGAAATTCATTACGATAAATTCGATAATGCCTTTGCAGAGTACTTTGAGGGTGTGCAAAAAATAGATGTTTTCGACAAGGCTTTACCTGAAGAGTGGCTCAGAAAAGAGTTTGAAAAACAACTAAGCCAAGCCGAAAAAGACAAGTTAAAGGCACTTGGTGGTCTTGAACAGTTAATGAAAACATTAAAAGAGCGCCTTGGTGAGCAAGAAAAACGTCACGCCGGTGGTAGCAAGTGGGTAGGTACTGGTGGCACTTCGCCATTTGGTGCTTATGGCTATAACCCGGAAGGTATTCGTGTTGGCCAAGATGGCAACCGAAATAATCGCGCAGTGAAGGTCTGGGATAAGCGTGAATTTAGAAATTTTGACCAAGACCGAGCGCTTGGCAGCCGAAATATAAAACTGGCGCTAAAAAAGCTGCGAAAATTTGCCCGTACCGGCGCCAGCGAAACGCTTGATATTAGCTCCACCATTCGGGCAACCGCGCAAAATGCAGGTTTACTTGATGTCCACATGGAGCCAGAGCGGCATAATGCGGTAAAAGTATTGATGTTCTTTGATATTGGCGGTTCAATGGATGAATATATTCATACCTGTGAAGAGCTATTTTCTGCTGCGCATAGTGAATTTAAGCACTTGGAATTTTTCTATTTTCATAATTGTGTTTACGAGCGATTATGGAAAGATAATAATCGTCGTCGCACTGATACAGTTGATTTGGAAGAAGTTATTAGAACGTTTGGCCGTGATTACAAGGTGATATTTGTTGGCGATGCCACTATGGGTCCATACGAAATTACCGCGCCGGGTGGCAGTGTTGAGCATTGGAATGAAAAACCTGGTGTTGACTATATGCGCCGTATTTTGGGGCATTTTGACAAGGTAGCGTGGTTGAACCCACAGCCAGAGAAGGAATGGCACTACTATTATTCAATATCGGTGATACAAGACTTAGTGGAGCAACGCATGTTTCCACTTACGGTTGACGGTATTGGCCGAGCAATTAAAGCATTGAGCTAATGGAATGAATAGCGGCGAGGGCATAACTCTCGCCGCACTATTTTTAACTACTGTGCCGATTTACAGCGAAAGGACCATGGTTGCATCAAGTTCAATTGCTGCATCTAACGCTGCTAAAATAGCTTCTCTTTCTTTTAGCTTAGTACCGTGATGCGCGGTCATATTTAAGGTTAGCATTTGTTTGGCGACGCTCTGCGCAGCGTCTATAAGCTGCTCTGGCTCAACCAATGTGTCTAAAAAGCCCGCTGAAACGGCGCTTTCTGGTGAGAATAATTCTGCATTGACCACAGAGCGGGTTAAGTAATTGGTTGGTATGCGATTACGCGCTATTTCAATACCTGCTTGGTGCATGGTCATGCCAATGGCAACTTCATTTAAGCCGATTTTAAAATTACCTAAGCTGCCAATGCGGTGATCACAACTTAGTAATAAAAATGCGCCTTTAGCAATAGCGTGACCAGTACAAGCAGCAATTATCGGCTGTGGATACGACAACATACGGCGTGATAACTTAGAGCCAGCCGATACTAATGCAACGGCAGAATCAGAGCTTTCTTTCATGGTTTTAAGATCAAATCCCCCAGAAAATATCCCCGGCTGACCGGTTAAAATAACCACAGCATTGGCGGCTTCGGCCTGATCTAAAGCGTCGTTTAATTCTGCAATCACTTGATGAGAGATGGCATTAACTTTGCCATTTTTTAAGGTAATTGTTGCAATTTGTTGATTAATGTCTAAATCGATTAATTCCACGATATATCCTAAAGTTGTTTGATTTGAATAAAATAGCCAACACAGCAAGACTTGACTAAAGCGTTTTTATATTGTCTTAGTTGTTAGGTTTAGCTATTGCTAATGTGCGCGCCATCATAATATCAGCGGCAGTTAAGCAATCACCAGTAAAATATCAGTGTTTTACCAAAATATTTTAATAAACAATTTTTGCTAAAAGGCAAGGCTGCGCTATTACATGCAATATTACATGAACTTATTTTAGTTAACTTAGCGGAAAAGCCTTCAGCTTGAAGCTTTTATTGTTATTTGTTTAGAAAATAACTTGCGTAAACTTTACTCTTTTCATATGTTATAAATGTGTATATTTATTTTCTTAAATATCAACAAGTTTTGCAGTGTTACTTGACGAAAATAATGTCTAATACCAATTGAAATAAGGATGCTTCTAATCGTATGAAAATTACCACCGAAATTACCCTGTGCGATCAGCCAACAACAGCGGCATTTAAAAAGTCGCTAGAGGATGCGTTGTTAGTCCCTGATACAAAAAGTTTACTTATTTTAGCCAACGATGCGGATCAATGGCAGCCCGAACAACTTGATCCCATTTTAATGCGCCAAACAGTGCCTGTTTTTGGCGGTATATTTCCTGAACTTATTTATGCAGGGCAACAACTCAAGCAAGGCACATTAGTGGTAGGGTTGAATGTGATACCTGATTTAGTTGTTATTGAGAATTTGTCTCAAGGTAGAGAATCGATCACAGCGCAATTAGAGCAACAAAGCTCAGTGATTAAAAAAGAAAAGAGTTTAATCACTATAGTTGATGGCTTAGCCGAAAATATTGAACGTTTTATCGAAGGTCTTTATGGTATAACAGGGCAAAATTCTACTACTTTAGGTTGTGGTGCAGGCTCGCTTGATTTTGTACAAAAGCCTTGCTTGTTTAGCAATAAAGGTATGATTTGTGATGCGGCACTGGTTGCCGGTATTCCAACACCATTTAAATTAGGGCTTTCTCATGGCTGGCAAGTGCTTGAAGGGCCTTACCTAGTAACAAACTCCAATGGTAATATTCTAGAAACACTCAATTATTCTCCTGCCTTTGATGTATATCGTGAGCATATAGAAAAAAATGCCGGGGTAAATTTTGATGAACATGATTTTTTTGACATTGCTAAAACCTATCCATTGGGAGTTGAAAACCTAGCAGGAGAAATATTAGTTAGAGATCCGATAGTTTTGGAAAATAAATCTTTAGTTTGCGTAGGTGAAGTGCCAGAGAATTCGGTTGTTTATTTATTAAAAGGAACGCCTGAAAGTCTTATATCTGCGGCGGGAGGGGCAGCAAAATTGGCTTATGAAACGCATGGTTTAGTTGATAATGAGGATTCATCAGTATTGTTATTTGACTGTATTAGCCGTGCTTTATTTCTTGATGATACTTTTGATAGGGAACTTAAATCTATCGAAAAAAGCCTCAATGGTTATGGCGAGGTTTTTGGTGCGCTAACACTTGGGGAAATTGGCAATAGCATAAACGGCCCTATAGAATGGTTAAATAAATCAACGGCTATTGCTGTATTTTAGGTTTTGAAGTATGGAAGTCATTCAGCTTATATCATTGCAACATGAACTAGGTATGTCTATTGGGCTTGATCTCGATTTACAAGAGATGTTGATGGCCTTTACAAAAGTGTCTATTCGCCAGCTTGGTTTGTCGAGTGTTCATTATTATATTTTTCAAGCCGATAACGACAATGGCCTTTTTCCCGAACCAAATAAATACTCAACTTTAAAGCACTTATTAAGTGTGCCAAAAAGTAATACTGAGAGTCGTGGGCATGAATTTACTGACGCAATCGAGAGTATTACCAACAATGAGCTGAATCGATATTCCACTTATCACCAAGCATCAGATGAATACGTTTATTACTTGGCATTAGATAATATTGGTGTGCTAGAGCTGCATCGATTTAGTCGTCCTATTGACGATATGATTTTTAATTTATTAAAGCCAATTCTTAAACGGCTAACCATCAGTTGCCAGGCCTCTATCGAGCATGAACAATTACTTTATGCGATTGAGGCGAGAAAAGAAGCGGAAGAAGCCATACGATATTTAGCGTTTCATGATGAGCTAACCGATTTACCGAATCGCCGCTCGTTTATGGAAAGCCTAGCAAAAGATATTGCCCGTTCAAAGCGGCATGGTTTTTTTGGCGCGGTGCTATTTTTGGATTTAAATCGCTTTAAAGCAATCAACGACACGCTTGGTCATGCGACAGGCGATTTACTGTTGATTGCCGTAGCCAAAATATTGCAAGGTATAATACGAAAAGAAGATAGCATAGCGCGTTTAAGCGGCGATGAGTTTGTTATACAGTTTTCTAAAATTGCCAGTGACGATACCCAGAGCCGATCGGCTATTCAGGCAGTTTTAGAGAAAATTCACCGCGCGTTTTCAAAGCCTATTAAAACGGGTAAACATGCTTTGCATGTTACACCGAGTATTGGGGTTGAAATATACCCTAATGGTGATGCGAGCGCTGATGAAATTTTGCATCATGCGGACACGGCTATGTATCAGGCTAAGTCACGCGGCATGAATGTGTCATCTTTTTATGATCAACAGCTTTCGGCCAGTTTGAAATTGCGATTAGAGTTAGAAAAGGAACTTCAATTGGCGGTAAAACACTTAGAGCAATTTGAATTGTTTTACCAACCGCAATATAACGCAGCGGGAACTTGTATAGGTGCTGAAGCGTTAATACGGTGGAATAATCCGGAGCGCGGAATTGTTTCACCTGCTGACTTTATTCCTATTGCTGAAGAAACCGGCTTGATGTTAGAAATAGGGCAATGGGTTATACGTCAAGCATGTGACAACTTAGTGACTTTACATCAACAAGGTTTACCTAAGTCGTTTAAAACCTTATCTATTAATGTCAGCGCAATACAGCTATCTCAAGAAGACTTTGTGGCCAATTTACTGGCTATTATGACGGAGAAATCCGTTCCGCCAAAAACACTCAGCATCGAGTTAACCGAAAGTACCTTTATTAAAAGTGTCGATGAAGTAGTTGATGTTATTTCAACCTTACGTGAACAAGGTATTACCACGTCAATCGATGATTTTGGCACCGGCTATTCTTCACTGTCATATTTAAGTCGTCTGCCGATTGAAACCTTAAAAATAGATCAAGCTTTTGTTCGGGGCATACATTCAGATAAAGGCAATCATGCTATTGTCGAAGCCATTATGGCTTTAGGGAAAAGTTTGCATGTTAATATTATTGCCGAAGGTGTTGAAACCAGTGAAGAGCTTGCTTGCCTAAACGCACTAGAGTGCAAGCAGTATCAAGGTTATTATTTTAGCCGCCCCATTCCCTATAAGGAGCTTGTTAGCCTAATTTGCCATAGCTCCTGCTCCGTTTGATAGTTACGCGCTGATAGCTATAAAAAAGTCGCTGCAGATCATATAACAGTTGAATATACAAAATAACGTATATACAATTATAGTTATATTGATTAGATGGCTATTGCATAATGATTGACAATAAACCTAGCGTACTTTTTCTTTGCACGGGTAATTCTGCACGTTCTCAAATGGCTGAAGCTTTACTTAAACATAAAGCGGGCAATACATTTGACGTTTTTAGTGCCGGTACAAAGCCGCAGAGTATTGATGCTAGCGCCATTGCTGCCTTAAAACAATGGGGTATTGAAACCACAGCGTTAACGTCTAAATCGCTTGATACCTTTTCAGGACAAACCTTTGACTTTGTGATCACCTTGTGTGATCAGGCCAATAACGAGTGTCGAAGCTTCCCCGGCGCCGCCACGCAATTAGCCTGGGATTTCCCTGATCCTAAAACCCGCGCTGGTAACAAGCCGTTTCATACCACGTTAGCTGAAATTAATAATCGCTTGACGATGTTTTTGCAGGTTGAAGGCAGGGGTGATAGCAAAGTTGAAGGTAAAATTTCAGTTGCTGCCCCGATAACACAGCCACAAGAAATCCCCCTTGAACCGGTTGATTTTTTTAAAAATCTTACCGATGACATTAGGCTAAAGGCGTTAATGTTGTCTCATTATCATGGTGAGTTATGTGTGTGTGAATTAATGGAGGCGTTGGCGCAAGAGAGCCAGCCGAAAGTATCGCGCAATCTCGCGATATTAAGAAAAGCTAATATTATTAGTGCCAGAAAACATGGCCAATGGGTGTTTTATCGCATTAATCCTAAGCTGCCGCTTTGGGCTAAGTCGGTCATTGCCCAAACCACGGAAAATAACCTTAGTGTTATTAACCATGCGTTACAGCGTTTAGCGAAAATGAAAAACCGTCCTGATAAAGCCAGCTTTTGTAAGTAGCAGCGTGATCATAATAAGAATTAAGGAGTGAATAATGGGAATTTTTGAACGCTACTTATCGATTTGGGTCGGTTTAGCCATCTTATTGGGGGTTGGCTTAGGCTTATGGCAACCAGCGCATTTTCAAACTATCGCAGGACTTGAAGTTGCCCATGTTAATATTGTGGTGGCGGTGTTTATTTGGGTGATGATCTACCCCATGATGGTGCAAATTGATTTTTCCTCCCTTAAAAATATCGGTAAAAACCCGAAAGGCTTAGTGCTTACCGTGGTGATCAACTGGCTAGTTAAGCCCTTTACCATGGCGGCGTTAGGCTGGTTATTCTTCAATTATTTATTCGTCGATTTTGTCGATCCTACCTCGGCGCAAGAATATATTGCCGGTATGATATTACTCGGTGTTGCGCCATGTACCGCTATGGTGTTTGTTTGGTCGCAATTAACCAAAGGCGATCCAAATTATACCTTAGTGCAAGTGTCGATAAACGACGTCATCATGATTTTTGCTTTTGCGCCTATTTCTGCGCTCTTGCTGGGCATAAGCGATATACAAGTGCCTTGGCAAACCTTATTTATTTCGGTGGTACTCTATGTGTTATTGCCGCTACTCGCTGGCGCTATTACCCGCAAAATACTCAACAATCAAAACCGTTCAACGAGCCAGTTACTGGCTTCACTAAAGCCTTGGTCAATTATCGGGTTATTGGCAACGGTAGTGCTTTTATTTGGCTTTCAAGCAAACACCTTAGTGTCAAAACCCGAGGCCATCGCTTTGATCGCCATCCCATTAATTATTCAAACCTACGGTATTTTCTTTATTACTTACCTAATCGCTCGGTGGATAAAGTTGCCTTTTAATATTGCCGCTCCAGCGTGCTTAATTGGTACCTCTAACTTCTTTGAATTGGCAGTTGCCGTGGCTATTTCGTTATTTGGATTACATTCAGGTGCGGCATTAGCAACTGTGGTTGGTGTGTTGGTTGAAGTGCCCGTGATGCTCTCTTTAGTGGCAATCGCTAATCGCACACAATATTGGTTCAAATAACGGTTTGAAATAAACTTATGCTCTTACAACGTGAGGAAAAATGATGACACTTAAAATTGGTATTAATGGCTTTGGCCGTATGGGACGACTGACCATGCGCGCCGCCTATGATTGGAATGATATTGAGATAGTTCATATTAATGATCCCGCCGGTGATGCTAGAACCTTAGCGCATTTAATGACGTTTGATTCTGTGCATGGTCGTTGGCATCACGAAGCGCAAAGTGAAGACGATGCAATGATCATTAATGGTAAAGTCATCCCTTGTACGCAAAATATCGCCACACAAGATACTGATTGGTCAAATTGCGATCTGGTGATTGAAGCGTCAGGGAAAATTAAAACCAAAGCCTTGCTACAGGCATATTTAGACCAAGGGGTAAAACGTGTTGTGGTTACGGCGCCAGTGAAAGAAGAGGGCGTATTAAATGTTGTTATGGGTGTTAATGAGCATTTGTTTGACAGCGAGAAACACGCCATTGTCACGGCAGCATCTTGTACCACCAATTGTTTAGCGCCAGTGGTAAAAGTTATCCATGAGCACATTGGCATAAAACATGGCTCTATGACAACAATTCACGATATTACCAATACCCAAACCATTTTAGATGCACCCCACAAAGACTTACGCCGAGCGCGCGCATGTGGCATGAGTTTAATCCCCACCACCACAGGCTCAGCTACCGCCATAACGCATATTTTTCCCGAGTTAACCGGAAAACTTAATGGCCATGCGATCAGGGTGCCACTGGCGAATGCTTCAATTTCCGATTGTGTATTTGAAGTTGCCCGTGGCACGACAGTAGTAGAGGTAAACAAAATACTGGAAAACGCGGCAAAACATGAGCTAAACGGGATATTAGGCTTTGAAACTCGTCCACTGGTGTCGATTGATTATAAAACTGATCCTCGTTCAAGTGTTGTTGATGCCTTATCGAC
>JBMZDW010000061.1:0-12372 GCA_049614565.1 Cognaticolwellia sp. | reverse complement strand
TTGGCAAAGAAGAACTAGCCCAACGTGGTATAAAAAAACTTAAAGATATTGGCGACACTGCTCCTAACTTAACCATTAGCCAAGGTAGTGACTTTAATTCTAAAATTAGTATTCGTGGTGTAGGTGCCAATAGTCGCAATATCGGGTTTGATAGCCGAGTAGGGGTTTACATCGATGGTGTTTATCTAGGGCAATCACCGGCAATTAACCAAGGCCTAGTTGATTTAGAACGGGTTGAAGTACTTAGAGGCCCACAAGGTACCCTCTTTGGTAAAAATACCATTGCCGGGGCGATAAACTTAATCTCTCAAGAGCCAACCGATGAATTTGAAGGCTCGGTAAGTGTTAATTTGGGTAACTATGATACTCGTGATTATAATGTTCAAGTAAATCTTCCGCTTGGTGAGACTACTTTCGCAAAAGTCTTTTTAAACAAAGTCGAGCAAGAAGGCCATATTGAAAATAAAATGAACAACACTAAGTCGGGTGGGAAAGATGAAACCTCCGGCCGAATTAATCTATTGTCAGAATTAACGGATAAGCTTGAATTAAGCTTTAGTGCCGATTATGCCAGCCAAGACCGTTTGGCTTTTTCAAGTTTGGCCCTATCGGACCCCTTTGGTGGTCATCCTACGGATGGCCCATTTGGCGATATTTATCAGGGCACGGCTACTGATAAATATAAAACGTTTGAAAATGAAGATATGAGTGAAGATAAGACCGTGTGGGGCAGCTCAATCACGTTAGATTATACTTTTGATAATGACTTTTCAGTAAAATCAATCACAGCTTACCGTGATACCGAAATGAGTATTGGTATTGATGTTGACCATGGTCCTCTTGATATTCTTAATACTTTTTACACCGATGCTTATCAGCAAACCAGTCAAGAGTTGCAATTAATTTCTCCAGATAACTCAGCCTTTAAATATATTTTAGGTGCTTATCTATTTAGCTTAGACAGTACGACTGTACGAGATGCTCATGGTGGTGATGATATTGTGGTTTTTGGCGACCCACGCTTGCAACCTGGACGTCCAGCAGTAGCCATTGATGGCGCGGTTGAAACCCGTAGCCATGCCCTGTTTGCAAGTGGCAGTTATGATTTTAATGAAGATTTTGTCTTAGGTTTTGGTGTACGTTACTCGTCAGAAACAAAAAACGTTGATTGGACTATTGATGGTTCAAACTCAGGTTTTTTTAATATTGCCACGGGCACTGTTATTGATGAACGCACAGACACCAATGTTTCACCTTCACTAAACCTTAATTACGCTTTATCAGAAAATAGCCAAACTTACGCACGGGTATCAACGGGCTTTAAAAGTGGTGGTTATAACTTAGATTTTGTTACCGAAGAAGTTTTACAAGAAGGCATTGAATTTAATGAAGAAACAGTAACGAGTTTTGAAATTGGTTATAAAGCTGAGTTAATGGATTATAGTCTACGATTAAATACGGCCTTGTTTTATGCCCAATATGATGATTATCAGGTTAACCAATATATCGACTTAGGTGAAGGACGTACCGCGCTTTCCATTACCAATGCAGCAGAAGTAATCACCCAAGGTCTAGAGGTTGAGCTAGATTATCAAATGACCAGTGACTTTAAAATTAATGCGGCACTCGGTTTACTCGATGCGACCTTTGACAGCTTTCCTGGCGGTGGTGCTGGCGGCAGTGATGCCTCAGGCAATGAGTTGCCTAATGCGCCTAAAGTAACCTTAGGATTTGGACTTCAATACTATCAAGAAGTACCGGTATTATCATCAAGCATTATGTATCGCGTAGATTACAATTACACAGCAGAGCAATACTTTATGGTCAACAATGATGAAAATCATGAGTTTGCAAATGGTGAGACAGTCGATTTTGATAAAGCCGATAGCTTTAGCACGGTGAACGCACGTATTAGTCTGTTGAGCGATAATGGCACATGGGAAGTATCACTATGGGGACAGAACTTAACGGAAAGTGACCATATGGTAGAAAGCTTTAGAGACTTCTTCGGCACTGTGTTGGCAGGTTATGCTAAGCCGAGAACCTTTGGTATTGAAACTAAGTTTAACTTTTAACTTTAACATTTGAGCTCTCCTATCAGCTACGTTTAGATTACACAACGTAGCTGATAGGCCAATTGAAAGGCACCGGCAGGCTCATTTTAAGTTTTATATCAACAAATCTTAAAGAGAGAAATTCAATGAAAAAATTAACCGCACTTTCTATCAGTACAGTCTTTACCCTTACTATCTCCATTGCGGCAGAGGCCTGTACGTCGATAGCATGGCATACCGAAAAGTTTGGTGTCATCACTGCGCGCAATAACGACTGGAGCGAGAGCACCAAGCCTTATATCGGTACTATCCTTGCCGGAACAAAGCGCTACCTTCATGGCGTTAAATCCTCAGGGCAAACCTATCAAACTAAATATGCCATCGCGGGTGTATTAGCTTATGGTGGTTTAGTTCATGATGGCTTGAACAGTGAAGGCATGAGTATGAATGTACTTTACTATGGACCAATGACCATGGGAACCGAGGATAAACAAGGCTCTCTTTCACAGCTATCACTCGGGGAATATTTATTAGCAAACTATGCGACAGTTGACGAAGTCGTTAAACAGTTACCTGAAATAGATACCTTTAGTTTGGGATTGCCAGGTTTGGCCAGTCCACCGCAATTTCACTGGTCTTTAACCGATAAGTCAGGTGACAGAGTCATTATAGAATATGACCCTGCGGGTCTAAAAATTTATCGTGGTAAAGTAGCGATGATTATGACAAATCAACCGAGTCATCAAACTCACCTTGATGCATGGCAGAAAACACCTGCGACTAAAGAGCGCGCTCATAGTAATGTTAATTTTGGCTCAACAGGTAATACTAATCCGCGAGACAGATATTTACATGCGCGCTATTTTTATGAACAACTAGAGCAACCGAGTAGCTTACGTAACGGTATGATGAAACTATCAACCGTTGCGTCGCGCATTCCTCATGATGCCGCTAACAAAGAAATCAATGGAGAAATGGCGGGTTACGCCACTGAGTGGATGTTAACGCAAAGCCTTGAAACTGGCGATACTGTTATTGAATATACTTTTGGTGATAAGTGGATCCAGTATGACATTAACATGTATGAGCTCATTAAATCTGGCAAAACAATAAACATTCCAATGGATGCGGCAAGTTATACTCTTGACTTAACCAAGTTAGCAATCGATCTCGCTAAGTAAGGGTGAAACTATGAAAGCTAATGTTATTATATCGTCATTGATGTGTTTATTAGCAATAACGATATGGTCGAGCCATAACGCTTATGCTAAAAAATCCGCTGTACAACCGCCAATTACGGTTTATACCGCCAAGAAGATAATTACCATGGATACCACATTGCCAACCGCAACTGCGGTAGCGGTACGTGGTAATCGTATTTTGTCGGTTGGTAGCTTAGCTGATTTACAGCCTTGGTTAGCGGCATATCCTCACAAAATAGATAAGCAATTTGAAGATAAGGTGTTAATGCCTGGCCTAATTGATCCGCATATTCATACTCTGCTTGGGGCGATTCAATTTGGTACAGTATGGATCACCCCCGAACAATGGGATTTACATGACGCCGTAGTTCCGGCAACACGGGATGCAACAACCTATATTGGGCGACTTAAAGAAGCCTTGGTGGCAACAAAAGATAGCGACAAGCCAATATTTATTACCTGGGGCTGGTCAAAACCGGAGCATGGCGATATTACTCGCTCTATGTTAGACAAGCTCGATAATAAACGTCCAATTATGGTGTGGCAGCGCTCAGCACACGAAGCCATATTTAATAGTGCAGCATTAGCATATATGAAGTTAACTCAAGCTGATATTGTTAGCCATAAAGACAATATTGATTGGGAAAAAGGGCACTTTTTTGAAGCTGGATTTTTTGATATCGTCGTTCCTCGTTTAGCTAAATATTTATTGTCCCCTAACAATATCGATAGTGGCTATCGCCGCAATGTTGATTATTTGGTATCTGGCGGTGTTACCACTATCGGTGACTTAGCCACAGGTCAAGTTAGCTGGCCACTTGAACAGGCCGCCATTAAACGTAACTTAATCGATAAGCAGGCTCCCTTTCGTAGTGTCATTGTACCTTCGGCTAAGCTAATGGCGAAACAATACGGTGGTTTAGAAAAGTCATTTGAGCTAATAAACGACCATTTAAGCCAGGATTCTGGCTCGTCACAAGTTGTTCATGGAAAACGGATCAAGTTATTTGCCGATGGCGCGATGTTTTCACAACTGATGAAATTAGCAGAGCCCGGTTATATTGACGGCCATCAAGGGGAGTGGCTGACCGAGGGAGAAAGTTTTGCCGCACAAGCTAAAAAATACTGGCAAGCGGGATACCGTATTCATGTCCATGCCAATGGTGATGCAGGCATTAATCGTACGCTAGATATATTTGAAAAATTACAGCGAGAAACGCCACGTTTATCAAATTCACTGGTGATTGAACATTATGGTTATGCCAATGAGTATATCAATCGACGTATTGCTCGCTTTGGTGCCTCGGTGTCTGCCAATCCGTTTTATTTATATGCGCTAGGTGATAGTTACGCTAAACATGGCTTAGGGGCTGACAGAGCCAACCGCATCACTCCTCTTGCAGGGCTTGTTGAACGTAATGTGCCAATCGCACTGCACTCTGATTTTGGTATGGCACCTGCCAGACCCTTATATCTTGCTTGGACAGCGATGAGCCGCGAAACCATCAGTGGCGAAAAATATACCCCACCACGAGGTTTAACATTAGCAGAAGCCTTAAAAGCGGTCACCATAGATGCTGCTTACATTTTAGGACTTGATAAAGATATTGGCTCTATTGAGTCAGGTAAAATAGCTGATTTTGCCGTGCTTGAACAAGACCCTTATCAACTCACTTTAGAGCAGCTTAAAAATATTAAAGTGTGGGGCACCGTATTTGAAGGGGTCATAACAAAAAGCAAAGCGGTGAGAAAATTAAATGTTCAGCTATCTAAGTAACACCATGAGTAGCCGAGGTGATAATAATTGGAGTCGTTATCCAAAAATGCAAAAGTTAGCATTAACATTGCAATTATCGCACCTTGCTTTTTCCGTTATTTGGAATCTGCTAAGTGCAGTTTTAGTTGGTTTAGGAATGGCGGCACTGGGACCAACCTCATCACTTATTTGGGCTTTTATCTTAACCATTCTTGCTTATGTTTTATGGTTTTCTGCTCAGCAGGTGAAAACTTTATATATGACACTCTCATGTTTTCAGTTAATTGCGGCTACTAGTACGATTTACAATGCTTTTATAAAAGAAGAAAATCTATGGCCTTCAGAATTTTGGCGATTAAGTGGTGTGGTTATTAATACGTTAGGAGTTATTGGCTCTGTGATTGCTTTGAGTTTATTGCTGACTTTAATCATAGAGCATTATATTATACGAAATGGTATTAGCCGTTCAGTCGCGGCTAAGCAGAAAAATAGCAAGGAATATTGATTACTTAAATATTTATTTCTTTGAGGTCAAATCAAGTAAACCTAATTCTAGTGCTTTAACTACGGCTTGTGTTTTAGTGTTAGCATTTAAGCGCCTCATTGCATTTTTAAGGTACTTCATAATTGTTTCAGCTTGTAGGGATAAAATATCGGCAGTATCTCTAGCTGTTTTTCCTTGCGCAGCCCAATAGAGACAATCCTTTTCTCTTTCGCGTAAATGAACTTTACTGCCTTTATAGCCCATTTCACGCCAATGTAGTGATTGAATGCACACATCAACTAAGCCATGGGCAAAAAACAGCAAACTAGCCCGTTCTTTTACACTGAGCTCTGGATTATCCTTCTTAGCAAGAAAGGACAAACTCCAGTATTGGGCTGGAGGCATCAACACAGGCACTGACAGTACCTTAATAATGTTTTGATTAATTAATAGTTGGCACCAACGTTTCTCAACTGCAGAATATTGTTGGTTTTTACCTTCTATAATATCTTGCATAATAAATTGTTTAGGCAGCGTTTGTTTGACCATATAACGTCTGATTGGATCAAAACGTCGGTTATAAACGCTTTCATTTGCTGTTAAGGTATTTGTGCTTTCTAGCCAGCCTTCTATTTGTTGTTGATCAATGCCTTGGTATAACACTTTATGAATTTCACCTGGCTCATTACTGGGTAACCAACCCAAAGGCGCATAGGCATAAACAAAACCATCAAAACCTAAAAAATGAGTGACTTGTTGCAATAAGTTGGCTAATTTTTTTTCTGAATTAATATCTTCCCAATCAGGGAAAATAGGGTTTTTCATCATCTTTTACCGTTTTAACAAAGTTGCTTATACCGCTAAACGAGATCTTATCATATCAGGATTTAGTTGTGATAATGAAGTACAGCCCAATAAGGCCATATCCCGCTCAACTTCAGCGGTTAATAGCGTTAATGCTCGTTCCACACCTAGCTGTCCCGCTGAGCCAAGGCCGTAAACATAGGCTCGGCCAATTGAGCAAGCGTTGGCACCTAACGCCAGTGCTTTAATAATATCTGAGCCGCGACGAATACCACCATCAATAATAATTTCTACCTTGTCGCCTACTGCTGCTCTTATTTCGGTTAGTACTTCGATGGGCGCAGGTGCTGAGTCAAGCTGTCTGCCGCCATGATTTGAAAGTATCAGGGTCGTTGCGCCAATGTCTACCGCCCGTTTAGCATCGGCTACTGACAAAATACCTTTAATAGCAAAAGGCCCGTTCCATTGTTTTATCATCTCTTGAGCATGTTGCCAAGTAAGGTTTCGCTCAAGCAATGTCGACATATATTTAAGAAATTCATCAGTGTTTTTCATCGATGGTACATTTTCCAAATTGGCTAAATCTCGGCCTTTATCGGTGACATAGTTATAAACCCAACGCGGTTTTGTCGCAAAATCCAATGCGCTTGATAAGGACAGTTTTGGTGGTATGGTTAAGCCATTACGAAAATCTTTCTCACGATTTCCTGGCACTATGGTATCAACGGTTAAACATAACGCTTTGTAGCCTGCGGTTTTACAACGTTCTATTAACCGATAGTTTTGCTCTTTATCTGTCATCACATAAACTTGAAACATTTTTGCCCCATTCGCTGCCTCAGCTACTTCTTCTAATGGCTTACCAGAGAAGGTTGACAAGGTGAATAGGGTATTAAAATTGGCGGCGGCACGTGCACCGGCAAGATCAGACTCAGGATGAAAAAAACGTGACTGACCAATGGGGGAAATATAAAAAGGCATGTCAATATCACAGCCAAGTACTTGTGTTTTAATATCTATTTCTCTGACATCACACAGCGTATTAGGGATTAATTGATACTGGTCGAAACTAGAAACATTATTAGCTAAGGCTTTTTCATCATCACTGCCACCGGCCATGTAATCAAAAATAGCTTTAGGTAAATGCTTTTTCGCTAATTTATGTAAATCTTCAATACAGAAACATTTATCAATCATTTTATTACCTCAAACCTTAAGTCACTCATTTAAAGACCTATAGTTTCAATAAAGTCTTTTGTAAACAATACCCCGTTATAGGGGTAGTTACTACGTTTTATACGGCATTAAAAACTTTTCAATTGTTAGCTAGATAACGTTCTTGAATAAAGAAATTAATTAGAATCGATAACATCAATAAAGATAGGAGCAACTCATGGCCCATAAAAAAAATAGTGACGTTATTAATCAAAGTTCAAGTGATCTACTCAATATTTTTCGTACCGGCTTATTACGCGGTGCTGGTGTTGATACTAAACAGCTAAAAAAACGTCCACTCATTGCGATTGCCAATTCTCATAGTGAATTAACAACCGGTCATGCTCACTTAAAAGGGCTTGGTGAAAAAGTAAAACAAGGTGTTTTGGCTGCCGGAGGAGAGTTTGCTGAGTTTAATGTGCCAGCCCCGTGTGACGGTATTGCTATGGCGCATGACGGTATGCGTTATGTATTAGCCCAACGAGATCTTATTGCCGATATGGTAGAAACCCATGTTCGCTCGCAAGCGTTTGACGCCGTTGTTTTTATTGCGGGTTGCGATAAAATTAACCCCGCGATGATGATGGCGATGGCACGATTAGACTTACCGTCATTATATTTAGCCGGTGGTCCGGGACAAACGAATATTCGTAATACACCAAAGTTTAGCGGCTCTATTGATCACGGCGATTATTTTGATCAGCCGGAGCAATTAAAAGAAACACTAAGTTGCGCTAGTTGTGGAGCGTGTGAAATTATGGGTACCGCTAATACCTTTCAGTCGTTAGCTGAGGTACTGGGTATTTGTTTACCGGGCAGCGCCAATATTCCAGCATGGCACGCAGATAAATTGATTGCGGCGCGTGCGACGGGAGAGCATATAGTCAAACTTTTTGAAATGAACATTACCGCCAGACAGATCATGACTAAAAGTGCCTTTGAAAATGCCGTTATTATGAATATGGCCATTGGTGGCTCTACTAATGCAACCTTGCACTTACCGGCTATTGCCCATGCGGCGGGTATTGATTTAGATCTTACCGCCTTTGAGCAAGTTGATCATATTCCGACATTACTCGCTATTAGTCCGAATGGTCCATGGGGAGTACAAGATTTATGGGCGGCAGGTGGTATGCCAGCAGTGATGAAAATGATGCAAGAAGATTTACATACCGATTGCTTAACCGTAACAGGGCAGCCTTTAATAGATACTATCAATAATGCTAAAGTATTAAACCCCAAAGTGATCCCCACTAAAGAAAATGCTCATCGGAAAATGCCAGGTATTGCTGTTTTACGAGGTAATATTGCGCCACAGGGGTGTGTGATCAAACAAGCTGGCGTTAAACCAGAGTTAATGAAAACCTCAGGACCAGCACTTTGTTTTGATAATGAAGATGAAATCATTAATTTATTACAAAGTGGCCAATTTCCTGAAGGACGAATTATTGTTCTCAGGTATATGGGACCTAAAGGGGCACCGGGTATGCCGGAAATGTTAGGGGCCACTTTGGCACTTAAAGCTGCTGGTTTAGGTGCCTCTGCATTGATAACTGACGGCCGGTTCTCAGGCGCGACGTCAGGTCCCTGTGTTGGGCATATTTGCCCCGAAGCCTCTGATGGTGGGCTTATTGCCTTTATAGAAGATGGCGACATCATAACCATCGATATTGATAACCGCTCCATTCATTGTGATATTTCAGAGCAAGAGCTAGCCAAACGCCAAGCAAATTGGTCGCCATTACAAAAAGAGGTTGCCGTTGGTTTTATGCAGCGTTATCGCAAGCACGTTAAAACAGCAGCTGAAGGCGCGATACTCGATTAGGTTTTGCAATTGAGAATGTCGTTGTTATTGATAAAAATTTAAGTAAGGCACCAAAATGAAAGACGTTAAGTTAACCGATAAATTCACCATCAACCAAGGTCGAATTTTAATCTCAGGCACCCAAGCACTGGCAAAATTGCCGACACTGCAAAAACAGCTTGATGAAAAAGCCGACTTAAATACCGCAGGATTTATATCAGGTTATCGAGGTTCACCCATTGGTGGTTTTGATGCTTTGCTTTATCAAAGCCAAGCATTATTAGATAAATATAATATTGTTTTTCAACCGGGTGTTAACGAAGATTTAGCGGCGACCGCCATTTGGGGAACGCAGCAGCTTGATAACCTTGCTGATGACGTTACTGTCGATGGGGTATTTTCAATGTGGTATGGCAAAGGTCCGGGCACTGATCGTTGTGGTGATATTTTTAAGCACGGTAATTTTTCAGGCACTCATAAAAATGGCGGGGTATTATTAGTTGCCGGCGACGATCACCCAAGTAAATCTTCTACTATCGCCAATCAATCTGAGTTGGCGATGATCGCTGGCTCCATTCCGGTTGTTTATCCATCTAATGTTGAAGAGTTTTTTGAATTTGGTTTATTTGGCTGGGCTATGTCTCGATATTGTGGCCTATGGGTGGGTTTTAAATCGGTAAACGAAACGGTTGAGCAAACGGCAACGGTTGATATCGATATTGATGGGTTTAATTTTAAATTACCCGACGACGCACCCACAGCTGATCGCAGTGTCCATTATAAACCGCGTACCTATGCGCCTATGCTAGATGAAGTGGATGTTGCACGGGTGAAATTACCGATGGCACAAGCTTTTGCCCGCGCGAATAGTATTGATAAAACCCCAATACAGGCAAACAAAAAGGTATTAGGCATAGTCACCGCAGGTAAGTCTTATATGGATGTGCTACGCGCACTGGAATTACTGAATTTATCAATACCACAGGCAGAAGAACTGGGCTTAAGTATTTATAAAGTTGGTATGATTTATCCACTCGAGCCACAGGGTTTTACTGATTTTGCTAAAGAGCACCAACAGTTGTTCTTTATTGAAGAGAAAAAAGCTGTGATGGAAAGTCAAGCAGCACAATTATTGTTTAATCTAAATGAGCGGCCCAATATTGTTGGTAAAAAAGACCTACAGGATAATCAATTACTCCCTGGAGATGTTCAACTAGAGCCGATGTCATTAGCATTATCAATTGCCGATCGTTTTACTGAACTTGGTATGATGACCGATAAAATTGAACAATGTTGTCAGCAATTACAAAGTATGTTGGGGCAAAAACCACAGGTTAACCCTGCAACAGCACGATCCCCTTATTTTTGCTCAGGTTGTCCTCATAGCAGATCAACAAAAGTACCTGCTGGCAGTAAAGCCATGTCAGGCATTGGCTGTCACGCGATGAAAATGGTAACAGACCCTAATACCTTATCAGCTACCCATATGGGAGGCGAGGGCGCTAACTGGTACGGTTTATCACCCTTTACTAAAACAAAACATATCTTCCAAAATTTAGGTGACGGTACTTATTATCATTCTGGTTTCATGGCCATTCGCGGTGCTATTGCTAGTGGCGTTAACATTACTTATAAAATATTATATAACGATGCCGTTGCCATGACGGGTGGACAACCACTTGATGGGCCTATGTCGGTCGGTAATATTGCCAGACAAACCTTAGCTGAAGGTGTTAAAAAAGTGGTTGTGGTTACCGACAAGCCTGAATTACACCTACAAAGTGGCGATATACCCGCAGGCGTTGAGGTAAAATATCGTGATTCAATGGCACAAGTACAACTTGAATTTAGAGAAATTACTGGCACAACCGTTATTATTTATGAGCAAACCTGTGCTACCGAAAAACGTCGCCGCAGAAAGCGCGGCTTGATGGAAGATATTAAGAAACGTACCTTTATTAATGATGCGGTTTGTGAAGGTTGTGGTGATTGTTCTGTACAATCAAATTGTATCAGTATTACCCCTAAAGAAACTGAATTGGGTCGAAAGCGTCTGATTGATCAAAATAGCTGTAATAAAGACTTTACCTGTACTGAGGGTTTTTGCCCGTCGTTTGTCACGGTTTATGGTGGTGATGTCAGTAAAGGTAAAGGCATTAATTTTGATAAGCGCTTATTTTCACAATTGCCGATACCAGAAATTAAGCCATCGAACCAAGCCTATAATATTATGATCACCGGTATTGGTGGTACAGGGGTTATTACTATTGGTGCCATTTTATCGATGGCTGCACACCTTGAAGGTCGCGCTGCCTCTGTTTATGATATGACAGGTTTGGCACAAAAAGGCGGTGCAGTTTATAGTCATTTAAAAATTGCTGATGATAACCGTAGCTTAAATGCACAACGTATAGGTACAGGTGAAGCAAATTTGGTGATCGGTTGTGATTTACTAGCCACCACTGGGCCAGATGCAATTAGCAGTATTGCCCAGCAGCATACCCGTGTTGTGGCCAACAGTGATATTGCCACGCCGTTACAGTTTCAGTTTATGCCAGATATTGACCTACATAGTCAGGCTGCAGAGCAAAGCATAAAAGCAGCGTGTGGTAACAATAATTATTTGGCAATTAATGCCACTCGCTTGGCACAAGATTTATTAGCCAATACTATTGCTACCAATATGATGATGGTGGGTTATGCCTTTCAACAAGGTTTAATTCCGGTCAGTGCTCAAGCGATAGAAAAGGCTATTGAATTAAATGGTATTGCTATTGAATTCAATTTAAATGCCTTTGCTATGGGTCGTTTATTAGCTGACGCACCAGAAAAAATCACCTCGCTACTCAAACAATCAGGGACAGGGACTAACACGTTCACGCCATTAGAAAATGTTAATGACATTAAAGCCCATCGCACAGCATTATTAACTGATTATCAAGATAGCGCCTATGCACAACGTTATATTAAGTTAGTTGATAAAGTGATCAGCGCCGACCCGAAAGAAAATGGTGAATTCTCAAAGGCTGTTGCTCGTGGATTTTCCCGATTAA
>JBMZDW010000060.1:0-12427 GCA_049614565.1 Cognaticolwellia sp. | reverse complement strand
AGTTAATAATGCGGCGGTGGTGGCTCAACCTCTTCTTTATCTTGTTGGTCAGGAGTATTCTCTTTAATGCGATTGGCTAACAGCGTTAATTGTCGTTGAAGTTCGGCAATTTGTCCTTGGTGTATTGATATTTCGTGGTTGAGTTGTTCGATAACATCGTCTTGAAAGGCATTACGGGTTTCAAGCGCTTCAATGGCTTGAACTAATTCATTTTCTGATTTCACTATTTATTTACCTGCCATAATTCGGCATATCCTGATGAGCTTTCGGTGATCACTTGGTTATTATCTCTAAAAGCCACGCTGTATACAACCGCGCCCGCCGGTCTGATATCTTCACGTGGCATTACTCGCCAACTGGTGAGGCGTTCACCGTTTGCTATTGACCAGACACTAACCTTACGTGAAGGCGCGCCGGTGAGCAATTTGGTACCATCGGGTGAGAATTGCACGGCGCTAAAAACCTCTTGGCGATTGCTGTATTTTAATGTGCTGATCAAATGGCCGGTTTTTAAATCCCAAATATTGGCAGATTTTTTACTGTCAGCGGTAAAAGCGTATCGGCCTTTCGCGTCAAGTGCCACCATAGTGACGCGACTGGGGTGATTAAAGCGATAAATAACTTGCCCTGATACGGTATCCCACACATAAGCGACAAAATCATTTGAGCCCGAAATGGCAATACGGCCGTTGGGTAGCATATCAACGGCATTAATTTTTTCTTGATGACCTAAAAACTCTAAGCGGCGGCCACTGTCGGTGCTTATGTGAACAACTTTGCCGTTACTTTGCCCGATCAGCAGATAATTGCCATTATTAGCAACGGCAACATCGCGAATGGTTGATTCAGTGATTGACCAAAAGCGCTCTGATTTACCTGTGGTGATATTCCACAGTGAAAAGTCGTTACGGTTAGCGGTTAGTGCATGGCTATTATTATCAGAAATATCAGCTACTAAGACTAAATTGTCGGCACTGTTTTGCTGTTGCGACCAAGTATATTTTAACGCGTTTGATTCTAAATCCCACAAACTCACGCCATGATGTATCGATGAAACCACACTGTATTTCGCGTCATTAGAGATATTAGCTGCGTATGCACCTTCTACAGCATGTTGCCACCTTTGCTCGGGTGCTTGGCCTACAGGCTGACATGCGCTGAGCAATAGCAATAAAAACAGTAGCTTGAGTTTGGCAATCGACAAGTTAAGGTTTAACAAAATATTAATACTTTTTTCTTGGGGCATTTATCGTTAGTATAAGCCGCATTGTTTGACAATTCACACATATTTAAATGACTTAGCGGGAATTTCCGCCTGAGTAGTAAAACGGAGACGTAAATGAAATTTTTTAAACCGACGGTAGTTGCGATTGCTTTATTATCAGTAATGGGCTGTCAAGAGCCTGCTAAGCAAGAAGAGCAAGCTGCTGTACTTGAAACAGAAATACAAAAACAAGCCTACGGTTTAGGCGCTTCAATTGGTATGTACATGGAGCGTAACTTAGAAGAGCACGAAAAAGCGGGCTTAGCATTAGATAAGTCACTTATTATTCGTGGCTTTACCGACAGCATGGACGGTAAATCCCAAATTGAAAAAGAAGACATTCAAGCCTTATTGATGAACTTAGATCAAGCCATGAAAGCTAAACAGCAAGAGCTTGCTTCAGCGAGTGCCGAGAAAAGTTTAGCTGAAGGAGAAAAGTTTCTAGCAGAAAATGCTAAAAAAGAAGGCGTACAAGTCACTGAATCAGGCATTCAATACCAAGTATTAACCGCTGCAGAAGGCGACAAGCCAGTAGCCACTGATACCGTGAAAGTACACTATAAAGGTACATTCCTTAACGGAGAAACCTTTGATAGCTCATATGACCGTGGTCAACCGGCTGTATTCCCGCTTAATCGCGTAATTTCAGGTTGGACCGAAGGTGTACAATTAATGTCAGTGGGCTCTAAATTTAAATTTACTATCCCTTCTGACTTAGCCTATGGTCCAAACGGCAACCCGCCGCGTATTCCAGGTAACTCAGTACTGCAATTTGAAATTGAATTATTAGAAATTCAAAAGCCAGAAGAACCAGCACAGGTTGGCGATAAGTAACCACTTACTACAGCTTGAATAACAAAAACCAACCCTAGCGGTTGGTTTTTTTGTTTTTACTTCTTATATTGACCGAGTGAAGTTACTAATTCGTCTTTGCTATAAGCTTTGTCTGTAATAGGCCGATAGGTAACTGTTGAATTAACGCTTGTGAGGCAAAGTAGATGATCCAATTAATATGGCTCACCGTTGGAAAGTATCCCGCCCCGTGATTACCAAAAATCCAAAACTTGCCAATAATAGCATCGGCTAGCATAGCGAAAACTAAGCCGATCTCCGTACAGTAAATGCCAAAATGCAGCTTGCGCCCCGCACATGATTTTATCAGCCATAACGCCGATACAGCTAACACACTGACTAATACCGAGTAAGCCGCAGTAATTAAGGTTAGTAAAGGCGCGGTACTGGCTAAATGCATATCAAAATACGTCACTAGCGCAATCACGGTTGTCAATAGACTTGTTAGCGCGATAAAGCGCTTTTGAAGTCCTTGTGATACCGCAAAGTGAGCCAAAGCAATAACTAAGATTAAATAGCCGGGAAAGAAGAACAGCACGGAATCAGCGAGGTAGCTGTGCTTAATAACGTTATCATACTGGTAAAATTGCAGCAGAAAGTTGCGGTTAACAATATCGCCGATAAAACAGAGTAACAATGATGTTACGCATAGCTTGCTAAAGCGATAAGCAATCGAGCAATCTTGCTTTGCCATAAAACGCATAATAGCCACGGCGTTCACTATCAGTAACGCCATGGTGATAAGTTCAATAACACCAAAGGCTATACGCTCATTGCTGCTATCGGTAATACTAACCACACCCGCTAGCGCAAAGACACTTTGAATAACAGCGAAAAATGTTAACCACAGTGATATATGGGTAAATCGGTTAAGTACGATAGGCATGCCTTTTCCTTATTTTTATCAATGATGCATACGTTGTTTAAATTTGGCACTAGCCACTGAAAATTGTGCTGTATTTATTGTAATTGCACTGAGTGTTTTTTTATTTTAGGCAATAAAAAAGCCTTACCGAAGTAAGGCTTGAAATGCTCGCTGTATGGTCTAGTTAAACTAGCTTCTTTTTATTTATTGCTTTATTTTTATTATTGTTTTTCTCTAGCGCGGGACAATTTATAGCAAAGGCTTTTTCTGGGTGCAACAACTTTAATAGAGCATATATTCCACGAATGAATTCGTATTAACAACATTAAAAACAAAACTAGCGAAACTATGTTGATATTTTCAATAAAAATCGCGAGTTAACGGCTGACTTTCACATTATAACTTTTGTTTCATAAATGTTAATGTTTTGTAAAAAGCTGTTATATATCAAGCGATAAAAATGTCATTTTAGGAACTCGAAGATCTCATTGAAAATATTTTATCTGGTGTACCACTTGACAGTGCGTTTTTTTGCTTTTACTGACGTGTTTAGTTGCGGTATTAATAGTGCAAAAAATGGCTCGAAAAAAAATTAAATTATTTTTTATAACGTTGGCATTCTGCTAATAAGTTGCTGATTTATTGTACGGCTTAGGTGTTTGCTAAAACGGTAAGCTCGCTTATTTATGTTGTTATTTTTTTGGCGCGCTAGGAAACTACTTAGCGTTATTGAATTCATTTCCGCAAAAAGTCATTCGCAAGACTATCCATTGGCCTAGATTTGATTTGGGACATAGATCAATAAAATTTGAAGTGCTAGAATGCGCGCATATTAAAGCGGAGAAGATTTTTCATGACTGAATTAAAAAACGATACGTATTTGCGTGCGCTATTGCGCCAACCTGTTGACTATACGCCCGTATGGATGATGCGCCAGGCAGGGCGTTATTTGCCAGAGTATCGTGAAGTACGTAAAGGTGCTGGCGACTTTATGAGTGTTTGTCGTGATGCTGACCTAGCCTGTGAAGTAACCATTCAGCCGCTACGTCGTTTTCCATTGGATGCGGCCATTTTGTTTAGCGATATTTTAACCATTCCTGATGCTATGGGCTTAGGGCTTTACTTTGAAACGGGCGAAGGGCCTAAATTTGAACGTCCTATTACCTGTAAAGCGGATGTAGACAAAATAGGTATTCCAGATCCGGAAGGCGAATTGCAATATGTGATGAATGCTGTACGCACCATTAAAAAAACGCTGAACGGTGATGTACCCCTGATTGGTTTTTCTGGCAGCCCGTGGACGTTAGCAACCTATATGATTGAGGGCGGTAGTTCAAAAGCCTTCACTAAAATCAAAAAGATGATGTTTGCTGAGCCTCAAACCTTGCATTTATTGTTAGATAAATTAGCCGACTCGGTTATTTCATACTTAAATGCGCAAATAGCTGCTGGCGCACAATCAGTGATGGTATTTGATACCTGGGGCGGCGTGTTATCACCTCGAGACTACAAAGAATTCTCATTACAGTATATGGCGAAAATTGTTGACGGTTTAACGCGCCATAATGATGGTCGTCAAGTGCCGGTCACTTTATTTACTAAAAATGGTGGCATGTGGTTAGAAGATATTGCAGCCACAGGTTGTGATGCTGTCGGCCTTGATTGGACCATTGATATTGAAAATGCCAAAGCGCGTGTAGGTGATAAAGTAGCACTGCAAGGTAATATGGACCCATCAATGTTGTATGCACCGTTGCCGCGTATTGAACAAGAAGTGTCAAAAATATTAACCGGTTTTGGTGAAGGTGGTACAGGCCATGTTTTCAATTTAGGTCATGGCATTCACCCAGATGTAAATCCTGAACATGCTGGGCACTTTATTGATTCAGTGCATAGGTTGAGTAAGCCGTTTCATAAATAAGTGATTGCACTAAAGGAGCCTCAGGCTCCTTTTTTATGCGCGAGCACAAGTAAGGTAGCGTTTGCTAGGGGGAGGTGACCAAGTTTGTCAGAGGTGCGCGTTTATAATGTGTATATTTTAGTGCAGATTAAGGTATGCTTGGGGCAGAAATTGATTTTTGATGGAGATAAAAATGACAACCAATAAAAAAATTCTATCGACTCTTGCGCTGACTTTACTCCTGACAGCATGTGGTAGTAGCACAAAAGAACAAGAGCAAGCCAAAGCGGATACCGCGGCACAAGTTGAACAAAAAGATAGCCGTGAGCAAGGCGGCGCCACTAAACTTGTTGCCACGCCTCACAATATCAAAGACAAATTAAAAGGCCACAAGATGAAAGAACCCAAAAATGAGTTTAGTGGTTGGCACCGTGGACGAGTACAGTTTTTAAACTTAGAAGGTGGCTTTTACGGCATCATTACCGACTCGGGTAAAAAAATATTACCGATGAATATGAAGAAAGAGTTTGCTAAAAATGGTGCGATTGTTCGCATTAAGGGTAAAGTAAAAAATGTCATGACCATTCAACAATGGGGTACACCTTTTACCATTACCGATATTGAGCTGATCACACCGGGTAGCGATATCCTTGAAGAAGACAAATAACTTGGCGTTGTAAGTAATTAATGACAAGTTAGTGGCTGGGTTAACAGCGTTAATACTTTACCACTGTCGCTAACTTGAATTTGATATAAGTTTCTATATTGCTTTTCGGTAATATGTTCCACCTCTAATCCACTCAATAATGCTGACAATTGTGGTGTAGTGTTGCTATGACCCACAACAAGCGAATTTTCTTTTTGGGCGAGCAGCTGTTGGGCAAACAAACTGAGTTTTGCCGGCGAGTATTGCGTGATAGGCAATTGCTGTTGCTTAGCAAAAGGCGCTGCGGTCGCCATAGTACGTTTATAGGCCGTACTGTACACATGCTTAATCTTGGTATGCGCTAGCATATCGGCAATTTGCTTTGCTCGCAATTCACCGCACTGGGTGAGTTTTGGATCATTTTTAGTGGTTTGTTTTTCTGCATGTCTAACTAAATACAGGGTAAAGGTGTCTGCTGCCTGACTAGGTAAGGCAAAAAATATTAGCGCCAGCAATAAACTATATTTCATTATATTCTCAGCTTTTGTTGATATTAAACGTTGAATGCGGGCAGTGTTTTACCTGTTGCCCGCTTTAATTAGCATCAAAACCAGTGCTTAAAAAAGTCGATTTAAACCATTTAAGGCCGCTACCCGAAATGCTTCTGCCATCGTGGGGTAGTTAAAGGTGGTTTCAACAAAATATTCAATGGTATTACCGCCATTGGTTTGTTGCATAATAGCTTGACCAATATGGATAATTTCAGCGGCATTTTCACCAAAACAATGTATGCCAAGAATTTCCTTATTTTCGCGATGAAAAAGAATCTTCAATGAGCCAACCAAGTTATTTGAAATTTGTGCTCTAGCTAAGTGTTTAAACTGTGCTCGGCCGACTTCATAAGGAATTTTTGCTTCGGTTAGCTCTTGTTCTGTTTTACCCACAGAGCTAATTTCTGGAATGGTATAAATACCGGTCGGAATATCAACCGTCAGTTTGGCTTGGCTGTCGCCATCTAACATCGCGCTGGCACATATTCGGCCTTGATCAAACGCGGCACTGGCTAAACTCGGGTACCCGATGACATCACCGACGGCAAAAATACCATCAACCTCGGTTTGATAGCTAGCGTTTACTTTTAATTGTCCACGACCGTCAGCGTGTAAACCGGCGTTTTCAAGTTTAAGATCTGCGGTATTACCAGTACGGCCATTGGCAAATAATAAACAATCAGCGCGCATCTTTTTGCCCGACTCTAAGTGCACAATTACGGAATCTTCGCTCGCTTCAACGCGTTCAATTTGCTCGCCGTGGCGGATCACTACACCATTGTTCCATAAGTGGTAGCTTAACGAGTCTGACATTTCGTCATCTAAAAATGATAGCAGGCGATCGCGGGTGTTAATCAGGTCAACCTTAACCCCAAGGCCACGAAAAATAGAGGCGTATTCACTGCCAATAACGCCAGCGCCGTAAATAATGATATGACGAGGTGAATGTTCAAGCGATAAAATGCTGTCTGAGTCATAGACTCGCGGGTGTGAAAAATCAACATCATCGGGGTGATAAGGGCGAGACCCGGTGGCAATCACAATTTGTTTTGCTGTAATCGTATCAATAGAACCGTCACTACGTAGTATTTGAATCGTATTGGCATCAATAAATGAGGCTTCACCGTAAAAATGCTCTACTTGGTTACGGTTATAAAAACCACTTCGTAAATTTACTTGTTTACGAATAACCGCCGAGGCGTGACTTAAAATATCTTGAAAGGTGAGTTGTTTGGCGTTTTGTCCGGCATTAAAAAGTGGGTTAGAATTATACTCAATTAAACGACTGACTGATTGGCGCAACGCTTTGGAAGGAATGGTGCCCCAATGCGTACAGCCACCGCCAACATTATGATAACGCTCGATAATAGCAACACGTTTATCACGTTTTGCTAAGTTCATGGCCGCACCTTCGCCGCCAGGTCCGGTACCAATAATAATGGCGTCGAAATCATAGCTTTTAGTTTTGCTGTTTAGTTTCTGCGTGTCGGCTTTTGCTTTAGTAGTCAACGGTTAACCCTTTAATTCCTGCGTAATGGCGAAAATTTTATCAGGAATTAAATCTAATACCAATTGAATTAATTATCGTTACAGGTGAATTTATTAATTCAATCGGTATAAATAAGGGGGGTTATGCCAGCTTTGCCACCATGGTTTGCCAACTGCGTTGCTGTTGCGCTAAACGTTGCTTTATTTCTTGATATTGTTGCACTATTTCTGAATTTTCAACATCAGCAATTAATTGCTCACGTTTACTGGCGACTAAGGCTTTACGGACGGCATAAAATTCATTGATCTTATGGATCAGCTCATCGTACTCATGCTGCAGCCTGACTAATAGCTGTTCTGCATCAGGGTGAGCAGCTATTTTTTTCTGACTACGCAATAAAATCATCGCTAAGCGAGCTTTTTCTATTTTATCTTCGGGTGCGGTCCGTAATTTTGAGGTTAGTTTTAGCTTTTCACAGCCTTTGATCAACCACTTAGTTGGATCAAACTGCCACCATCGAATACCATTTCGGTAATCATTTTCAAAAATATGGTGGTAATTATGATAACCCTCACCAAAGGTAAAAAAGGCTAAAAAACCATTATCACGGGCGGTGTTTTTTTCTGTGTAGGTTTGCTTACCCCAAATATGCGCTAGCGAATTAATGAAAAACGTGGTGTGGTGACTCAGCACTAACCGTAAAAAACCCAGCAGCAATAAGCTGCTTATCATATCGCCATGCCACCAGCCAAAAACGATAGGTACACCAAAGTTCATTAATATCGTCAGTAGTAAATAATGTTTATGTTGCCACACCACAATCGCATCTTTTTGTAGATCGCGGACATTATCGTAATTGTTATAACGCTTAGGTTGAAAGTCGCGTAGCATCCAACCGATATGAGAATGCCAAAAGCCCATTTTGGCGGAATAAGGGTCAACATGGTTTTTATCGACATGCTTATGGTGAATACGATGATCCGAACTCCAGTGTAGTGCACTATTTTGCAGGGCAAATGCACCACCTAGCGCATAAATTATTTTCAATGACCAATGCGCTTGATAAGTTTTGTGCGACCATAACCTATGATAACCCGCGGTAATTGACATACCACAATAAATAAAACAAATAACCGCTGCGGTAATCTCTGCGCCGTCAAAGCCATGAGTAACAGCGCGATAGGGCACCGCGATGGCAGCAATTAAAAAAGTAATGCTAAATACGAATACATTTAACCAAATAATAGGGGCTTTGTTCATTGCTTTTCCATCTTAGGTTAGCCATTGAAAAGTTTCAGTGTACACTTGTACGCTATTTTAGCTTTACATTACTTTGAGTCAAGTGTTCAATGGCGATTTATTTTGTTGTCATAAAAAATTCAAACACTAAGGTATTAGTATTGACCATATCTATTTGCTAGTAATATTAGCGGTTTTCCGTATCATAATAGCTAAGTTAAGCGTGGTAGTAATAAATAGGCATATTGACAATGACAGGTATCAGAGCACTACAGAAAGAAAAAACACGGCGACAATTAATTGATGCCGCTTTAGGGCAACTGAGCAGTGAGCGTAGTTTTTCTAGCCTGAGTTTACGTGAAGTGGCAAAAGAGGCGGGTTTAGCGCCAACGTCATTTTATCGTCATTTTTCAGATATGGATGAACTCGGCTTAACGTTAGTTGATGAAGCCGGTTTAACCTTACGCCAATTGATGCGCCAAGCTCGGCAGCGCATTGAAAAAGGCGGCTCGGTTATTCAAATTTCTGTGCATACCTTTATGGAGTTTATCGAAAACAACGGCAATATTTTTCGTTTGTTACTACGTGAACGCTCTGGCACATCATCAGCCTTTCGCGCCGCGGTAAATCGAGAAATTCGTTATTTCACCTTAGAGCTGTGCGACTATTTACAGCAAGCCAATAAGTTGGATGCAGACATTGCTTACTTACAAGCTAATGCGGCGGTGACAATTGTATTTAGTGCCGGCTCTGACGCACTGGACAGTGATAAGAAAGATTTAGCCGAATTAGCACTACGAACAATTAAACAATTACGTTTTATTGCTCGCGGCGCATTTGAGTTTGGTATGCGTAATGAAAAGGGCGTTAGTAACTCTAAAGGCGAGTCAAAATAACACCGATTTCTACGTGATGGGTATAAGGAAATTGATCAAATAACGCAAAATGCTCAATTTTATGTGTTTTTACTAACTCAGTTAAGTTATCGCGTAAGGTATCAGGGTTACATGAAATATAAATGATGCGTTCAAAGCGGCTGACTAATTCAACACTATCAGGATCAAGCCCAGCGCGCGGAGGATCAACTAATACGGTTTGATAATTGTAGCTGGTTAAATCAAAGCCTTCTAGGCGGCGAAACACCCGTTCGCCGTTCATTGCGTGGCTAAAGTCTTCACTGGCCATTCTAACAATATCAACGTTATCTAGCTTGTTGGCAGCTATATTGATCTGCGCAGATTTTACCGAAGACTTTGATATTTCAGTGCCTAATACACGGTCAAAATTTTCCGCTAATGCGATACTGAAATTGCCATTGCCGCAATACAGTTCAATTAAATCACCACCAGTATTTTTCGTTGCTTTTTGTGCCCAAAGCAACATCTTTTCATTTACCTTGGCATTAGGCTGCGTAAAACTATTTTCAACCTGCTGATAGTGAAATTGTTTATCATTGACCGTCAAGGTTTCCATAACAAAATCTCTGTCTAATATCACTTTCTGTTTACGTGCGCGACCAATAATATCAACCGGCGCAATCGCCGATAAACGTGACTTTAATAGCTCTGCTTGTTCAATCCATTGCTCGTCCAACTGTTTATGGTAAAGCAAGCTAACTAATACTTCACCACTCAGGGTCGAAAGGAAATCAACTTGAAATAAACGCTGGCGTAAAATTTCTTTGTTTTTTATATCCGCTAATAGCGCCGACATAAACTGGTTAATAAGCTCACTGGCGACAGGAAAGTCGTCAACTCTAAACTTTTGTTTGCTTTGGCTATCAAACATAATGTAATAAAGGTCATCACCGTCATGCCAAACTCTAAATTCAGCACGTTGTCGGTAATTTAGCGGTGGTGAGGTAAAAATTTCAAATGTTGGCAATTCAAACTGAGCAAAATCTGCTGCAATACTTTGCTGTTTTTCATCGAGCTGTTGTTGATAATTGTCGGGGTGAATGTGGCTAAACATTGAAAGACCTTGTTGATAGTGAATATAGCAAACCAATTAAGAGGCGAAGATTTTAGCGATTGCCGAGTTTTTGTCTACTAAATAGTGACGCTATTCTAGAAGAATTCGCGATTTATGCATAGCACTTACTTTATAGTGCTATGAGTTGTTTGACTCTGTTGCGATATACGACATTAAAAAAGCCCACATGAAGTGGGCTTTGTCATTGAATTTATTTACCTGTGCTATTCAGCGTTTGGCTCAGGACGTTCTTTTGCTTCACGTACTTTTAATGTTCTTTGCTGAAACTCACTATCATTTAACTTTGATACCGCATTGTCAGCATCAGCAGATGATATTTCGACAAAACCAAATCCGCGTCTTTTACCGGTATGTTTATCTTTCATTAACCTTACTGATTGAACTTGGCCGTACTGAGAAAACAATTCTCTTACTGCCGCTTCATTGGCTCTATAAGGTAAGTTACCGACATAGAGTGTGGCGATACTTGTGTCAGCTTCTTCAGTATTGGCCTGGGCTTTGCCAACAAGTGGTGCAACAAATGCACAAATAAAAGCAACAGCAGCAATAGTCACACTGCTTAATGTTAATAAACCACTGTTAGCTAAAAAATATACCGCCACAGAAAATACTAACGCAACAATGAACGTTAATGGTTGAGGAGACTTCATAATTGATACCTAATTATTATTTTATAAAAACTTAAATTGCGATTCTATGTTACCCACCTTTTAGTAATGTGCAACTATAAGTGCAATTTTTATTCAATTTAATCAAACCCGTACCCATTGTCGTTAATTAGCCGCCACTTTTACTGCATAGTAACTATTGCATAGACTATATAGAGGAGTTTTTTACCATAATGTTGTGTTTACTTCTTTATATAGCAATTAATAGTAAATCCCGTTAGTTGTTAAACTATGAAGAAGCTGCTAGTTTTCTTACATAAGTTGACTCACTGCACGCTAATTACCCGCCTTTAGCGCAATAAAAACACCGTCAGTACAAATAAAAAGCAAACAAACACGTTTCTGCAATTTAATTGCAATTAGCAGTTGACGCGGGGCGTAAAATCTCTAAAATGCGCTCCACTTCTTCGGGACAAGTCGAAGAGGGTGTTTTAAGGAGTTATCTAGCACGGCTTAGGCCATGGCAGTTAACTTAACGTTTTAAAACGGATGATTTTGAAAGTTAAAAAACTTTTAAAATAAATTCAAAAAAACGTTGACATTAAAACAGGGTTGCGTAGAATGCGCATCTCGCTTCGGGCAAGGCTACTAGCCGGCTTCAAGCAACAAGCGGTCTAACAACGAATGAGATTGTTGGCTCGTACCGAACAAAACGTTCATCCATGAACAGTTCGGCATAGGTACTTCAGTACCCATCTTTAACAATTAGTTATCATGCAATTTGTGTGGGCACTCACATTAACGTTGATTTTACATAGTTATCTCTTTCTTCGGAAAGAACATAACAAAAAAACAGCTTAATATGATGTCACACAAAAAATAAGTATCATTTAGGTCTTCGGATTTAAATATACGTTTTATGTAGTTTTTACCTTCTTACTCTTTTATTAGAGAATGATAGGTAAGAACACGACAGAATTCATTGAGCAGATGTTCACTTCGGTGACATCACAAACGATTT
>JBMZDW010000059.1:0-12504 GCA_049614565.1 Cognaticolwellia sp. | reverse complement strand
CCCCAATACCGGGAATACTCATTAATCGTTTAGCGTCTTTCATTTGATTGGCTAGTGCATATATACCAATGATGCAGGGTGGTAGCTTGGCTACTTAGGCTAACAGATTGTTTCTTTTAATAGTTTTACGTAATTTACACTTGTCATGTTTATCAATACTAAAAAAAGTTTGGTTAAATCGATGCCAATTGTAGTGGTCAAGGATATTGGTGTCGATTCAAACAGCTTAGTGATTAGCAGCTCTATGTAGAAAAACTACTACCTTGGAATGTTAAACTTAGCTAGGTTCTGTTCACCGGACGTTCACAAATAAAGTTGGTTTATAGCACAGCAGCTATTAGGGAATTTAATTTACTGTTCCGGCACCAAGCTCAGGTTAATTTATTGATTTAATTTGTTTATTTAGGTGTAAGTTTTTTTTGCAGTGCTGGTCAGCTTTGCTGTTGCAATTCTTTGGCTATGGTATCAATAATGCTAAAAGCATTACTACTATGGATTACACTGTCTGAACTCCAAATGTTAGCGACGCCGATATCGGTAAGCGTTTTTATCGCCTGATCTACAAAAAATGCATGGGTCACTATAATTGAAATGCTAGCAGGGGCTTGTTGCTGTAGTTGTATTACCGCTTGCTCTAAGGTTTTTCCCGTACTCGCGATGTCATCAACAATGATAACATCGCGATTTTTTAAGCTTAAGTTTTTGCTAGCACGCTGTACTTCTTCTGGTAAGGTCACCGCAACATTTTTATCGCCAAATCGCGCTTTTGTGGCAATGGTATAGTGCCATTGCTGAAAGCTTGCGATGGCCTTTACCCATTGCTGCGACTCTTCATCAGGCCCAACCAATACCGGGTCACTAAAATGCTGTTGTAAGTGATCAGACATAGCACGACTTGCGTGCAAGGCAATCGCTTGACTGGTTGGAATGGCTTCACTTAAGTTATTAATGCGATGCAAATGTGGGTCGATTGTAACAACACGGTCAAAATAGTCACCTAGTAGTTTTCCAATGATTTTTTGGCTTATTGCTTCGCCATCGTTAAAGGCAATGTCTTGGCGCATATAGCATAAGTAAGGGGCAACGAGTGTTATATGTTTAACACCTTGTGCTCTAGCGGCTGAAGCGGTAATGATCAATTCAATTAATTTGGCATTCGGTTGATTTAATGTTCGGCAAATAATAATGCGCTGTGGTAAGGGCGTTGGCAAAGTTACCTTAGTTTCACCGTCTGGAAACTGATGTAATTGGATGGCTTTAAACGGGCTTGATAAATGTTCAGCCAATTGTTGAGCGGGGTGTAAGTAGTCTTTAAAGCCAAGCACTAAGGTCATGATAATTCCTAAGGTATAAAATCAAATAAAATAGTTATCGTTTATCTCGGGTGGATTTTTTTCTATTGTATAGGCCGTGTTGTCATTAGCGTATTGGGTTGAAAACTCAAAATCACTTTTAAAGCAGGCGTATATGATAAACAGCGTGTCGCCTTTTCTGACGTAGTCACCCACTTTTTTAATCAGATCAATACCCGCATATTTGTCGATAGGTGCGCCGGCTAGGCTAGCTATATTGGCTATTTTAAAGTTGTTTATCGTGTTAATGTAGCCAGTACTGTGGGCGGTTACGGCGTATTCGAATGATGGCTTATCTTGATTTTTAGGCTGTGCCCCTTGTGCGGAAATAATGGCTTTCATTTTTTCAAACGCACGGCCAGATTCTAAAATATCTCTGGCAATAATATAGCCTTGTCCTCCTCGTACGTCGGGATCAAATTCTAAAATTCTGCCGGCTAATCGCAAAGACTTTTCACGTAAATCGTAGGGCGCATTTTTATGGTTGCTTAATACTTGTTGTACGTCTCTTGCTTCTAATGCTGGGCCAATACCATTGCCGATAGGTTGTGAACCATCACTAATAACGATATCAATATGCAGTTCAAATAAGTCGCCAATATATTCAAACAACTTTCTTAGCGCCAAAGCGGCCTGATTATGATGAACTTTAGCAGAAGCGCCAACAGGTATATCAATTAGGAGGTGAGTGGAGCCCGAGGCGATTTTTTTAGATAAGATAGAAGCAACTAATTGTCCCGTGGAGTCCATAGACAATGGTCGTTCAACCGAGATCAAAATATCATCAACCGGCGCTAATTTTGCTGTGCCTCCCCAAGTCAACATACCACGATGTTGCCTAACTACTGCTTGCATTTTCTCTATGGAAAGTTCTACTTTAGCCAATATTTCCATGGTATCGGCTGTGCCTGCGGGTGAGGTAATAGCACGACTAGATGTTTTAGGCATCAGCATCCCGTGTGCAGCGATTATTGGCATAACTATCATGGTGGTTCGGTTGCCGGGTATGCCGCCAATACAATGCTTATCTACTACGATGGCTTCTCCCCAGTTCAAGGTTTTACCGGTATCAACCATCGCCTTGGTTAAAAAGAAAACCTCTTCACGCTCTAATCCATTATGGCTACAAGCAACTAGAAAAGCGGCAATTTCCATTTTAGAATAACGGTTTGCGACTATATCTTGACAAATCAGGTTAAACTCATTTTTATTCAGTGTTTCACCCGCTATTTTTCGATGAACATATTTTAGCGATACCGGCGGTTTAGCGGGGGCGATCCTGACATTGACGCCTGATTCTTTACCTAACTGACTAAATGCTTGGGTACTTAAACCGAGTTCATTAATATCAACAATGCTAGAGTCATCAACAATGTTTAACACCGCAAGTATCGGGCTACCATTGCCTTTAATGTAAATTTCAATTTTCATTAGTGCCTGAAAACCTTGGGTACGATAAAGGGGGCAATCACGGTGCAAGTAGGCAACGTTTTCTTTGAAGGTATCAATGGCAACGGATTTCAGTTTTAACATAGCGTGGTAGTTCCTTTTTACTACGGCGGTATTATGTTGAAAATTTACTCAGCACATAACGCCTTTAGTGTTCGCGTAGTGCCACTAAGTTCTGCTGTATCTAAAATATCTGATAGGCAAGTATCGACTTAATTTTATAGAACAATATTTTGCTTATAGCTTGCTTGTACAACATCAACTTGGTGTTGATGTTTTAATTTTTGTGCTAATACGGCCATTGCGTCTTGCTCACCATGAACAAGTACTACCGGTGGCTTATTCTCAAAACCTTGATACCAGTCAAGTAAGCCTTGTTGATCGGCATGGGCAGAAAAACCGCCAATGGTGTGAATAGTGGCGTTAACCTGTATTTTTTCACCCCATAAGCGAATGTATTCGCAACCATCAACAAGCTCTCGGCCTAATGTTCCCTTAGCTTGAAAGCCAACAATCACGACATGAGCATTTTCACGCCAAATGTTATGTTTTAAGTGATGTTTAATTCTACCTCCTGTGCACATGCCACTGCCGGCAATAATAATAGCGCCAGAGGTAATATTATTGATGCGCATTGAGTATTCTGTTGTTTTTGACATATGTAGATTAGGTAAGTCAAAAATACCTTGATGGCTCTGCTCAATGTGTGTTGCTTGTTTATCGTAAACCTCGCTGTGTTTGGCATAAACATCGGTTGCTTTTATACCCATCGGACTGTCGATAAAAATTAACCAGTTATCAAGTTGCCATTGCTCAAAGCGTTGTTTAAATTCATAGAGTAACTCTTGTGTTCTACCTATGGTAAAGGCAGGAATTAAGATATTACCTTTGCTACGTTTAGCTTGGGCAATTATCGCTCCCACCTCTTGCCAAGTATCTTGCCAATTGCGATGTATGCGGTCGCCATAGGTACTTTCCATGATGACAAGGTCGGCATGTTTGACTTGAAAAGGATCTCGTAAAATAGGGGCATTTTTATGGCCTAAGTCACCACTGAATACTACTTTCTTACTGAGCTCTTTTTCACTCAAGGTTAGCTCAATGATGGCGGAGCCAATAATGTGGCCTGCATCTCTTAGTATAAGTTTAACACCTTGGCAAATTTCCAACTCTTCATCATAGCTAAGGCCTTGAAAATACTGCAATGTTCTTATGGCTTCCTCAGTAGTATAGAGAGGTTCAACTAAGGACAATCCTTTACGTTCACGCTTTTTATTTTCCCAGCGCGCTTCCTTTTCATGGATATAACCAGAGTCGCGTAGCATGATCTCACATAAATCGACAGTGGCATTGTGGGTAAAAATATTGCCATGAAAACCTTCTTTGATTAGCTTCGGCAGTCGGCCGGTGTGATCAAGGTGTGCGTGGCTGACGATCACCGCATCAAGTTCAGCTACATCAAAAGGGAAGGGGTCATGGTTGTGTCGCTCGTGCTCATGAGAGCCTTGCAACATACCACACTCAACCAAGATATTTTTATTGCTCACTTGCACCAAATAGCAAGAGCCAGTGACTTCTCCAGTAGCACCTAAAAAATTAATGTTCATATAATGTCCTACTATGGCTAATTGGGATAGTATTGATAGTTTGTTGGCTGATAAGGGGCTAAGGTGTAATTTGGCTGTAAAAAACTTACGAGATTAATAAGTTCAGTGACCGTCATTTCATCATTAAAAATTTTCATTTTTGATGTGCCATCAGGGTTCTTTGACATAGGTGAGTAGGGATTCGCCAATTTATGAGAAGGATTGATGATTGATGTTACCAGTTGCGCATAAGTGACCACTTGAGTTTTCTCTCCGCCAAGTGGAACCGAAATATCGGGATGTTTTTTGATACGCGTGTCATCAATGCCTTGAAGCGTGTGGCACGCTAAACATTTATATTTTAAAAACACCAATTTTCCAGAATCAGCGTTGCCTTTGGGAAGGCTAAACCCTCGCGGGGACTCAACGCCTTTATTACAACTAAACAATGTTAACAGTATGAGTAATATAAAGTATTTCATAGCTATTCCTAAGTTAGTTTTTTCCTTACGAGTGAACCGTGTTTTGCGCTTACCAAGTATCAAGGTTCAGTGTAGTTAACATAGAGTGTAACTCTAATGTGTTTCACACAGTTTTGATTAAGATCAAAGTCACTTCAGGTTAATAGAAGGGCGTTGTTAAGCTAGCTAACGGTTAGCGGCAATGCTGATGTTAAACGTTTGAAATCGTTGCCAGTCTCTCACCATGCAGCAAACATTTAATGCAGGGTACAAGCTTAGTTAAATTAAAAACACTGTAGCAAACTCTCTGGTCTCGAACAGAGTTATCAACTCGTTATTCAATATGATATCCGCAGTAGCTTGTTGTCTTTGACGGTGTTTTGCAGGCTTAATTGACGTAGATCATCACCTCAATAAATCTAGCATGATAAACCTAACGTGAGCTTGCGCATCGCTGTAAATACTAAGCTGAAAAAGTTTGCCTGATGAAATTGTTCTGAACTGATGGATTATGATGACTATGGAGAATACGGTATGAAATATCTAAGCCCCTTAATTACTGCAATTTTAGCGGTAACCATAGTTGTGGCTATTGGTTGGTACGTTTGGCAGCAAAATAATGCCGGTCTGCCGGAAGGCTTTGCCAGCGGCAACGGCCGCATTGAGGCGACTCAAATTGATATAGCCACCAAAGTTGCTGGCCGCATTGCAGATATAAGGGTTAATGAAGGCTTGTTAGTACAGGCAGGCGATGTATTAGCAGTAATGGATACCCGTGAGCTTGCAGCACAAATGGCACGAGCTCAGGCCGATGCCGCGCGTGCTGTTAGTCAGGTTGAAGAAGTGCGGGCAATAATCGAACAGCGTCGGGCTGAACGCACTTATGCGGCAGATGAGTTTTCCCGGGCGGCTAAGCTGGCTGAGCGTGGGCTGAATTCGCAATCGGTGCTTGCTCAGAAGAAAACGCTTTTGGCGACTGCCGATGCGGTATTAACAGCATCTCTAGCACAGTTGAATACTGCAGAACGTGGCGTGGATGCCGCTAATGCATTAGTAGCGCAATATAAAACCCAAATTACTGATGCGACGATGACAGCGCCAACACTGGGCAGAATTTTGTATCGCCTTGCCCAACCAGGTGAGGTTTTGGGCGCTGGTGGTAAAATTATTACACTACTGGATTTAAGCCAAGTTTATATGGAAATGTTCTTGCCAGCTGATCAGGCGATGCGCACTAGCCTTGGCGCGGAGGCGCGTATTCGTTTAGACAGCATTCCTTATGCTATTCCCGCCTATGTGAGTTTTGTTTCCCCTGAAGCGCAATTTACCCCCAAACAGGTAGAAACTGCCGCAGAACGTGAAAAACTGATGTTTCGCGTCAAAGTTCGGTTGCCCGAAGAGTTAGTCAAAACCTATATCACACAAGTAAAAACAGGGCTACGTGGCGTTGCCTACATTCGCCTTGCTGGCAACGAAGATCAACCATGGCCAACAGAATTTGTTGGCATACCCATGCCAGGCAAGACTGGATTGGATAGATAACCATGCGCAAAAAACTCGTCGCTTCTTTGCACGCAACAACACATGTTTATGGCAAGGCTAGTGCGCTTGATAATGTCACGCTTGAATTACCTGCGGGGCAAATGCTAGGACTTATTGGCCCAGACGGCGTTGGTAAATCAACGCTATTGGGCTTGTTATCTGGCGCACGAAAAACTCAACAGGGTAAGGTTGAGGTACTCGGCGGTGACATGGGCTTACAAGAGCATAGAGAAAAAGTATTTGGCCGTATTGCTTATATGCCACAAGGACTTGGTAAAAACCTTTATCAAGAGCTCAGTGTCTTTGAAAATCTTGATTTTTTTGGTCGTTTGTTTGGTCATAGTGCTAGGGAGCGTGCGATTCGAATCGAGCGGCTATTAAAAGCAACTGGGCTCGATCCTTTTATAACTCGCCCTGCGGGTAAACTGTCAGGGGGAATGAAACAAAAGTTGGGTCTTTGTTGTGCGCTGATCCACGACCCCGATTTTCTTATTTTAGATGAGCCGACAACCGGTGTCGATCCGCTATCGCGAGGACAATTTTGGGATTTAATTGACAATATTCGAACTAATAGCCCGGGTATGAGTGTGATCGTTTCCACCGCTTACATGGAAGAAGCCGAGCGCTTTGACTGGTTGGCTGCTATGGATGGCGGCCGAGTATTAGCAACGGGCTCACCAACAAGGTTACTGAAGCAAACCGGTAAAAACACCCTTGAAGCTGCGTTTATTTCTTTATTACCAGTAAACAAGCAGCATCAAACCTCCGCGGTGGCTGTACCCCAGTTGCAAGTTAATAATAGTGCCCCGGCAATTGTCGCTAAAGGGTTAACTCGACAATTTGGTGATTTTACCGCCGTTAAAAATGTTAACTTTGAAATTCAACAAGGGGAAATTTTTGGTTTTCTTGGTTCAAACGGATGCGGAAAAACCACCACAATGAAAATGTTAACAGGGCTTTTGCCGGCATCATGTGGCGAAGCGTGGCTTTTTGGTGAAAAGGTGGACGCAAACAATATCGAAACCCGCCGGCGGGTGGGGTTTATGTCGCAAAGCTTTTCCCTGTATGGCGAGTTAACCGTGCGGCAAAACCTTCAATTACATGCGCGATTGTTTCACTTAGCACGCCATACCATAGCGCCACGCATTATCCAGCTGTTGCAAGATTTTGGCCTTAGTTCCTATGAAGATACTTTTGCCGATGAATTACCCTTGGGATTACGGCAGCGGCTTTCATTAGCCTGCGCTATTATTCATAGTCCAGATATGTTGATTCTTGATGAGCCAACCTCAGGTGTTGACCCAGTAGCGCGTGATGAATTTTGGCTGTTGTTAGTGCAACTATCGCGACGTGAGTTAGTGACTATTTTTATTTCAACGCACTTTATGGATGAGGCAATGCGCTGTGACCGCATTAGCTTAATGCACGCAGGTGAAGTGCTAATTTATGATACCCCGCAAAACTTGTCGCAAGAAAATGGCGCTTCGTCATTAAATGAAACCTTTATTCGCTATATCAAAAAGGCCATTGATGAAGTTGCCCCCACAGCCACACTAGCCCAGATGCCTGACAAGGAAAGCCGCCAACAAAGTAGCGCAGGCATAACGCGTTTGTTGGCGGTGAGTCGGCGAGAAATTTTGGAAGTGATGCGGGACCCAATCCGTCTTTCGTTTGCTTTTATTGGCTCTATGCTGTTAATGCTACTCTTTGCCTATGGTATTTCCAGCGACACAACCGGCGTAAAGTTTGCCGCTTTTGATCAAGACCGTAGCCCCGAAAGCCGTGCTTATTTGGCTAACTTTGAAAGTTCGACGAGTTTTGTTGAAATGCCCGAAGTTACAACAGCAACGCAATTGCGCCAAAGAATGGTGGCCAATGAAATTGCCTTGGCCATTGAAATTCCGGCCGGTTTCGGGCGTGCAGTCACCACGGGACAACCAGTAAAAGTTGGCGCATGGATCGATGGCGCCAATACATATGCCGCCTCGTATATTGAGGGTTATGCCCAAGGTGCTCACGCTAACTTTATTGCCTACCGAGCAACGGCGGCAGGTTTGTCGGGTATGGCAAAACCTATGGTGAATATCGAACCACGTTATCGCTATAACCCCAGCTTTGAGTCGCTGCCTTCTATGGCACCTGCTGTGCCGGCTATTTTGTTGATGCTTTTTCCTGCCATATTAATGGCAGTCAGTATTAGCCGAGAGCGCGAAGTGGGCACCATTACTAATTTTTACGTAACTCCCACAAGTAAACTGGAATTTTTGTTAGGTAAGCAGCTGCCGTATATTCTTATTGGTTTTGTCAATTGGGTGCTTCTTACCTTAATGGCCATTTTTATGTTAGGGGTGCCATTAAAAGGCTCAGCTTTTGCGCTTGCGCTTGGCGCTGTTACCTATGTGGCGGCCTCAACAGGCTTTGGTTTGATTATCGCGGTATTTGTGCGCTCCCAAGTGGCGGCTGTTTTTGCCACTATGGTGTTGGCAATGATGCCAACATTGCAATTTTCTGGCTTAACCCAGCCGGTCTCAACGCTGGAAGGGGCAGCAAGAGTGATGGGGCAAATGTGGCCAACCCACTATTTTATGCAAATGAGTGTTGGCGCCTTTAGTAAAGGGCTTAGTTTTACACAGTTGATGCCCAACATTTTTTTATTAGCGCTGTTTTCGCCTATGTTTCTGATCATAGCGATAATTTTTTTACAAAAGCAGGAGCAGTAACCAATGCGCCAAATGCTCAATATTTTTTGGCTGTCCATTAAAGAGCTTCGCATTTTATGGCGCGATGCCGTGTTACTGCTTTTAGTTATTTATTCTTTTGGCCCTGGCATGTATATAGAAAGCTCTGGTGGCGGTGACACCTTGACTAAAGCCTCAGTCACTTTTGTTGATGAAGATCGCTCTAGCTTAAGCCGCGCACTGCAAACGTCATTGTTTCCACCCCGTTATTTACCGCCACAACATGCCAGCGCAGCGGATATTGATAAAATGATGGACTGGGGAGAAACCACGTTTGTGGTGGTTATACCTGGCGGCTTTGAGGCCGATGTACGTGCTGGTAAAACGCCGTCACTGCAACTTAACATTGACGCAACCAAAGCGCAGGCAGCTGCTATTGGTACTGGCTACTTAACCGCTACCTTTAATGAAGAAATCAACCATTTTGCCCGCGGGGAAAACATATTGCCGGCGGCTCCGATTGAGCTGGTATTGCGGCGATCGTTTAATCAGTCGGGTAGTATGGTTTGGATGGCCTCCATCTCTGGTTTGTTAAACCAATTGTCAATGTTAACAATTATTTTAACGGGAGCGGCTTTGATCCGCGAACGCGAGCATGGCACCATTGAACATTTACTGGTGATGCCACTTACGGCAATTGAAATTGCTTTGGCTAAAATTGTGGCCAACAGTTTGGTTATCTTTATTGCCTTTATTTTGTCTTTATTTATCGTTGTTAAAAGTGCGCTACATGTGCCTATTGCTGGCTCTGAAGGGTTATTGCTAGCAGGAACCGTTGTTTATTTGTTTGCCGCTGCTTCTATTGGTATTTTATTGGGTATCTTGGCCCGTACCATGGCGCAATTTTCGTTACTGATCATGCTGGTTATTATGCCCATTATGATCTTGTCGGGCGGGATGAGCTCGATAGAAAGCCAACCTATTTGGTTGCAACCCATCACTTGGTTGTTACCGTCACGTCATTATATGGATTTTGCCATGGCCATCGCCTATCGCGGTGCTGATTTTAGTATCGTTTGGCTTGAGTTTTTGTGGACATTCCTGCTCGGTGCTGTATTTTTAGCGGTGAGTCTACTTTTGTTTCGCCGTTCGGTTTCCGGTGCTTGAGCCATTATACTGCCAAACCACGGTCTTAATATTTTTGCTAAAGGCGTAAACGCTTATGATACTGTCGGTCTTAATGTCGTATTGTAGCGCTTGGCGGGGTAATTTTAGGTTTGGCTGTTTATGCAATTTATTGTCAGTATTTTTTACAACTTTGTTTTTGATGTAATGATAGTTAATATTACTTATTGTAATTTAAAAGTTTATTTTAATGGCACTATATTTGCTTATCGTGATGTGATAGAATGTATATCGTTCTATAAAATCAAATTATTGACCCATTAAGGGCTTAAGGAAGTTGTATGAGTTCTAGAATAATAAATGCTGTTTTGATTTTTTTATTGACCTTCGTTATTACTAACAAAGCAAATGCCGGACTAATTGTAGGTGACCTATATTCTGATGATAATGGAATTCAATGGATATATGTTGGAAGTTTTGATTTAGCGGACGGCCCTGACCGATTTCTTACTAATGATATTATGCCTTATAATGGCATTGATGCTGCCAAGCTAAATTTTGGTGCGCTTTTAGACGACGAATTCTATGCACTGAGTTCAAATGACGTATCAGATTATGCAAATATTGCGGACTTCATTGTGAATCACAACGCCTGGTATGATGCATTTGATGAAGCAACAGGTATACATGAAGCTGGCGAGTCAGTGCTTGCAAATAATGACGGAACAGTAGCGTATGATGCAATTGGTGATATTTCTGCTTTTATATGGGATAGAGCAAGGCCAGGCGAAAATATGAATCATGTGTTTAAATCTATTTCGTCGTCAGTTGCCGTTCCTGAACCCTCTACTCTTGCTATTTTCTCATTAGCTTTAATGGGTCTACTAGCTCGTCGTTTACAAAAATAATCAATTAAAATTTGTTTACATTAAGACGGCGTCGTTCGATGCCGTCTTTAAACTGAACAACACCACATCAGATTCGTTGTTCAAAGTTTTGTCCAATCTTAAATACTCTAACTAGTAAGTGCGCCTAACTGGCTAAATGTTGAAGCGTTTAATCTAAATATATGTTCAAGACTAATTTTCGTAGGCAAACTTCACCGTATTTATTGACTTTGATGGCTAATTAGTCGATAAAATAGCGTGAATACAGACATTATCGTTATGTTTAATGCCTGTAGTATAGTTTTATCGTATTTTTACAATTATCAGCCAGCTGCAATATGTTTAGAATATCTAAAATATATGTGAGCCAAGTCATTAGGAAAGTTGTTTATGGAAAGTTACATTAATCCCAAAAATGCACAAGTCATCAGTATCAAAGGTGATATTCATATAGATTTGACTAAAAATTCGTTTTTGCAAGTTGGTGATGTCATTAAAGCAGGTGCCGTGCTTAATTTTGAGGCAGGTAGTGATCTTATATTAGCTTTTTCAGATGGTAGTCAACATCGGCTTTATATAGATGAACGCGGAACAAAAGACGAAATTCGTTCCGAAGAGATCTCAAGCAGCTCAGGTAGTGCCAATAGTATTGATATAAATAATATACAAAGTGAAATTTCAGCGATTCAAGAATCCATTGAATCTGATACTGATGTTGAGCTTCCAGAAACTGTTGCGGGTTCGAATGCTAATGAAGGTACAAGCTTTGTAACGGTTAATAGAACAGGCGATGAAACACTTGCCCAGGCAGGGTACGATACTGCAGAGCAAAGTAATATTTCTTTGAGCCCAGATGACTTTGAAGGCATAGAAAATGCTGAACAACAGCGGTTAGCGGATGAAGTAGACGATGAAATAGACGATGAAATAGATGATGAGACCGAAAATTTGTCGGATCCCGATGAGTCCGTTACTACTGCTGAAGATACACCGGTATCAGGGAATGTGCTTGATAACGCTAGTACTGCTGATGGCCCGTTAACCATCACCAGCTTTACCGTTGGCGGCAATACTTATAATGCCGGAGACACCGTAAACTTGGCGGAAGGTGAGTTAACCTTAAATGCTGACGGTAGCTATACCTTTACCCCTGCAGCTGATTACAACGGTCCAGTACCGGTTATTACCTATACCGTGTTAGACGGTGCCGGTGATACTGACATCTCGACCTTAACTATCGCTATTACCCCAAGCAGCGATTTAACCGATGGTGATGAGTCCGTTACTACTGCTGAAGATACACTGGTATCAGGTAATGTGCTTGATAACGCCAGTACTGCTGATGGCCCGTTAACCATCACCAGCTTTACCGTTGGCGGCAATACTTATAATGCCGGAGACACCGTAAACTTGGCGGAAGGTGA
>JBMZDW010000058.1:0-13472 GCA_049614565.1 Cognaticolwellia sp. | reverse complement strand
TTAACACCGGCAGAAATGTTAGCCTTAGGTGTTTTTGGTGGTAAATACTTAACCGATTGCCAAGATGAGTTTCCGGCCGAATGGTTTGTTGACGCCAAATTAAGCCCTGACGTTAAAGATGTGAGTTTGAATTACTTCTCGGTTGATGCCTCACAGTCGCTGTCACATTGGCGCGCTAAAGGTTGGATACATCCTGACGATCCCCGTGGTTGGTTTCAGTGGTATTGCCGTTATTACCTTGGCCGCCGCAATGAGCAAGAAGATATGCGACAAATTAAACGTTGGCGTGCCTTTGCACGTCATCAAGGGGCAGTGAAAAAAAATTGTCAATGCTACGATTTTTCTTGCCGCAAAAAACAACGCCAAGCGTTGCTGCATTGGGCTTATGATTCGAGAAATTATTAATCACAACACAACAGGCAATACCTTGAAAATAGAAGTATTAGAAGATCCCGATGCGACATTAATCAGCTTTTTAGATGAAAAAATTGCTGAATTTAATTGGGCGCGTTGGGAAGTGAGTGAGCGAAAACCTTTGGCGGTAAAACTCAGTGACGAAAACCAGCAAGTTATTGCCGGTGCAGCCGGTAGGACCTTTGGTGATTGGTTAATGATCAACACCTTATGGGTGTCACAAAGCCTACGCGGGCAAAAAATTGGTGGCCAATTACTGGCAAAAATTGAGTCAGCAGCACAATCACGAGGTTGTAATAAAGTCTTGTTGGATACGCTAAATTTTCAAGCCATGCCGTTTTATAAAAAGCATGGCTACCAAGTGCAATGGACGCAGCAGGGGTATCCTAAAACGGGCTGTAAGTATTATATGGTAAAGCAAATGGCTGATCGTTAACGTTAGCGGCTATAAATCAACATCAATTTAACTTAATTTATGTGGTAGCAAGATGTATTCTGGAAAATGTTTGTGTGGTGAAGTGGTGATTTCAGTTCATGGTGAAATAAGTGACATTATTCATTGCCATTGCTCACTATGTCGCAAAAACTCCGGCACGGCCTATGCCACCAATGGCTTTGTGCAACGTAGTGACTTTGTTATCGAACAGGGTAATGAGTTGCTTAGCGCTTTTACATTTAAGCCCGGGCGCAGACGCTATTTTTGCCAACGCTGTGGCAGCCCAGTATATAGTAGCAATGATGCCGATAATTCTCGAATTCGTATTCGCTTGGGGATATTCGACTCAGATATTGCCGAGCGCCCTAGTTCGCATAACTTTGTCGACTCGAAAGCGAATTGGGATGATTTAGCCGCTAATTTACCGCACTACGCTACGTTTGAACCGAGTCGCTTGAAATAAACAAGGTGCAAAGGTTGTCTTGAGCGTAACTCTTCAGGACCACCTAAGGTGAATTAGCGTTCTTCCGTCCCATCCTGTCTATTACCTACCAAAGGATGCTTTTGCGCGATTCAATGATTGAGCTGAAATAGCATCACCTTTTGCAATTCGGTATTGATTCATTTGCAAAAATTCTTTGCTAGCATTGGCTTCAAGCAAATAAATATTATCATCAAAAAATAATTTATCTTCAGACAAGTATATCGTAAGCCATTTTTTAGCCGCAGGTTGCATTAATAACAATTGCTCCGCACTTTTGAAATTAAATTGCTTGTTGGTTGCCTATTCACTGGTTAGGATTGTGGTATCGATAAAGTTTTTTAGTTGCCTAAAACCATGGTGGTTTGCATAAATAATAGCGCCATCTTGGGTGTTGTTAAGCCAGTAAATTGATTCAATGCTATTAGCCGTATCTGAGTTGTAGCTAGTGTTAGCAAAAGCGCTAGTGATAAAAAGCGTTGATAGTAACAAGAGTTGTTTGATCATGAAAATTCCTTTTCTGATGACGTAGTCAGATTAAAGTAGCACAGACGAGCATTAAAACAAACATGCAGTGATCTGATAGCAAGAAGATGAAACCACAATGTGTAGAGAAGATAAATATCGCTATAATAATGGTGATTCTAGCTAAAAATAATAAACCTAGGAGGACATTATGAGCATAGTCAGGGTGAATGAATTTACCGCAGCATCCGGAAAGTCCGCAGAGCTTTTTGCGTTTTTACAAACCTTGGTGCCGTATATTTCAAACGCTGATGGCTGTTTGTCGTGTGAGCTTTTTAAACATCATCAGCAAGGTGATCATTTTATGATAATTGAGCGTTGGGATAATATTGAAAATCACCAACTTGCCATTACCAACTACCCACAAGACGATATGCAAGCCGCCATGAGTTTATTTGGTGCACCACCTAAAGGAAATTATTATATTGCCTAGAAGCGGCGCAATAGCTGGCTAGCTAAGTTATTAAGTGTTTGATAGCGGCCATTAATTGCTGCTGCAAATCATCATTTATTAGATTAACGCTTTTGCTATCAAAGTTATCAAAAAAGTTCGGTACTGAGAGTGTCGCTTTGACATCGCCAGCAAAATAAAATGCTGAATTTTCCGCAGCTGCTAGCACGCTGCTTGCGCCACCGGGGCCCGGTGAAGTTGACAATAACAGCATAGATTTATTTTGAAATACTTTTTGATCTATACGCGAAGCCCAATCAAATAAATTTTTATAGGCGGCGGTGTAGCTGCCATTGTGCTCAGCAAACGAAATAATAATCGCATCACTTTCGCCGAGTTTGTTGTAAAAGGCTTTTGCCGCCGCGGGCTTCCCTAACTCAGCTTCTTTATCTTGGCTAAAAAGCGGTAATTCAAAATCGTTTAAATCCAGCAGTTCTACGTCAACATTGTCGTATGTAGTTTTTGCTAAATTTGCCGCATAACTGGCGAGTTGTTTATTGATAGATTGTCGGCTTGAACTGGCGCCAAAGGCGATTATTTTCATAATAAGATCTCTGTTTTTTAATTTTATCAATATAACTTGTCTGTCGGTTAATGTCTTTTACCTTATTGTTAATGAACTGATAAAAGCGCTGATCAACAACAATACTCTACAGGATGGTTAATTTAGGTATAATAGCGCTATAAGTGTTCGCAGTGATTTGCTGCTTTAAGTTGAGGCCCCTTGTGTCAAATTACGAAAAACGTCTAAATAAATACATCAGTGATTCAGGTTATTGTTCACGTCGGTTCGCCGATAAGTTAATTGAAAATAATCGCGTCACTATTAACGGTAAAGTACCTGAGCTAGGCACTAAAGTCGTGCCCGGAGATACCGTTTGTGTTGATGGCAATGAGATTAAAGCCAGCGCCAGCAATCATACCGATCGTGTTTATATCGCCTATAACAAACCTATTGGCATTACCTGTACCACCGAGCGCCATGTTAAAGGTAATATTATTGATGCCATTGGTCATACCAAACGTATATTTCCCATTGGTCGTTTAGATAAACCGTCAGAAGGCTTGATTTTTTTAACCAGTGACGGCGACATTGTTAATAAAATATTGCGCGCTGAAAATGCCCACGACAAAGAATATATCGTTACCGTTGATAAGCCCATTAGCGAACGCTTTATTGAGCGCATGTCAAAAGGCGTACCAATTTTAGGTACCATTACTAAGCCTTGTATTGTTAAGCCAGACAGTAAATTTGTTTTCCGTATTATTTTAACCCAAGGGTTAAATCGACAAATTCGTCGTATGTGTGAATACCTTGATTATGAAGTCACTAAGCTGAAACGTTCTCGTATTATGAAGGTTGAACTGGGCAAGTTGCAACCGGGACAATGGCGTGACCTTACCGCGAACGAAATGGCTGAGATTAATGCCGCCGTTGCCGGTTCTCGCAAAACAGCGCTTGATGACGATTTTACTGAATCAGCGCCGCTTGAAAAAACTCAAACGGTTGATATTAGTAATATTAAGCATGCCAGTAAAACCATCATCTCAAAAAGTAACAGTGTTTCTAGCGGCAAATTAACCCGCATAGATGTTAAAAAACCTGCGACGGGCACGTCAGGAAAAAAACGCTTAAGTTTGAAAAATAAATTATAACTTCAAGCGCATTATTGGCCTGATAAACAGGCTGTTGTTTAGTTAAAAAATAGCTTATGATTTATCGATAAAAATAATAATAAAGAAGTAAGCTGTTGAATATTCCTTGGATAAAATTGTGCGGCCTTTCTGTGTTCGCATTAACCTCAATCGCCACGCAAGCGAATGAAAATAATAAAAATGGTTTTTATATTTCGCCTAAATTAATTGTAGCACACGCGAGTTTAAGAGCGGGTCAAGTAAAAGGCAGTTATCAAGAGCCATTGATTTTATATACCGATCAAAATCATGAGCAAAATGATAACAACACTTCAGATATTGTTGGTGGTGCGTTATTATCGCTTGGCTATCGTTACAAAGAATGGCGTGCGGAGTTGTCTTATAGTTATCGTTATCGCTTTGACTTAAATGGCAATGTTGGTGAGCGAGAGCCAGGAAAATATGAACGCCATGATAACCTTCCGGGTCGCTTTCGCTTAGATATTAATACCCAAGCCGCTCGTTTCGACCTTTATTATAGTATTTTGCCTTGGCACACTGAGAGCCTAAGGCCGTTTATTGGTGTGAGTGTTGAATCATTACAACATAATATTCACGCTAAGGTGCGCAATCGCTATAACTATACCGAAGAGCAATCGGATAGTAGTTCGATAAGCTTAGGCGTTGGCATTGGTACAGAAGTGGTGATTAATGACAATATTAATTTCACCGTCGCCTTGCATTATATCGATTTAGGGGATATCGATATTGGCCCGCAAAGTGATAATGCTTACTTTTCTACCGACAATTTTGACACCCTTGATTTGATGTTTGGCGTTAACTACTATTTTTAGCTGTTAAAAAAGCGCTGATGAAGATCAGCGCTTTTATTTAAAGGCTTACTTACTTATTTTAAGGTTAATAAGTGATTCACGAGATTAATGTAATCTTGTTCAAAGTTATTTTTGTCTAAGCCTTTAGCTTCTACACGATATTTACCGTTAACTATCACCGCAGGAACGCCAGTCAACGCACGTTTTTTAGCGAAGTATTCTTGCTGTTTCTTCATCGCTTTCGCTTTACTCACCACGCCAAAGCTTTTCATTAACTTATCAAACTTTTCGCCGTCAGCGCCATTAAGCACAAAAACATTTCGAATGTCTTTTTCTGAGGTAAAGACCGCTCTTTGTACATGAATGTAATTAAATAGCGCGCCAATCACTTTTTTCTCAACGCCCATTTGATGCGCTACAACCACAGCTTTACTTAACATGCCTTGCACTTTAGGTGAAGCGGCACGTAAGAAATCAACATGGTTCATTTCAAATTTTGCACTATCAGGGATTGAGGTTTTTAGCTTGGCCATAAAAGGTTCAAACTGGAAACAATGTGGGCAATAAAACGAGAAAAATTCACGCACTTCGGGTTTGGCAGTGACTTCTTCACTGACTTTAGTGTAATGCTCGCCTTCAGTGTAGCTTGCCGCAAAAGCAAAAACCGGTAATAACAGTAAAGCGAATAAACTCACTAACTTTTTCATAAAATTACATTTCCTAATCATTAATAAATCACAATCAATAGCACGATATTTACTTAATAAGGCAGTAAACTTAAACTGGGTTGCTGCAATGCTGACATTTGCTCTTTAAGCATAAGAATTTGTTGTTCCCAATATTTTTCAGTATTAAACCACGGAAAATTATGAGGAAAAGCAGGATCTTGCCAACGTTTACATAGCCATGCCATATAATTAACTACCCGCATAGTACGCAATGATTCAATTAAAGGCAATTCATTGCTATCAAAGTGACAAAACTCCTCATAACCACTTAATATGGTATCCAGCTGCAATAGCTGCTGTTGGCGATCGCCACTTAACATCATCCAAATATCTTGCACCGCAGGGCCAGTGCGACAATCATCTAGGTCAACAAAATGCGGGCCAGCATCGGTCCATAAAATATTGCCGGCATGGCAATCACCGTGTAAACGAATTTGCTTACTGGGCTGATACTGCTCGCTAGCAAGCGTAATGACTTGCTGTAAAATAGTAAAAAATGGCGAGGTTAAGCTTGCTGGGACAAAATTGGATTGTTCAATAATTTGCTGCGCTTGCTGTAGCATTTCTTCGCTGGAAAACGTTGGACGCGCCGTAAAGTTACGCTTTGCTGCGACCGCGTGAATACGGCCTAAAAATCGTCCCATCCACTCTAATTGGTCTAAGTTATCGACTTCAAAAATACGACCGCCACGACAAGGAAATATAGCAAAATGATATCCTTGGTATGAAAACAATGACTCGCCATTAATTTTCAGCGGCGCCACTAACGGCAATTCGTTTTCGGCTAATTCAAAAGCAAAGTCATGTTCTTCACGAATTTGCGCCTTAGACCAACGCTGCGGGCGATAGAATTTCGTGACGTATTTGGTTCGGTCAATATCATGAAATTGATACACACGATTTTCATAACTGTTCAGCGCCAGTAAACCGCTCTCAACCGTTAAACCTGTACTTTCTAGGCCGTCGAGAATTAAATCTGGCGATAGCGAAGTAAAATCAAAGACCGACACTAGCGTTTATTAAAGAAGCGGCTTTCATGTTCAAGCGTCACCTCATCCGTTTCAGAGATTAATTCAATCACAAAGCTGATATCTGTCATATAACCTTCGAGTTCGTAGGGATCCACCGAAATGCTGATCGGCAAGGTATAAACCTTGGCCGCTTTAACCAGTATTTCTTGTTCGCCATGCCATTGAGTATTGTTAATACCCTTAACTGACAGGCGATAGCGATTGTCTTTTTGTGATTTATTGAGAATTTTCAAGGTATAAACGTTTTCAATATCGCCATTAAAGTTCTCTTTTGCTAACTCATTTCGATCGCGAATAATATCAATGGAAACCGGAGCACGATTGGCCATTTCTACAATCAATAAACTGGTCATCACAAGTAATACCAATGCATAACCGATGAGTTTACCACGCACAAAATGGACTTTTTTGCCTGCCAACTCGTGCTCTGTGGTATAGCGGATTAAGCCTTTATCATATTTCATTCGCTCCATCACGCCGTCGCAGGCATCAACACAAGCACCACAATTAATGCACTCGTATTGCAAACCGTTGCGAATATCAATGCCCGTTGGGCAAACCTGAACACATAAATTACAGTCAATACAATCACCTAAGCCCATGGCTTTCGGATCTTGCTTGCGTCCGCGTGGACCTCGATTTTCTCCGCGTTTGCTATCATATGATACCGTTAAGGTGTCTTTATCAAACATCGCTGATTGAAAACGTGCGTAAGGACACATATGCAAGCACATAATTTCACGCATCCAACCGGCATTGCCATAGGTACAAAAGGCAAAAAACCATACCGTTGCGGCTAAGGTAAACGAGGCATTGAAGGTAAAAAAGTCGACAAATACTTCACGTACTGGCGCAAAATAGCCAGCGAAGGTGAGCGCGGTTAATAAAGAGAAAAAGCCCCAACAAAAATGCTTTAGTGCTTTACGCCAAAACTTATTAACGCTCATGGCTTGGCTATCAAGCTTTTTACGTTGATTTGCCGTACCCTCGATTTTTTCTTCAAACCAAATAAAAATGAAAGTCCATACCGTTTGTGGGCACAAATAGCCACACCACACGCGACCTAAAAAAGTGGTAACAAAGAACAGTAAAAAGGCGCTAAGAATAAACAACCACGCCAGTAGCGTAAGGTCTTGTGGCCAAAGCGTTACACTCCACAGGGTAAAACGTTGCTCGCTAATATCAAACAAAATCGCTTGATGACCGTCATATTGCAACCAAGGTAACACGGCAAACAATGCCAAAAAGAAAAAGTTCATTTTTTGGCGTAATTGTTGAAATACCCCTTTTACTTTGCGAACATAAATTTGATCACGCGGTTTATAACCGTCAGTTTTTCTAGGCTGGTGAATTTCAACGTTTTTAATCGGAATCTGATTTCTAGCTTTCACGTTATTTTCTTCTGGTTTCAAAACGGATCCTTTAGTTCGATAATGCCGAGCAATTATACTGCTTCAGCCCAGATTACCTATCAAAAAAGCGTAAAATATTGTATTATCGGCGCAGAATTGATTACCCTAGAGCTGTTTTCAATATATTTCGCCCAATAAAACAACAATGTTAACTGCGAGCCGTGAAAAACAACCATAGATTGGCTATTTTTATTGACGCGGTTAATTATAAGGAAAAGTATGAAACAATTATTGATCTTAATCGTGGCTGCGGCGGTTTATTTTCATTTTTACCCGAATGAAGAACTTAACAATTGGTTAGCTGAACAAAAAGAAACCGCATTAAGTATTTTTTCTGAAACCACTGACACATCAGTACGGTTAAGTACCAACCGCGTTTATAAAGATATAGAACGTAGCTTTGATAAATTTACCACTCGTGAGCAGAAATACGTTGCCGAAATTACTGCCACGCGTGACAGCGTTGTTAAATTTTATGACAAGCACTGTACTGGCAAAAAGCAATCACCGAAATTACATCGCGATAATTTAAAAACCGTTTGCCAAGTCATGGGCAACTACAGTAAGTTTTTTTAAAAATAAATGAATGAAATGACGATTAGACAATACGCTAATCGTCAAAATAGATACCACTAAATTATGCCGAGAGCTTAACCAATAACTTGGCAAAATTATCAGCGCTAACATCTTCTAGCTCATGTCGTCCGTCGCGAATCATCCAAACTCCATTTACCATCACGTCTTGCACTGGATTTTGCTGACTAGCAAAAATAACGCTATCAAGCAGGTGCTCATCGCCATGAGCATATAAACGTAGCTGACTATCATCCAACACCAATAAATCCGCCTGTTTACCAACAGCGAGTCCGCCAGTATTACTATTCGTGCTTTGCGCGCCACCTGCGGCCGCTTGTTGCCACAAATTCAACCCTACAGATTTTTGCTCGCTAGTCGCTAACATCGCCCGTTGTTGCTTGCTTAAGCGTTGGGCATATTCGAGCCAACGCAGTTCTTCAATAGGGTTGACTGAAATATGGCTATCAGAGCCAATGGCAAATGTTCCGTTGTCTTTAAGGAAATCATCGGTGGGGAAAATACCATCACCTAAATTCGCTTCAGTGGTTGGGCAAATACCGGAAATTGCCTGACTTGCCACTATACCTTTGCGCTCTTGCTCGTCGATATGGGTGGCATGAATTAAACACCAGTGTTGATCTACGGGCGCATTGTCCAATAACCACTGTACTGGGCGTTTGCCATAATGCTTCAGACAGTCTTGCACTTCTTTTTGCTGCTCAGCAATATGAATATGCACAGGCGCTTGTGGGTCGAGCACTCGCACATGTGCTACTGCAGATAACAACGAACTTTTATCAACCGCACGTAATGAATGCGGCGCAATCCCGACATTGCTATTAGGTTGTGCTTTCGCTAACTCAAAGCACTCACTGACTAATTGATTAAATTGTTCGACAGAATTAATAAAGCGCTTCTGCCCTTCATTGGGTGCTTGCGCGTCGAAACCACTAAATCGATACAGCACAGGCAGCAGTGTTAAGCCAATGCCTGATTGCTGAGCCGCGGCAAAAATAGCTTGTGCCATGGCAGACAACTCAGCGTAGTTTTCACCATTAATATCATGATGAAGATAGTGAAATTCAGCAACGCGGGTGTAACCCATTTTCAGCATTTCAATATAGAGTTGGCTAGCAATGACTTGCGCGTCTTTTGAGGACAACTGCCCTAAAAACTTGTACATAATATTACGCCAAGTCCAAAAGCTATCTTGGCCTTCACTGCCTTGTTCACTAAAACCAGCAAATGCGCGTTGAAAGGCATGAGAATGACAATTAACCATGCCCGGGATCACCACGCCGTTAGCCTGTTCAGCACCTTCAACATAGCCAGCACTAATATCGCTAATCACACCATTTTCAATGCTTAAGGTTTGATCATTAGCCCAGCCATCAACGAGCAATATTTTTTTAGCAAAAAGTTTCATACTGCCACTCCATTAATCGTTAGTGTTTTCGGCAAAATTTATCAGCGTTTTGACCATGGCTTTGAGTTTAGGTTGTACTTGCTGCGCCAATGCTTCGTTATAAGTCATGGCTTGCTCATTCATATAAGTGTGTTGCGATAATTCAAGCTGCACGGCATGAAAATTATGCTCGGGCTGGCCAAAGGCGCGGGTAATATAACCACCTTTAAAGCGACCATTGCAAACCATAGAGTAGGGCGCGTAATCTAATTCGGCTAATGTGCTGATCAACTCAGCAGCGCAACTTTTACCGTCGGCATTACCAAAATTAAAATCCGGTAATTGACCTTGAAAAAACCGTGGCACCTGCGAGCGAATAGAATGCGCTTCAAGTAATACCGCTTGGCCAAATTCGGCTTTAATTTCCTGCATAGTAGCGGCAAGTGCCTGATGATAGGGCTGCCAATAATGTTCAACACGCTGTGCTATTTGTGCTTTAGAAGGAGTACAACCCTCTTGATATAACGGCGATAAGTCAAAGGCAGTAGTGGGACAAAGCTCGGTACTATTAGCGCCGGGATATAAATCAACACCATTGGGATCCCGATTTAAGTCAATGACATAACGGTTATATTTAGGGATTAGGATATAAGCGCCGAGCTCTTGAGCAAAGGCATACAAACGGTCCATATACCAATCGGTATCAGCCACTTCACGACCTTTAGCCGTCATCACCTTAGCGATATCTGCCGGTATTTCTTCGCCGTTGTGCGGCATGCTGATCAACAAAGGCACTGTGCCTTTCATTAAGGTGTAATTTTTTGACATTGAACTGCCCCTTTAAATTGTATATACAACTTTATAGAGTTAATTTACCACTTCACTCACAAAACAGGAAACTATTTCTCTAAGCACGGGCTCCTACTCACGAGCTTATTTCATGCTCATTCAACCGCTAACGACAATCAATACATGACTTAAATTAATCGGTCACGATATCATTAATCGTTTTTATTAATTAATTTATGCAAATTTAATCATTTTATTTAATTTAATGACTGATTAATAATAGCAACATAGTCAGCAACAACAGTATTTCAGCAATTTATTAGGAGCTATTATGTTAGATAACAAAGAGCAACAACACGTACCTAAGGTCACCTTTACCCTACGCGCTAACGACGAATGGACAACACGTAGCAGCGACGAGATATTTAACGACAAAACCGTGGTGGTTTTTTCATTGCCCGGCGCCTTTACCCCAACCTGTTCATCGTCACATTTACCACGCTATAACGAATTAGCACCAACATTGTTTAAAAATGGTGTTGATGAAATTATTTGTATGTCAGTTAACGACACCTTTGTGATGAACGCTTGGGCACAAGATCAAGACGCCGACAACATCAGCTTTATTCCAGATGGTAACGGTGAGTTTACCAACGCCATGGGCATGCTAGTAGATAAAGCCGACATAGGGTTTGGTAAACGCAGCTGGCGTTATGCCATGCTAGTTAAAAATGGCATCATTGAAAAAATGTTTATCGAACCCGACGTACCAGGCGACCCATTTGAAGTGTCAGACGCTGATACCATGTTAAAACATATTAACCCTAGTGCTTGTCAAACATCAGCCATTACCGTTTTTAGCAAGCCGACCTGCCCGTATTGCAAAAAGGCAAAAGCGTTATTAACTGAAAAAGGCTTAACATTTGAAGAGCTAGAAGTGGGTAAAGACGTTAACTTAACCATGTTTAAAGCCATCACCAACGCAGATACTGTGCCGCAAGTATTTATCGACGGTCAGCATATTGGTGGCAGTGAAGCATTGGCAGCACACTTTAGTTAATGATGAGTGCAGCGCAATAAGTTAAATTTAACTTAGCGCTTAAAAGACGGCGCCTTGGCGTCGTTTTTTTGTTTTAGCTTTTTAACTATTTAGCTACGCCATGATAGAATAGCGCTTAAAATTACATAGGCTAAAAATATGGATCACCAACCTTACAACCCGCTACACGGGGTAACATTAAAAACTATCGTCAGCCAATTAGTTGCACACTTTGGTTTTGCTTATCTCGGTAAAGAAATAAAAATTCGCTGTTTTACTGATGATCCTAGCATTAACTCGAGCCTAAAGTTTTTAAGAAAAACCCCATGGGCAAGAAAAAAAGTTGAAGCGCTTTATATTCAACATAAAAGCAAACTTGGCGATGATCAAAGCTAGTTCGCGAAGATAGCCCCACAAAAGTATTGAACAGCATAAGCATAAAATGCCAGACTGGTGTCATATTCTCACGACAATTAATGTAATTTTTAGCCATGAAAAATAGCAATCACTACATTCTGACCTGGCAGTGCCCTGATACTTCCGGTGTACTGGCAAAAGTCAGCGAAAGTTTATTTCTCCATGGCGCCTTTATTACCGAAACTTGCCAATACAGCGACCCGAATACCGAAACATTTTTTTCTCGCATTGCCTTTGATGATCGCGAGCTTAATGTCAGTTTTGAAAAATTCCGCCAAGCCTTAGATTTACTGGCAAAACCGCTCAATATGCAATATCAGCTTAGAGAAAAAGCGAACTTCCCTAATCTGGTGATTGCGGTTTCCAAAGATGATCACTGCCTAGTGTCATTGCTAACTAAATGGAAAGCCGGCGTTTTACCGGTGAATATTGTTGCCATTACCTCCAACCATCAAGATTGTCAGGCGCTTGCCCAATGGCATCAGGTGCCATTTCATTATTTACCGGTAAGCAAAAATAATAAAGCTGAGCAAGAACAAGCATTACTCGCTATTTATCAGCAATATCAGGGCGATTTACTGGTGCTTGCCCGCTATATGCAAATATTATCCAACGAGCTTTGCCATAGTTTACGAGGCCAAGCGATCAATATTCATCATTCTTTTTTGCCGAGTTTTAAAGGCGCGAAACCCTATCATCAAGCCCACAAACGCGGCGTTAAAATCATTGGCGCTACCGCACATTATGTTACTGCCGACCTTGATGAGGGGCCGATCATTGTCCAAGAAGTAAAACCGATCGACCATACCTTTACGGTCGAAGATATGGTGCATCTTGGCCATGATTTAGAATCCACAGCCTTGTGCCATGCCGTGAAAATGCATGCCGAGCAACGCATTTGTTTAAATAACGACAAAACCGTTATTTTACGCTAGCCCTAGCTGTTTTATTGCCCTAACTCTGCTACATTGAGACACCAATATCTTATCAACTTTTGTGCCTCCATGATCCAATATCAAATAGCGCCTATCACGCCAAACAGCCACTTATTTTCTGTCACCTTATCGTTTAAAAGTATCCCTGGTCAACGCTATACCTTATCACTACCCGCTTGGTTGCCCGGTAGTTATATGATCCGCGATTTTGCCAAGAACATTACCGAAATACAGGCCTTTGATGGCGACGAACAAACCCTTGAATTAACAAAAGTTGATAAACAAACTTGGTCCGTACAAGCAAAAAATAGCCAAGTACAAATACGCTATCAAGTATTCGCGTTTGATCTATCGGTGCGCACGGC
>JBMZDW010000057.1:0-14499 GCA_049614565.1 Cognaticolwellia sp. | reverse complement strand
TAAAGTTCATCGATAAAAAACTGCATCGCCGGTTTAAAGCGTTTAGTACGCCACAAATCGTTATGTGTTGTTAATAAACGCTCAGTTTGCCAGGTTTGCAATTGTCGAATGCTTTCAGTTAAGTTCTGCTCAGCGATCAACTGATTCATTGTCGCGGTATCTTGCAGGTGTTGAATGATGTTTTCTAGCGTTTTCGACATAGTTAAATATTATTTATTGGTTAGATTTTCTTGGTTGTAATTTGACAAAAGTACGATTGAATATCAAATTAATTAACGAATTTCAAAAACAAAAAAGCTCGGTCAAGACCGAGCTTTTAGTGAGTTGTTATTTTAGCGGTTGCGACCCATTTTGTCATGGCTGCTTACCCAATGGCCGGCAATAACAGCACAGCCTAAGGAAATATCGCCAGCGAGTACCGTAGCGGCAACGATTTCCGCAAACTTATTCGCTTTGTCTTTACCAACACAGCCTAACATTTGCAGACACTCATTTTGCGTAGGTAAGCCCGTACCGCCACCAAATGTCGCGACAATTAATGATGGTAGCGTAACCGACATATATAAATCGCCATTATCGAGCAATTGATGTGAAAGCATACCAGCATGAGATTCAACAACATTTGCCTCATCTTGCCCAGTTGCAATATACACAGAGGCAATACCGTTAGCAGAATGTGGGCCGTTATAAGCCGCGCCCGCCATTAATGCACCGGTATTCGCTAGCGTAGTAGCACCAGCTAACATTTTAGTGTCAACTTTCATTACATTTGCTAATACTTCTTTTTTCAAGACAATTTCGGCGATTACGCGCTTACCACGAGAATGTAACATGTTTAAATGCGAGTGCTTTTTGTCGGTATCCATATTACCTGAAAGCATGTACATACATGGAATAGGTGAGTTGGCTTTGATCCACTCACACGCCATTAACGTCGCTTTACCCACCATGTTTTGACCGGCAGCATCACCCGTTGTGTAGTTAAAACGAAGGTACTTAGTTTTAGACACTGACCATTGTTGGATATGCTCTAACTTACCGACACTCGTAGTCGATTCTGCAGTCGCTTTGATTTGTTCGAAATTTTCTTCTACCCAATGACCAAAATCACGCGCTTGTCTGGCATCTTCAAAAATAAAGGCTGGTGCGCGCTGCATCCAACCTTCAACTACTGTGGTTTTAACACCGCCACATTCATTGATCACTCGCATACCGCGGCTATAACTGGCAACAAGTGTGCCTTCTGTGGTTGCCATAGGTACATAAAAGTGACCATTGGCATGTTCACCGTTGATGTGTACAGGACCTGCAACGCCAACAGGCATTTGCACGATACCAATAAAATTCTCAACATTACCAGGAAGTACGCTGGTATCTATGCTGTATTGCCCTGTATGAGCTAAATCTGCGCCGGTTTTCTCTTTGATAAAGTCTCGACGTATTTTCGCCATTTCGTCGGTGTGGTCGTTTTCTGCATTACGGGGAATGCGCATATCATCACTCATTTTATTGATCCCTTATGTTTTAATTTTTATCTGCAAAATAGCGGAGGTAATAACCTAACAAACAATTAAGCTACCAATATACACAGAGAATGAAAAGAAAAATAACTCTATTGGGCAAATATTTAACAATATTTGCGCTTTTCTTAATAGTTCGCAGCATATCGTGATTTTTAACGGCCATTTTGTTGATTACCTGCGGGCTATCTCAACGGATACTCTGGTTTGAGAATTAAAAAAGGACGGATGATTGTCAAGTGGCAATACATGGGACAGCGCTTGAGAATTTAACTCGTGAACATGGCACAGTCAAATAGGGCAAATACAGAATGTGTATTTGCCTTATTGGTTTAATTAATTAACTAGTTGAACAGAGTTTACCATGTTACTTGGCTATTTTTACTAAATTACGTCCATGCTCTTTAGCTTGGTACAGCGCTTCATCAGCGTCTTTAAAAATCTGATTTAAGCTATCTCGTTCACTCGATAATTCAGCTACACCAAAGCTTGCTGTAATGTTTACATTTATATTATTGATTTCAATATCCTCCATCTCAATACCTTCTCTTATGCGTTGTGCTACGGTAAAGGCCTTGGAGGCAGAAGTGTTTGGCAGAGCCAACAGAAACTCCTCACCGCCGACACGCCCTAAAATATCTTGATCTCTCACGTATTTACTCGCGACTTTTGTAATGCTAACTAACGCTAAATCACCACCTGCATGACCATAAGTATCATTAACAGCTTTAAAGAAATCTATATCAAATACAATAAGGGAAAAAGGGTGATTGTCTTTTTTGTTTTGAACTAATTGCAACTCGGCATATTCAAAAGCAAATCGTCTATTTGCTAGGCCAGTTAAACTGTCGGTATTGGCAAGTATGTTTAGCCTTTTAGATGCTTTGAATTGCTTTCGCACTAAAAGGGCTAAAAAGAAGACAAAAGTTAATGAAAACAGAATAACCAAATATTGCATCCATTGTTGCTGTTTAGCATTTTTTAAAGCCGCTTTATCGAGGAGTTTATCTCGTTCTAATATGGTATTTTTAAATTGTGCTTGTTCAGTATCTAAGATGACCTTATGTTTTGATCGAATTGTTTCACGCTGGGTATTTTGATAAGACTTATACAACTTACTGGCTTCTTTTTCGAAAAGGTAAGCTGAACGGTAGTCCTTTTCTATAAATGATATCTTTGCTTTAACTAATAAGGTGTCGAGTTGCCAAGAATGAGTGGTACTTTCTTCTAAAGAAGCTAACACGGCTTCAATTTCATTGATACGTTGTAAAGCGGATTCGGTATTTTCGTTCAGTAGCTCAAGCTCGGCTTCTAGTAATAGATAATCAATTTTAGAATGAGGTAAGGTAATCGGTTGTCTAGTCTTATGAAATATTTGTAAATAATCCCGCGATTTATCATACTGCTTACTATGAAAGAATACTTGCGCCAAACCTAAATAAACCGCTGGCAAAGCGACTTCGTTATCCGTTAGTTTCGCTAGTTCAATAACCTTTTCGAAAGCTATTTGTGCTTGAACGTAGTTCTCGATTCGTAAATAGCTATAGGCGAGCATAAATTGAGCATAGGTTGCATCGTAATAGAGTTCGTGTTTATTAAAATACGCTAAAACTTCGGTTCCTAAGGCTATTGCTTTTTCATCGTCATGGATGTTTGAGTAAGCATTAGCCATTTTTGATTTTAGTAACATCAAGGCTAATTCATTGCCTAGTTTCTCCAACAGCAAAAAAGATTTACGGAAATACTTAAATGCATTTATGTCGTCATAATTGAATGAGTAATACTCCGCCATGGCCCCATAAACTTCTGCAAGTTTGCTATTGTTTGCAGTGATTTTGGCGTTATTTTCAGCTTGCTGATAAAGCGTCATTGCTTGGGAATTTTGGTTGTTGTACATAGATGCATTGGCATGGGTAATTAATAGTATGATGCCCGCATCACTATTTAAATTTGGCTTTAAACTATAAGCCCGTTCAATAAATTGTAAACTTTGCTCATCGTCGCCTATATACGAAGAGTACTGCGCTATTCTGGTAAAAATAGTAATTTTATCGTTTGCAGAGAAAGCTGACTCACGCTCAATCAGCAGCTTTTTTGCTAATTTTAGTGCCTGAGCGGGATCTTTTATTTCTAACTCATCAAGTTGTTCAATTGGCGTTTTTTCTTGCTCAACGTTTTCATCGGCTGCATAGCTTTGAATACAAATGGTTGAACAATACAGAATAAAAAACACGAAAAAGTTCGCTTTAATTATTTTTAGAATAATGGCTTCGTTTAGTTTAATTTTCATAGTAGATGGTCCCTTGCTACTTTATTGCCCGATTAAAAAGGCTGACTCGCCATAAATTTTAACGATAATCCAATGTGCTACTTATGGTGTTAAAATACTCATCTTAGATTGTGCCTATAATACCTCTCGAAAATTAAGAGCATATGGCTATACTGCCCAATTTTAGAAAAAGAACAATTGTTTTAACCATTTAAAACATGAAAAGTAATATGAGATGATTATCAATTAAGAGCTATTGACGTTTATGGCGTGTTTCCACCGGGAGCAGCCACGTCAAAAAAATTACGACTGTTAATTGATTTTTTTTACGCAATTTTTTACCCAACAACAAGTTAATGTGCCCAGTAGGCTAACCTAACACTGGCGTTGTGCGGTTAATGCCAAAATATTGTCTTGCGCGGCAACTAAATTTTCGTCAACACCTTGTTGATGCTGTATTGCACTCGCTAACGGCACATGCGCTATGGCGTTATTACATTCGGCAATCATAATGTTAGATTTTTGTGCTAATAAGGCTTGTATCGCTGCCACGCCCATTTTAGTAGCTAAAATGCGATCTTTAGCCACCGGTGAGCCGCCGCGTTGAATATGGCCAAGAATACAGGGCGTGCAGTCGATATTTGCTACGGTTTGTAGTTGCTTTGCAAGGGTAGTGGCGCCACCTTGCCAGACATTCTCGGCTAACACGATAAGATAGCTGGCATGTCTATCTTTTTGCGCTTGGCTAATTTCTTTGGCAAGTGCTTTTAGCTTAGTGGCTTGGTTTTTTTCCGTGTTACCCGTAGCTGGAAAATTTTCAAATGAAATCACTTGCTCTGCGGCACAGGCAAGGCCAGCATTAAAAGCGATATGACCGCTATGGCGACCCATAAGCTCAACAATAAAAATGCGCTCGAAGGCTTCTGCGGTGTCGCGAATTTTATCGATTGCCTCAATCGCAGTATTAATGGCGGTTGAAAAACCTATAGTAAAGTCCGTGCCGTCAATATCATTGTCTATGGTGCCAGGTATGCCAATAACCTTACCTGACCAGTGCTGCTGTAAGGCAAGCAAGCCGGCAAATGAGCCATCACCGCCAATAACAATTAAGGCGTCGATTTTTTCTTTCATTAAAGTGGCCACTGCTTGTTCGCTTCCGGTCGACGTTTTCATTGCAGGGCAGCGAGCACTTTTTAATAGGGTACCGCCTTTATGAATAATGTGTGTAACATCGGCAGTGGTCAATGGCATAGACATATCATCAATTAAACCATTAAAACCCGCCAAAAAACCTATGGTGTCAATGTGGTAGTGCTGCGCGGCAATAACGATCGCGCGAACAGCTGCATTCATGCCTGGGGCATCACCACCACTGGTTAAAATACCGATCCTGTTGATGGGGGGAGTGCTCTGAGTTTGCATTTTTTGCCTCATATTTTCGCTGTCAGGACTAACCTTAATGGAACTTTGTTTTAAATTAACAGTCATTTACCCTAAGGTGAAATAATTTTCACGTAAATTTGCATTAGGTTAAAGTTAGTTATTCTAAGTCAATAATAACCGTGCTACTCAGGAACCCTTATATGATAAAGATAAAACCAATACTGCTTTGCTTATTGCTAACAGTGTTTGTTTCAGGTTGCAGTTTTCGTTTTGTTTATAATCACTTAGATTGGTGGGTTAATTGGTATCTTGACGACTATGTCACGCTGAGTAAGCAACAGCAGCAAGAATTTGATGAGCAATTTGAGCAGTTACATTTATGGCATCGCAAAACACAATTACCGATTTACCTGCAACAACTTAAGCAGCTTAAAACTTCTGTTAATAACGATATCAACGCGCAACAGGTGGCAGATAACTTGGCGCAATTTTTACAGCATGGGCAAAACCTTTTAATCGCCGCTGAGCCAAAATTACAACCTTTGGTATTTAGTTTATCTGAAAAGCAAAAACAACAATTATTACAAGCGTTACAAGAAAATAATCAAGAACGGCTTGATGATCATGAAGCGCTTACTGAGCATGCGTGGTTAGAAGAGCGCGCCGATGAGCAAAAAAAGCAGCTGAAAACTTGGTTTGGGAAATTATCGAAAGTGCAAAAAACACAAGTGAGTGTGATGAGTCAAAATTTTCAACGCTCATTTCAGCCTTGGATAGACTATCGGCAGCGTTGGACGAGTCAGTTTGGCCATTTGTTAAACGGCAATTTTCCTGAACATCAGTTTAAATTTGAGTTCTATCGGTTATTTGTCAACGGTCGTAGTTTGCGCGGCGATGAATATAACGCGATTACCCAGCACAATAATCAGGTATTTGCCGATATTTTTGTTTATATGGTGGCAACAGCGTCTGAAAAACAACGCAAACGATTGAATAAAAAAATCAATAAAACGATCAAGGATTTAGAATATTTAATCGCAAACGATTAAGAAATTATATCGTTAGTAACTAAATAACACTCAGGAAATAAGTTTCAGAAAATAACAAAGGTAGCGTTTAAGCTACCTTTTTATTCTAAACGCGTTAATGGTTACGTGGTATTAACGACGTTAAGCAAAGTGTTTCTTGGCTAAGGTCAATACTTTTAAGGTATTGGTTGCGCCAACGGTTTCCATAACGTCACCGTGGGTTAATATTACCTTATCACCAATGGCTAAGTCAGAGCCTTTGGCAACCGCGGTCAAGACATTTTGCGCCATCACTTCGTCATTGTCGCTGTGGGTTGTGTCAAATGCTACCGGGTAAACACCGCGGTAAATCGCCGTTTTTGTGAGTGTTTTAGTGTGGCGAGATAATGAAAATATTGGTAAACCAGAAGAAATTCGCGACATAATTTTGCTGGTGTGGCCAGATTCCGTCAAGGCAATAATGGCTTTTACGCCGTCTAAATGATTTGCCGCATACATTGCTGACATGGCAATGGTTTCTGATACTTCGGCAAAGGTCATTTCGACGCGGTGTCGTGAGGTGCTCACCGATCGCTCTTGCTCTGCACCACGGCAAACACTGGCCATGGCTTTTACCGTTTCAACCGGGTACTTACCGGCTGCGGTTTCCGCTGATAACATCACAGCATCGGTCCCGTCAAGTACGGCGTTGGCAACATCCATGACTTCTGCCCGTGTTGGCATGGGCTGTTCTATCATGGTTTCCATCATTTGCGTTGCCGTGATCACTACGCGATTTAATTGTCGGCTTCGAGCAATAATATGCTTTTGTTTTCCTACTAAGGCAGCGTCACCAATTTCTACCCCTAAATCACCACGGGCCACCATCACCACATCAGAGGCAAGAATAATATCGTCTAATATTTTGTTATCATTTACTGCTTCTGCGCGTTCAATTTTTGAAACTAAACGGGCATCGCATCCGGCCTCTTGTGCCAATAAGCGTGCTTCACGCATATCGCTGGCATCACGCGGGAAAGATACGGCAAGAAAATCAACATTAATTTTCGCCGCCAATTTAATATCTTCTTTATCTTTGTCAGTCAGGGCAGGTGCGGTTAAGCCACCACCTTGGCGATTTATACCTTTGTTATTGGATAATGGCCCACCCACAGTAACTTGGGTAAACACCGAGGCGCCTTTGGTTTCAATAACGCGTAATTGCACACGACCATCGTCGAGTAATAAAATATCATTTGGTTTAACATCTTGCGGTAGCTTTTTATAATCAATACCAACTTTTTCTTGGCAACCTTCTCCTTTGGCAAGGGTGGCATCTAATTCAAACTTATCACCAACCGCTAAGCGAATAGGACCATTTTTAAAGGTTGATACGCGAATTTTTGGTCCTTGTAAGTCACCTAAAATACCAACGTAAACGCCAAGTTCTTGGGCAATCTCACGCACGGTATTGGCGCGGTCAATATGATCTTGGGCAATGCCGTGTGAGAAATTTAACCGAACGACGTTAACACCAGCGTCCAGTACTTGCTTTAATACGGCTCTGTCATCCGTTGCCGGCCCTAAGGTCGCGACAATTTTTGTTCTTCTAGGCATGGTGTTCCTTAAATTTTTATATTAGTTGTTATTATTTTCGTTAATCTTTACGCTCAAATCGAGAGCTGCGTAAACTATCTTTAACTTTTTTCAAGTTATCTCTAAATTTCGTGCCGCGGCGCAAGGTAAAGCCCGTTGCTAAGCAATCAATTAAAGTGAGCTGAGCAATGCGTGAAGCCATCGGCATATATAAATCAGTATCTTCGGCAACATCCAGAGACAGCACAATATTACATGCTTTTGCCAGCGGCGTTCCGGTCGCCGTGATACCGATCACCGTGGCGTCATTTTCACGTGCTAAACAGGCGACATCAACCAGCGACTTTGTTCTGCCAGTATGAGATATCAACACCACCACATCACCTTGCTGGCTATTTATAGCACTCATACGTTGCATTAATATGTCATCAAAATAAACAACGGGCACATTGAAGCGAAAAAATTTATTTTGTGCGTCATGGGCGACAATCGCTGAGGCACCTAAGCCGAAAAAAGAAATTTTATTTGCTTGGGTCAGCAGATCAACCGCGCGGTTAATTATGGCGGTATCTAAACTTTTACGCGCTAGCTCGAGATTAGCCATGGTGGATTCGAAGATTTTTGCGGTATATTCGGGGGCTGAGTCATTTTCGTCAACATGGCGATTAACATAAGGGGTGCCGTTGGCTAAACTTTGTGCTAAATGTAATTTAAAGTCGGGGTAACCTTTGGTATCAAGTCGTCGACAGAAGCGATTGACGGTTGGTTCACTGATGTTAGCTTGTTTCGCTAAGGCGGCGATACTGGCATGTATTACCGTACTTGGTGAAGACAATATCACTTCTGCCACCTTACGTTCAGACTTACTAAAGCTCTCTAGCTCGTCGGTGATTTTTTCTAATATGTTCATTACCTAAGCCCTAGCGTATTACTTAACTGGTCATGCAGTTAATAACGATAACTGTCATTGATTTTCATTGTCAGTAACAAAAAATGAAAATTTATTTCAAAATTCAGCTTAATATAAAGCAAAAGCGTTTAATGTTGCAAATATTTAGCGTAACTTACGGTTATTAGCCAGTAGAAAAACCAAAATACATGTAATTTTGTTACATAAAAAGCTTTACTGATGACCATGGAGCAGATAAGTTAGCTTTAAATGTAGTTTAGTTACAATGAAGCTAGTATAAAATTAATTGAGAACACAGCGATGAAAAACAAAAATTGTCCGTTAGCGAACGACATTGTTATTTTTGGCGCTTTGGGGGACTTATCTCGCCGTAAGCTTATGCCGTCATTATACCAATTAGCGCTGGGGGGGTTGCTAAATGATGATTGTCGTATTATTGCTGTCGCTCGTGATGAGCTAAGCCGAGCACAGTTTCAAAAATTAATTGCTGAAAGTTTAGCGGAGTTTATCCCTGAGCCGCTAGATGCAGGTAGTGTCGAAGCGTTTTTAGCGAGACTCGTTTATCAATCCCTAGATTTTAAAGATATCAAAGGTTATGGCGAACTGGAAAAAACGTTAGCGACAAAGCAAGCGGCACGCGTTTATTATTATTCAACACCACCGGCAATTTATGGCGCTATTAGTGAAGGTTTACAAACAGCAAATTTGATCAATTCCGCTGATCGCGTGGTAATGGAAAAACCGATTGGCCATTGCCTTGAATCATCAAAAGTTGTCAACGATCAAGTGTCAAAATACTTTTTAGAACAGCAAATTTACCGTATTGATCACTACCTAGGTAAAGAAACCGTGCTCAATTTATTGGTGCTGCGCTTTGCGAATACCTTGTTTACCAATAATTGGGATCGCAATTGTATTGACCATGTGCAAATTACCGTGGCAGAAAGCGTGGGTATTGAAGGGCGCTGGGGCTTCTACGATGAAGCAGGGCAAATGCGCGATATGGTGCAAAACCACTTATTGCAAATTTTGTCATTACTCGCCATGGAGCCACCAGCAGACCTAAGTGCTGACAGTATTCGTGATGAAAAACTTAAAGTGGTCAAAGCATTAAAGCCTATTACGCGTCAAAACGTGAAAGATAAAACCGTGCGGGGTCAATACGCCGATGGTTATTTAAATGGCCTCGCCGTGCCGGGTTATTTAAACGAAGCTGGCGCAAAAGCCAATAGCGCAACAGAAACCTTTGTCGCGATAAAAGCGGAAATCGATAACTGGCGATGGGCGGGCGTGCCGTTTTATTTGCGTACCGGTAAACGTATGCCGAAAAAGCACAGTGAAATCGTGGTGCATTTTAAGCCGCAGGCGCATAATATTTTTAGCGAAAGTTATTCCGACCTACCGTCAAATAAGCTAACCATTCGCTTGCAACCAGATGAAGGGGTTGAGCTAGACATGATGAATAAAATTCCCGGCATCGCTTCACAAATGCAAATTCACGAAAATAAACTCGATTTAAGTTTTTCACAAACGTATGACAATCAACGGGTTATAGATGCTTACGAACGCTTAATTCTTGAAGTGATCAAAGGTGATCAGTCGTTATTTGTTCATCGCGATGAAGTAGAAGCCGCATGGCAATGGGCTGACAGCATTATTGCCGCGTGGCAATCTAGCAATGAAGCGCCTAAGTCATATTCTGCGGGATCTTGGGGGCCGGTTTCATCAATTTCATTAATCGCACGCGATGATCGCCAGTGGGTAGAATAATGTATAAAATTAATGAATTCGAACAAGGCTCGTGCCTGAACCAAGTCCTAGCAGATAAGGTTGCTGAGCTTTTAACTGCGGCAGTCAAAGCGAAAGGAAAGGCCAGTATTGCAGTATCAGGTGGCTCAACACCGAAAGGTTTTTTTCAGGCGCTATCACAGAAAAAACTCGCATGGCCTTTAATTACCATCACCCTAGCAGACGAACGTTGGGTTGATGCTAATTCAAATGACAGTAATACCAAGCTGGTACATGAGCATCTGTTACAAAATGAAGCACTAAACGCGAACTTCTTTCATTTAAAACAAGGTGAGGTACTAAGTGATAACACCTTGGCGGATTTAAATCAGCAAGCAATGCAACACTTGTTGCCGTTAGATGTGCTTATTCTAGGTATGGGAGAAGATGGTCACACCGCGTCGTTATTTCCCTGTAGCGATGAAATTGACCGCTGTTTGTCCCCCGATAGCAATGCCTTGCTTAAGGTGATGCCGACAACGGCACCACATCAGCGCATTAGTTTTAGCTTTGCCGTTTTAGCTGAGAGTAAAAATATATTTTTACATCTTAGCGGTGTTAAGAAAAAACAGGTGTTAGTTGAGGCTATTGCCGGTAAAGACTGTAAAGAAATGCCGATCAGAGCCTTCTTGCATGCACCCAACTTGATCACACAAGTGTTTTGGGCACCCGAGTTGTCAGCAGAAATATAATGAAGAAAAAAGTTATGAATGAACAAATTTTAAAGATCACTGAACGCATTATTCGCCGCAGTAAAGCGTCACGCCATGCTTATCTTGAAAAAATCGCGTCAGAAAAATCAACGACTGTACACCGCGCCAGTTTGTCTTGTGGCAATTTAGCGCACGGCTTCGCTGCGTGTGGCAAAGATGACAAAGCGAAATTACGCGGGGTTAATCACTCAGATGTTGCCATTATTTCTGCTTATAACGATATGCTTTCGGCTCATCAGCCGTATCAAAGCTATCCTGAAATCATCAAAGCGGCGGTGAGAGAAACCGGCGGCGTTGCACAATTTGCTGGTGGTGTTCCGGCGATGTGTGACGGAGTAACGCAAGGTCAGCCAGGCATGGATTTAAGCCTGATGAGCCGTGATGTCATTGCTATGTCGAGCGCGGTTGCACTGTCGCATAATATGTTTGACGGCGCCTTAATGCTAGGTATCTGCGATAAAATCGTACCGGGTTTACTGATTGCGAGCATGACCTTTGGCCATTTACCTACGGTTTTTGTGCCGGCTGGGCCTATGCCATCTGGCTTGCCAAATAAAGAAAAAGCACGTGTGCGTCAGCAATTTGCTCAAGGAGAAATTGGCGAAGATAAGTTACTTGAGGCTGAGTCGGCGTCTTATCATAGCGCCGGTACTTGTACGTTTTTTGGCACCGCAAACTCCAATCAATTAGTGGTTGAAGTGATGGGCTTACATTTGCCCGGTGCCTCGTTTGTTGCCCCGAACACGCCATTACGGGAGGCCTTAACGAAAGCTGCCGCACGACAAGTCACCCGATTAACCCAGCAGTCGGGCAATTATATGCCGGTCGGTAAAATGATCGACGAGCGTTCCATTGTCAATGCTATCGTGGCTTTGTTAGCCACAGGCGGCTCAACAAATTTAACTATGCATATTATTGCCTTTGCCAAAGCGGCAGGCATTATTATTAATTTTCAAGACTTTAATGATTTGTCTGACGCCGTACCATTATTAACGCGAATTTATCCCAATGGCCATGCCGACATAAACCATTTTCAACAAGCAGGGGGTATGGCATTGTTATTTAAAGAGCTGATTGATGCCGGCTTAGTGCATGAAGATGTTGAAACTATTTGTGGACACGGATTAAGCCGTTATACCCAGCAACCGGTGTTGGAAAATGACCAGTTGCTATGGATAGATGGCCCTACAAGCTCAGGTGATAGCGAAGTCATTGCCACGGCGCAGCAACCATTTAAAACTGATGGTGGTTTAAAAGTATTAAAAGGTAATTTAGGGGTGTCGGTATTAAAAACCTCGTCATTACGTTCGGGCAGTTTTGTTATTAAGGCGCCAGCCATAGTATTTGAAGATCAGCATGAACTTGAAGCGGCATTTCACGCGGGGGCATTAGAAAAAGACTTTGTCGCCGTGGTACGCTTTCAAGGCCCTAAAGCACGTGGTATGCCTGAACTGCATAAATTAACGCCACCGCTTGGCGTACTCCAAGATAAAGGTTTTAAAGTGGCCTTGGTCACTGATGGTCGAATGTCTGGCGCATCAGGTAAAGTCCCCGCGGCGATTCACTTATGCCCAGAAGCATTGGATGGTGGGCTTATTGCCAAGGTTCAAACCGGCGATATGGTGTTAGTCGATGGCGAAAGCGGTGAATTAACCTTAATGGTTGCTGATGAAGAAATAGCAAACCGCGACAAGGCCTTGTTTAAGGTCAATGGCCATCATCAAGGTATGGGACGAGAGCTGTTTGGTTTTATGCGCCAAAGTTTAAGTTCAGCTGAAACCGGTGCTTGTTCTTTATTTGCTGACAGCGAGATAAATTATGACGTTATCTAATAATTGGCAATTACAACCTAAAGAGCTCTTTGCCATGGGGCCAATAGTTCCTGTGTTGGTGATAAACCATGTTGACGATGCCTTGCCAATTGCTGAAGCATTACTTGCCGCTGAGGTAAAAGTACTAGAAGTTACCTTACGCACACCCGCAGCGCTCGATGTCATTAGCACGATTGCAAAACATTTACCGGAAGCCGTCATTGGCGCTGGTACCGTAACTAACCGTGAATTGTTGCAAAAGTCTTATGATGCTGGAGCAAAGTTTGCCATTAGCCCAGGATTAACCAACGACTTGCTGCAAGCGGGTCAAGCAGGGGAGCTTGCGCTGATTCCGGGCATTTCTTCTATTTCAGAATTAATGACCGCAAGTGATGCCGGCTATGATCATCTTAAATTTTTCCCCGCTGAAGCCTCTGGTGGTGTCAAAGCAATACAGTCAATTGCTGGGCCATTTCCAAATGTTACATTTTGTCCGACAGGCGGTATTAACCTGAACAATATCCGAGACTACTTAGCGTTACCAAGTGTTGCTTGTTGTGGCGGCTCTTGGTTAGTCTCAAATGAAATAGTTAAGCAGCGCAATTGGCAAGAAATTACACGTTTAGCCGAGCAAGCGTTAGCGCACGTTAAATAACGGCGAACGATATTAGTTTCAATCTTGTGGACGTTTTATGAAACAAAACAGCATATGTGACATTGGTTTTATTGGCTTAGGTGTAATGGGCAAAAACTTAGTGCTTAATTTGGCCGATAATGGTTTTAGTATCGCAGCATTTGATCGCGATATTAGCAAAGTCGACGCTACCATAGCGCAAGATAAAGCGGAAACTGGCTTAGCAACAGCGCGCGTTGTTGGTTGTTCTTCTTATACTGAATTACTCGCCTGCTTAAAGCCGCCACACCTTATTGTGCTTTCCGTGCCGGCAGGGGCACCGGTCGATCAAGTTTGCCAAAGTTTAATCGGTGCGGGTATTCAACCCGATGATATTGTGATTGATACCGGCAATAGCTTATGGGTTGACACGGTGGCGCGTGAGCAAAAATATCATAACAACTTTATCTTATTTTCTTCAGCGGTGTCCGGCGGCGAAGTCGGGGCAAGGTTTGGCCCAGCATTGATGCCAAGTGGCTCGCCGTACGCTTGGACAAGAATAAAACCTATCTGGCAAGCCATTGCCGCTAAAGTGGATAAAAAAACCGGTAAACCGATTGAACGCCGTAAGCCAGGCGATACTGTGACTGAGGGCGAACCATGTGCCGCCTACATTGGCCCTGCGGGTGCCGGCCATTATGTAAAAATGGTCCATAACGGCATTGAATACGCTGATATGCAAATTATTTGTGAAGCCTATCAAATGCTACGCGATGGCTTAGGGCTAACGCTTGATGAAATTGCCGATATTTTTCATCAGTGGAACCAAGGGCCATTAGAAAGCTATTTAATGGAAATTACAGTTGAAGTGCTGCGTCACCGTGTGAGT
>JBMZDW010000056.1:0-14696 GCA_049614565.1 Cognaticolwellia sp. | reverse complement strand
CGTTTATTACTGCAGGATTGATGGCGTTTGGCTTTCTTTCTTTCGGTGGTATTTCACTTTAGGTTTATGTCGGTTTTAGCAAATGGCGACACTAGGTACGCGGTTTAGCTAAAACCTTTAAAGAAGATTAAAGGAAAAGTCGATGGAAATAATTATTCTCGGCGTGTCGATGTTTACTGTGATAGTACTAGCCTTAGTTATGGTGATTTTATTCGCTAAATCTAAGTTGGTTTCTACCGGTGACGTTAAGATCAACATTAATGGCGACCCAGAAAAAGCCGTAACAACGCCTGCCGGTGGTAAGCTTTTAGGCGCACTTGCTGACCAAGGTATTTTTATCCCTTCAGCTTGTGGTGGCGGTGGTACTTGTGGCCAGTGTCGTGTCGATATTCATTCAGGTGGTGGCGATATTTTACCCACTGAGTTGGGTCATATCACTAAGCGTGAAGCAAAAGAAGGTTGTCGTTTAGCCTGTCAAGTGGCGGTTAAACAAGATATGGACATTGAACTTGAAGATGAAATCTTCGGTGTTCAGCAGTGGGAATGTGAAGTTATCTCAAATGATAACAAAGCAACTTTCATTAAAGAGCTTAAATTAAAAATACCTAACGGCGAATCGGTTCCGTTCCGCGCGGGTGGTTATATTCAAATTGAAGCACCAGCTCACCACGTAAAATACAGCGATTTTGATATCGATGAACAATACAAAGGTGACTGGAACCATTTTGGTTTCTTCGATGTAGAATCAAAAGTGGATACTGACACCTTACGTGCGTATTCAATGGCGAACTACCCAGAAGAAGAAGGCATTATTATGCTGAACGTGCGTATTGCTACGCCGCCTCCAGGGCGATTACATTTACCAGCCGGTAAAATGTCATCATATATCTTCAGCTTAAAGCCAGGTGATAAAGTAACTATTTCAGGTCCATTTGGTGAGTTCTTCGCGAAAGAAACTGATAATGAAATGGTATTTATCGGTGGTGGTGCTGGTATGGCGCCAATGCGTTCACACATTTTTGACCAACTTAAGCGTCTTAAATCGAAACGTAAAATGTCGTTCTGGTACGGTGCTCGCTCTAAGCGTGAGATGTTCTATGAAGATGATTACAACGGCCTTGCGGCTGATAATGACAACTTCGAATGGCATGTGGCACTATCGGATCCTCAACCAGAAGATAACTGGGACGGTTTAACCGGCTTTATTCACAATGTCTTGCACGAGCAATACTTGAAAGACCATGAAGCGCCAGAAGATTGTGAGTACTATATGTGTGGTCCTCCAATGATGAATGCTGCGGTTATTCATATGCTTAAAGATTTAGGCGTAGAAGATGAAAACATTATGTTAGATGATTTTGGTGGCTAACAACTAATTTTGATTGCCTTTTGACTGTTATTCATCGTCAGAAGTGCTCATTGATAATTATCAACTGCGCGCTCCTTCCTTGCTTAACAGCCAAAATACGGCTCAAAATTCAGTTGTTCTACCAATTAAAAAAGACGACTTAGGTCGTCTTTTTTATGTACAGGATGTACGGTATGTCGCGGTTACATGGATGTAAAAGAGCGGCGATTATTTAGCTAAAATACTTGGTAAAAAGTACTTTAGCTAAATAATAATTTTTTGGAATTTGGTTATGTTAAAAATAAAATTTTTCTTAGTATCAGCAACGCTGATGTTATTAGTGGGTTGCTTTCCCAGTAACTACTTGGCGCGCCAAGAATACCTGTTGCAAGGTAATACCATGGGCACTACCTACAATATTAAGGTGGTGGGGGAGAATATTGACGTTGCGACATTACAGCAAGGTATTGATGAAAAGCTAAAACAGCTGAATCAAGAAATGTCGACCTATATTACCGATTCTGAATTATCTCAATTTAACCAATCGACTTCGCTTAGCCCTATTAAGGTATCAAGTGGTTTAGCTCGCGTGATGAAGGAAGCGATACGCTTAGGTAAACTCAGTAATGGCGCACTCGATGTTACCGTTGGACCCTTAGTTAACTTATGGGGCTTTGGCCCAGAGTATCGGCCGGAAACAGTGCCTGACGCAGAGTTATTAGCAAATACCAAAACGCGTATCGGTTTAGATAAATTAACGCTAGAAAATGACAAATTAAGCAAAAGCATTCCCAACCTGTATGTTGATTTATCAACCATTGCTAAAGGCTATGGCGTCGATCTAGTGGCTGAGTTTATCGAGCAAAATGCTATTGATAACTACCTAGTGGAAATTGGTGGCGAGATGCGGCTAAAAGGCTTTAAACATACCGGTGAGCTTTGGCATGTTGCCATTGAAAAGCCTGTAAGCGACCAGCGTTCTGTACATCAAATTATCGTGCCTAAAGATAATGCCGTGGCAACATCGGGTGATTATCGTAATTATTTTGAAGCCAATGGCCAACGATTTTCGCATATTATTGACCCAGCAAGCGGTAAGCCTATAAATCACAAACTGGTTTCGGTCACGGTTATTCATCCGTCTTCAATGACCGCAGATGGCTTGTCGACAGCGATGATGGTGATGGGAGAAGAAAAAGCTTTAGCATTTGCCGAGGCCAATCAGTTAGCCGTTTATATTATAGCGAAAACTGATCATGGCTTTGTTGAGCAAAGCACGGTAAAATTCATGCAATATCTTAAGTAATTCGTTCATTTAATGTTACGCACTTAAGTTTTTCCAATATTATAAATAGGTATCAAGCTATCATGGCTATATTTTTTATTACTTTTGGCTTTTTTCTCGTTATTGTTATGGCAATGGCGGTTGGTTATATTTTTCAAAAGAAGACCCTTGCTGGTAGCTGTGGCGGTTTAGCCAGTGTTGGCATTGATAAGTCATGCAACTGTGACAATCCTTGTGAAAAACGCCAAGAACGTGAGCGTAAAGCCGCTTTGGAAATTGGCGATATTAACGTTAAGAATATTTAAATTTACTGCTTAGCGGTTAGCGCAGCGGGGCAGTGAGTTAATATCGTGATAAAAGGTGAGCTTAGCTCGCCTTTTTTATGCTATTTATCGCTAGTGATAAACACAGTTAATTAAAGCACTACCCTCCTATGTGATCCGCGCTATAAGTCCGTACAACTAGATAAAATATGAGTTTAATAGCTTATTAGCATTGAAAAACAAGGCTATTACACCAATATAAAAAGCAATTTTAATCATCGCGTAACCGCAATAACCAGAACACGACGTTGTTCATTAGGTCTTTATGTTTAAAAAAACCTTATTAGTCATGTTACTTTTCTGTATTTCTGGCACTTCTTGGGCGTCTGGCCCCGGCAGTATTGACTTAACCAACTCTATATTTGGCTTTACGGCGATAATTTTATTTTCTATTGCCTACCTACTAGTTATTGGTGAAGATTTAATTCACTTAAGAAAATCTAAGCCTGTGCTTGTTGCTGCCGGTATTATTTGGTTAATGATTGGCTGGATCTACACGCAAAACGGTATTCCGTTAGCCGCCGAAGAAGCGTTTAATCATAACTTACTTGAGTATGCGCAATTATTATTATTCTTACTGGTCGCGATGACCTATATCAATGCCATGGAAGAAAGAGGCATTTTTGATGGCTTGCGAATATGGATGGTTGCTAAGGGCTTGAGTTTAAGGTCATTGTTCTGGTTAACTGGGGTGTTAGCTTTCGCTATTTCTTCATTTGCCAATAACCTGACTACCGCCATGTTGATGTGTGCCATTATATTAAAAGTTGCCTCAAACGATAAAAAATTTATCAATATAGCCTGTATTAATATCGTCGTTGCTTCTAACGCTGGCGGCGTGTTTAGTCCGTTTGGCGACATAACAACATTAATGATTTGGCAGTCTGGCTTGGTTAAATTTGAGCAGTTTATCGTGTTGTTTATTCCGTCTGTGGTTAACTTTTTAGTACCTGCGGTGATCATGAGTTTCTTCATTTCAAACGAAAAATCGACACCCGTAATCGATGATACCTTCAAGATCAAAAGAGGGGCAAAAAGAATTGTCGCCCTCTTTATCCTGACTATCGCGACCGCTGTTTTATGTCATAGCGTAGTTAATATGCCACCTGTGCTGGGCATGATGATGGGTCTGGGTTACTTGAAATTTTTAGGTTTTTATTTACGTATCAGCCTGCCGCGATCTTTAGATAAAAAGCGTAGTAAAGCCGAAGCGTTAAATGATGAGAAAGAATTGAAAAAGCTTGGCAACATAGTGCCGTTTGATATTTTCGATAAAATAGCCCGTGCAGAGTGGGACACCTTATTATTCTTTTATGGTGTCGTGATGTGTGTTGGCGGCTTAGGATTTATGGGCTATTTAAGCTTAGTCTCGGAGGCTTTGTATAGTAACTGGAGCCCCACTTATGCCAATATTGCGGTTGGCGTGTTATCGGCCATTGTTGATAATATTCCTGTGGTATTTGCGGTGTTAAGTATGAATCCGGTTATGGATCTTCAGCAGTGGTTACTGGTGACTATGACTGCAGGTGTTGGCGGTAGCTTATTGTCAATTGGCTCAGCTGCTGGTGTTGCGTTAATGGGGCAAACCAAAGGGGCTTATTCATTTATTGGCCATTTAAAGTGGAGTGGGGTTATTGCCTTAGGCTATGCGGCAAGTATTGGCGTACACTTTTTGATTAATGGTTAATTTATCTTGTTGTTCTGTAAAGAACGATAGTCAAAAAAGGTGAGCTTAGCTCGCCTTTTTTGATCTCAGTTTAGAGACCAGCGAAACTTTTCAACTTGCCTATTGAGTGCAATTAATGGTACTGTTTTTATATACAGCTCTGTGGTGTATTTAAGAGAATAAGGCGATGGGTGAACTTTTAAGTAGCGGCCGTAAAATAATTCATATCGACATGGACTGTTTCTATGCCGCGGTTGAAATGCGAGACAACCTTGAGTTGCGTAATGTGCCGATTGCCGTCGGTGGCAATGGCCCGCGCAGTGTACTTTGTACCTGTAATTATAAAGCGCGAGAGTTTGGTGTTCGCTCAGCCATGCCTAATGCGCGCGCGAAAGCGCTTTGCCCTGAGTTGATCATTGTTGATGGCCGTATGTCGGTTTACCAGCAAGTATCACAACAAATTAGAGCGATATTTCTGCGATATACCGAGTTAATTGAACCGCTGTCGTTAGATGAAGCCTATCTCGATGTTACTGATTCCAAGCACTGTAACGGTAGCGCGACCTTAATTGCTGAGCAAATTCGCCGTGATATCTATCAGGAGCTTAACCTTACTGCATCTGCCGGTATTGCGCCGAATAAGTTTTTGGCAAAAATTGCTAGCGATGAAAATAAACCTAATGGCCAATGTGTGGTGTCTCCCGATAAAGTGAGCGCTTTTGTCGCGGATTTGCCGTTGAAAAAAATTCCGGGCATTGGCCCTAAAACCAGTGAAAAGCTAAAAGCCTTGGGTTTTGAAAATTGCGCCGATATTAGAGCCAGTTCAGTGGCTAAGCTGCACTCTATTGTTGGTAAATTTGCTAATGCCTTATATCAACGTAGCTTTGGCATTGATAACCGAGCCCTTGAAACGCAGCGCTTGCGTAAGTCATTAGCCATTGAAACCACCTTAGCGCAAGATATAGACTCTATCGAGCAATGCCAAACCATATTGACTAACTTATTTGGCAAACTGAAACTACGGCTTGAAAAACATCAAGATCGCGTAATAACGAGGCAAACGGTTAAAATTAAGTTTGCCGACTTTCAGCAAACTACCGTGGATATGCAATCACAAGCTTGCCAGCAAGAGGTATTTATAGAGTTACTGTCAAAAGCCATGACTCGCGCTGATAATCGTAAGGTGCGCTTAATTGGTTTATCTTTGGGCTTCTCGACCGAGGCGCCGAATGAACAAGGCAGCCAATTAGCGCTGTTTTAACACCCGACACCTGTATATAGGCAGGCGTTTGAACTCCTTATTCATCAGCCGTGAAAATATGATTTTATCGACAAACCGGCAGGTAAAGTTGTACAAGTTTGATGATGTTGATATGTTGCAGTGAAGGCAATAGTTAAAACACACGGAGAAATTATGTTTAAAAAATCTTTAGTCGCATTGACTATGTTAATGAGTGTTGGTGCCAATGCACAGAAAATGGCTGATGCCGACATCACAGTGCACAAAGCGGCTGGTGATGTTTATATGTTACAAGGCCCCGGTGGTAATATTGGCGTATTAGCGACCGATAAAGGCTTGTTGCTAGTTGATGATAAATTTTCCCCGTTAGCGGAAAAAATTGAAAGCGCGATGCAAGGTATTGAAGGTAAGCCGCTAAAGTACGTTATTAATACCCACTATCATGGCGATCACACTGGCAGTAATGAATTTTTCTCTCATAAAGCGCCGATTTTTGCCCATGAAAATGTCCGTAGCCGCTTAAGCAGTAAAGCGGATCACGAGAAAGAAAGCTTACCCGTGGTGACCTACAAAGATGGCATTACCATTTATTTAGCTAACGAAGAAGTGCAGTTAAGCCATTTACCCAAGGGTCATACTGACGGTGATACCTATGTTTACTTTAAAAAAGCCAATGTGTTACATACCGGAGATTTGTTTTTTGAAATCGGCTTTCCTTATGTCGATTTAAAAAGTGGTGGTAGCGTTAAAGGTTATTTAGCGAATGTGCGACATATGCTGAGCAAGATGCCAGATGATGTGGTGATTATTCCTGGTCACGGAAAAATAACTGACAAAAAAGGCCTGTCAGCCTTTGCAGACATGATGGCCTTTAGCATTGAAAAGGTCAGCAAAGCCCTTGCCGCCGGAAAATCAGAACAACAAATACTTGCACAGGGGATAGGTGAGCAGTATCAGCATTTGTCGTGGGCATTTATTAGTGAAGAAAAATGGCTGAAAACTTTAGTGGCGGATTTAAAATAATCTACAAAACGCAAAAAGGTTCAACATAAAAAAACCGCATGGCTGCGGTTTTTTTTATGACTAAGTTTTTGTTACTTAGCTTTAATGGCGAGCATTATCTTACTGATGAGAGCGTAGTTGCAGGGTTCTTGAGGCAACATCGTAAATAAGCACACGTTGATAAGCAGGCATCAGGTAGCTTTCAGCACTGCCAACGGCGATAACTTCAGACCATAGCTCAACTTGTGCAGGACTATATTTGCTATAGGTCAGCCCTAGGGTTGGGTCAAAGCGATAGAAATAACTATTGTCGCTAGTATCTACGGCGGTGTTAAAGGTTTGCACATTGGGTTTGTTTTGTAATAAACCATTATCCGTATAGACAATGCCGTCAAAGCTCGCCCATTCACTGAAACTGTTAGCGCTATATATGGTGTTGCTATCATGGCTAAGGGCAAATTTTGATAAACTGCTAAAGGCAGCATTGATATACGCTGCTTCAGTGCTAGCAGAAATCATCTCGCTGGCATACGCGTTGTACGTCAAGGCATAACGTTCAAGTGAGCGCGTTGCTTGCTTATACGCCATGATGGTATCGGTACTATTTGCTTGCGCCATGGTAGAGGTAAAGTAAGCGTTTTCTTGATCCCAGTATTGGCGTACTAAGTTAAGGTCGGCATATTCCAGCGTTTGTGTGATCACAACCGGAGCACCCGCCACCATAGCTATCATAATTGGGCGGTATTCTATGGTAATGTTGTCGCTATCTATTTGGCTAAATTGATAATTGGTTAAGTCAAATTGATAATGATTTACCCGTGTTTGCTCAACTTCATCTTCATCCAAAAAGGTTTCGGTATTTGAGGCTAACAGCATTGAGCCATCAGGGTGGATCACTAAGTTTGTTAAATCAACGTCGGCTAGAGGTGATACTGTGCTGTTGACTAAGGCACCAGAAATAACATGATAGGTATTAAGCGTGTCGCCGCTAGCTAAATGAACATAAGGGCGCATGGGATCAAGTACTATTGCCGAGCTATTGTAGCTAATATCAGTAATATCGACATCGGCGCCGTCACTTGCGCCTTTATTAAATGTAACGTTTATGGTGCCGGCCAATGCCGTATCTGCGATTGTTGGCGCTAAGGTAATAACAGCACTGTGGACACCGTTGTCGGCGATATTGGCAGGAATACCGGTAACGGTTAAGGTGTTATTAACATTATCAGCTGATAATGATAGCCAGCTAACGTCAGTACTTGCTTGCCACGCAATGTTATTTTCACTATTGGTTGAGATGTCCACGGTATGCACTAACGTCTGTTCTGTCGCTAAGCTATTAAACGCTAGAGATGGGTAGTTACTACTTAACCTTATTGCATCAATGGCCAGTTCAATATTAATAATTTGCGTCGTACCTGTGACAGGGTCATATACCGATATACTGGCAGTCATTAAGCCCCATGTGGTAATTAAACTGGTATCAATATTAACCAATAAGCTATCACCATTTTCATCACTTTGTTGCGTCAAAATTAACCAAGGTACATCAGAAGTTGCTTGCCACCCTGCGCCGATATTGGACAAGGTAACGGTTTGCTGTGCAATAGCATTATCACCAAAATTTGTGCTGAACGTGAGCTGATCTGCTGAGCTGGTAAATTGGCTTAAGGTAATAACATCTAGGGTACCTGAAACTGGCGACGGCAATACCGCACGACTGTCGCCATTGGCGACCAACAAACTTAGTGGTTGATATACCCCTAAGGCAATGCTGTGAGCGATAGTTTGTTGATGGTTATAAACATCAACTTTAAAGCCAACACCACCTTCAAACCTGAGGTAATGAGGGCGATCATTGGCAGTTTTTGAAAGTGCTAAATTAATAATGGCTTCATCAGCGTTTAATACGCCGTTGTCGGTAAAGGTGGTGCCATCAAAGCTAATCCATTCACTGGTGGGGCTGATAGCATAAATGTTTTTTTCGTCGGCGGTGACATAAAAGTCATTGATTTGATCGTTTTCGCCTAACAGTTCCGGCCGGTAACTGTGGGTTATTTCTGTGGTGATGGGAGTACGAGCAAAGTCATTTATTTTTGCCTCAATACGCTTTATTGACATTAATTCGTCACTACTACTAACATCCAAGGCAAACAGTGCTTGAGTTTGCTCGGCAACATTATACGCGCGTGCTAAAAAGGCGTTTGCGCCGTCAAAACCCACCCGCTTTAAGTTTTCATCGGCAAACTCCAGCAATGCCGTGGTAACAAAATAGCGACCATCGAGGCGAATGAACTTTTCTGGCTCGCGGCTAATGCTTAACTCTTCTAACTCCACAAAGCTCATGTCACTGAGGTTGATTTTATAGCGATGGGCGGTGGTTTCGCTGGTGTTTTCGTCAATTTCAACCGTTTCAATTGCCCGTGCTAGCATAATGCTGGCATCAGGATGAATGATTAGTCGATCTAATAATGTCTCTGCTGGCGCAATGACGGTTGTTGAAAGTAATTCATTGCTATAGAGATGATAAACCCGCAATTCATTACTGGTGGCAACATAATATTGTGGCAAATACGGGTGTGTTACCACGCCACCGTTATTGGCGATAATCTCCATGGAATGGTTTACAGTGTTTAGGTCGGATTTATAAAAACTCACCGGAATCGTTTCGCTAATTGCAATGGTTTCTCCAGCGCCAATGATGGTGATTTCTGCGGTGGTAGTGCTGTTATTGTCGAGTGCGTTGCTATTGGCTGTAATGGTTAATTGGTTGTTTTCGGCATCCGCTGTTAGGGTTAGCCAATTGGCATCTGTAGTCGCTTGCCACTGCCAAGGGCGCAAACTGTTAGAGTTAATATTAAGTGTGGTTTGTGTGTTACTGATATTGCCAGTTTGCGTTAATGCAACGCTAGGACGGTCGGCAAACAAATAAATGTTATCTAAACTCAGTTCTACAGGATGCTTAACGGTGCCAAATGGGCTAGTAATGTTGACCGCTGCGTTATAAAAGCCTGCCCCGATAAAACCGCTTACATCTGGCGTAGCGGTTATGGTAGTTACACCGTCTTGAAATGATTTTTCAACGCTGAGCCAAGGCACAGATGGTGCCACTGTTAAGTTGTCTTCGCCTGTGTTGAGCTGAAAGGTTTTAGCGGCAATATTCGTAACACCAAAGGTGTCATCAAAAGTCAGTGGCCGCCATACCAACAATGAGACATTAATATCTTTGTGAGCGAGATTGGTGGTAGCAGGGTCTCCGCTAGAAAGTCGCAAGGTGGTGCCGTAAATATTGGCATTTAAAAAATTGGCATTGACGACATCAATATGAATGGTTGCTGAGGTATCGGTGACATTTTCAACACGATAATTTAACCAAGGTACCGGTGTTGCTGTCGGTGCATAACCGAGGAGCAGCCCGCCACCATCAAAGGTGACATTTATTGCAACGGTGTGGGTTTCTTCTTGTAAAAACTCATTGGCAAAGGTAACAACAGAAACATTACTATTAACCGAGAATGTTGGGGTTTTATCACTTGAACCACCACACGCAGGTAATAAAACTAAGCTAAATAAAATAACTAACGCTAAACGCATGTTTTTGAATTGTCCCGTCATACAGATCCCTGTTGTTGTTTACGGCTAGAATTTCGCTTTTATTGTTGATTGCTTATTATAGGCTGTAAGCTAAGTTTATTTGCATGTTATTAACATAATATAAAAACTTATCATCATTTATACAATGTTTTTACTTGTTGTTAAGCGCTAATTTGATTGTTTATCACTTTATTTGCGCTAAAGTCTTACTCAACAATAACCTATGTTGATTTACGTTTGAAAAAAACTCCCAACATAGCGCAATAGCTTAACCGTCTCATCGAGCGTATTCAGGTAAATAATTAAATCAAAAGTGTAGCTTACGAGAGTATAGTAGCGAACAATAATGCCAATTTTAGGCTTTCTTCTAGCAAAAGTTTGCTTATTTTAATTGCGATGAAGTGAACAATGTTTTGCCGTTAGTGTTTTTTGAAGCCTAGTCGAAAAATTCTCTGGTTGGCGCGATATCAAAAGTGCCTCAGCATAAAAAGCGGGCGCTCGCTTATTTGCACAAAAATTCGTAATAAATCATTAAATAGATTGGTATCTTCAAGCAGAGCTTGCGTATAATAAGCGCTTTGGTGCGTCCCTAATAAAAGTTCAGCTGCATAATGCTAAAAAGTGCGCTTTATACAAAAGCGTGCTTTCTCAAGCGATGAAACCATGACACTATTAAACGCGTAAACAGATATAATTTTTCGAAAAGTTGGAAATTCACATGATTGAAACTAGTGCCCAATTGCGTCAGGCATTTTTAGATTTTTATGCTTCTAAGCAGCACCAAATTGTTGCCAGTAGTTCTCTTGTTCCGGGTAACGATGCGACATTGTTATTTACCAACGCCGGTATGGTGCCGTTTAAAGATGTATTTCTTGGCGCCGATACGCGCAGTTATACGCGCGCTACCTCAGCACAACGTTGTGTACGTGCCGGTGGTAAACATAACGATCTTGAAAACGTTGGTTACACCGCGCGTCATCATACCTTTTTCGAAATGTTAGGTAATTTTAGTTTTGGTGATTACTTTAAACAAGATGCAATTAACTACGCGTGGGAATTTTTAACGAATATTTTGGCATTGCCAAAAGAGAAGTTATTAGTCACGGTTTATGAAAGCGACGATGAAGCCTTTAACTATTGGTTAAATGATATTGGTGTACCGGCAGAAAAAATTATTCGCATTGGTGATAAATCAGCAGACAAAAAGTACGAGTCAGACAACTTTTGGTCGATGGGTGATACTGGCCCGTGTGGTCCTTGTTCTGAAATATTTTATGATCACGGTGAAGATATTTTTGGTGGTCCTCCAGGCTCTGCAGACGAAGACGGCGATCGCTTTATCGAAATTTGGAATTTAGTGTTTATGCAGTACAACCGTCATGCAGACGGTACTATGGAGCCATTACCTAAACCGTCCGTTGATACTGGCATGGGCTTAGAGCGCATTGCTGCCATCATGCAAGGCGTTCATAGCAACTATGAAATTGATATTTTCCAAGCGTTAATTCGTGATACTGCGGCCTTACTTGAATGTAACGATTTAGAGCACAAGTCATTACGGGTTATTGCCGATCATATTCGTTCATGTAGTTTTTTGATCACCGATGGTGTTATGCCGTCAAATGAAGGGCGTGGCTATGTGTTACGTCGTATTATTCGCCGCGCTATTCGCCACGGTCATAAATTAGAAGCTAAAACATTTTTCTTCCATAAACTTGTGGCATCACTGGCTCAGCAAATGGGTCAAGCCTACCCAGAGTTAGTGCAACAGCAAGCCGTTATTGAGAAAATACTCCGTATAGAAGAAGAGCAGTTTGGTCGCACACTCGATCGAGGTATGGCGCTACTAGAAGATATTCTAGCTGAACTTAAAGGCGACACGATTGCCGGTGACGATGTTTTTAAGCTTTATGACACTTACGGTTTTCCTGCTGACTTAACCGCTGATATTGCCCGTGAACGCCAATTAACTATTGATCATAACGGTTTTGACGCTGCTATGGCGCAACAACGTGTGCGTGCACAAAAGGCTAGTCAGTTTGGCACCGATTACAACGACACAATTAAGTCAGATCATACTACAGAATTTAACGGCTATACCCGTCATGAAATGTCATCGACGGTTGTTGAGCTCTTTAACAATGAATCCTCAGTAGTAGAGCTAAGCGCAGGCGAAGCCGGTATTGTGGTATTAGATAAAACGCCATTTTATGCGGAATCAGGTGGTCAGGTTGGTGACAGCGGTGTGCTTCATATTGATAATGGTATATTTGAAGTTACGGATACCTTTAAATTAGGCAACGCTTTTGCCCACAAAGGTATTGCAAGAGAAACCATAGGCTTAAACCGTCGTGTTAAAGCTGTGATTGATAACGAACGTCGTGCCGCGATTATTAAAAATCATACCGCTACACATATACTTCATGCCACATTGCGCAATATTTTAGGCGAACATGTTACGCAAAAAGGCTCATTATGTGACGCTGAAAAATTACGTTTTGATTTTTCGCATTTTGAAGGTGTTACCCGTGCAGAGCTCGATAAGGTTGAACGTATCGTCAATGAGCAAATTCGCAGCAACTTAGCGCGCGAAACTCATTTAATGCAAATTGATGAAGCAAAAGAAAAAGGCGCCATGGCACTGTTTGGTGAGAAATATGACGATGAAGTGCGTGTGGTGACGTTAGGTGAATTTTCTACCGAGCTTTGTGGTGGTGTCCATGTTGAACGTACTGGCGATATTGGCTTATTCAAAATAGTTTCTGAATCGGGTATTGCCGCTGGCGTTCGTCGAATAGAAGCGGTAACGGGGGAAGCAGCACTTAGCTACTTTGCAGCACAAGAGCAAACCCTAAATGTTATTGCAGGCTTGGTTAAAGCCGATACGGTAAACGTTGCCAGTAAAGTTGAGCAAGTCATTTTGCGCAATAAAGAGTTAGAAAAAGAACTCGCACAATTTAAGCAGCAACTTGCCAGTCAAGCAGGTGCCGACTTAGTTAGCCAAGCGATTGAATTTAACGGTGTCAAAGCGCTTATCGCTAATTTAGACGGTGTTGAAGCTAAATCACTGCGTGGTATGGTTGATGATCTGAAAAACAAAATGGGCTCAGGCATTATTTTATTAGCGGCAGCAAGTGACAATAAAGTCAGCCTAATTGCCGGTGTTACCAAAGATCTTATTGGCCGAGTAAAGTCAGGCGAATTAGTCAATGTTGCGGCACAAGAAGTTGGTGGTAAAGGTGGCGGACGTCCCGATATGGCGCAAGCCGGTGGCAGTCAACCAGAAAATATAGCTGCCGCGTTAAAAGCGGCAGAAAGTTGGTTAACGACTAAGTTGAGCTAACTTACATCATTTATGTAAATCAATTTAAGGGGCTTTTAGCCCCTTTTTTGTGCCTTTAAATCATGCTGCCAACATCAATTACTATTTTAATAACTGTCGTGCTAGCGAACTTTTTCTCGGGTTGTAAGGTCTATTGTTAAGACAGTTGCAATTAAAGCGTCATTATTTACAATAAGTTGATAAAATTTGCCTAAATTGACATTATTTTACTGTTCAGGTGTTTATTGTTTCACCAAGGTTGTTAAAATAGCTGTTAATGATTGCAATGGTGTTTTATCTTGTTGCTACAAGTTTTTGCTAAAAGAGCAAAATATCGGTGTTGTTGATGGGATTTTCAATGCTTGATAAGTGCTGACGGTGCTTATTGTGATATTTAGCACTTTTAGAAAAATTATACTAAATTTAATTTGTTACTAGCTTATATATTTAGTGATCTCGTTTTTAAACATAAAGGAAATTAGGATGTTAATATTAACTCGTAGAGTTGGTGAAACCTTGATGATCGGAGACGATGTCACGGTGACAGTGTTAGGGGTAAAAGGCAACCAAGTGCGTATTGGTGTTAATGCGCCGAAGGAAGTGTCGGTTCATCGAGAAGAAATTTACATGAGAATACAATCTGAAAAAGGAGAGGGTGAGTCCTCTGGCAATAAAATCTAATTATTTTCTCATAAACAAAGCCGACAGCTGTCGGATTTTTTGATCATGAGATAAAATTTTTATGGTCATTTTGGTGTTTTTTCGTTGATTAATGTTTGAAAAATAAGCGTGTTGTTTGAATTCTCAGCAAACAGTTAAAAAAGCGAAATAAAAGCTTAAAAAAAGTTTGACTTATTTTTTTAATCCCTTATTATTCGCACCCATTGGAGAGGTGGCCGAGTGGCCGAAGGCGCTC
>JBMZDW010000055.1:0-14823 GCA_049614565.1 Cognaticolwellia sp. | reverse complement strand
ATTTAACGTAGGAGTAAGGAAAAATAGCTGCTAGATAAACATTTGTTAAGCCGAGATCAGGTTAACTATCCTTGTAGACCAGAGTATTGACCTGCTCAACATCGACAACTTGGTATCTTTCAAGACGGATACTTTTATCATGTCTAGATAGGCGTAAACACCTCAAAGGCAGGAAAAACACCAGTCATAATGCCAACATATATGACTGGTGTGCCATGAATAACAACAAAGCGACCTCTTAGTTCAACATAGCTAAACGCGCTTGTTGACCTTGTTCACGCTCAACATATTGAAACCACTGTTTTGCCGTTTTTTCTGATTGCGGAATATTTTGCGCTTGTGCAAAGGCAAGCAAGGCTTGGTCAAAAGCTTGCAAATTAAACTGCGCCATACCAATCACCAGATGCATATCACCTACCCGGTTAATATTACCGCGCGATAACGCTTTATTAGCTGCTGCAACGGCTTCTTGCCAACGCTCTAGGTTAAGATATGCCTGAGCAAGTTGGACATCAAACTTTCCGCTTTCGGCAATTTCTGAGGCTTTCGTTAAAATCGGTAGTGCTTTTTCATCATCTTTGGCGGCCACATAAGCTTGCGCAAGGGCTTCCAGACTTTTTTCGCTCGCCACCACAGTACCTTTAGCGATCGCTTGCTCTAGTAAAACTGCCGCTTTATAAGGCACTTGGTGAAAACGATACAGCTGTGCCAAGGTCATGACATCATTGGCTTTGCTAATATGCCCCGCTTGCCACGACGCTTCCATCACCGCCAATTGTTTCGCTTCTTCACCTACTTCACCGTACATGCCGGCAAGTTGCAGCCAATACTCTGGCTTGTCGTATAAACGGACTAACTCTTCAATAACTTTTACCACTTGCTGAGGTTGTTTTAACTCATAATAGCTAGCGCGCTGTAGGATCAACCAGTTTTCTTTGACGGCAGTATTATTTTCTTTTGCTAATGAAATGGCTTGTTCAACCGCAACTATGACTTTATCAAATTGCTTATCTTGATAATAAATTTGCGCAAACATTACATGTTGTTGTGCGGTTAACGCTTTCGTGTTGTTTGCTTGCCATTGCTGCAAATACGTTAATGCTTGCGGGTAATTTTGTTGCTGCATCGACAACTGAGCTAAAGAATAGATTGTGGATAAATATAACGAGTCAGGGATCGCTTCTTCTTTTACCACTAACTCAAAATGTTCAATCGCGGCGCCAATATCTTCGTTGCCATAATACATAAAAGCATAAAAATTCCATAGCATTGCACGCTCATAGCTATTTAAGCTAGTTATGCGATCTTTTACTTCAGCTAATACCGCTAAACCTGCCGCTTTATCGCCTTCGTCAGCAAGCTTTTGCGCACGAGCCAGTTGGCTGTATACCCGATTACGCATAGCCGGCACTTTTTTAGCGCTACGCTTTTTTTCTACCGCTGCTGTTTGACTATTAGCAGAAGTATCATTGGCTTGTGCATAGGCAAAATTAATGCCTGCCGCGCTATAAAACATGCCGACACTAAGTAAAGGTACCGCTATTTTTTTCATTAGCATAATTTGCTCTCCTCTTTTTGACACTGACTGTTAGCCATCAATAGCAAAAGATATTTTGTTTTGTACACCCGCAACTTCCATTGCGACACCATCGACAACTCGTGGTTTGTACTTAAATTTCAAGGCCGCATCCAGTGCTGCGCGATTAAAGATATTTTCTGGCTCAGCACTCACAACCACGGCATCACGTACCGCACCCGTTTTCGTTACCGTAAACTCAACAATGACATAGCCTTCAATACCCCGCGCTTGTGCTCTACGCGGGTAAATAGGCGCCACTTTTACTATCGGTAAATAGTCACCGTCACCACTGTCTAAACTTAAACCACCACTCAGGCTACCATCCATGGCAATATCAGCAGTAAAGCTACTACTGACCGCTTGCGCATTGGGATTAGCTTGCGCCATTTGTGGCGTTACCATCGGCGGTGGCGGTGTTTTTGGCTTGGCGGGCTTTTGCGGCTTGCGTTCTTTCTTAACCACTTGCTGCTCTTTTTTAAGGCGAATAAAGTCCAGTACATTGCCGCGAGGAGGCTCCGACATGACATCATTGCCACCAGCAATAAGCGCTTGCATGCCCCACAGTAAACCTATGGTGGTCACCACAGCTAACGCTAAGCCAATTAAGTATCGACTACCTGCTTGCAAAAATATTGGCGGAATACGAGATGCATTAGCCATAACTATGCCTCTTGTGCCGCAATTGATACGTCATAAACCCCGGCGGCACGCGCCGAGTCCATCACCTTAATTAACACGTCAGTGGTGGCTTTTTTATCGGCTTGAATAACCACAGTACCTTGTGGGTTTTCTGCTTTTAAACGCTCAATATTTGCTTGAACCGCGCGAACATCAATACGGCGTTTGTTGATCCAAATTTCGCCTTTATCGCTGATCGCCACTAAAATATTAGCGCGTTCTTTTTTTACCGCGGTAGCCGCTTCAGGGCGATTCACCTCAATGCCAGCTTCTTTAACAAAAGAGGCGGTGACGATAAAAAATATCAAGAGAATAAAAACAACATCTAGCATAGGTGTCATGTTTATTTCTTCACTTTCTTCCTGCTCTTGCAGCATTTTATTTAATTGCGAACGCATAATTTTTCTCTTCTCAATATAATTTGGTGTGTAAATCGACCAAGTTAATGGTCGATTTCCATAGCATCTTCAAGTAACTCAGTTTCTCGTTTAGCATTTCGCTGCAACCAAGTGGCGGCGAAAACACCTGACAATGAGCCCACCATACCTGCCATTGTCGGTATGGTTGCTCGTGATACGCCTGAAGCCATCGAGCGCGCATTACCGCTGCCTGATATAGCCATAACGTCAAAAACTTGTATCATGCCGGTAACCGTACCCAGTAAACCTAATAACGGGCACAGCACCACTAAGCTTTGGATCAGCGGTAAGTTAGTGCTTAACTTTGCGCTGCCTCGCGCCACTAAGGCGGTTCGAATTTGCTCAGCATGCCAAGAGTGTTGTTCAGTGCGACTTTGCCAACTGTGCTTAAGTTGTTTTTTAACGCCACGATAGCCAAAAAAAACAAAAATAAGGCGTTCAAAAATAAGCAACCACATCACACCAATCACCAAGGCAATAACGGTCAGCACCTGACCACCGGTATCCATAAACTCACCGATGGTATTCATTAATTCGATAAACCAGATCATGGTTTATGCTCCTTGCTCAGTGCGCTCCGCTCGTTCAGCAATAATACCGGCGCTTTGCTGCTGTAGTAGATTGATAATTGAACGGCTACGGGTGTGCAATAAGGTAAAAATAAATACCATAGGTATCGCAACAACTAGGCCTAATACCGTGGTCACTAGGGCTTGTGAAATACCGCCCGCCATTAATTTAGGATCGCCGGTACCAAATAAGGTAATCGCCTGAAAGGTGTTGATCATACCCGTGACAGTACCGAGTAAACCAATAAGGGGGGCAACCACTGAAATAATTTTGATTAAGGTTAAACGGCTCGACAGCTTAGGCACTTCACGTAGAATTGACTCAGATAATTTTAACTCTAACGTTTCAGTATCAGCATTTGGGTTCTGCTCTTTCACCAGCATTACGCGTCCTAGAGGGTTGTCATCGCTAGCGGTCGTGCTTTTAAGTTGACGACTGACTTTGCCACCAATTAAAAATAACGTCACAAAACGTTCAAGAGCAATAAGCAAACCCACTAAACCAATGGCAAGAATGACATAGCCAACAGGGCCACCTTGCTCAACACGTTCTTGCGTATCTGGGGCTTGTACTAGTAAACCTAAAATAGAGCCACCAGTTGGGTCAAGCGCAAACGGTACCACGTCACCCGTAGTTGATGTTAGCGCATTAGCACTATCAAGGTAGCGCGCAGATGGTTGGCGGATCAGCTCTGCTACTGAACCGGTTTCATTAATATATTCAAGGTATCTACCGTCAGAAACTAAGTTAAAGCCACCAACACGGGTGACATTCGCTAGCGCCTTTTCACCATTGGCCATCACCACGTCGCGGGTAAAGGTATGTACTTTGCCACTTTCGGTCATTTCACGTTGTAGCTCAAACCATAAGCGTTCAATTTCTTCAATTGACGCCAGTTTTGATGACGACCCCATGCTTTGGGCAAGTTCATCTAAAAATGTGTCGCGCCCTTCTATTTGCGCTGATACAACTGATGTTTGAAATTTACTTTTGGTGTCGCCAGCCACTTGCTGAAGCACGCCAAATAATTCTTTTAACTCCCCCATACGGCGCGTTAAGGCATCAGTTTTATTAGCTAACCTCACTTCGTTATCTTGAAACTGCGCCTCTAAACGTGTGCTGGTATTAATGGCTTGGTCACGCGTCGCTTGTGCTTGGCTAAGTAAGCGAGCTTGTTCATTTACTTTTTGCGTAAACGCTTTTTCTCGTGCTTGGTTTTGCTTCGTTTGAGCAATTTGACCATTTTCTAAACGGGATAGTAAATCGTCTAAATCACTCGCTTGTTGCGCTGAAACTGAAGTTATAGTTAGCGCAGAGGCAATGGCAACTAGCGCCACTGAACGAGCCGCTAATTTTTGCAAACCAGCAGTTTTGATAATATTTTTAGGGTTGAATGAAAGCATGGTCATCATTCCTTATTCGGCTGAATTTTGCGCGACAGGCACAGTGATTAAATCAGGGGCAAGCTGCTTACGAGCAATACGTAGCGCTTTATTCACTGGCAAACGGTATTCGCCAGACAGCGGCTGCCAAGACTGCGTGTCTTGTTGCCACATACCTAGTTGCTGACCATCGCGGGTTTGATAAACAAAGCTCACGCGGCCAATACGTAAAAAGTCGACATCGCGCTCTACGCCATCAACCGTTAATAAGCCAGTGTAGGCTTCTATGGTACGACCGTAATCGACTTCTACTTGGTAGGCTTCCAATACGCGACGAAACTTTTCAGATACCGCAATATCAGCACGCTCTAACATGGTTTTTAAGCCCGCTAAACGCTGACTGCGTTCTGCAGGTAAAAATGGCATATCAAGGCTGACAAATGTTTCAAGCGTGCTGATCATTCGAGCCATTAATGGTGAAATTTGGCGCTCAATAATACTGACTTGCTGCATGGAAACATCGAGTTGTGTTAACTCACTGAGCTGATTTTCAATTTGCTTGCTCATTTGTGTGTTGTAAACATTTAAGCCATCAAGCTCTTTATTAACCGTTTTAAATTGTTGTAACTTTGTTAAAATAGTGCTGTTAATCGCATCCACTTTTTGTTGTGATTGGTTGGCAGATTGATTAATTTTTTCTCCAGCAGCAACTACATCGGTTAACTGGCTGTTTTGTGCTAATGCCGGCATAGCAATTGCTGAGGCAATTAACGCAAGTTGCAGACCTTTAAGTAAAGTAATTTGTTTCATTGTTCATAAAACCTTGTAAAAGCGAGAATTATTAAGCGCTGCGTTAGCAATAACTAACAGCAATAGCTTAATCACTTGGCAAAATTTTAATGCTTTTATGTGACAATCAAGTTTCATAAATATTGCAGATTTATGAAAAGGAAAGTTATTGATATATTTCGGTAGGTTGGCGGTGCTGTTAGAAAATATCACCAACAAAATTTGCTCAAACTAATGGAAGAAAAGCATAGATATGCGCGGTTCAAATAAAATTTTTATTATTGGTTTACCCAGAACAGGCACCACCAGCGTTTGCGCGGCAATGTTAGATTTGGGCTTTCGCGTGGCTCATACCGCCTATACCGACCGAACCTTCACCGATGCCCAAGTTATTGCCGATACCCCTGTATTTTGTGATTATCAACTACTCGATATTGCATTTCCAAACGCGAAGTTTATTTATCTTGAACGTAACTTAACAAATTGGTTGCCATCAATAGCGCAATTATTGGCCCGCATGCATGTAAACCTAGTGCGCGACGACGGCGGGTTTAACCCCATTATTAAGCGCTGCTATCAAACAATATTCGCCCCGTATAGCTTGTCAAACAGTCAAGATTTTGCGTTTTTAAGCCAGTGTTATCAACAACATCAAGCACAAGCACAAAGCTATTTTAACGGCAGAGTCGATGACTTTTTATCAATAGATATTAGTGCGCCACTAAGTTACCAACAGCTGTTAACATTTTTAAACGTAACGCCACCTCAAAGCAATCAACAAGGCTTTGAAAAACTCAATGTTGGCGGTAAAGTTACCGCTTGGAAAGATATCAAAAGCCCGCGTAAGATAGAGTCAACCAATAAAGGTAGAGTCACTAAATTGCCTTATTTGAAATAAGGTGATTAACGACAATTTCTATACAAAAAAACCAGCAAGTTGCCTTGCTGGTTTTACCTTTGCTCATTTACTATTTGAGTTAAACTAATTAAAAATCATAAGTATAACTAACACTAAAGATTGTACCGACTTCTTTACTGCGCACGCTAATGTCAGACTGTGTCACTTCTTGGTCTTCACCAAATAGGTTTTTCACTTTGACTTTTACTTTCGAATTAAAGTCTGGGTAGTATGTATAAACCGCATCAAGCGAGTGGAATGGCTGCTCTAACGCGTCTTCTCGACCACCCACACCCGAAGCAAGAATACGTTCGCCAAATACGTTATACACTAACGAGCTACTATGATTGCCGTTGGCTGAGTCATAGTTTAACTGCAAGTTAACCACATATTTAGAGTGCCCTGTCATGCGTTTTTTCGGATTGGTTAAGTTACCGGCAAAGGCTGGGTCTATGGTGACTTCTGAATCACTTAAGGTAATATTACCTGAGGTAAAAAAGCCATCTGCTGCCCAAGTTAAGTCATGTAACCATTCGGCTTCAATACCGTAAACCTCAGCCGTTTCACCATTCACAAATGACAAGGTGTAATCTTCATCACCAATAGATAATACTGACTCAATTGGGTTTTCAATATCTTTGTAAAATACCCCAACTGAGTAGTTGTCACCATTGTTGGCATAATACTCGTAACGGGCATCATAGTTTTTTATCGGGCTGCTCTTTAAGCCAACACGACCTATAGTGCGGATATCCGTTAGTGGATCATAGTAAGCAACCGGCACCACCTCACGTAAGTCTGGACGCACCACAGTTTCACCATAGCCAAAACGTACTTGGTAATCTTCACCGCCAATGTAAGTAAATGACAAGGCTGAGAAGAAGTCATCTTCAATAATACTGCCGTTTTGAATTTTTTCTTCTGAGAAGAAAATATCGAGGTCTTCTTGCTTAAAAATCAAGCTTGAAGTGGCCAGTGATGTTTGCTTAAATTCTTCGTAACGAATACCACCACTAACACGCCAGGTATTTTGATAAATTAAATCAAAGGCGCCATAAGCAGCATCAATTTTTTGCCCGGCAAGATAATCATCGGCATCTGGCGCGGTTGGTTCGTTAAAATCAACTAAAATACTATTGTTATCTAATAACTCGTCCGTCAGATAGCTTGTTACCCCTAATACAGAGTCTGCACCACTGTTAACTGGAATTTTCACGCCGCTGTCATTATTAACCGTAAAGCTTGATGTGGTGTAATAACGGCCTTTGTCAGAAAAGTCATAACCGGCTTTAAATTCAAGTTCAAGGTCGGTGAAATACAAAGGTAACGTGATATTACCGCTATACGATTTTACATCATCCTCTAAAGATAAGTACGAGTACACGGCGCGGTTATCATCACCGGTTATCGCTGAGCTTTGATACTGGCCATCGAGGTAAGTATCAATAAACTTGTATTTTACATCGGTTGGAATATCCGTTTCAGCGCTTGACTCGGTATATTGCCAGTCAAACCCTAAACCTGCATAGTCAGTAAAGGTATGTTTGCCGGAAAATTGCATGATCTCTAGTGTGCGTTCTTCATAATTAAATTCATGCGAGCGCTGCGCTTGACCATTACCAAATATAGTATTTACCGTACTGCCGTTCGGACTTTCAATAATGCCAATAACACTTTCATCTTCATTATCTTCAAGATAAATATTACTCCAGGATAATTGATGATTATCTAACTGATAACCTAGATTAAATACTGTACTTAAGCGCTCATTTTCTGTAGTTACCTGTGAGTTTTTTACCGTGTTGTAACAAGCATTGGCAATTTGTTCATTACTTTTTAGCGTTTCACTACAATCAGTCGAGAAGTTTTCACTCACAACCGCCGATGTTTTATTGGCAAATTGCCATTTATTGTCATACGACACCGCCGCTAAAAAGCCAATTTGACCACCAAAATAGTTTTCGTCAAATGAGTTACCGATACTCGCTTTAATGTTATAGGCGGGGTCAAGTGATTCATCTTTCATCACCATATTACGTGGTAATGACTTTAATAAGCCTTGGTTAACCGCTGTCGCTTGCTCGCTACGTGTTGCACTGGCGTTATCAGTGAAGTTGTCAGTTAAGATAATATTACGCAGTGAAAAGTCGCCTTTGTACTGAACAATGGCTTGTTGCAATTCGCTGGGCAAACCACCACCTTTGCGATCGTAAGTAAAACCGTCTTGTGAGTTTTCATCAAAAGCGGCACCAATTTCAATACTTGCAACAAAATCTTTAGGTACTGACTTAGTACGAATATCAATAGCACCACCACCAAACGCCGCCGGCATTGACGGTGAGTAAGATTTTTGTACTGATAAACTCTCAATAATGCTGGCGGGAAAAATATCAAGTGGTACTACGTTACGGGTTAAATCTGGGCTTGGAATATTGGCGCCGTTTAAGCGCGCGCTTGAGTATCGCTCACCTAATCCTCGTACATAGATAAACTTACCATCAACTAAGGTTAGGCCTGTTACCCGTCTTAATGCGGAGGCGGCGTCACTGTCACCGGTTTTCGAAATTTGCTCTGAGCCTAAAATATCAGCAACAAACGCTTGGTTACGTCGTTCTTCAACAACGGCTGCTGCACTACCTTGTAAACGGGTTGCTTTAACTACAACCTCTTCCATTACGTCATTCTCTGCGGGTGCTTGTTGAGCAAACACCATAGGGGTATTAGCTAATAAGCCCAGACCTACGGCAAGAGAAACTCTTTTCAGTCTATGTTGAGTTGTCATGTTTAAATCCTGCTTTGACATCAAGTTAAAAAAAGACGCAGCGTTAACTGCGTCTAATAGGGTCACAAAGCTTTAATTAATCTTGATCTGCAGCTGTAACAGCCGCTTCAACCCACTTATACCAATCAGAGTTTGTATCGTTTTCTGATACCGCGCCAATGTAGTTACCCGCCTGGAAGAAGGCATCTAAACCGGACAAATCATTGGCTGTTACTGTGATATCTGCTGAATCAACGTCTGTTGCAAAGTCATTCGCTAATACGCTTGATGTGCTTGCAATACGCTCGTTTACGCCGCCATTATCAAACCAGTCAGCTTTTGCTGTACCCGTTAATGCCGCAGGCTCTTTACCTGAAATAAAGGTTTGTTCACCTTTGAACTCATTTACACAAGCCATAACTGAGCTAGTAAACGATACTGCGTCAACATTGATTTCACCGTCTGATTTATGCTCAATACAGTTAGTGCCGTTGCTGCCGTCATCTTTAACGATTAATACGTTGTAGTACTGTGACTTAATTGCATCATCGAATTTGAAGGCTTGCGAAGGGTCATCATCACGTACTGAGCTACCATCAGTGGTAATAACCGTAACGTTAGCAAATGTTGGGTTTGAGGTTGGCGCTTGAGAGTATTCTGCACCACCATTTTTCTCACCGTCAGTTTCAAAACCGTTATTGCCCATGTATACGTCTGAGCCTGCAGGAATGGTTACCCCGTCAACAATCACGTCATTTTTAGTTTCTACCGTGCCGTGCTTAACAAAAATATACTGGCCGTTACCCTGCCAACCGGCATCGATATCAATGGCATCATCTTGGGTGTCGGTTACAGCAATGTGGCTGATTGATGCCGCGCCACCGAAAAATTCAATACCATCATCAAATCCTTGGTGAATATGGATAAAGTCAAAGGTAGAGCCTGAGCCAACAGCATTTAATGTCAGTGAGTTAAGGTCATCACCCTCACCACCAGAGCGAGGCCCTGAGCCGGCATACCAAATTTTTGCATACTCAATTGCACCACTGTTATCAGCGTTATCATTGCCACCAAAGTAACTTGTAACACCTTCAGTTGTTACATTACAGGTGTCAGCTGCACGTTGGGCATCGGTACACTGGTTAGTAATACCAAAACCGTTAATGATAATCCCACCCCAATCCGCAAACTGCGGGCCGTTACCCACCACATCTAGACGGTCATAAGCATTAGCAGACGTAAAGTTAATCGGCTTTTCTAATGTACCTACCGCATTGATTTTTGCGCCACGGCCAATACGAATAATTGCTTCACCTGAGGTAAACGCTAAGTTAGCGCCTTCAGAAACAGTTAATGTTGGGCCATTTGCGGCAATGGCACAGCCAGTTGTTGTATCACAGTCTTTACCGATAAGCAGTGCACCATTAAAAACGTGTACACCGTCGTTTGGTAATTCTGCAAAGGTTAGGTCCGTTTCAATTTCAACGTTTTTGCTGGCAAATGCTGCGGTGTAATTACAATCACGACCGTCATAAGAACCTTGTAACTCGCCACGGGTTGCACATGGATTAGTACCGCCAGTGTCTGTACCACCTTCAGTATTATTTGAATTGTTCGTACTATTATCAACGCTGTTATCATTTACGGTCGGTTGAATTTTAATATCACCACCACAACCAACTAACGCCATAGCACTTACGATTACACTTACTTTAAAAAGATTATTGATATTCATTACAGTTCTGCTCCGCAGATTTATTGTTAAAGAATTGGCGATAATAGTACGGAGTGAAAATGACAAAATTGTTGAAGTAATGTGTTACTTTTGTTTCGCTAAAATGACAAACAGATGACGAAAGTAAGTCAAATAAATGACAGAGCTATTGTGAGCTCTTAACCGGCGTGACTTACAAAAACGCAATAAAAAACCGAGCTGGGCAGCTCGGTTTTTAGTGGTCATCAACGTTATATACTGTAACGCTTTTTGACTATTATTTACGGTGTCATTTGCTCTTGATCCGCGCCTTCTTTTTCAATCACTTCTGGTATTAAGTCTTCTTTAGAAATACCTAATGCCAAGGCAATTGAACTGGCCACATAAACTGACGAGTAAGTACCAACAAAAACACCCAATAGCAATGCGGTAGCAAAACCATGGATGAGTGCGCCACCTTTAAAGAATAACGCGGCCAATACTAATAACGTGGTAATCGAAGTAATAAAGGTACGTGACAAGGTTTGCGTTAATGAGATATTAATCACTTCTTCAGGGCCGCCAACACGTACTTTTCTAAAGTTTTCTCGAATACGGTCTGAGACCACAATGGTATCGTTCAGTGAGTAACCTATTACCGCCAATATTGCCGCTAATACCGTTAGGTCAAACTCTAGCTGTAACACAGAGAATAAGCCTAAGGTTAGCAAAACATCGTGAAATAATGCGAATACTGAACCTAACGCAAAGCGCCATTCAAAGCGAAAAGCCACATACACTAGAATACAAATTAGTGCAGTTAACATAGCTAAACCGCCCTGCTCGGCGAGTTCGTCACCAACACTGGCGCCAACAAACTCAATACGGCGCATATCTATGTTTTGGCCAGTACCGGCTTGTAAAACCGCCAATACTTGGTTACCTAACATTTCCGCTTTTACGTCTTCACGCGTCGCTAAACGAATAACCACGTCACGGCTTGAACCGTAGAGCTGCACAACCGCATCATCATAGCCATTCGAGTCCATAATGCCACGAATTTTCGTTAAATCAGCCGCTTGCTCAAAGCCCACTTCGATTAAGGTACCGCCGGTGAAATCTAGACCAAAGTTAAGTTTATTGACCGCTAGTGATGCAATCGACGCTGCCATCAGCAATATGCTAAACAACATGGCGACCTTGCGGTAGCTCATAAAGGCAACAGTATTTTTTAATTTTAAAATTTGCATAATATTGACGCCCTATATTGGCAATTTGTCGAGACGTTTACCGCCCCAAACTGCGTTAACCACGGTACGAGTACCGACAACCGCTGTAAACATCGAGGTAATAATACCTATGGATAGCGTAACTGCGAAACCTTTAATTGGGCCTGTACCGACAGCGAATAAAATCAAAGCAGCAATTAGCGTGGTGATGTTAGCATCAATAATAGTTGAGAATGCCGCATCATAACCTTGATGGATAGACTGCTGAACAGTTTTACCGGCGCGCATTTCTTCACGAATACGTTCAAAAATAAGCACGTTAGCATCAACGGCCATACCAACGGTTAATACAATACCCGCCATACCGGGTAAGGTTAAGGTTGCCCCTGGGATCATCGACATAACGCCAACAATCATCACTAAGTTAGCGCCCAAGGCTAAGTTGGCAACTATACCGAAGGCACGGTAGTACACCAACATAAATAAGAACACTAAGCCAAAGCCCATCATAATGGCTTGGAAACCCAGTTGTACGTTTTCAGCACCTAATGTTGGCCCAACCGTACGTTCCTCAACAATTTGAATTGGCGCGATTAGGGCACCTGCACGAAGTAATAACGCTAAGTTATGTGCTTCAGTTTGCGAGCCGGCACCGGTAATACGGAAGGTTTTACCTAAACGAGATTGAATAGTGGCAACACTGATCACTTCTTCGATTTTATCAAAAATAGTATTGCCTTGAGCATCAACACGATCCGTTGGCTTGTATTCAATAAATACCGTTGCCATGGGCTTGCCAATGCTGTTTTTAGTGCCGTTCGACATTTTACTGCCGCCGGCTGAGTCTAAGGTAATGTTAACTTGTGGACGGCTGTATTCGTCAAAACTTGAACCGGCATCGACAATATGATCACCGGTTAGCATCACACGTTTTTTCAATAATACCGGCGTGCCATTACGCTCTTTTAATAACTGTGAGCTGCCAGGTACACGACCGTTAAGCGCGGCGCTTAAATCACCTTCGGTATCAACTAAGCGAAACTCGATCGTCGCGGTTGCGTTTAAAATTTCTTTGGCTTTTGCGGTATCTTGTACACCCGGTAATTCAATAACTATGTGTTTTTTACCTTGACGCTGTACTAAAGGCTCAGCAACACCTAGCTCATTAACACGGTTACGAATAATGGTAATATTTTGTTGAAGCGCATATTCGCGCGTTTCTTTTAACTTTTGCTCGGTCATGGTGGCCGATAAAGTTAAATTGCCTTCGTCACTAACAAATAACAAGTCGCGATTTAATTTCTCTAAATAAGACTCGGCTTTATCTAAGTCTTCAACATTGCGAAACTGGATATTAATGCTGTCGTTAGATTTTTTCACTGAGCGATAGCGAATTTTTTCGCCACGCAAGCCGGTACGAAAATCATCAATCAAGCTTTCTTGCGCTTTAACAATGGCTTCGTTCATGTTCACTTCCATTAAGAAGCTAACACCACCACTTAAATCTAAACCTAACTTCATTGGCGTACCGCCAAGATTTGCTAACCATTCTGGCGTAGCGGGTGTTAGGTTTAACGCGACGGAATATTTATCGCCCATGTTTTCATCAAGTAAATCACGTGCGCGTAATTGCTGCTCGGTGTCATTAAATCGCGTTAAAATCTGACCATTTTCCATCGCAATACTGGCGTATGAAATTTGCTTGCCATCTAACTGCGACTTAACCATGTCTAAAGTTGCCGCGTTGGTTTCTACACCACGTAAACCAGAAATTTGTACCGCCGGATCTTCACCATAAAGGTTAGGAGACGCGTACAAAGCACCAATAGCCACTATAAATAGCACCATTAATGTTTTCCATAATGGATATTTGTTTAACACAATATCACCCTATTCTCTTTTTAATCGTGTGGTGCGTATCAACCACACGAGAGTTTGTTATCAATTAAATTTCTTGTCGCAAAAAAGCAAAAATCTCCTTACAGAGATTTCATAGTGCCTTTTGGCAATACCGCATTTACCGCGCCTTTTTGTACTGTAACATCAGTACCTTCAGCAATACTTACCACGATAAAGTCTTTCTCGTCTGATACTTTAACAATTTTACCAACAAGGCCGCCTTGCGTTAGCACTTCATCACCTTTTGATAATTCAGCCATTAAACTTTTATGCTCTTTTACACGCTTAGCTTGTGGGCGGTAAATCATAAAATAAAACACTAAACCAAATACCGCTAACATGATCAACATTGACGTACCGTCAGCGCCTTGCGCAGGAGCTGCAGCAGCGTGGGCTTGGCTAATAAATAAACTCATAAAATCCTCTTTTTATATTTCTAATTAATTTTTATAGATGGCTAAATTGAACTCGTTATGCTGTGACAGTATTGGCTGACGTGTCAGCTAATGGCGGCACAGGTAAATCACGTAAGGCATAAAATTCAGCAACAAACTCATCGAGTTTACCTTGCTCTATCGCGTCACGTAATCCTTGCATAACACGTTGGTAAAAACGCAAGTTATGCAGGGTGTTTAGTTGCGAGCCTAAAATTTCATTACATTTATCTAAATGATGCAAATAAGCGCGCGAATAATTTTTACAGGTATAGCAATCACATTCAGCGTCTAGTGGTCCAGTATCGGTTTTATGACGGGCATTTCTAATTTTAATCACGCCTGTGGTCACAAATAAATGTCCGTTACGGGCATTACGGGTTGGCATAACGCAATCAAACATATCAATACCACGGCGCACACCTTCAACTAAATCCTCAGGTTTGCCTACTCCCATAAGATATCGGGGTTTATTTTCCGGTATCAAGGGGG
>JBMZDW010000054.1:0-15353 GCA_049614565.1 Cognaticolwellia sp. | reverse complement strand
ACCGCCCTTACAAGGCGGGGGTCACTGGTTCAAGCCCAGTATCGTCCACCACTTTTTGATAAGTGAGGTAGACAATTTTGCGTCGGAAATAAAGAAAAAATAAGGTCAACACCTTCTGCTCTTTATACCCCGCGCCGAATCACTGGTTAAGCCCAGTATCGTCCACCACTTCTATGCCATATAGAAGAGAAACCAAAATGGACGATTAGCTCAGTTGGGAGAGCACCGCCCTTACAAGGCGGGGGTCACTGGTTCAAGCCCAGTATCGTCCACCACTTCTATGCCAATAGAAGAAAAACTAAAATGGACGATTAGCTCAGTTGGGAGAGCACCGCCCTTACAAGGCGGGGGTCACTGGTTCAAGCCCAGTATCGTCCACCACTTCTTTACTCTCTATATTTACTTCGCAATACTAAACAAAGTTAAAGCACCTTCTGCTCTTTACAGCCCGCACCGAGCCACTAATTCAAGCCCAGTATCGTCCACCACTTCTTATAAATAATTTAAAACTAAAAACACCTTCTACTCTATACAACCCGCACCGAGCCACTAGCTCAAGCCCAGTATCGCCCACCACTTATTTACTCTCTATATTTACTTCGCAATACTAATCACTACTGAATAAAGTTAAAGCACCTTCGACTTTTTGCATCCCGAAATCGAATAATGCATTAAAACCAAGTAACGTCTTACACTTATTTGTTACGCGATCAGCTAAGAGTCGGCGACATCGTTCACCAACTCAGCTATAATTGCTTTTTTGTTGTTAGCTTTGTTTTAAGGTCTGCCGTGACTAACGTTATCCCACTTGTCGATATTTCAGTACAACCCATAGAACTCTGTAAGTTATTGAAAATAGCGAATATGGTCGGTGGTGGCGGCGAAGCTAAAATAGTGATCAGTGAAGGTTATGTTCTGGTTAATAATGAAGTGGAATTTCAAAAACGCAAAAAAATATACCACCATGATATCGTTGAGTTTAACGGCGAAGTTATTCAAGTAAACCTAGTTGAACCAAGTGAAGTCACAGTAAATCAGAGCATAGATAAATTGTCTGCCGTAGCTCAGCCATTATCGGCAAAGAAGAAAAAGAAAACGAAATCAAAAAATACCATTCACCAACCAAAGCAGACAAAATCCACAGAGACCGTGCGTGCTAAACGTAAACCCATCTCTTTTTAAACCTATTGTATGTACTAGCGAGAAAAAACACCCTGATAGCGTTTAACTAATAAGGCTAAATTTACATTCGCCACCAAGGCGCCAGCAACAATCAAGCTCATAGCTAGAAAAATGCGCTGACCAAATACTTGCTCACTAAAAATAATCAACAGTAGTGTTGACAGGAAAGGGGTGAAATACGACATGGTGGCAATAACGCGTGGATCGCCCTTCTTTACTGCTGCGTCCCAACAGTAAAATGATACTCCTAACGGCCCTAAGCCCAATATAAATAGTAGCCTGGCGTCTGACCAAGAAAGCGTCGGTGTTGACTCGAACGTAACATGCGATACCGCAGCTAAGCCGGCTGAGATCAAACAGAATAAACCAACTGTTGCCGAGCCAAATTGCTGATATTGTCTGGTCAACTTTTTTGTTAGCAGCGAATAGCATGCCCACGTTAACGCCGCTAATATTGCTAAGATGTAGCCAACAATATGGGCGTTAGAAAATTCCGCCGCATTGGTAGCACTGTCTGCTACAACAATCAGCCCCGCCCCAGTTAACGATATTAGCGCCCCTAAAATATGGCGTTTACGTAACGCTATGTCATTAAAAAATAGTGGCGTAAGCAATAAAATAAACAACGGCCACAAATAGTTAAGCAAGTTAGCCGCCACCGGAGGTGCGGTTCGTAATGCCATAAACAGCAAAAAATGATAGCCAAAAATGCCGCCTACCCCAACCAAGAGTAACTTGGGTTGTAATTGCCATTGTTTATATTGAACCAGTGATAAGCTCCCCCCAATAAACAAACCACACGCGAGTAAAAAAAATGCCGGTATATGTGACAATTGGGCGACCAAAACTGCCAAACTACTCCACAATAATACCGCAATAGAGGTTAACGCTAAGTAATGCATTTTATTGGTTATAGTTTCTTTTGCCAAAAAACCGCTTGACCCATTTTAGGGTCTAGTTCATAACTGCCAAAACCCACTTTTTGATAAGCATTTTTTGCGACAATATTGCCTTCGAGTACTTCTAAGGTTAGTTTGCAGCAGCCATTTTCTCGGGCAATTTTTTCAACATGATCAAATAAATATTGCGTTAACCCTTGGCCTCGAAATGCTTTTAACACCACAATGTCGTGAAAGTTAATTAAGGGTTTCGCACTAAAGGTTGAAAAGCCCTCTACACAATTGGCCAACGCCGCTACTTTGCCATCAACATAGCACAACACGCTAAAAATATTGTTTTGCTGCTGTAAACGTTGAATTAAGTTACTTTCAACAAACTCTGATAACGCCTCACCACCGCCCATAGGGTCAAGAGCATAGGCAGATAAGCAGGTCATTACATCGTCTGCCTGTTGTTTATTATGATAATCTGCTGTTATAACCGATACCGACATCGTGGGCCCCTTCTGGAATAGTTTAAGTTAATGATTGACTCAGTCGGCTTGTAGTTTGCCATTAAATGAACCAGGCAAATAGCTAAACTTGCTACTTATCAACAATTTTTAACGCTAGAGGCAATTAAAACTTTTTTGCACGAAATTGCCCTGTTAGAATAGTGCTCATATTTATTACTCGCTCACTTATGGAATTTTCCCTCAATGCGTACCAGCCAATATTTACTTTCAACTTTGAAAGAAACCCCTGCTAGCGCTGAAGTTATCAGCCACCAATTAATGTTACGTGCCGGTTTAGTGCGTAACGTCGCATCTGGTTTATATACGTGGCTCCCCACAGGCCTTAAAGTTTTACGTAAAGTTGAAAATATTGTCCGTGAAGAAATGGAGCGCGCAGGTGCATTAGAAGTACTAATGCCTATGGTACAACCTGCCGATTTGTGGGAAGAGTCAGGTCGATTAAACGATTACGGCCCTGAGTTATTGCGTATAAATGACCGTCATAAACGCCCATTTGTATTAGGGCCAACCCATGAAGAAGTGATCACCAAACTTATCAGCAATGAAATTAGCAGCTACAAACAACTGCCACTGAACATGTTTCAAATTCAGACCAAATTTCGTGATGAAATTCGTCCACGTTTTGGTGTCATGCGTGGCCGTGAATTTTTAATGAAAGATGCATACTCATTCCATTTAGGCGAAGAGTGTTTACAAAAAACTTATCAAGTAATGTTTGATGCCTACTGCCGTATTTTTGACCGCTTAGGCTTAGATTACCGCCCAGTTATCGCCGACACCGGTTCAATTGGTGGTGAAGCCTCACATGAATTTCATGTCTTAGCTGACTCTGGTGAAGATGATATCGCCTTTAGTGATGTTAGTGACTTTGCCGCTAACGTTGAAAAAGCCGAAGCGTTAGCGCCAACAGGCGAACGCCCTGCTGCCACACAAGTATTGACTGAAATTGCCACGCCGAACGTACGCACAATAGAAGATTTAACTGCCTTTTTAACTATTGAAGCTAAAAACACAGTTAAAACTTTATTAGTCTTAGGCGTAGCAACAAAAGAAAATGACGCACCTATTGTTGCGTTAGTGTTACGTGGTGATCAGCAACTTAACGAAGTTAAAGCAGAGAACTTAACAAACATAGCCTCGCCGTTAACCTTTGCTACCGACGAGCAGATACTTGCTACGGTTGGCTGCAATGCCGGCTCCATTGGCCCTGTAGGCTTGAATATTGATGTAATTGTTGATCGCAGCGCCGCCCATTTAGCCGATTTTGTTTGTGGCGCAAATAAAGATGATGCCCACCTAAGTGGCGTAAACTGGGATCGCGATGCCCAAAACTACAGCGTGGCTGATTTACGCAACGTGGTTGAAGGCGACCCTAGCCCTTGTGGTCAAGGTAACATTGTTATTAAACGTGGTATCGAAGTCGGTCATATTTTCCAATTAGGTGAAAAATACGCCCAAGCGATGAATTGTGGTGTGTTAACCGAAGCTGGTAAAAACCAAATATTAACTATGGGTTGTTACGGTATTGGTGTATCGCGCATTGTCGCTGCTGCTATTGAACAAAACCACGATAAATACGGTATTAAATGGCCAGCAGCTATTGCCCCTTATCAGGTCGCCATTGTGCCAATGAACATGGCAAAATCTGCGCGAGTAAAAGAAACCGCTGAAGCCTTATATCAGCAATTACAAGCGGCTGGGATCGAAGTGATATTTGATGATCGAAAAGAGCGCCCAGGTGTCATGTTTGCTGATCATGAATTAATGGGCACGCCAGTATTATTAGTGGTTGGTGAGCGTAATTTAGATAATCAAGAGCTGGAAGTTAAAAACCGCATAACGGGTGAAAAAACCATGTTAGCGATCAAGGACGTTATGTCATTATTTAGCAAATAACGGTGAATAACACGCTCAGCTAAAGGCAGAGCAAGCAACAACAAAAAACGGCTTTGCAAATTTGCAAAGCCGTTTTTTATCAACCTAAGCTTGAACCTTGGCGCTACTAACAATCACAAAGGTCCCAATAAATAACGCGATCAAATAACTGCGCAATATTAAGCGACAATGATTTAAAGGTGGTAATTTCCAAGCCATTGGGTTGAAAGCACTGCCAAATAAACTGATGACAATTATTATCAAATAAATGATAGTCGCGCAGTTGATAAATTTGCTCAATTGCCCGCTGTGCTGCCATTTCACTAACCAGCGGTATACCTAACGAATCACAAGCAATAAAAATTCCTTTGCCCGATCTGTCATCAGTAAAACGTTGTGGCGATAAAGGCTTTACTAAACCGTTACCGTCAACCTCAATAATGGTGTTATCCCCCAGCCAAATGCCGGTATGATCTAAAACGCCACCAATACCACAACAAACAATGGCGCCAATTTGCGGTTTAACACGTTGCGGTGTGCTCAACATATCCGTTGGGTAAGTGGCAATTGGCGACTCGTGCTCATCAAGATCGGCTAAAGTTTGCGCTCGCGAATATTTAAAACGCTTATCTTGCTGCGATTTTCTATCATCAGCTAAGCCTTTAAGTGCTAACGCAGAAGCGGCAGCGGCTCCTAACCACAGTAACGGTAAAGGCATTATTTACCTCCTTTTCCTCAATGATCTCGTGAAAATTCATGAATAATGACAAGATGGAGCATTATCAGCGAATTTTCTATGACAAAATTGCAAGTAACTGTTTCAAAGTAGAAGATTATTAGCAACAATGGCTATAGTTCGTTTGTTACTTTCTCAATTTATTAACCTTTATTATTGATAAGACCACTATTATGAAAACCATCAACAAATCTTCAAAATTAAAAAACGTTTGCTATGAAATTCGCGGACAAGTTGCCGCCGAAGCCAAGCGTTTAGAAGATGAAGGTCATAAAATATTAAAGCTTAATATTGGCAACCCAGCGCCGTTTGGTTTTGAAGCGCCTGATGATATTTTAAAAGATGTTATTCGTAACTTACCTACTGCTCAAGGGTATTGTGAGTCAAAAGGTATTTACCCTGCCCGGGTTGCAGTAATGCAATATTTTCAGCAACAAGGTATTTTAGACGTCAGCGTTGATGATATTTTTATTGGTAACGGTGTCAGTGAGCTTATTGTAATGGCAATGCAAGGCTTATTAAATAATGACGATGAGGTGTTAATTCCAGCGCCTGATTACCCACTATGGACTGCGGCCGTAGCATTATCGGGCGGTAAGCCAGTGCATTATGGCTGTAATGATGAAAACCAGTGGTTTCCTGATCTTGACGATATGGCAAGTAAAGTTACCGATAAAACCAAAGCTATTGTTTTGATCAACCCAAATAATCCCACTGGCGCGGTTTACAGCGAAGAAGTTTTGCAAGGCATTATTGCCCTTGCCCGTAAACATAGCCTGATCATCTTTAGTGATGAGATTTACGACAAAATTCTTTACGAAAAAGCACAGCATATTCCAACCGCAAAACTCGCCAACGACGTGCTGATTATCACCATGGGCGGCCTATCGAAAAATTATCGCATTGCCGGATTTCGCGCCGGATGGATGGTGATCACTGGGCCAAAAAACCACGCTGAAGATTACTTAGAAGGTCTAAATATTCTCGCGTCAATGCGCTTGTGCGCTAATGTACCAGTGCAACATGCGATTCAAACAGCACTAGGTGGCTATCAGAGTATTAATGAATTAATTCATGGCGATGGGCGCTTATTAAAACAGCGCAATCTAGCGTATAAGATGATCAATGACATTGATGGCCTATCGTGTCACCCTGCCATGGGCGCACTATACTTGTTTGTTAAAGTCGATGAGAAGAAATTTAACATCCAAGATGATGAAAAAATGATTTTAGATTTACTTAAACAAGAAAAAATACTTCTTGTTCATGGTCGTGCTTTTAACATTAAGCAAAAAAATTATTTCCGTTTGGTGTTTTTGCCGCACGTTGATGAACTAAAACCAGCACTGGAAAAGCTTGGCAACTTTTTCAGTAACTACCGTCAATAGAAAGCATATTAATGTTTTATAAGGTTTTGTAATGCAAAGTACTTTTCTCGCTTGGATGTTCAGAATGCCGCTCATTAAACGTTGGGCATTAATGTTTTGTGTAAAACCAGAAAATGTCGCCGAGCACTCTCATCAAGTGGCGATTGTCGCGCATTTACTAGCAGTGATTAAAAACAAAAAATTTAACGGTAATATTAACGCCGATAAAGTTGCCACCGTTGCCTTGTATCATGAGGCTAGCGAGACCCGTTTTGGCGATATCGTCAGCCCCACCAAGTATGCCAATGCAGAAATTGCCCGTGAATTTAAAAAAATTGAATACCTAGCAGAAAAGCAATGTCTTGAGTCTTTACCGGAAGAGTTTCAGGAAATATTTGCTGATATTATCGTGCAAGATAACGTCGACAGTGAGTACAAAAAAATTGTTAAAGCCGCCGATATTTTAGTGGCTTATATTAAAGCGCTTGATGAACTTAATCATCAAAATCATGAATTTGACCATGTAAAAGAGCGTTTAGAATTAAAATTAGCCACCCTAAAACCAGCAATGCCAGAAGTCGCATATTTTTTAGATATTTTTCTCAAGTCTTGCTCAGCCACGGTTGATAAACTCAGTGAAAACCAAGGTTAATTTACGCGCTAAGTTAAGCGCTATAGCAATTAGCTGACCATCACCTCACATGGCAATATCATCTATTGCCATTATTGTTCTTGCTTACTAAGCAGACGATCGAACATCTGTTTCACTTGTAAATCGCCAAAGCTATAAATGCCCTCTCGGGCAGAAAAACACCGAAAAACCGTAGTAAAGTCTTGGCTATTAAGCTCTGCCATAATGGCAAGCAGTTGTCGCTCAGGGTAGCCTAAGCCTGTTTTATCAGGCATTCTCGCTTGGTGCGCAACAATTGCGGCGGTTAAAAACACAAAGTCATCACCTAACTCACTTGCTATCGCTAACATGGCATCACAGTCATTTTGCTGATATAACGGCCATAATTTTGCTAGTGCGGCTAACTGGTGTGACAACAGTCGTTGTCTATGTGCTAAGGCAAGCTGCAATTCACGCTCAGTCATCCCAGCAAAGCTATATTCGTGGCCTTTGCTTGGCCGTACCAGAAACAGGTTTTCTTTGTGCCCTTGTTTTACCAATAAATGAATAACAAACCAAAAATTGGCCTGACAAAACAAATCGTCTTCAAACCAGCAAATAATTTCACGCCCCTGGGCAAGGTTGGCTATTTTATCAATTTCTGGCGCGGCTATTTGAAAATACTTAGCAACAGTACAACCTTGATACTGGCTGGTAAATTCCGCTCTGTTTTTATAAAACTCGTTCAGGGTTTCGCCTTGAATATTGCCGTCTATTAGGCATTCTCTCATCACAATCGCTTCCGGCGTAAGCCAGCCAGCTAGCTGTTGCTTTAAGCTATCGCCATTGAGAATATGCACGTATTTCATTGATTACCCTATTGGTTGATACAAAGACTCTAGTCGCAAAAATTAGCGTGTCAGATAAATGTTAAACCACAATGTTAAGCGATAAATTTGACGGTCCAAATGCCGACCTACAGCTAAAGTTCTAACTAGCCTTCTACCTTGGACGGCCTTTGTGATCAACATTGTTCGCAACAAATAACTTAAAGCATTAATTACATTGGATCATAATAAAAAAATCGTTAACAATAGTGCGAATTTATCACAGAAATGTTGTTACATTATGATCAAAAAACACTTAGGTTTTCTCGTTAACCTTATCGCTATTGCACTATTTATTCCCGGTATATTACTGCCGATGTTTTCATTAAATATGGCGATGACCGCCAATATTAGCGGCGCAACGCTGACCAATACTTTAGTGAGTAAAAATTTGTCGTTACTACAAACAATACAAGAACTTTTACAAGACGACCGCATATTGGTGGCAGCATTAATTTTTGCCTTCTCAGTGTGTATTCCAGTAATAAAATTTGCCTTACTCAGCTTTGCTTACTTGAAAAAACATACGAAATTAGAACAAGCTATCTATGGTTTTATTAGTCAAATTGGTAAATGGTCAATGGCAGATGTTTTTGTCGTGGCTATTTTTCTTGCTGTACTGTCAACCAATCATGCTGAAACCGTGAACCAACAGCAACTCGGCCTGTTTGGCTTTAAACTCGATTTTTTTATCAGCAGTGAAACTTTATCGGCACTCGGTCCGGGGTTTTATTACTTTACCGCTTATTGTTTATTGTCGTTGCTTGGCACCACGATTAGCCAAAGTAGCGTAAAACAAACTAAGCCAATTGTGCAAACGCCTGCTACCTGATCTGCACAGGCTCGATCATTACTCTACGTTAAGTAAACAGTAAGCTGCTTACTTAACGTAGATTATATTGTTGTGCGCCCATATCCCGATTTAGCTAACCGATTTAGCTTACCGACTTAACAATAAAAAATTTATCATCGCGCTTTTCCACCAAAAAGGCGTAATTGTATTCACTAAAAATACAAATCGGCCTTTTATGCAATGAACAATAAACATTGCCATCGCCCTTTAACAAATCTTGGCTAATATCCGCCCCTTGATGCGGACATTTCGCCGAGATAGTACGATATTCCTTATTACCATTGGCTAAGGTTTGACCATAAATCACCACATCTTTTGCGAGTGTTGACGGCGGCAATATCGCGCGGCCAAAGAAGACATCTGCCCTGTCACTTTGAGTAATATCATGTATCTCGACGTTTTCATGCGCTTGACCGCCAGCGGGAAAGTATTCTTTAAGGGTTAATAATGTCATCTAAGCTTTCTCATATTCTGTAGGTCTCATCCGCAACTTTGTCGCTATTTTGCCAGTTTACCTAGCAAAACGTAACCGTTTGTGGTGATAAATTATGCTGAAAAAAAATCCCCTTGAATAACTCAAGAGGACTTTTATAACGTTGTGTTAAATCAAATTTGGCTAAATAAACAACAGTATTATTTTGCTAACGTATCGGCAATATAGCTATCAATAAAGCGTTCTAAAATCTCTAGCGGTACCGCGCCATTTTTTAATACTACATCATGAAAATCACGTAAATCGAATTTATCACCAAGGGCAACTTTTGCCTTTTCTCTTAGTTCTAAAATTTTCATCATACCGACTTTATAAGATGTTGCTTGCCCCGGCATAACGATATAGCGTTCGATTTCTGACACTACATCCGACTGTGCCATGCCGGTATTGGCTTTCATGTAGTCAATCGCTTCTTGACGGGTCCATTTTTTATAATGAATGCCGGTATCAACCACTAAACGTACCGCTCTAAATAGCTCTGCTTGCAAGCGGCCAATATTATCAAACGGGTCGTCTTGAAAGCCCATTTCCCATGCTAAATATTCACTGTATAGTGCCCAACCTTCAACATAAGCGGTAAACGGTGAGAACTTTCTAAACAGTGGTAAGCCTTCTAATTCCATACCGACGGCTATTTGAAAATGATGACCTGGAATACCTTCATGGTAAGCTAAGGTTCTCATTGAATATTTCGGCGTGGCTTTAATATCATATAAGTTAGCGAAGAATCGACCCGGACGACTGCCATCAATGGCCGGTCTTTGGTAGTATGCCCCCGGTGCAGTTTTTTCTTTAAACTCAGGAATACGGGCCACTTCCATACCGGCTTTTGGGCGTACTCTAAACGCTGACGCGATGCCGGCATCAATTTCATCTAAGATCACTTGATAATCTTTTAGAATTTGCGCGCGGCCTTCATCGCTATCTTCATAGTAAAAACTTTCTTGTGCCGCTAAATTTTCAATTGCGGCAGAAAAGCCCGCCGACACATCATAATTTTGCGTTGCCAAAATAGTCATGATTTCCGACTGAATGCGCGCAACTTCTGCTAACCCCACATCATGAATATATTGCGGCGTATAATTCGTCGTGGTGTAAAACTTAAGTGAACTGGCATAGGCCGCTTCACCATTAGGTAAACGCCAAAAACCGTCATCATCGGTGGCTTTAGCCTTTAACGCGGTAAAGTAGTCGATTAACTGCTGGTAGGCTGGATGGACAAACATGCTGATGTTATTTTTTGCTTTGCTCAATAACTGCGTTTGTTGCTCAGCAGGAATTTCTTCACTTTCAGTCATTTTTTCAGCTAACGAGCTATAAAGAATATTTTCTTCAATCGGCTTATTAACAAAATTATTCATTTCTTCTAGTACGCGATCAATAACAAAGACCGGTGGAATAATACCTTTTTCTTCTCTAAGCGCTATCCCTTCTAATTCTTGGCTAAATTTCAGCTTAATTTTCTCTAAGCGAGATAGGTAGTTTTCAACATCGGTGACATCTTTAATTTGATGCTGAGCTTCCATAAAGGTGGGGAAGCCATTTTGAATGCCAAATAATTGGTTTACCGGGTAACTATGATAACGAAATTGCTCTGACTGCTTACCAAAGTCTAATAAATACATGGCAATTTCTTTCGAAAGACGATCAGATTCCGTTAACTCACTGTCGTCATAGCTGCTGAGCGTTTTGTGCACTTGCTTGAGTTTAACAAACATCTCATCGGCTTTAGCTAAGCTGGCGTCGTTTAACTCAGCGTTATGGCCTTTAATACCCATTGACTCTAAAAAGCCCAATGAGGTGAGTGTTTCAGGATTTTGAAAGGCCATTTTTAACACTTCACGATCGACAAAAGAGCGAAATCTAAACGGTTTATCTGCATTCCATTCATAAGCGGCAAAACTACCACCAATGACAACGACCGTTAACAATATCAGGCCGAGCCATTTAAACATTTTTTTAATCATAATTTCCTCAAATTACTCAGTTTAAGACGTGACTTAAATCATAAGCTTGTTAATATTTATTATTATCGCCTTGACGTTAACAAACTAATAACAACAAGTAAAAGAAAATGAAGCAAAAATCGGCTAAAGTGCTACGAACGCCTGAGAACGTGAAGCATTTAGATGCGCAATCAATTAAGCTAATGTTTTTGTCATACTCCGCAAATAATGTTTTGTAATGGCAATAAAAACCCAAGTTAGCACGGCTGGAAATACAATAATGAATAAGTATTTTGACCACATTAACGGCATCACCACACTAAACGCCAAACAAAAGGCATAGCATGCCAGCACTAATTTATGATTTTTAGCAAATTTAAACGCTGAGACAAAATTGCCGACTACGCCTAAATTTTTCAAACGGGCAATTAAGCAAGGTAATAAGCCCACCACCAAGGATAAAAACGCGAATAGCCAGGCAAGTAACAAGTTTAGCCAGTAAAACTCTCGACCAAACTTGCCAGCATTAACACTTTTGATATGAAAGGCTTTCGATAAAAAGCCATTGCCGTCAACATAAATACTGTATATGGCGATTGCGTCGGTCATCCAAATCAAAAAAAACAGCCCTTGCACAACTAACACCAAAAATACGTTCGCCATTAAGCTTTGCGGCGCACGCTTATTATCGTCGAGCTTAGAAAATAACAGCGGATGCAAGGCTAAACTGACCAAGGGGGTAAATAGGATAAAACCGGCACAAAATGATACAAACATTGGCGCCAATTCATAACTCAATAAAAGTTGCTCAATGGCATAGGCAAACGCGAATATAACAATCGATGCGAATAACATTAACAAGCCACTTAACGATTTATTACTCGCGAGGTGTAAATTATCTGGCATAGGTAACACTCAAGAAAAACTTACCCTAATGATATAAACTTAGCCGCTTTGATTCGTTGATTTAAATCGTCAATTGGACAATTTATAAGAAGGTTTATGTAGCGGTTTTATCGTTATTTACGCATTATTTTGCAGATACCACTGGACTTTCAATGTGAGGTAAGTAGCGTGACCATAGTCAAATAACGCAATGGCTGTGCTTAGTTGTGCTGACAGCCGTTGGTTTCAATTTGCAAAACGCTAGTGTTTATCGCGAACTGTTCTTTTAACAGTCGCTCTACTTGGAAACGACAAATTTCATCATGCTTTTCTAACGTACATTGATGTTTTAACACAATATGCGCGCCCACCACCACTTGGCCGTTGTCACTTTTAACAATTAAATTATGCACATTATCTATGTGTTCAACACTTTGTAAGGCGGCTTCAATTTTTTTCAAAGCCGGCAGACGAACGCCATTAAAAAATAAGCCTTTAATACATTTATATAGCAGCTTAGAGCCAGTAAAAAGTACAAAAATAGAAATTAATATACTCGATAATGAATCAACAATCGTCCAGCCCGTGGCGTGAATAACAAGACTAGTGACAAAGGTCACTATGGTGGAGAGTAAGTCAAAAAAGGTATGTAAAAATACCGCATAAACATTAACGCTGTCTTTACGGCCTTTATAAAGAACATAGGCAGATGCAGCATGAAACAAGAAGCCTAATGAGGCAATAGCCGACATCACAAAGGTATTAATTTCATAGTCGTCATGATGCTCGTGGCCCAGCAGTCGTTCAGCGCCTTGCAGTAAAACCCAACTACTGATCAATAAATATAAGCAACCGTTGATCAAACCACCTGACAGTTCTAAGCGGCGATAACCATCACTAAAGGTTCGGCCAAATTTTATCGCTAATGTTGAGGCAATTAAGGCAATAAATAGCGAGCTATTATGAACAAACAAGTGCCCTGCATCGGCATATACTGCTAAAGAATTCGCGTAATACGCACCAACAAGCTGCAACATCATAAATACGCTGGTAATAGCCAGCGCAATGAGTAAACGCCGTTGTGATGATTTATGCGTGGTTAACGTTGTCATGCAATAATTTAACTATTCTCTTTAACAGTATGAATAAAATACTGCGGATTGTGTGATCCACGCAGCATCGTCTTGGTATTCTCAATGTGACTTATCAGTCAATACATTTATCAAACAACGGTCTGGCTAGCGGTAATAAAGTTTTAATCAAGCTCAGCAGTAAATTTACTGTGCCCAATACGCTTGATCTAAGCTGTCTTCACGTTCTGGCAAACCACGAGACAAGCGAGGTGAGTGTTGTACTAACACTTCATAGCTTGCTCTGTTGGCGTATTTACTCATTTGTGACAGCGAGGAATAGGTTAATGCCGGTTGCTCATGCTTACTGGAATTAGCCATAGTATTTTTGTGATATACATTGGCACTTAAGTCATGCAATATCGCGGCAAGGGCTGCATCGCCTGCGCCATTGGTATTTTTAATACTTTCTGGCCCCCCCATATACGGCGCTGAATGGCTATAGATACGCATAGGCTCAGCACAGTCTTTTAACAACATAGGACGAGAATACTCATAACGATTAAAGTCTTGAATATCATTCGACAATAACGGGTATTCGCTTTCGCGCTTAAATACCTCATCAACGTAACCTGCCATATATAATCCGTCTTTACCGGCCGTGCAAATCACCATATCAACCCAATCGAGACACTTATTGGCCGCCATTAGCGGCTCTTCTATCCCGGTGATCGCGAACGCTTCTTCTTCGTTCATGGTTAGAATGTTGACATGCTTTTGGACAAAATCTCGCCAAAACTCAGGTTCTTCCTCGATCAAAAACTTGGTGCCTAAGGTCAAAACAACCGGCACACCTGCGGCATTCGCACACTTTACCGCTTTAATAGCGGCTTCGGTCATGGTGTCACCCTCTTGGGTGCGCATCAAATAAGAGCTAATCACCAGTGCCGAGGCGCCAGCGATTAATGCCTCATCGACTGAGTCAGGGTGCAAACGATTAATTAAACCGGCGTTAATACCAAAGGTACGTTCACCGGTATCGTCAATTAAGGTAAAACAACGACCAATTGGACCATCAACCGGTTGCAGATAATTTAGATCAACCCGTGACGAGGTATTACTAATAAAACGATAGGCGTAGTCACCGACGTGGATATTTTTTGACATAACCCCCAATAACACGGAGCGATCATCTGCCAATACCGAGTAATTGTGCATGGTATTGCCAATAGTGCCGCCGGCAAATTCATAATTAACTAACGACTCGTCTTTTAAACGTTGATATAAACGCTGAGTAACCTCGTCTGAAATAACTTGCGACATACCGCGCTGTAAATCAAATTCATCTAAAAACGCTTGATCGACCTTAGCTTCAATATCGACCAACACTTGATCAATACCAACAATATAGTTCTGAGCTGTTTGCGAACTACGGTTGACTTGGTTGGTTAACGGATTTTTATTATCGACAGGAAAATAATGTTTATGTTGACGGCGTCCGGGGAACTTCATGAAGTATTACACGGTTATTGGCAAAAAACGGATTATAGCGCAATGCCATTTGCTTTGACCAGAAAACATCGCCTGAAATTAGCGAGAAATATGGAATACGCGACTAAATTGCCGATTTAGCGACTTAATATGACTACTACTTTGTTGAAATATTTTAATGATATGTTCGATACACGTATTGAACGAAGTAAAAAACACGGCTTGCTAGACTCTTTTACTCGCCATAAGTGCCGTAATTCTCTGGTGCAGAAGATTACGAGGATATTGAAGACGTTGAACATTTAAAACTCTTTGGGTGTCGTCGGCACCCCGACACTGTAGATAATAGAGAATGGAAACTTAATATTCACATGCTCCCATTTATTGCTTGGAGTTTTATTTTTCTGTCTGGCGTCGCAGTGGCGACTACACAGCAAAACACTTCAACTGACTTCTTTGAAACATTAGCGGTGCAATGCTTATTCCTGTCGAAAATCGTCCCTTCACACCGCAGTCTACGCCATCGACGTGCATGGACGCACTA
>JBMZDW010000053.1:0-17477 GCA_049614565.1 Cognaticolwellia sp. | reverse complement strand
AACACCCTCTTCGACTTGTCCCGAAGAAGTGGAGCGCATTTTAGAGATTTTACGCTCCGCGTCAACCGCTAATTGCAATTAAATTGCAAAAACGTGTTTGTTTGCTTTTTAATTGTACAAGCCTTACTGTAATTGAGTTTTTAATGCCCAAAACGCTGTTATTTCACCCTGACTTATTAGCTAAAGCTATGGTTTTCTATATTCATCTTTACTTAGGTTATCGCACTCGACTGTTTGAAAAACACTATTTTAAGGGCAATTTTTGTTAGTATGGCTATATCCGTAATCTAAGACTCTTATTTATGCATAAAACTAACTTTCGAAGCTATGACAATATTTCACCTATATTAGGTGATGCGGTTTATGTCGATGAAACGGCGGTACTGGTTGGCGATATCACTTTAGGTGATGACGCTAGCGTTTGGCCTTTAGTTGCCGCACGAGGCGATGTGAATAAAATGACTATTGGCGCTAGAACCAATATCCAAGATGGCAGTGTTTTACATGTCACCCGAAAAAGCACGGGTAACCCCAATGGTAATCCTTTAGTGATTGGTGATGATGTTACCGTCGGTCATAAGTGTATGTTGCACGGCTGTGCGTTAGGCGATCGGATTCTAGTTGGCATGGGCGCTATTATTATGGACGGCGCTGTCGTTGAAGATGATGTCTTTATTGGTGCAGGTAGTTTAGTGCCGCCAAATAAAACATTAAAAAGCGGCTATTTGTATGTTGGCAACCCAGTTAAACAAATGCGAGAGCTAAAAGAAAGTGAAGCTAACTTTCTTAAGCAATCCGCGATAAATTATGTTGAGTTAAAAAATGAGTATTTAGCTGACCTTAGTTAATTCATGTATCTAGCGCATTTCTATATGTATTTCATTGCCTTCTGGCTCGTTTTTTTCGAGCCAGAGTTCGGTGACTTCTTCTAAATCGTATTTTAGGCAATTATCGATGGAAGCCAGTTGCTTTAATTGCAGCGAATGAAAATAGATGGTGACTCGCTCGCCAGACAGCTGGCCAGTGAACGACCACGCCTCTTGCTGTTGATCAAAATGCAGGTCGTCATTAAACAATATCGCTTGGTTCATCTGCTTTCGCCTTATATATTTTGCTATTGCTTTAATTGCGCTCTTAACGCAGTGAGTACCGGTTCAACGTTTGGGCGAGTATTACGCCATAATTGAAAGCTCTCTGCCGCCTGGCCTACTAACATACCTAAACCATCGACAACTTGCTTAACGCCAAGTTGCTTTGCTTGCCTTAAAAAGGCCGTTAGCTCTTTACCGTAAACCATATCATAACAAGCCTGTGCATTTTGGATGGTTTGATCTGATATCGCTAAGCTTGCACCCGATAAGCCCGCCGAAGTTGCGTTGATGATAATATCAAATACTAAATGCTCAGTCTCTGCGAACGTAACGGCATTAACATTAGCTTGTGGATATTGTGTAACTATCGCCTGCGCTTTGCTTAAAGTGCGATTGGCAATGGTTAGCGAGTTAGGCGCTTCTGCCAATAGTGATTGCACCACGCCTTTTGCTGCACCGCCAGCGCCAAGCAAAAGTATTTTACTGCCTTGTAACTTTATCTTATGTCGGCGTAAATCATTCACTAAGCCTAAACCATCGGTGGTATCACCGTAAATACGCCCTTTATCAAAGGTTAAGGTATTAACAGCTCCCGCCAGTTGTGCTCTGTCACTCACTTCATCACACAGGGCAAACGCTTGCTCTTTAAACGGGGCGGTAACATTGGCACCTTTACCCTGATTAGCGATTAAGCGTGTGACTGCTTGCTGAAATTGATCAAGTGCTACGAGTTCGCTTTGATAATTGATGACTTGCTTGGTTTGCTCAGCAAAGTGTTGATGAATAAACGGAGATTTTGATTGGGCAATTGGATTACCAAATACGCGATATTGATCCATAAGGTAACTGGTTTGAGTGTTTAGCTGTAGCCTAACCTAGTTGTGACAAGATGCAAACAAAAAAGCAGTAAGTCCATTACTGCTTCTATTACATGGTTTTAACTGCCTGCTTTTAGTTAGGTATTAGTTAAAATTTATAACCCAACATTAATGAATACACCATAGGGTCAATATCAATGGCTGCTTTGCCAATATTGCTACCGGCAACATCAAAGGTAGCGTCGGTATCAATATCGATATAACGAATAGAGGCGTTAACTGACCATTTTTCATCTAAATGGTAATCAGCACCAATTTGCGCTGATAAACCAAATGAGCCTTCTAAGTCTAAATTGCTTAAGCCTAATGATTTTGGCGCGGCGGCAAATTCTTCATCAAAGAAAACCGTATAGTTAATACCTAAGCCAAGGTATGGTTTAAACGCTGAATGACTATCAAAATAATATAAGGCACTTAACGTTGGCGGCAAATGCGACACTTCGCCTAAATTAGCCCCATCAACGCCAAGCACGGCATTTTTATCTTCTATGGTGACATCATGAGTGAAAGGTGTGGCCGCTAATAGCTCAAGCGCCCAGTTGCTGTTATAGAAATAAACAAAATTCAGTCCTAATTGGGTATTGTCATCAACGGTTAGCCTCATGGTTGAATCAGCACCCGCTAACATAATGTTTGATTTGTCACTGTCGGGGTTGATCAGTGTAGCGCCACCTCGAACAATAAAGTCACCTGCTTGATTAGCAAAGGTTAATGGTGATAGCGAAAGTGCGGAAAGAATAAGCCCGTTAATGACGGATGTTTTCATGAGAGTGTTACCTTTTGTAAAATAAGAAAATAGTAGATGTTTCACTAAGGTAATTTTACGCTGACGCAATAGTGGCCAGTTTGATCTGGCACAAGCTAATATTTAAAGCCATAAAAATAATGTGGATTTAATTGTAAAGAGAAATTAAAACGGACAATATGGTGATTTAACGCACAAACAAGCTAGTGGCACTAAGTTTAGCCAAGTGCTTGTTTGCGCGAAAGAGCGGACTATTTATGAAAAACAGTTATGACAACCAGTTTTGCGGTTTTAAATAGTCTTGCAGTTTGGCTTCTGCGCTACCGGCTTCGGCTTGAAAATTATACTCCCAACGCGCTAATGGTGGCATCGACATTAATATAGATTCTGTTCGCCCCCCTGACTGCAAGCCAAATAAGGTGCCACGGTCAAACACGAGATTAAATTCGACATAACGACCACGACGATAGAGTTGAAATTGGCGATGATTATCATCAAACGGGGTATCTTTACGCTTATCTATTAACGGAATATAAGCGTCAATAAAGCCTGCCCCAACCGCTTTCATAAACTCGAAACAAGGGTCAAAATCCCACTGATTTAAGTCATCAAAAAATAAACCGCCTACGCCGCGGGTTTCATTACGATGTTTTAAATAAAAATATTCATCACACCATTGTTTATATTTAGGATAAACCTCATCACCAAACGGCTGGCAAATATCTTTTGCCGTTTGGTGCCAATGCACCACGTCTTCTTTAAACGGATAAAAAGGCGTTAGGTCAAAACCGCCGCCAAACCACCATACCGGCGCTTCACCGTCTTTTTCGGCAATAAAAAATCTCACATTAGCGTGTGAAGTAGGAATAAACGGGTTTTTCGGGTGGATCACTAAAGACACCCCGCATGCTTGCCATTTTCGGCCCGCTAACTCAGGTCGGTGTGCCGTTGCTGATGGCGGTAATTTATCACCCGACACCACGGAAAAATTAACACCGCCTTGTTCAATAACGCTGCCATTGGTGAGGACACGGGTTCTCCCGCCGCCCCCTTCGGCGCGTTGCCAATTGTCTTCAACAAATTTACCCGTGCCGTCAGCAGCTTCCAATGCGGAACAAATTTGATCTTGTAAGGCTTTTAAAAATTCAATAACAACGTCGATATTTACCGAGTTCATGAGCGAATAACATCTCCAGATAAGGCATCAATAATAGTAGAGGGTTGATCAAAACCTAAGGTTTGGCCTTGGATAATAAAATCAACTTGATGAGCCAATTCATCAGGAATAGTTTGCCACGTTTTCGCTGGCTCTTCTCCCGCTAAATTGGCACTAGTAGACACAATCGGCTTATTGGTGGCATTACACAGGGCGACAACATCAGGTTGGCTGGTAATACGAACGGCAATGGTGTCAAAACGGCCAGTAAGTAGTGCTGAAGTATGAGCATTTTTTGCCACTAATTGCGTTACGCCGTCAGGCCAGCGCGATAATACGGTAAAGCGTTTATCTTGCGGTATTTTACTGTCATCTATATAAGGTAAGAGTTGTGAATAGTTGCCTGCCAGCAATATTAAGCCCTTTTCGACAGACCGTGATTTAATTGACAACAGTTTTTCGATTGCTTGCTCATTATCAGGATCACAGCCCAAACCAAATACTGCCTCGGTTGGGTACGCTAAAATACCGCCTTGTTGAAATGTTGCTAACGCTGTCGTCATAAAAGTTTAGCTATCGCCAATAAATAAAAGTGATTGCCGTGGATTATACGTTTTTTTAGCCTTTCTGCATTTTAATTTCTTGCAAAGCTTAATCTAATAGCAAGTAGTCAGCCTTGCTTCCTCTGCACAATGTATTTAAAGTAGCGGACGAATATTTTTGCTATCCCTAGCTAACAGCATAATATTCAATGAAAAATATTGTCTTTCTGCACCATTTCAACACCCAATGTGTCAGGCTGCCTAACTAAACTTAATATTTAACGGACTATAAATTAATGCGAAAACAGCTCAGTATTTTATTACTCTTTACCATATTTTTTTTCAACACTCCGCTCAGCGCCAACAATTGGGACTCGCTTTTTGACAAATCGCTATACAAAGATGCAAAAATATCACCAGACGGAAAGCATTTAGCTGTTGCTATACGCCATGAAGGTAGCGTTATTTTAGTTTTTTTCCAGCGCGATACCATGGAATTAGTGGGTAAAGTGGATTTTACAGACGACTATGAACCAGGCGATTATCTCTGGGTAAACAATGAACGTGTTGTTATACAGCTAGTTAAACAATTATCCACTAGAGAGCTGCCAGTATCGTATGGTGAGTTATTTGCGGCAAACTTAGACGGCACCAAGGGTGAAATGATATTTGGTATGCACGCGGGTGATGGTCGTTCGGGTAGTCGGCTGAGAAAGAAAAAGGCCTCTTATGCTTGGGGATATATTGTTGATACTCTACCTGGGGATGATGAACATATTTTAATTAGCTCTACACCTATGTCTAAATCTCAAGAAGCATTACCATCGGTTATAAAACTGAACGTTTATTCTGGCATTGTTAAAAAAAATTATGGCCGTTCGCCAATATCATACGCCAATTTTTTAATAAATAACCGTGGTATACCTGCCGTTGTAACGGGCACGGATAAACACAACGACAACAAAGTTTATGTTCAGAAAAACAGTCAATGGCAGGCACTGCCCGATGGCACAGTAGGCGACAGAGTAAGACCCTTATCGCTTAGCAAGTCAGGAAAATTTCTTTACACCATAGACAATCACCAACAAGATCGCCGTGGTATTTTTAAACTTAATTTAGATGATTTTTCATACACTAGTGTATTTACCGATAAAACGGTTGATATTACGGACGTAGAAATGTCGACCGATGGCCGCTCAGCTTACGCCATTCGTGTTGATGAAAACTACCCTGCGTACATTATGCTTGATAAAAAAAATCAAGAAGCAAAAATATTTAAGATGTTATTGCAAGCGTTCCCATACAGCGAAGTCAATATCACCAGTCGCACTGAAGACGGTAATGTTTATATTGTTTACGTTTCCTCGGATATTGACCCCGGTAGCCTGTACGTTTTTGACAAAGCACAAAATAAAATCAGCTTATTGTTTAAGTATTTTCCAAATCATCAAAGTAAAGACATGATACAAATGGAGCCGATAAAAGCTACCGTAACCGACAATAGCACTATTCATGGTTTTTTTACGCCGGCAAAATCATCAACAAAAGCCAAACCTGCCCCTGTTGTTGTGATGGTACATGGTGGCCCTCATGGTCCACGTGATTACTGGGGGTTTTCAAACTCTGTACAATATTTAGCGCTCAATGGTTACTCAGTATTACAAGTCAATTATCGTGGCTCTGGTGGTTATGGCAATAGTTTTGAAACCGCTGGTTATAGAAAATGGGGCTCGTTAATTCAACAAGATATTTATGACACCTATCAATCTTTGATAAAGCAAGGCAAGGCCAGTGCCGGAAATGCTTGTATCATGGGGGCTAGTTTTGGCGCCTACTCAGCTATTCAAAGTGCCGCTATTTATCCTGATACTTATCAATGTGCCATCGCCAATGCCGGTATTTATGACTTAGAGCTGATGTTTGATGAAGGTGATATAAAAAATAGAAGAGCCGGTGTCAGTTATTTAAAAATGGTACTTGGCACAGATAGCGAGCAATTAAAAAGCATGTCACCGACTAACTACGTAGAAAAAATAACTATTCCGCTACTACTCGCCCACGGTGAAGATGACGAGCGCGCACCATTTGAACATGCCGAGCGGTTACGCGCGGCATTAGATAAAGCCAAAAAACCTTATGAATGGTATGCGGTCGATCATGAAGGTCACGGTTTTTACAATCCCGAAAACCAAAAGGCTTATATGAGAAAAGTATTAAGCTTCTTAGGTAACCATCTAAATAAATAACAGCAATAATTCAAAAGGCTAACAAGTGTTAGCCTTTTTTATACCTGAAATGTACCTGTGTCTACTTTCGGCACTTCTCAACTATAATAACGCAATGCGCAAACTATACACCTTTATACTTACGCAAAACATTTGCCATTTCAGAATATTTACAAACACGTTATAATCTGCGATTAAATTTCACCTAACCGTTAATTCATCTTATTAATGATAATGGTTAGCTATCACGTTTTTTATCAAAAAGGCACTAAGTATATGAAAGTTGGAATTATCATGGGGTCAAAGTCGGACTGGCCGACAATGCAGCACGCCGCTGAAATGTTAGATTTATTTAATGTTCCTTATGAAACAAAAGTAGTTTCAGCCCATAGAACACCACATTTACTGGCAGAATATGCAGAAAGCGCAAAAGATCGCGGTATTAAGGTAATTATTGGTGGTGCCGGTGGTGCCGCGCATTTACCGGGCATGACCGCAGCGTATACTAGCTTGCCTGTGTTAGGTGTGCCTGTACAATCAAAAGCTCTAAGCGGTCAAGACTCACTACTCTCTATCGTACAAATGCCAAAAGGCATTGCCGTTGGCACGTTAGCAATAGGTACTGCTGGGGCTGCGAATGCCGGCTTATTAGCGGCGCAAATTATCGGTACGTTTGACCCAAGCGTACAAGCGGCGGTTGAAAAATTTAGAGCCGACCAAACCCAAACCATTCTTGATAATCCAAACCCTGCAGAATAAGGCTAACAAGATGAATGTTTTAGTTTTAGGTGCCGGACAACTGGCCCGTATGATGGCGCTAGCAGTTAAGCCGTTAAATATTAATATCCGTGCCTTTGATGTTGGCTCCGGTAATGTTGTCGATCCGCTTTCAACTAACATTATTTTTGGTGACTTAAGCCAAGGCATTGAGTTTGCAGATTTTATCACCGCAGAATTTGAACATATTGATCATCAAACCCTAGCGCTTTGCCAAGCATCGGGCAAGTTACGCCCAAGCAGCCAAGCCATTAAAACCGGTGGCGACCGACGCTTAGAAAAAGAACTCTTGATAAAATGTGCTGTGGCTAATGCTAAACACCAAATTATCGAAAGCAAAGCAGACTTTGATCAAGCGCTGAATACACTGTCCTTGCCGCTCATTTTAAAAAGTGCATTGGCCGGTTACGACGGCAAAGGGCAGTGGCGTATAAAAGACAAAGCACAAGCCGATGAAACTTGGCTTGATATTAAAGCCTTTTTCGATGGTGGCGAACAAGGGGTTAAACACGCCGTCGTTGCAGAGCAAATGGTGCCTTTTGACCGTGAAGTTTCTTTAGTCGGCGTACGTGATAGCCAAGGTAATACCCAAGTTTATCCTCTGACTGAAAATCATCACAGCAATGGCGTACTCAGTGTATCAATTGCCGTCGACATCGATGATGCATTACAAACACAAGCGAAAAAAGTGTTTGATAGCATTGCCGATGAATTGAACTACGTGGGCGTTTTAGCGATTGAGTTTTTCCAAATTGGCGAGCAACTGCTAGTCAATGAAATTGCCCCGCGCGTGCATAATTCAGGTCATTGGACACAACAAGGTGCGGATACTTGCCAATTCGAAAACCATTTACGCGCGGTATGTGATTTACCACTGGGTAGCACAGCATTAATTCGCCCATCCGCCATGATCAATATCTTAGGTGAAGATAGCGTGCCTAATGACATACTCAACGTGGCAAGTGCAACGCTACATTGGTATGGTAAAAGCAAACGTGCGGGTCGTAAAATGGGTCATATTAACGTTTCTGGTGCGACTGAGCAGCAATTAGCGACTCGATTGCAAGCCTTAGCAGAGATATTGCCCGCTGCGGCATTTGATGAGCTTAAACCTTATGTGACAAGTTACCAAAAGCGTTTAAAATAATTGCTTTATTGCGATAAAAAATACTAAGCCTGCGATTAGCTGGCTTTTTTATACCCGAAAGTTATTGCTGTTGAAAGTGACTACAAGCTTTCGATGCACATTGGTGTTTTTCACCGGCCGCCATTTGTCTTTTTAACAAGAGAGTAAAACCACATTTTTCACAGGTGCCAGCAACCGGCTGATGATTGACAACAAATTTACACTTTGGATAGTGATCACAAGCATAAAAGGTTTTACCAAAACGGCTAGTTTTTGACTGCAGGTGGCCTTTTTTACATTGTGGGCAGGTAATACATTGTTGCTCATCCTCATGCTGGTCTTGATGAACAATATGGTGGCAATCAGGGTAGTTGGTACAACCAATAAACATGCCGTAACGCCCTTGCTTTACCGCCAGTTCATTGCCACATTCAGGGCATTCACTCCCCGAAAGTATTTTATCGTCAACGCGTTCATGCTCAACAACAGGTCGCGTGTATTGACAGTCTGGATAACTAACGCAGCCAAAAAACGTCCCCGATTTACCATGTTTAATCGTCAATTTTGACTCGCAATCAGGACAAACTTCTGCAGATTTTTCTAAGGCGTGTTCGTGACGAGTGAATAACGGCTGATCGGAATTGGACATAATAAGCACCTAAAAGATTAGCTGCCTATTATGCCATATGTTTAACAAAAAATTGTAGGGGATTTTTTCAGCAAAAATTGCAATTAATGCAACGGCCCTTCTTGCTCATCAAAAATCAAATCTTCCATTTGCGAGTAGGCACTTTCTTGGCCAGGTACGTTAAATAGCACCATCAGTACAACCCATTTTAAATCATCGATAGAAAAGAACTTAGTATCGAGCTCCATCACACGGTCGATGACCATTTCACGGGTGGTAAAGTCTAATAGGTTAACCTGCTCTAAAAACATTAAAAAACCACGACATTCAACATCAAGAATTTGCTTTTCTTGCTCGGTATAAATACGAACCGATTGATTGCCAACACGGGTTAAATAAGGGTAAGCGTCGGTATCTTGCAAGGCGGCAAGTTTTTCTAGCCAAGCAAGGGCTTTATAGATTTCATCTTGGTGAAAGCCGGCACGGGTTAGTTCATCGGTGAGTACGTCATGATCGACCATCACCTCAGCTTCACTATGGATATAGTTTTCAAAAAGGTACATCAAGATATCAAACATAACTAGCCCCTATTTAATTTAAGGTAGCCCCCTGGTACCGCAGACACCAGACCTCTAAGCTCAAGCACTGTTAATCGAGTTAGCACTACATCTATGGGTAGTTTACTTCGAGAAGCCACCATATCTACGGGGGTGACTTCATATCCCACACTAGCTAACATTGGATCGTTACACAAGTCCTGTTTTTCACTTTTTTCTGTTGAGTTATCTTTCTCTTTGTTCCGACTTAAGTGTAGACCATCAGTGGAAATTTCTTCAAACTCTTCTGTTATATCGGCCATTGTCTCAGCAAGTTTAGCGCCTTGTTTAATTAACCAATGGCAACCTTTGGCCTGCTTGTTATATATCGAGCTAGGGACAGAAAACACCTCTCTACCTTGTTCTAAAGCGCAACGTGCGGTGATCAAGGAGCCACTTTTCAAAGACGCCTCAACCACCAAAACACCAACACTGAGGCCACTGATCAAGCGATTTCGCTTTGGAAAATGTCCAGCTTTAGGCGCAACACCCGGAGCAAACTCACTAATGATAAGACCGTGGTTTGCGAGAATATCTTTTTGTAATTTTTTATGGCGCGCTGGATAGGTGATATCTAAACCGGTTGCGACCACTGCAATGGTATAACCTTGATGGTGTAATGTGCCAACATGCGCTTGCGCATCAATACCTAGTGCTAAACCGCTAGTGATAACAAAGTGTTGACTTAATTCTCCCGCCAGTTGCTGGGCAATTTCTCGCCCCGATACACTGGCATTGCGACTGCCAACAATCGCGATTTTGGATAAGGACAATAATTCGATATTACCACGCACAAAAAGTACGAGTGGCGGATCATAAATTTCTTGCAGTAATTCGGGGTAGTAAGGGTTATCGTAAGGAATTATTTGACTTTGACACTGCTCAGAAGCAGCAATGATTTTACTGAATGTCGGCCAATCTGGAGAGGTAATTGCCAAGCGCTGAGGCTTAGTTAAACCCGACGCCGTTAAATCTGTCGTCGGGTCAAAAAGTGCGGTTAAACCAAAGGATTCTACTAAGGCTATCTTTTTATGATCGGCTAGCCGCGGAATCGCTTTGACTGCTAGCCAATAATGTACAGGCGTTAACCCCTTAGTAAATAGTTTTTGGTTGGCCACGGGCTTCTCCTTAAGCGTGGCACACGCTATGGTTTAAGGCGCAGCAACTCCATCCAGTAATCGTAATGGCTTTTCAGATTGAAGAATTAACGCCATGCTCACCTTGTCATAAACGCGAAATACCATCACTTGACCAATTGACTCAACTGGCATGTCATAAGCTGTGTTATTGTCGTTTACTAAACGGTTCCAACGCGAAGTATCTTCACTGTATTGCGGTCCATTGTCGGTTTCAACAACTTCAGGACTTTTACGACTTACTGTCAAGACATCACCGGCCTGTACCGATTGCTCACTACCTTGGTTAATCATCACCACATCAAACTTGGCAAATTCACGTAGCTTAGTCACAGAGCTAATAATTAAACCTTTAGTGTCGCTCGGGGCAGAACGCATGGTAAAAATCGACTGATATTGTTGGTCTTCATTCACTGGTGCAACATAAGCACCTGAGCGAATTTCACGTTTTGCGCCATCAACATAAATGGTGCTTGGCTGCTTTTTGCTGATATTACCGGTTTTCACCGCTTTACCAGTACCAACAAGTCTGACGTTATAGCCTAACGTTTCTTCGGTTTCAGGATCAATAATCGCTGAACCTTTTTGATAGATACCGTAACTATTTCCAACAACAAGGTCACTGTTGACATAAACCTTAAGACCATCGGTGCTCGACTTATAGCCTTCATTATTACCAACCACAACCGGCAAACCATCCAGCTCAGCTAAGGTTTTTACACTGTCGTAGTGAACATAAGGCGCAATAGCATGCAGCGGTATAGTATTTACTGGGTTTTGATCTTTTAACTCAGTGCGCACTTTCGGTGACCACTTAAGCTCAGGCTTACCTTTACCTTTCACTAGCATAGGTCGACCTTGGGCATCAAACACCAAACGTAATTCATCACCAGGATAAATTAAGTGTGGATTATTAATTTCCGGGTTGATACGCCACAACTTTGGCCATAACCACGGTTGTTTGAGGAAAATACCTGATATATCCCATAAGGTATCGCCCTTCTTGACGATGTAAATTTGAGGTGCATCTGACTTGATTGTTAATTCATCAGCCAGCAATGAAACTGACATAACCGCACCCAGTATTAACGAAGATATTCTTATTAGCATGTTAATTTGCCTATTCTTATAGCTTTTATCCTAAACCACTATGATTAATATTAATTAATGGCTAAAATTGAAACATAACATTCTATGCGACATTTCGCGAATTCTTTTGACAAATTATGGCTATATTACCTGTATTACGATTTCCTGATGAGAGATTGAGAACAAAAGCACAACCTGTAACTGAAGTAAACGATGAAATTCGCACTATTATCAGCAACATGTTTGAAACCATGTACGCAGAAAATGGTGTTGGATTAGCGGCAACGCAAGTGAATATTCACCAACGCATTGTCGTTATTGATGTTTCAGAAAACAAAGAGCACCCTTATGTATTAATTAATCCTGAAATCACCCGTAAAAGTACTGATACCTTGATTAATGAAGAAGGCTGTTTATCAGTACCCGGCTGCTATGCCAAAGTTGATCGTAGCGTTGACGTTACCGTGACCGCCCTCGATGAAAATGGCAAAGAGTTTAGCTTAGACGGTGAAGAGCTATTGGCTATTTGTATTCAGCATGAACTTGACCACCTTAACGGTATATTGTTTGTTGACTATCTATCGCCATTAAAGCGCCAGCGCATTAAAACCAAATTAGAAAAAGAAGCGCGTTTAGAAAAAGCCAACGCTTAACAACTTATATGATTAACTCGCATTCAGGAACTCCCCTTGTCTAACGCTGTTACTACACCATTGAATATCATTTTTGCGGGTACCCCTGACTTTGCCGCGCAACATTTGGCGGCACTACTGCAATCACAGCACAATATTGTTGCGGTATATTGCCCACCCGATAAACCCGCCGGCCGAGGTAAAAAGCTCACCGCTTGTGCAACCAAGCTACTGGCACTAGAGCATAATATTCGCGTTGAGCAGCCTGAAAACTTTAAAACCGAAGCCACACAAGCAACATTGGCCAACTTTGATGCCGATGTGATGGTGGTGGTAGCTTACGGTTTATTATTGCCGCCGGTAATTTTAACCACGCCAAGGTTAGGCTGTATTAACGTTCACGGTTCAATTTTGCCGAAGTGGCGAGGTGCTGCCCCTATTCAACGTTCCTTGGAAGCCGGTGATGCAAAAACTGGCGTTACTATCATGCAAATGGATAAGGGCCTCGATACCGGAGATATGATCTTAACCGCCACCTGTGATATTAACGCAACAGATACCAGTGCCAGTTTGTACAACAAGTTAGCAGAACTTGGGCCGACAGCGTTACTCGATACCTTAGCCTTAATGGCTAGCGGTGACTACCCGCGTCAACCACAAAACAACGCCCAAGCCACTCACGCCGCCAAACTTGATAAAGCAGAAGCGGAATTAAATTGGCAACAGCCAGCATCAATGCTTGACCGTAAGATCAGAGCCTATATTCCTTGGCCAGTAGCACAATTTACCTTTAACGAAAACAGCAAACAACATCGCATACGTGTATGGCAAGCTAGCGTTATCGAGCTTGATCATCAACAAGCTCCCGGCACTATTATTGGCGCCGATAGACAGGGTATTGTGGTTGCAACTGCGCAGCAGGCCTTGCGCCTTGAAGTGTTACAGCTGCCAGGCAAAAAAGCCCTCGCCGTAGCTGACATCTTAAACGGTAAAGCCGATTGGTTTGCGGTTGGTCAATCTATCAATGGGCTTATTGCAGCTCAACAAGAGCAACATTAATTATGGCTGCTAATTTAAGAGCACTTGCCGCCCGTTGTACCTTTGCCGTGGTAGATAAAGGCCGCAGCTTGTCCGACGAACTACCACAGCAGATAGCAAAAATAGACGCTAAAGATAAAGGTTTACTGCAAGAGCTTTGTTATGGTGTTTTAAGACACCTACCTGAGTTAGAGCATGACGTTCGTGACTTTATTAAAAAGCCGTTAACCGGTAAGCAACGGGTCGGGCATTTCTTAATGCTGGTGGGGGTTTATCAAATAAAATATACCCGCATTCCCGATCACGCTGCGTTTAATGAAACGGTATCCGCCTGTAAGCCGTTAAAATGTGATCACCTAAAAGGGCTGATCAACGGCGTATTACGCAACTTTCAACGCCAGCAAGCCGCGAAAAATACTGACAACGATAAAAGTCCTGTCATCGACTTACCTGACGCGATAGCATTTAACCACCCTTCTTGGTTTATTAAGAAAATTAAAACGGCGTATCCCGAAAAGTGGCAAGCCGTATTAAATGCTAATATGCAGCGCCCCCCTATGTGGTTGCGCGTTAATCAACTTCATCACAGTGTTGACGAATATTTAGCCTTGTTAGCAGCAGAAAATATTGCTCACTTGTTGGTAGATGTAAAGTCATCCGCTATTCGCTTAACCGAAGCAGTCGATGTCAATAAACTACCGGGTTTTCAACAAGGTTGGGTATCTATTCAAGACGGCGCCGCGCAACAAGCGGCACGTTTACTGGATTGCCAACCCAACGACAATGTTCTCGATTGCTGTGCAGCCCCCGGCGGTAAAACTTGTCATATTCTCGAATATAGCCCTAATATCAAAGCAATGACCGCAATTGATATTGAAGCTTCGCGTTTAGAGCGAGTAGCAGAAAACCTAGAGCGTCTAAACTTGCAAGCAAACGTTATTGCCGCCGATGCTGCAACACCGGAAAAGTGGTGGAACGGGCAATTATTTGATCGCATTCTATTAGATGCGCCTTGTTCTGGTACCGGCGTTATCCGTCGTCACCCTGATATTAAATGGTTGCGAAAAAGCCAAGACATAGCGGTATTAACCGAATTACAACAAGATATATTGAAAAACATATGGTCTTTATTAAAACCCGGTGGTACTTTGCTTTATGCAACATGCAGTGTATTACCGGAAGAAAATAGCCAACAAGTTCAACGTTTTGTTGATGAAAATGCCGATGCTGAACATATTGCTATCAATGAAGATGCACAAGATATGGGTTGGCAAATACTGCCCAACGACAATTCGATGGACGGTTTCTATTACGCCAAGTTAATGAAAAAAACACAGTAAAAACAACAAAAGCAATTTTACATGAAAATTATTATTATTGGTGCTGGACAAGTAGGTGGCTCATTAGCGGAGAGTCTTGTTGGTGAAAAAAATACCAGCATTACCTTGATTGACGCTAACAGTGAAACCTTACGTGAATTGCAAGATAAAATGGACTTGCAAGTCGTTACCGGGCATGGCTCTCATCCCAGTGTTTTACAACAAGCTGGCGCTGAAGATGCCGACCTTGTGGTTGCGGTAACCAATGACGACGCCACCAATATGATCGCTTGCCAAATTTGTTATTCGTTATTTAATACCGAGAAAAAAATAGCCCGTATTCGTTCAAGTAAAATTCTGCGTTATCAAGAAGAGCTTTTTCAAGATAAGAATATTCCCGTTGATCATGTTATTGCCCCTGAGCAACTGGTTACTCGCGATATTGCCCGCTTAATTGATTACCCAGGCGCTTTACAAGTACTAGAATTTGCCAAAGGTAAAGTCAGTTTAGTTGCCGTTAAAGCCTACTATGGCGGCTTGTTAGTTGGCCATGCCCTATCGACAATACGCGAACATATTCCGAATATTGACACCCGGGTAGCCGCTATTTACCGTAATGGTAAACCTATTCGTCCCTTAGGCACCACGGTTATTGAAGCCGATGATGAAGTGTTTTTTATTGCCGCCACTATTCATATACGCGCTGTCATGAATGAATTACAAAAATTAGAAGCGCCTTATCAAAAAATCATGATCGCAGGCGGTGGTAATATTGGCGCCGGCTTAGCGCGACTATTGGAGAAAAACCATCAGGTAAAACTGATTGAGCACTCGCCAAAACGCGCCGCCCATTTAGCGTCAGAGTTAAATGATACCTTAGTCTTTACTGGTGACTCTTCTGATCAAGAACTCTTGATGGAAGAACATATTGACCAGTTCGATGTTTTTATTGCTGTTACCAATGACGATGAAGCCAATATTATGTCGTCATTACTGGCCAAGCGCTTAGGGGTGCGCAAAGCTATGGTATTGATCCAACGCAGCGCCTACATTGACTTAGTGCATGGCAGTAATATCGATATTGCGGTATCGCCGCAACACGCCACCATTTCTGCATTATTAACCCATGTTCGTCGTGGTAATATTGATAATGTTTATAGTTTACGTGGTGGCGCCGCCGAGGCGATAGAAATTGTTGCCAATGGCGATGAAAGATCATCGAAAGTGGTGGGTAAAACTATTCAACAAATTAAATTGCCACCGGGCACTACCATTGGCGCCATTGTGCGTGATGAAGAAGTCATTATTGCACACTCAGATACGAAAATTCTCGCAGAAGATCATGTGGTGTTGTTTTTGGTGAGTAAACGTTATATCAGCGATGTCGAGGCGTTATTTCAGGTTGGCGCCGTCACCTACTTTTAACGCGTGCGGATGACTAACCAAGCGAACGCCAGTCACATTAAGTGCGCCAGAATGCTGGCGTGAATAGTACAAGCAAGGTAAAAATTTCCAAGCGACCAAATAACATCGCCGCCACTAATACCCATTTACTAAAGTCATTAATTTCAGCAAAGTTAGCTGCCACCTGCCCTAAGCCTGGACCTAAATTATTTAAACAGGCCGCAACCGCGGTAAAGGCAGAAATATCTTCCATACCCGCCGCTAATAGCAATAACATACACACCACGAATACCGCCGCGTAAGCGGAGAAAAAGCCCCATATCGCTTCTACCACGCGATTAGGTAAGGCTTTTCGACCCAATTTAATGCTAAAAACCGCCTTAGGGTGTACCAGTTTGTTCAGCTCTCGTACCCCTTGAAGATACAGCAGTAACACGCGAATAACTTTCATGCCGCCACCGGTACTGCCGGCACAACCGCCAACAAAGCTGGAAAATATTAATAATATGGGTAATAAGGTTGGCCAGTTTGAAAATGGCACTTCACCGGAAGATGTCGCAGCAAAACCTGCGGTAGTACTGATTGAAACGGCATGAAACATGCCTTGTTCAAAGTTTTCAAAGCCCGATTGATAAACGTTAAAACTCATCAAGACAATAAAGCACACTAAGATCAAAACAAACTGAATGCTCAAAAATGCTTTAAATTCGGCATCAAAAAAGTAACTACGCAACGAGCGACTATGCACGACAGAAAAATGCAGGGCAAAGTTAACGCCAGCAACCAATAGAAAAAATACACAAATAAAGTTGATTAACGGGCTATTAAAGTAGCCCATGCTTAAGTCATGGGTAGAAAAACCACCAATGGCAATGGTCGAAAAAGCGTGGCAGACAGCGTCAAAGCCACTCATGCCAGCAGCCCAATAACTTAATGCACACGTTATGGTTAATGTCACATAAATTAGCCACAAGTGCTTAGCGGTATCGGCAATACGCGGCGTCATTTTGGACTCTTTTACCGGCCCCGGTGTTTCCGCGCGATATAACTGCATACCACCAATACCTAACATAGGTAAAATAGCCACCGCGAGCA
>JBMZDW010000052.1:0-17846 GCA_049614565.1 Cognaticolwellia sp. | reverse complement strand
TATGGCACGCCCTGTAGGATTCGAACCTACGACCCACGCCTTAGAAGGGCGTTGCTCTATCCAGCTGAGCTAAGGGCGCACATTACCTACAGATGCTGAATAAACTTTGCGTATCAAAAGCCTATCCATTTTTCACTTTACTATTTCCATTCTTCATTTGAAGAATGAAAAAGTGGTCGGTGATGCAAAATTCAATCTTGTGACTGAACTTAGTAACACCCAAACCAGTACTTCATCTTTTAAACTACTTAAAGTAATAAAAAAGAAAAAAGTGGTCGGTGATGCAAGATTCGAACTTGCGACCCCTTGGACCCAAACCAAGTGCGCTACCAAGCTGCGCTAATCACCGACATTTGTTAAAAACGCTTGCGTTCTCAACGGGTGCGGATATTACCTAGTTGCCCGTGGCGCGTCAAACACTTTTTTTAAAAAAAAGTGTGTTCGCTCACTTTTACAGCAGCTTGGTTAAAATAACATTGATATTGGCCGATAAAATAAAATTATCACAATAATTACTGAAAAATAATACTAAAACGATTTTCACACTCGCCGCTATAAATAGCGCTTTAAATATGCGAAAATAATGGCGTTTTTTCAGCCTAGATGTGAAGTATTATGACAGCAGCACTTATTGACGGTAAATTGATTGCACAACAACTACGCCATTCTGTTAAAGATAAAGTTCAAAAACGTATCGAACATGGGTTACGTGCGCCGGGCTTAGCGGTAATTTTAGTCGGCTCAGATCCTGCGTCGCAAGTCTATGTAGGCAGTAAAAGAAAAGCCTGTGAAGAAGTTGGCTTTATTTCGCGCTCTTATGACTTACCGCCAAGCACATCTCAAGAAGAATTAGTTAGCTTAATAGACGAACTAAACCATGATGCTGACATTGATGGCATTTTAGTGCAGTTGCCACTGCCTGAAGGTTTAGACGCCAATTTAATTATTGAACATATTAACCCGTTAAAAGATGTAGACGGTTTTCACCCGAATAATGTCGGTAAGTTAGCACTGCGCCAACCGGGCTTACGCCCTTGCACGCCCAAAGGCATTATTGAACTGATTAACTCAACCGGTGTTAACCCACATGGTTTAGAAGCGGTTGTTGTTGGTGCATCAAATATTGTCGGTCGCCCGATGACGCTAGAGTTACTACTGGCCGGCTGTACAGTAACCACCACCCATAGATTCACTAAAGATCTCGAAACCAAAGTGAGAAATGCTGATTTACTGGTTGTGGCGGTTGGTAAACCTGAGTTTATTCCCGGCGAATGGATTAAAACCGGCGCCATTGTTATCGATGTCGGCATAAACCGCTTAGATAACGGTAAACTCGTCGGAGATGTTGGTTTTGCCAAAGCAAAAGACAATGCCAGCTATATCACGCCAGTACCAGGCGGTGTTGGCCCTATGACAGTAGCAAGCTTAATTGAAAATACCTTAATTGCCTGTGAAGAATTTGGCCGTTAACACTAACAACCACTTTTACTAAACAATAAAAAAGCCAGTATCAACAATACTGGCTTTTGTGTTTTTACGCTGTCGCTATCATTTGCTTACGCTAGCCTTTACGCCACGTCGTGCCACCAGCGCTATCTTCTAAAATAATATTCAGCGCAGCTAACTTATCACGCGCATCATCCGCCATCGCCCAATCTTTGTTGGCACGGGCGTCATTTCGCTGTTTGATCAAAGCTTCTATTTCCGCCACGTCGTCACTGCCGCCCGAACCTTGTAAAAAATCTTCCGGTGAGTTTTGCGCAATACCTAACACTTCACCGAGTGAGATCAGAATGAAGGCTAACTTTGACGCTTCGTCTGTATCAATAGTTTTAAGGCGATTGATCTCTTTCGCCAACTCAAACAACACCGGCATGGCTTCAGGACAATTAAAGTCATCGTTCATGGCTTTTTCAAAGCGCTGTACGTACTCATTGTCTTTTAGCTCAACCTTAACCGGCGTGATATCGCGTAAAGCGGTATAAATGCGTTCTAAACTGGCACGCGCTTGGGTTAAATTATCTTGCGAATAATTTAACTGACTACGGTAGTGACTCGACGTTAAAAAGAAGCGCACGGTTTCGGCATCATATTCATCCAGTACACTGCGCAGAGTAAAAAAGTTATTTAGCGATTTCGACATTTTTTCTTTGTTAATTTGCACCATGCCACCGTGCATCCAGTAATTAACGTATGGCGTGTCGTAGGCACAACATGATTGTGCAATTTCATTTTCATGATGTGGAAATTGTAAGTCAGAGCCGCCACCGTGAATATCGAAATGCTCACCTAAATGTTTGCTGTTCATGGCAGAACATTCAATATGCCAACCCGGACGACCTGCGCCCCACGGTGATTCCCAGCTTGGCTCGTCAGGTTTAGCCATCTTCCATAACACAAAGTCTAATGGGCTACGTTTCGCTTCGTCAACATCTACCCGAGAGCCCGCTTGCAGCATATCTAAATTTTGCAAACTTAACTTGCCGTAATCTTTATAAGTACTGACTTCAAACATCACATCACCGTTACTGGCAACATATGCATGTTTGCGCGCAATTAGCCGCTCAACTAAGGCAATAATATCGTCCATATGGCCAGTAACGGTTGGCGCAATGTCTGGACGCATAATATTAAGATCGTCAAAGTCTTGATACATTTGCTCGGTCATGCGTAAGGTTAGCGCGTCACAGCTTTCGCCGTTTTCTTGCGCGCGCTTAATAATTTTATCGTCAACGTCGGTAATATTGCGCACGTGCGTGAGATCATAACCTAAATATTTAAAATAACGGGCAATAATATCAAAGGCGACATAGGTTCTCGCATGGCCAATATGGCAACGGTCATAAATTGTAATACCACAAACATATAAGCCTACCTTGTTGGCAGTGATCGGGGTAAAAATTTCTTTTTTCCGGCTTAAGGTATTATAAATCTGCAACATAACGAGGGTTTTTCCTATGTAATATCAATACTTGATTAAATTTATCTGTCTAAGAGCGGGGATTGTACCGCAACTATTGGCATGAATCATTAGTTTGCCCTCATTTGCTGATAACTTTGCGCAGAAATTTTGCCGAGAAATGTTTATGTTATTGCGTTACAATTTGGCCAGTTAACTTTTCTTTAGCTTTATGAGTAAAAACAATGATCACATTTAAAACAACCTTAGGCGATATTAAAATTGAGTTAGATTTTGATAACGCCCCAGTAACTGCAAAAAACTTTCAACAATACGCCGAAGACGGCTTTTATAACGGCACGATTTTTCACCGTGTAATTAAAGGCTTTATGGCCCAAGGTGGCGGTTTCGCCTCAGGCATGGATGAGAAAGACAGCCGCGAAGCCATTAAAAACGAAGCAAATAATGGCTTAACCAATGCGCGCGGTACGCTAGCGATGGCACGTACCCAAGACCCGCATTCTGCGTCGGCACAATTTTTTATTAACTTAGTCGATAACGACTTCCTTAATTTTAAAAGCGAAGACATGCATGGTTGGGGCTACTGTGTATTTGCCAAAGTGGTTGAAGGTATGGATATTGTCGACAAAATGACCTTAGTGGATACCGGTCGTATGGGTTTTCACGATGATGTGCCAAAAGAAGAAATTTTAATCGAAACGACGATTGTTGAATAAACGGCGTTTTTGTCGAGATGACATGTCAAACTGAAGATAAATCAGCCTTAACTTATTTTATTGCTGATTTACATCTTGCGCAAAACAGGCCTGATATCACGGCCTGTTTTTTATCGTTTCTAGAAAATGACGCGCCAAAAGCACAAACCTTATATATTTTAGGTGATTTGTTTGAATATTGGGTGGGTGATGACGATGACAGCAGCTTTATTGTCGAAATTTCTCACGCGATAAAGGCTCTCGCCAAGCGTGGTTGTAAAATTTATTTTATTCACGGTAACCGTGACTTTTTACTCGGCAAACGTTTTGCCAAGCAATCGGACATGCAACTTTTACCGGAAATAACCCTAATCGATTTATATGGTAAGCCTGTAGTTATTATGCACGGCGATACCCTGTGTACTCGCGATACCGGATACCAAGCGTTTCGAAAAAAATCCCGCAGTTGGTGGTGGCAAGCCATCGTTAAAAGCTTGCCGTTATTTGTCCGGCGAAAAATTGCGGATAATTATCGCCAGCAAAGTGCCTCAGCTACCGCCATGAAGTCGCAAGATATAATGGACGTAACAGACTCTGAGGTGGTGCAGTGCTTAGAACAACACAATAGCCAATTGATGATCCACGGCCACACCCACAGGCCTGCCGTACATAACATAGTGGTAAATGACCAAGATGCACAGCGTATTGTGCTGGGTGATTGGTATGAGCAAGGGGCGTGGTTAAAGGTTACCCCCGATAGCATGGAATTAATGAGTAGCGCGTTTGCGTGCAATCAACAATCGTGACCTTATAGCGTTCTAGCTTTACTATTGCCTAAACGTATAAAAACCCCGTGTTCGCTTAATGGCGCTGAACACGGGGTTTTCTTTTTAGGTTTAACTTGGCTTAGCTGATTTAGCTTGGCTTGATTAAGTTTGGCTTGGTTGTATTTGACGACATAAATTCCAACCCGCTACAGAGCTCTATTTCGCCATTTCAACGGCTACCCAGTCATTTACTCGACGCTCTAAAATAGCGAGTGGCATAGCGCCACCACCTAATACGGTGTCGTGAAAGCCGCGAATATCAAAACGGTCGCCAAGTTTTTGCTTAGCATTTTCACGTAATTCTAATATTTTTAACATACCAATTTTATACGCGGTGGCTTGGCCTGGCAGTACTAAATAACGGCGAACTTCTGAAATTATCGCCTCTTCAGCAATCGGCGTTTTTTCTTTAAAGTAAGCAACTGCCTGCGCTTCAGTCCAACCTTTAGCATGTAAGCCGGTATCAACCACTAAACGGACTGCGCGCCACATTTCATTAACCAAGCGCCCAAAATCGGAAAAATCATTTTGGTAAGCGCCCATTTCTTTTGCTAGCAGTTCGGCATACAAGCCCCAACCTTCACTGTATGCGGTAAAGTTAGCTTGGGTGCGAAATTGCGGTACTGAGGTAAGCTCTTGGGCAATGGATATTTGCATATGATGGCCCGGATTACCTTCATGGTAAGCAACGCCTTCCATTTCATTTTTCGGCATGGCGCTCATATCAGATAAATGGGCGTAATAAACTCCCGCACGGCTACCATCAGGCGTACCTGGATTATAATGCTGGGCCGCACCGTCTTGCTCTCTAAAGGCTTCAACTCGTTTAACCTCTAAATCTGCCTTAGGCAAAATGCCAAAGTACTGCGGCAACTGGGCATTAATAAAGGCTAAATAGGTTTGGGTATCGGTAATATAACCTTGACGACCTTCATCGGTATTTGGGTAAAAGAATTGCTCATCGGTTTTAATAAAATTAAAAAATGCCGATAAATCCCCTTCAAAGCCGACACGGTCTTTAATGGCGATCATCTCGTTGGTAATACGTGCGACTTCTTTAACCCCGATTGCATGAATTTTTTCTGCAGATAAGTCTGTGGTGGTTGAAGCGCTGATCATATGATTATAAAATGCTTGGCCATTTTTCTGAGTAGACACGCCGGTTGGGTTACTAACGGTATTAGCAATATCAGCTTCAAACCAGCTAATAAGTGCTTGGTAACTCGGTAAAAAGGCGCTAAGTAACTGCGCTTTAGCATCGGTTTTTAATGTTTTGGCTTGCTCTGCAGTAATTTTTTCGGCTTCGACTAAGCCATTAATTTTTCGTTGTACATCCATCCACAAGGGTGAATCCGTTGCATCTTCTGTTTGCGAAAAAGGTAAACCGGAAATTAAATTACCTGCTTGCTCAATAACGCCTTCATAGGCAAAGCGTGGTGGGCGCGTACCGACCACGGCATTTTCTTTTGCTCGCACCAGTAACTGATCAATCGCGGTACTGATACCGGCAATACGTTCGATATAGGCCTGCATATCGCTTAACTCATCAACACGATGAAAGTTAATTAAGAACTGTGCGGCAAAGGCTTGAATGCCATTGAATTGCGTGAAGATATAGCCGTTTTGATTAAATTTGGCGGCCGTTTTTGCCTGTTCATATTGGTACAACCAAATATCATAGGAAATCTTCGCTTCAGCGCTCAATTCATTGTAATCAAAATTAGACATTAACTCGGCAACAGATGCGCCTTGCCAGGCCAAACGCTTTTTCTCAAACGCTACAGTCATATCATCAACTTTATTGTACTGCTCTTTACGGCCCAAAAATGTCAACATTATTGGGCTAAGTTGCAACTGCTCTTCATACTTGGCAGCAAACCATTCGTTTAAGCATTGAGATTCACTAAGCTTATTTTTTTCAACGCTTTGCGTCGCAGCCACTGCCGTTGGCTCTTGTGTGGTATTTTGTGTTGAACTGTTTGGTTGGCAGGCAGACAAGCATGCCACGGCCCCAACGAATGCAATCATAGTGCGCATCAATTATTTTCCTTTCTAATATTTATAAGTGATCTATCAAAAACGTCTGCTAGCATACTAGCGAGTTACCCGAGTAATTGACAATCAAAAGTGGGATTATTCACACTTTGTTACCTATTGCTAAAAGAGTGATGAACACGGCGGTAAGTCATAGCCGTGAGCGGCTGCGCTGATACATTTACTCGGCGGTAATCGGTGTGCCACTGTGAAATTTCAAATCACAATCTGGGCTGGTGATAAGCTGTGCTTCTACGTCAGCAAAAAAAGCAATACGCGCCGCTACTTTGTCGCTTTGCTCTGCACCGGCAATTTCTTTGGCTAAAGTAAGGTAATCTTGATAATGCCGCGCTTCTGAGCGCAGTAACGAACGATAGAAGTCCCCCAACCGTTTATCAACATGGGGCGCAAGCATGGCAAAACGCTCGCACGATCTGGCTTCAATATAAGCACCAACAATTAATTTATCGATTAAGGCATCGGGCTCAAAGGTTTTAACATGACGCAGCATGCCCTTGGCATAGCGACACGGCGTAATACTGCGATATTCGATGCCGTAGTCATGCATAATTTCTAACACTTGATAAAAATGATGTAACTCTTCTTTGATCAGCATCACCATTTTATCAATCAGGCTTTGCCCGTAATCGGAATCTGCTTTTGGAATAACCGCTTTCGTTAAGTTATTTTTTGCTGCCAGGTCACGCCAATTACCTTCACGTTTATATATTAAGGTTTCAAACGGTTGCAACCAAGCTAACAACGCATCACCACTTTCTTTATCAACCACATATTTGCGGATCAAAAACATCGCGGATTGCGCGGCTTTTAATTCACAAATTAAATGGTCAATCAAAATAATGGCTAAGTTTTCAGGCTTGCTCGCTTCATCAATCCACGCTTGTGGTGTTGGGCTTTGCAGGAAATTTTGAATTGGCTCAAGTAGTTTATCCAAGGTATTTTCTCTTACATTTTTAGCATGCGTTTTTGATGACGCCTTCCAACAAAAGCGCATTGTAACCACATGAATATATTGTTTTTTAAATTATTTGATGGGCTATGCGAATTAACTCATCGCTGTCAGTGCTTCTGGCTCGTTAGCCACATCAGGAACATTCTGAAGGTTGGACTGCATGATATCAATTAAATAATCAACATCTTTATAGACACCACCCAGTGTTGCGGACCCACGTGTATGCATCCACGGCAAACCGACAAAGTACATACCCTTTGTGTTACTAACACCACGATAATTGACTGGATAGCCTTGTTTGTCTAATTCAAGGCTTTCAAGCCATGAAAAGTCAGGTCGAAACCCCGTTGACCAAACAATATTTTTAACACTGGTTAAGGTCGCATGCTGACACACTAGAGTATTTTCATTACCGTCCAAGGTATGACCGACCGCAGTGACATTACTTCTTGATAACAATGACTTGATATCAATGCCAATAACCGGCTGCATTTTTTGTTGAATTTTTTTACCTAACCAAGTGTATTTATTGGCTGATAAAACACCCAGTAATTTAAACCACCACCATAGCGTTTTACCTAAAAACTCTTGTGGAATAGTGAATGAATTGGTGCTGCCGGAAAAAAACACTTGCCGTTGTGCATTGTGGTGCGCTATTTCTTGCAGAATTTGAAAGCCTGAATCACCCGCGCCCACCACTAGAGTATCTCCTGGCAATAATTGTTCAGGATTACGATAATCACGGCTGTGTATTTGCTTAATATCTGCGGATAACGAATGATGACAAGGTGGAATAAACGGCGTATGAAAAGGACCAGAGGCAATGACAATTTGTTTACATTGATAGCTTTTATCAGCACATTGCACGTCAAATTGATGGTTCGACTTTGTCACTTTTAGCACAGTTGTTGCTAACTGAATAGGTAATGAAAATTGCTCAACATAGGCTTTAAAGTAGTTTGCCACGTCATATTTATCGGGATAATGACCTTTGGCGGCAGGAAATGCCATGCCAGGGAGATGATTAAACTCTGTTGGGGTAAATAACTTCAGTGAATCCCAGCGTTTTAACCATGACGCGCCAATTTCATGCTCGCTGTCTAGTACTAAAAAATTAGCATTCGCTTGTTTGAGCTGATATGCCATAGCCAGCCCTGCTTGGCCAGCCCCTACGATGATATAATCGAACATTAAACACAACTTATCTGTTGGTGAATTAACTGTACCCACTTTGCTGCGGTTAGCATACAAATCTCACTAACGACTTAACTTGCACACCACAACAAGGGATACGTATTCATGCGACTTAAAAAGACAACAACAGACTACTTTAATACCGGTTTATTCAACCGTTAACCATGTTGATAACTTACTCAAGCAAGCGGCCAATGTTTGACAATAGCCGCGGCGTTCTACCTATGAATACTGCTTTTATAACTGCCGCATTGTACGTTATTTTACCCGCTAGCACAAAAATGTAAGCCTCTTCGCGCACGCTATTTAGATTGTTGCAGCTTATTTTCCTAACTTTAGCCATGTAACATTCGACTAATTAAACAACATAGTTTGTCTGAATTTTGCTATGATATTACGCTCACTGGTTGCCCTACCTCGGTAGGTTGGCAAATATATAGCGAATATTATGATGAAAAAAACTGACGCTAAAGCATTAACGGACAAACACCAAGAGCTTACTCATAGCGAGCAGCAAACTGTGGTTTCGCATGTTCAACGTGAAGCGGACGACTGGTTTCTTAACACAATCATGTTAAAGGGCATCGATGTGCCGTTTAAATATCGTCGTAAAAAACGCTATAAGTCACTACAAAATCAACAAGTCAATATTACCTATTATCCCGCTAATGAAGTGGTCGCCGGTTTTGAAATTGAAATCATGAAAATTGTTCGCATTAAAGTTTCCTAGCGAAATATTGGCGTAAAATCACTTTAGCGGACTGATAGATGGCTAAAAAATATCTTTTTACGGCTAAATATCAAACAACTCTTGACGTATCCCTTTGCATCTTACATAAATACATTATCAACAATAAAAAAAATAACGTTGACGTAATTGCAAGGCCGCAGAGTTTACTTGATATCTGCATTATTTTTGGGGACAGAAAGAGGTATTTAACATGATCTTAAATCATATCTGGGGGCTTTACACTGCACCTAAAAAAGAATGGCAAACCATCGAAAGACGTCATGAAAGTCTAATGTATTCAATGGTGCATATTCTCACCATAGCGTTGATCCCAGCAATTTGCGGCTACTACGCCGCCGCCCATATCGGTTGGACTATTGGTGCTGGTGATCCAATAAAATTAACCGAATCAAACGCACTGTTTATGTCAGTTGCCATGTATTTTGGCCTTATTATCGGGGTATTTTCTTTAGCGATATTAATCCAATGGATGGCGAAAACCTTTGATTCAACACCGGATTTCACACAATCATTAGAATTAGCAGCCTACGCGGCAACGCCACTACTAATGGTTGGCTTAACGGCCTTATTCCCAGTACTCTGGTTTGTGGTATTGGCAGGGTTAGCAGCACTGTCCTACTCGGTGTACCTGCTTTATTCAGGAGTACCAATTATGATGAATATCCCTGAAGAAAAAGGCTTTATTTATTCAAGTTCGGTTGTAACTTGCGGCTTAGTACTGATTGTTGCCTTAATGGCTGCAAGTGCCATTGTTTTTAACTCAGGTCTTGGCGTTGAATACGTGAGTTAATTACGCAAGTTTATTACGTGAACGGGGGCATAAACACGCTCTTGTGCACTGACATGCAGGAAGCATTAATGTCGTGGTGCCATGGATGGCAAAGAACGACCCTGCACCCACGACATTGCCTACACGGAAGTAGGTACTTAGTTTTTGTCTGGAACCAAAAAACTGACCATTCATCCAGAATATAAAAAACCGCTGATTAAGCGGTTTTTTATTATCTAAATTTTACCATTAGCACTGAGGTAATTATTCAGCGCCTTCATTATGCATATCAATAATAGAGTCGGCATTTTTATCGGACGTTTCTTTCGTTTCGTTGTTGCGCAGTGCGTCTAAGCGATCTAAATAACCTTGGTTAATATCTTGCGTGACATATTCACCGTTAAATACTGAGGTTTCAAACTCTGTTATATCAGGGTTTGCCGTTGACACAGCCGCTTCTAGATCTTCTAGCGACTGAAAGATTAATTTATCTGCGCCAATTAGTTGGCAAATATCTTCCAATTCACGACCGTGCGCAATTAACTCATTCGCGCTTGGCATATCAATCCCATAGACATTAGGGAAACGAATTTCAGGTGCCGCTGAAGCAAAGTAAACTTTTTTAGCGCCGGCAGCGCGAGCCATTTCAATAATTTGCCCCGAGGTAGTGCCGCGTACAATAGAGTCATCAACAAGCAAGACATTTTTACCGGCAAATTCCGCACCAATGGCATTAAGTTTACGGCGCACTGATTTTTTACGTTGCTCTTGCCCTGGCATAATAAAGGTGCGACCAATATAGCGATTTTTAACGAAACCTTGTCGATAAGGAATATCAAGATGACGAGCAATTTCTAGCGCGGTATCACATGACGTTTCAGGAATGGGGATCACAACATCAATATCTAGGTCATCCCATTCTTTGGCAATTTTATCACCAAGCTTTTTCCCCATTTCTACACGTGAGCCGTAAACAGAAATTTTATCGATAGATGAATCGGGGCGAGCAAAATAAACATATTCAAAAATACACGGGTGAAATGATGGGTTTTCCGCACATTGCTGGCTGTGAATTTTGCCTGATTCAGAAAAATAAATCGCTTCACCTGGGGCAACATCACGGACAAACTCAAATTCATTGGCATCAAGCGCCACTGATTCAGACGCCACCATATATTCAACACCTGTTTGGCTTTCACGTTTACCAAATACCAGTGGACGAATACCATTAGGGTCACGAAACGCGACCATACCGTGGCCAATGATCAAGGCAACGGTGGCATAGGCACCACGTACGCGTTTATGCACATTTGATATGGCATTAAATATATCGCTTGGATCTAGGGTATGTTGCTCAGAGTTTTGCAACTCGTGACCTAGGATATTTAATAACAATTCTGAATCTGAAGTGGTATTAACGTGACGTCGTGCTTGGGTATTCAGCCAAACTTTTAACTCGTCGGCATTCGTTAAGTTACCGTTGTGCGCTAAGGAAATACCGTACGGCGAATTCGCGTAAAAAGGTTGTGCTTCCGAAGAGCTCGAGGTGCCCGCGGTAGGATAACGAATGTGACCAATACCCATTTCGCCTTGTAAGCGCAACATATGGCGAGTATGAAAAACATCTTTTACTAAGCCATTACCTTTACGTAACCTAAAGGTATTATCGTGAATGGTCACGATACCTGCAGCATCTTGACCACGATGTTGTAACACGGTCAAACCATCGTATAACGCTTGACCCACTTGTGATTTACCAACAATACCAACAATACCACACATGCACTTATTCTCCGACGAACTAAGCTAAGAAACTTGAAGACTGTTTGAGATACTCAAAAAACCATTCAACTATTAATGTAAATTCTGGAACCAATTGAGAGTTTTTCCACCATGAGGTTGATGATGCGGGGGTAAATGCATCCATAAAAAATAACACGGCGGCGATGATCAACACACCTCTGAGTGCGCCAAATACAATACCCAACACCCTATCGGTACCCGACAAGCCGGTTTTACTGACAAGCTGGCCAATAATATAATTCACCAGCGCGCCTAAAACTAAGGTGGTAATAAATAAAATGGCGATGGAGGCGGCATTACGCAGCAGTTGATCTGAGATATTGGTGAGTAAGGTTGATAAGTTGAGGTAGAAGGTACTGGCGACAAAAAAAGCACTGATCCAAACAATTAGTGATACCGCTTCTTTGACAAAGCCACGCACCAAACTAATTAAAGCGGAAATACCAATAACAGCCAAAATGGCATAATCTATCCAAACCATAAATCGAATATTCTCATTGATTAGTGGCGCGCATTCTACCAGAACCCTAGTAGTATTTGCTAATAATTTTGCTATTTAGTCGGATAGAATCGGGCAACCTTCCCTTGCACATTCGTCAGTTTTTTCAAAGCAGGGAGCTTTTTCTCTAACGATGATTTTATCAATTCAGGACCAACAAAAACCTTGGTCAAGTTACCATTTTTGGTTTTAATTGGCTTAGTAAAAGCCGTGTAGCCTTTAGACTTTAATTTTTTGACCAAATCGTCAACATTATTTTGGTGACGAAAGCTGCCTAACTGAATCACCCATGCCTGTTGTGAAATTGCTTTGCTCGGTGATGATTTTTCTGCTTTTACCTGGGCAGCCTTTGCGGTTTTTTCCACTGGCGAGGATGAAAACGACGGCTCTTTGGGCAAACTCGCCACCGTGACTTTCTTGTCATTTACTGCTGTTGTTGACTCTGCTAGCGTTTTATCGTCAAGAGCAACCTCATCTGAGGTGGCTGTTTTTGGCAAGGTGGCAAGCTTTTCTTCCGGAAACACGTTATTGGCGGGCGGAAAATCAACTTGCGGGGCCGTTGGAATGGTTTCAAAATTGTCTTGATAGGTTTTTTTATCACCATCGAGCACGTCAGGTAAAAATATAATAGCGACAGCGGCAACAATAATAGTACCCACTAAACGATTTTGAAACGGTGTAGACAAATTAGACTCCAGTTTTATTAAACTAACAAACGTCTTATGTGGGCAACCGTAAAGAAAGATCCGAAAACCAGAACAAGATCAGTTGCTTTTGCATTTTGTTTCGCCATTTTAAATGCCTGAGAGACATTGTCAAAACAATTCACCTTATCGTCGGCTATTTGCATATTTTCAACAATAGTATTGGCACTGCAGCCTCGTGGCACGTCAAGCGAGCCAACATACCAATGATCAACCTCGCCTCGCAACGCCATTGTGGTTTGATAAACATCTTTGTCTGATAACATGCCTAGCACCGCATGCACTTTCGGGTAATTTAGTTGCTGTAATTGCGCCGCTAAATACCGTGCCGCCTGCGGGTTATGACCGACATCTAAAATTACATCACACCTACCTGAGAACTTTTCCATGCGCCCTGCAACTTTGGTTTTCGCAATGATCTGATTAATAAAACCACTATTAAGTGTTAATTGCAGTTTTTCAGCTAAAACATTCAGTACCATAAGGGCCGTGGCAACATTATCTTGTGGGATATGACACTTGGCTAGCGGTGAAAATGTCTTGTCACTGCTGCGCCACTGCCAAGTGCTATGGCTAGTGCTACTGGCGCTAGTCGCGTTTTCAACAAAAAAATCTTGCTGACGAAAAACCGCGTTCGCGCCAATATTATTGGCATGAGTTGCGATTGACGCCGGCGGTTCAATGTCTCCCACCACCGCCACTTTATTGCCGCGCATAATGCCGGCTTTTTCAAATCCTATCGCTTCGCGCGTATCACCTAAAAACGCCTGATGATCTAAATCAATGGTAGTAACCACGGCAACATCAGCATCAATAATATTGGTGGCGTCTAGACGCCCGCCTAAGCCGACTTCCAGAATGATCACATCAGGCGGGCTTTGCATCAAAATAACTAGCGCCGCTAATGTGGTGTATTCGTAGTACGTTAAGCTAATGTCACCTCGCGCACCTTCGATGGTTTCAAAGGCATCAACCAAGGCACTGTCGGCAACTTCATGGCGATTAATACGTAAACGCTCATTAAAGCGTTCAATATGCGGCGAAGAATACACTGCACAGCTGCGTTTTTGCGCTAAGAAGGCATTTTCTAAAAACGCACAGGTGGTGCCTTTACCATTGGTACCCGCAACTGTGATCACGGTCGAGGTAGGAAAAGTAATATTAAGCACTTGCGCAACTTGGCCAATGCGTTGTAAACCAAGATCTATTTCTACACTATGAATGTTTTCTAAATAAGAAAGCCATTCAGTAAGGTTGCGCTTACCTGAATGGCCTTTGAGCATTTTTGACATGAATTTACCGTTAAACTGCGGGGCTATCTTGTCCCATAAACTTGGCAAGCATACGTGCTAGCGTGCCGCGCATTTCGCGTCGATCGACAATTAAGTCAATCGCGCCTTTTTCTTTTAAAAATTCACTACGTTGAAAACCTTCAGGCAGTTTTTCACGTACCGTTTGTTCAATAACCCGTGGGCCGGCAAAACCGATCAACGCTTTCGGCTCTGCAACATTAATATCGCCCAGCATAGCTAAACTTGCTGAAACACCGCCCATGGTTGGGTCAGTTAATACCGAAACATACGGCAAACCTTTTTCGCTCATTTTCGCTAATGCAGCGCTGGTTTTTGCCATTTGCATTAATGAAAACAACGCTTCTTGCATACGCGCACCACCACTGGCAGAAAAACACACAAAAGGGAGATTGTGCTCTAAACAGTATTCAACGCCTTTAACAAAACGGGCGCCAACCACTGAGGCCATTGAACCACCTAAGAATGAAAACTCAAATGCCGCAACCACAATAGGCAAACCATGTAGTTCACCCTTCATCACCACTAAGGCGTCTTTTTCGCTGGTATTTTTTTGTGCCGCTGAAATACGGTCTTTGTAGCGCTTAGAGTCTTTAAACTTGAGAATATCTTTGGCTTCAAATTCTTCACCTAACTCAACGCGCTCACCTTGATCAAGAAAGCTCTCAATGCGTTTACGCGCAGAAATACGCATATGATGATCACATTTTGGACAAACCGACATTTGTCGTTCTAATTCAACTTTATAAAGAACCGCGTTACAGCTAGTACACTTACTCCAAACACCTTCTGGAATATTTCTTTTTTGTGTGGTTTTTGCTTTCGGGAGAATTTTTTCAATCCAGCTCATAATAGTCTTTTGCCTATGCACGAAAAATTCAATAATTGTTTAAAATACAATCACTAAATATAAAAATTTTGCTAATTACAAATTCAATCCTGAATTAGACCATAGAACGCCTACATAATTATAGGAAAAACTGGTCTGTTTTCTTGCTCTACTCTGTTTGTAGTAATGATTATAGTAGAAACAAGGGGCCTGGGCTACGCTTTGGAATTTCAAAGTTTTCAGGGTAGTCAACATCAACAAAATAGAGCCCGGCCGATGGCGCGGTAATGCCGGCAACACAGCGATTTTTCGCCTCTAGTACCTCTTTTAGCCAACTCACGGGTTTTAGTTCTTGCCCTATTTTCATTAAGCTACCCGCAATATTACGTACCATATGATGTAAAAAGGCATTCCCTTTTACGTCAATAATTACAAACTCGCCTTGGCGAGAAACATTGCAATGATACAAGGTGCGCGTAGGTGAATGAGATTGACAATGCACAGTTCTAAACGAGGTAAAGTCATGACGGCCCACTAAATATTGCGCGGCTTGATGCATTAAGTTTTCATTGAGCGGATAATGACAAAAGCTAATACCTGAACTTAAAATCGCCGAACGTAAACGGTTATTATTGATGATGTAACGGTAGCGTCTGGCGGTTGCACTAAAGCGGGCGTGGAAATCTTCATTGACTTCTTTCACCCAAGATACGGCAATATCTTTTGGTAAGTTAGTGTTAACGCCTAAGGTCCATGCCACATCTTTACGGACTTTGTCTGTGTTAAAATGTACAACCTGATTGGTGGCATTGACGCCGGTATCAGTGCGACCTGCGCATATTACCTCTATCGGTTCATTAGCGATTTTTGACAAGGCCTTTTCTAACTTCTCTTGTACACTGATAACATTGTTTTGTTTTTGCCAACCGTAGTAACGACTACCATCGTATTCTATGCCTAAAGCGTAACGCATTTTATTCTCCACTGCTAAGGTGGCGCATTATCCATTATTTTTACCTTGTTTGCCACGCACTGTTAAACAATAAGCTGCAGTATCAAAAAAGGCTGCATGCTGCAGCCTTTTATCTCGCGCGATACCCAGTTAATTTATATTATCTAACAAGGCTTGAGCCGCCAGTTTTTGCTCTGCGTCGCCACGATTAACAATATCCAATAACGTGACTTCCGCATGCTCATTATCACCAATTTCAAGGTAGGTTTTCGCTAAATCTAACTTAGCACCAAGACCATTGTCGTCATCAATATCTTCAGTAGTGGCACTACCGGAAAACTCAGGAAATTCACTTAAGCCAACATCAGCCGTCATTTTATCATATGGCGGTGCCGGCTGGTCATCACTTAAACTGTCAGACAATAAGGTATCGACCGAAATAAAGTCTTTTTCAGTTTCTTCCTGTGCCGACGTTTGTTGCTCTAAGCTGACACGCTCTTCGGCGTTATCGTCAGTGCTAACAACTTCAAACTCGTCGCCAATGTCAAGGCTTTCATCAAGTTCAAAATCATCATTGTTCGTGGCGCTGCTTTCATGCTCAATATTGGCCAATAAGTCATCGAAGTCTACATTGTCGAGCGCTTTTATATCGTCAACCTCACTGGCTTCACTTATCTCGTCGGCCTCGTGTTGTGCCTCACCATCATCACTCTCATCTGACAACAGATCCGCTAAAACATTACTGTCGTTAAAATCAGGTGCTAACTCCATGGCACTGTCATCTGCTTGTTCATCATTAAGTAATTGTGTAATGGTAGCTTCGTCAAATTCAGTCGATAAGGCGGCAAGTTCGTCATCATCAACTACTTCAGTGCTATCACCGTCATTATCCTGTAGCTCACCGTCAAGCAGCTCATCACCAATATCTAAGGCTTCAAGCTCGCTACTATCGCTACTTTGATTCACCTCATCAATTAAGGCATCGATATCAAAGTCATCAGATATATCTTCATTAGCGGCGGGACTCTCTACAATACCCTCACCCGTGTTGCTTTCTGCTGCATCCAGTTCTGTGTCTATGCTCGATTCACCTCGCAAGTCACTAAAGTCGCCGTCGATAAACGATTGCACATATTCATCACTGAAGTTATTGATCAGCTCAGCATTCTCGCTTTCTGGCTGTTCACTATTATTTTCGCTCGTTAGCTCACTTTTTGAAGCTTCAGCTGTCTCGCTAACCATAGCTGCAGCACCGCTGACTGAAGCTAACAAGGCGTCAATATCATCAGGATCTGAAATATCTGCGTTATCTTCAGCAGTTGGATTATGGTTGTCAATTGAGGCGCTTACATCAGGACTATTGGCATCAGCATTAATAGAATCTAACAAGGCATCAATATCGTCGGGATCTGAGATATCGACATTTTCTTCAGCGTTGTCGTCAACCAAGGGCGTATTTTCTAAGTGTGTACTATCTACGTCGCTATCGAGTTCAGTGTTGTTGGCATCGGCATTAATTGAATCTAATAGTGCATCAATATCGTCGGGATCTGAGATATCGACATTTTCTTCAGCGTTGTCGTCAA